>CAJULU010000022.1:0-37111 GCA_910587575.1 uncultured Dorea sp.
TCGGCGCATGTTTCCATACGATTTTCATAACTTCAAATTCAGCTTCGGAAATCTGTGGCAGATCACTCATTCATACCCCTCCTTAATTCTTACGGATGTAATAAAAGTATTATAGACGTTATTCATGCAATTGTCAAAACAGCTTTTTACTTTTTAGTTTTAGACAGTGGTTTCAACTACATAGTAAGAGATTAAATCTTTAAAACTGACATCCAGTCCACTCTGTTTTAAGGCAGCTGTTCTTTTATCATAGAGATCTTTGAGAGTCTCCTTGATATCTTTTAAACATCCATAATGAAGCATTCTGTGGCAGTTTGGACACAGAGGTACGATGTTGGCTTTCGTATCCAGCTTATACTGGAAATTTTTTTGCTGGTTCAACGGAATTAAATGATGTACTTCCATGTATTTTGTTCCATCCGGTTTGAGGAATGTATTATGGCCGGCGTTAATGGAACAGCAGTAGCTGTTGTCTTTGATAGCCTCTTTTCCTAAGGCGGGATTTGTTGGCGGGCGGTGACTCGTGGCGCTGTTGCCATCTGGATTTTGCGCAACATACTCTTCAGCAGTATATGTGGTATCACTTGCTTCGGCAGAATCCACCATTCTCTGGTAAACTGTATCAGAGATAGGTTCTTCGCTTTCAATAATTTCGTCTGATCTGTGTTCGGCAAGAACATTTTCCACTGCTGTTTTTACCGGGATGGCATTTCTGCTTTGTAATGATTCATAGGTTTTCACCCTGAAACGGGCAGTTTTTCTTGGGCTTTCAAATTTAAACTTAAAAAAGTGATAGGAATAAGGGATACCAACGACAAAGAACTGACGGGAGTCCCGGTATTTGAGGAAAATCAGAACATCATTTTCATACAGACCCTGGCGGAGTTTTAAGAATAGTGCATCGTCTTCGGAAAGTCTGCTAAGCTGTACCTGCTTTTCCTGGCTTTTACGGCATTCAATTTTAGTCATCATGTAAGAATCAGCCATAGACAGGCCTGGTGAGAGTTCTTCTCCGTGAAGTGCCTGAATGTTATTGTAAGCAATTATAAGATTCTGACGTATCCATGGAGTGGAAGCCTTTGCTTCTTCAAGCTCTTTTGCTGAGTAGAAAAATTCACGTGACTTTGATGTTACATGGATATGCGTCTGTTTGCTTCTTGACTCTGCAGGTTTGTTGCCAGGAACAAGACATACTGCGGGAAGAGTCATAACAATCCCGTGTGAAAAGCGTCTGGCATTAAAGTATTGTCTGGTTTTGATGGGATCACATCCGTTATCTATGAGATATGTTTCGACGGCTTCAAGTAAGTTTTTTTCATTTACGTTTAACATATGGAAGACCTCCTGCTTTTTTGTAAGAGAAATAATCCCCTGTGATAATATTTTTTTCCTCGGGGAATGATGTGATTTATTTATATCACATCCCTGCGAAAATGTCAATGATTTTCGGGGAAATAAAATATTTATTTTATCCGGGAGATCTCGGACAAGGGATATTATTTTTAAACCTATACTGTAATGGATATAACAGTGATGCCTCCGCAAACACAAATGAAATCTTAGAATTATCATGAGAATGTAAAATTTCCAGTAATCCCATAACTTCAGATTCTACAGAAATATGAAAATGGTACAGGAGTAAAATAATTTTACTTCTGTACCAAGATGACATTCTTGTAATCTTTTATAGGAGAGTCGGTTGTTTGATTTTAAGAGAGGGTGCTGGCCGCCCTCTCTTAAAGGAACTTCTGACGATGAAATGTTCTTATTTCTTCCAGGTTCTGCACTGTTCGATGCGCTTCCCGCCGTCCCCCTGTTTCTCGTCATAAGCGAACTGGTTCAGTAAATCGCAGGGGAAATTCACGCAATTTCCGCAGTGCTCCTGGGATTTTTCCTCACAGCAGGATTTCAATGGACAGCTGTCACCCCAGAACGGTTTCTGGATCTGTGTACATCCCTTGCAGTTCATCTGCTCCCGGTAGGCACATTCACTGCAGAGAATCCCACATCTGGACTCAATCTGTGTCTCTTCCTTTAATCCCACGTAAATATGGATCTCGGCATTGTCCATGCTGTCATCCTGGTATTCCTCAAAATCACACTGGAATGTCCTGGGCAGGTCCATACTCCAGATTTCCTGCCATGCCGCAGCCACAGCCTGAACCATGTCCCCGTGAACGACAAATCTCGCATAACGGCCCGCCGGAATCCGGCAGACGGCATAGTCTCCTTCCTGGGGTTCTTCTGCCGCTTCACAGGCCGCCAGGACGGTATAATCAGACTTCTCATCTCCGTCATATCCGGTATAGATTCCCAGCGCTTTTGCATTGGCTTTCTTCGGAATAGAAGCGTAGACTCCGTCATTATAAAAGCGGTTCCAGAGTCCGCCGATCACGGCGCCCATGTCGGGCGACTGATTGTTTGTCCGTGCGGAAAGGCCGACTGCGATTTTTTCCTCTAATGTGATGATTTCATATTCCATAGTATAGATTCTCCTTTTCTTTTGATAGGATGATTCTACCAGAATGAACACGACAACTGTATGTCATGTTAGAATTTATATCTCTGTCAGGATATATTTTTTTGTTTTTTTCCGTTATCCGTGTTAAAATTTTGTAAAAGGTATAGCTGAAGTAAAAGAAGCGTGGGAGGAAAGAGATGGAATATATACCGGCAAAAACAATCGTAACGAAGGTAAAGGCTCCCGCAGGCTGGTTCGGGATTGATTATAATATGAATATTTACAAAGGCTGCTGTCACGGCTGTATCTACTGTGACAGCCGTTCGGACTGTTACGGAGTCGGTGATTTTGACAAGGTGCGTGCGAAAGAAGATGCCCTGCGGATTATCCGGGACGATCTGCGCAGAAAAACCAGAACCGGGGTGGTGGGGACCGGCGCCATGAGCGACCCGTACAATCCTTTTGAACGGGAATTAAAGCTTTCAAGACATGCGCTGGAACTATGCGATGCATTTGGGTTCGGAGCGGCCATTGCAACGAAAAGTTCTTTGCTTGAGCGGGATATAGACATTCTGCAAAGCATTGCAGAGCATTCACCAGTGCTTCTTAAGATTACGGTGACATGTGCCTGCGATGATCTGGCCGCCCGGATTGAGCCTCATGTTTCCCGGCCTTCAGAGCGGTTCCGTCTCGTAGAGAAGCTTTCGGAGGCAGGACTGTATGCGGGGATCCTGCTCATGCCTGTCCTGCCTTTTATCGAAGATAATGAGGAAAATGTCGGGAAGATTATCCGTATGGCCGGGGACGCAGGGGCCAGATTTATCTATCCTGCCTTTGGCATGACTCTGCGGGGGAATCAGAGAGCATGGTATTACCAGAAACTGAACGAACTGTTCCCGGGGGAAAGGCTTTCGGAAGCCTATCAGAAGAGGTATGGAAACTACTACGAGTGTATCAGCCCGAAGGCCCGGGAACTTTGGGAATTTTTTGCAGAAGAGTGCCGGAACAGAAAGATTCTCTATCGTATGGATGATATCATCAGCCAGTATCGCAGACCCTACAGGACAGAACAGATGACACTGCCGTTTTAAGATGGAAATCCGGCGGGAAACCGGTGTTTCCCGCTGGCCGGTTATTCCTGGGTATGGATGTACATTCTTGAAAGTTCCGGTTCGCCGTCCCCCTGTACCATGCATAAGAATTCCCATCCAGCATTTTTCCTGCGATTCCCTGGCAGCGGAAGTCCTCCTCTACAAATACGGCGCAGACATTTGGCGCCAGGTCCCTGCGGTTATGGAAATCATTTTCTATTACGCCTAGGCCGCCGGAAATGACATTGTCCTCCATGGCAAGATACCATTGAGGAACAGCGTTCATCTGGCTGAGGCAGTCCGCAATGCTTTCTTTATATGCTTCCAGAGGGGTTCTCCATTTCTGGTTGAACCATTCTGCAGCCCTTTCTGCCAATTCTGGATGGTTTCTTATGGGTATGATCTGAATCATATGCAAGCGCCTTCTTTCTTTATGTTCTGTAAGATATTATAGGGTGGATTGTGTAGAGTGTCAAATGTGTGGTACAATTCTGTTTTGATTAAAAAGAGGAAAGGTTATTTGTGAAGGATGGTATACTGATGTTTTTTGGAGATAAAAATGATTTTGCTATAGAATATGGATTTGAAGATCATACTGCAGACGGGGACGACAGTGTATATGGTTATATGGGAATTTGGATAGAAGGTCAGGATATCTGTATGTATGATGGTGAATACAAATTTAAAGGGAATCTTTATCTGATTGTGGAGTGGTTTTGTGAAAAAATAGAATATATATTAGGATATGATGCATTCCCGTTACCAGTAAAAGGTGATACAATTTTAGAATTGATTGAAAATGCAGAGGAATATGATTCTGAAGATGATTTGGAATTTGACTTATGGTTTTCAGGAAATAGCAGATGGATCTTTAATCATTTCTGGCTGTCAGTAAGAGAAGGAAATGTTATGCCGGGTATCTATTTTAGAAGATTAGAAAATAAAATTGAAATAGCATGGGACAATATATTTTGGGAAAAATATAATATTGTATTTAACAGCAGAAGAGATTTTTGTCTTGTTTCATTAGATGTTTTTATTACAAATTTTACAGATTTTTTATATTCCATTCTTGATGAACTGAGTCAGAGAGTTAATGATTATAGAAAAAAAGAAGTGGAGTGTATGAGAAAAAAGATAAGAATATTAAAGAAATAATTCAAGAATATGATTCTATCGATTCACTAGATTCATGGAACAAAAAATGCATAAAATATTAAAAAAATTGGCTATGGAAAAAATCTGGAGATATGGTATACTTATAAAGTATGTGTGTATAGGAGGCAGAAGATGAAGTTATATATAGTAAGGCATGGAGAGACAGACTGGAATAAGGCTCGTAAGATCCAGGGACAGGTGGACATCCCGCTGAATGAATTTGGCAGATCGCTGGCAGAAAAGACCGCCAGAGAGCTTGCCGGCATTCCCTTTGACCTGTGCTATTCAAGTCCTCTGTCCCGGGCAAGGGAGACGGCGGAACTGATTCTTGCGGGAAGAGAGGTTCCTGTCATAGAAGATGAGCGGCTTGTGGAGATGGCGTTTGGAGAATATGAAGGACGGTGCTGTTCGAAAAGCGGATGGGATCTACCCGAGGGGTTCAGGCGCTTTTTCGATGGGCCTGACCGGTATCTTGCTCCGGAAGGCGGAGAGGATTTTGCGCAGGTGAAGCAGCGGACCGGAGAATTTCTGCAGGAACTTTACGGGAACAAGGAATATCAGGAAAGCAGAATTCTGATTACCACCCATGGTGCGGCCCTGGCGGGACTTCTGAATAATATGAAGGGCAGGAGCCTGGCAGAATACTGGGGAACCGGTGTACATAAGAACTGTGCGGTGACAGAGGTGGAGGTAACAGATGGGAAACCGGTCATCCTTTCGGAAAATGTGGTCTACTATGACGATGAAGTAAAGCCGTGGGAAGAGTAGAATCCAGAAGATCAGAATGGAGGAGATTGTAGATGATCAATAATAAGAAAGTATTATTCAGCGGAATGCAGGCAACTGGCAATCTGACACTTGGAAATTATCTTGGCGCACTGAAGAACTGGGTGACGCTGAGTGACGAGTATGAATGTTTCTACAGTGTGGTAGACATGCATTCCATCACTGTAAGGCAGGATCCGGCAACACTCAGAAAGAGGGCGAGGGCGCTTCTGACTCTTTATATTGCGGCAGGGCTTGACCCGAAGAAGAATTGTATCTATTACCAGTCCCATGTGTCCGGCCATGCGGAACTGGCCTGGATCCTGAATTGTTTTACATACATGGGGGAACTGAACCGTATGACCCAGTTTAAAGACAAGTCGGCGAAACATGCGGACAATATTAATGCAGGCTTATTTACCTACCCTGTGCTCATGGCGGCAGATATTCTGCTTTACCAGGCAGATGTGGTGCCGGTGGGCGTGGATCAGATGCAGCATCTGGAGATTACCAGGGATATTGCGGAACGGTTTAACAATATATACGGAGATGTCTTTACCATTCCTGAGGCGTATATCGGCAAGGTGGGCGCAAAGATCATGAGCCTGCAGGATCCGTCAAAGAAGATGTCAAAGTCCGATGAGAATCCCAATGCCAGCATCTATCTGATGGATGACCCGGATGCCATCATGCGCAAATGTAAACGGGCGGTGACTGATTCAGAGGCGCAGATTCTCTACCGTGACGAGCAGCCGGGGGTTAAGAACCTGATTGATATTTACAGTGCGTGTACCGGAAAGAAGCCGGAGGAAGTGGTCGCAGAGTTCGATGGCAAGGGTTATGGTGATTTCAAGACAGCGGTAGGCGAGGCGGTTGTGTCTGTGCTGAAACCGCTGCAGGACGAGGTGGCCAGGCTTGAGAAAGACAAGGCTTATATTGACGGCATGATTAAAGAGAATGCAGAGAAAGCCCAGTATTTTTCCAATAAAACGCTTCGGAAGGTACAGAAGAAGATTGGATTTCCGGAGAGGATTCGGTAAAGAAAATGGGGATACAGACGGCGGGCGAACAGAAATACTATGATTTTATAGAGGCGCAGGTAAAAAGGATCCGGACAGGAATGATCGTATGGGGAAGCCTTCTGGCAGTGGCCCTGATCGGTATGTTCTCGGATGTGCTGCTTGGAAGTCTCCTGGCAGTGGCCGGGGCTGCACTTGCGGTGCTGAATCTGAAGTCCTGGCGGGACTTGAAAGAAAAACTGGATGTAGCAGAGGATAAGGAAGAATTTTTCCGTCAGCTGGTGGATCCGGAATCCTTTGAACTGAAAGAGGAACATATTATCATTACGAAAGATTATGTGCTGCTTGGAAAGGACAAGGTCAGCATCTATCCGCTTTCTACGATGGAGAAAGTAGAAGTAGGTCTTCAGGGGAAAGAGGGAAAGGTGCTGTTTCTTACGGACAGGCAGGGACAGCGGCACGAGATTCTGTCCTGTGTAAAAGGGGATGGAAAGCAGGAAGATTTTGACCGGGCTTACGTTACTCTGAGTGAGAGATTCCGGTGAGCAGAATGGTGTAAGGCAGAAACAGATGGCTGGCAAATGGAAAATCTGAAAAGGGGCTGCCGGAAATGTTGTATTTTGAAACATTTCCGGCAGCCTCTTTTAATCCTGGCAGATCGGTTTAATCGTCTTCTTCTCCCTGAATGGTGTAAGTCTGTCTCTTCCTTGCCATCTCGTCATTTTCCAGATATTCATCATAGGTGGTAATCTTGTCAATCAGCCTGCCGCCGGGAACAATCTCCATAATCCGGTTCGCCGTTGTCTGGACGATCTGATGGTCTCTGGATGAAAAGAGAAGAACGCCCGGAAACTTTACCATACCGTTGTTCAGCGCTGTAATGGCTTCCATGTCCAGGTGGTTGGTTGGTTCATCGAGGATCAGCACATTTGCCCCGGAGATCATCATCTTGGACAGAAGACAGCGGACCTTCTCGCCACCCGAGAGGACACGCACTTTCTTCACGCCGTCATCCCCGGAGAAGAGCATGCGGCCTAAAAAACCGCGGACATAGGTCACGTCCTTTTCCTCGGAATACTGGGTCAGCCATTCTACGATGGTGGAGTCATTGTCAAATTCATCGCCGCTGTCCAGGGGGAAATATGCCTGTGAAGTGGTGATTCCCCATTTGTAGGTTCCCTCGTCCGGTTCCATCTCTCCTGTCAGAATCTGGAACAGGGTGGTCTTGGCAAGCTCGTTGCTTCCAACGAAAGCTACCTTGTCATCCCGGTTCAGAGTAAATGTCAGATTGTCTAAGACTTTCTCGCCGTCAATGGTCTTGCTTAATCCGTCCACGGAAAGGACTTCATTGCCGATCTCGCGGTTGGGACGGAAATCGATATAAGGATATTTGCGGCTGGACGGCTGGATGTCGTCAAGCTGAATCTTTTCCAGGGCGCGCTTCCGGGAGGTTGCCTGTCTGGATTTGGAAGCGTTGGCGCTGAACCGGGAAATAAATTCCTGCAGTTCCTTGATCTTCTCTTCCTTTTTCTTGTTGGCCTCCTTCATCTGACGGATCAGCAGCTGGCTGGATTCGTACCAGAAGTCATAGTTGCCGGCATAGAGCTTGATCTTTCCATAGTCGATATCTGCAATCTGGGTGCAGACCTTGTTCAGAAAATACCGGTCATGGGATACCACGATAACCGTGTTGTCAAAATTAATCAGAAATTCCTCCAGCCATGCGATGGCATCCAGGTCTAAATGGTTGGTTGGCTCATCCAGAAGCAGGATGTCCGGGTTGCCGAAAAGAGCCTGGGCAAGCAGGACTTTTACCTTCTCCGGGCCGTTTAAGTTCTGCATAATCTCGTAGTGCATTTCCGTCGGGATTCCCAGGCCGTTCAACAGGGTGGCGGCATCGGATTCTGCCTCCCATCCGTTCATGGCTGCGAATTCTCCTTCCAGTTCGCTTGCCTTGATTCCGTCCTCATCGGTAAAATCTTCTTTCGCATAGATGGCTTCCTTCTCCTTCATAATCTCGTAAAGCCTTGCATTTCCCATCATGACCGTGTCAAGGACCGGGTATTCATCGTATTTGAAATGATCCTGCTGCAGGAAAGAGAGGCGTTCCCCGGGAGTGATGGCAACCTCGCCCTTGCTTGGCTCAAGCTGGCCGGACAGGATCTTGAGAAAGGTGGACTTTCCGGCGCCGTTAGCGCCGATCAGACCATAGCAGTTTCCTTCGGTAAACTTAATATTTACATCTTCAAACAGGGCTTTCTTCCCTACTCGTAATGTTACGTTGCTTGTACTGATCATAGTGTTCTGATACTCCTTTTTATTTGTGATAACGATCCGTTGCTTTTGTTTCCTGTATATAAAAAATGTGTACCTTGCATATCTTACCAAATATGGGGGAAAATATCAAGGCTGACTTACCTTTGTAAAGAAAGTAGGCTGAATCTGAAGAGGGACGTATTCTGAAAGAAATAAAAGAGTGTAAAGCCTGTAAAAGATATAACCGGCTTTACACTCTTTTGAAAATCGTACGCTTATGAAATCTTCTTCAGCTTTTCGCTGTGGTCGGCGAGGACTTTCTTCATGATATCAATGTCGGACTGCATTGCTTCTATCTGATCCGCAGCTTTTTCATACCGCTTTGCCGCCGGTACATAATTTTCGGACAGAATATTAATAGCGTGCAGAACATCGTTCTCGATGATCAGTCTGATTCTCGTCTGTTCATCCTTCATCCTTCGCTGTTCATCCTTGATCAGTGTCTGCTCATCCCGGATGGCTTTGATATCATTTTTTATTGGATTTAATCTTGAGTCTAACTTGGTGTCCAGCAATTGTGAGATTGCCAGCAGATCTTCATTTGTCAATGCCATTCAATATCACCCCTTGTAATAAATTGTAATAAAAGTGTTATGCAGACTGCTATGTTAAACTTTTGCGATTATCTTTTGTGTTCTGTCATGATCTGTCAGGATATCTCCCTTCTGAGACTGGATCAATGTGTGGTACTATGGATTATATCATATTCAGAGGGCAAAGTCTATGAAAGAATGAGGCCTGCGGATCCTTTTTGTGCAGATTTTATTATTTACTGTACTATGCCGGGAAATGGGTATATAATAGCAGGTGAGAAAGCGGGGTTTTAATTATGATAAATGCAACAATGGTACTGGAAGGCGGGGCTACCAGAGGGGTGTTCACCTCGGGAGTCCTGGATTATCTGATGGAGCAGGGATTGTATACATCCCATGTGGTCGGCGTGTCTGCCGGTGCCTGCAATGGTGTGGATTATGTTTCAAGGCAGCCTGGAAGGACCAGGGACTGCATGATCCACAAGGAAAGAGAATACAGTTACTATTATGGCTTCCGGAAATTTATCAAAAAGAAGAGCCTGATGAATATGGACATGATCTTCGACTGGTATCCTAACGAGATCTTTCCATTTGATTATGACACCTATTTTGCTTCAGAGATGGAGTGTGAGATGGTTACGACCAATTGTGAGACCGGGCAGGCGGAGTACATGACAGAGCATAAGGACCGGGAACGTCTTATGAAGGTCTGCCGTGCATCCTGCAGTATGCCGCTGGTGGCGCCCATTGTAAATGTGGACGGCGTGCCGTATCTGGACGGAGGGCTTGCAGATTCCATTCCGGTGAGGCGTGCGCTGGAGATCGGGAATGAGAAAATCATCGTGGTACTGACCAGGAACCCGGGATACCGGAAGAAACCAACGTCCCGGGCTATGGCGAATCTGTACCGCAGGGCGTACCGGAAGTATCCGGAACTGGTGCGGGTGACAATCCGGCGGAATTATGAGTATAACCGGCAGATCCGGCAGGTGGAGCAGCTTGAGAGAGAGGGGAAGATCTTTGTCTTCGGTCCCAGGATTCCCACCGTCTCGAGGGTTGAGAAGGATTACGATGCGCTGATGCATTTCTATGAGCACGGGTATCAGCAGGCAAAGCGGAATTATTCACGGTTACAGGCGTATCTGGAGAAAGAATAGTGAATAGGAGGAACGGATATGAATCTATATGAACATCAGATATCAACAAGGGAAGAACAGCAGATGGCAAAGGTGACAGACATGATCCGGCAGGATATTGCAAAAAGCGGGGTGAAAGAGGGAATCGTGGTAGTGTATTCGCCTCATACTACCGCAGGTTTTACGATCAATGAGAATGCAGATCCCGATGTGGTTCATGATATGCTGTATGGGCTTAATGAGGCATTCCCTGTCAGGACCCGGTATTACCAGCATATGGAAGGGAATTCCCATGCGCATATCAAGACCAGTTTTGTGGGGCCGTCCCAGACTCTGATTCTGCATGAAGGGGAACTGGTGCTGGGGATCTGGCAGGATGTATATTTCTGTGAATTTGACGGGCCGAGGAACCGGAAGTTTTATGTGAAGGTGATGGAAGGATAGTATAAGTAGTGGGGGATATGTCCGGGACGGCACGAAATCATGCCGTCCCGTAATGTTTCAGACCTTCATCCGGCTGCCTACTCCTTGTATATCTTTTCCAGGTATTCCATTTTCGCCCCCATATTTGCCAGCAGCAGATCTGCGACCGTGATTGCGGCCATGGATTCTGCCACCACCACGGCCCTTGGCACGATGACCGGATCATGACGGCCTGTAATGGAGATGGAGGTCTCCTTTCCATGAATATCCACCGTCTTCTGTTCCCGGGAGATGGAGGGGGTAGGCTTTACCGCTGCACGAAGTACGATACGGCTGCCGTCGCTGAGTCCCCCGAGTGTTCCGCCGGAATGGTTGCTTTTCTTGCACACGGTTCCCTTTTTCATACAGAATTCATCATTATCTGCACTTCCTGTCATGCGGGCGGCCTCAAATCCGTCGCCGATCTCCACGCCCTTGACAGCGCCGATGGACATCACTGCTTTTGCCAGGCAGGCGTCTAACTTGTCGAATACAGGTTCTCCGATTCCGGCGGGCATACCGTCGATGATACATTCAATGATTCCGCCGGAGGAATCCTGGTTTTTCACGCAGCTTTCCAGATATGCGGCGGCTTTTCCGGCATATTCATTGTTCGGCATATATAAGGGATTTTGGTTTATGCTGTCATAGTCATATTCGGATTCCGGGACGGAAATGCTTCCGATTGCCTTGGTATAGGCAGTCACATGGATCCCAAGCCTCTTAAGAAGCCTGGAGGCGACTGCGCCTGCCGCAACCCGTCCGATGGTCTCGCGCCCGGAAGTTCTGCCGCCGCCCCGGTAGTCCCGTATGCCGTATTTTGCATCAAAGGTATAGTCGGCATGTCCCGGGCGGTAGCAGTCCTTGATCTTTCCATAGTCCCTTGAGCGCTGGTCCTGGTTGCGCACAATGACAGAGATGGGAGTTCCCGTGGTCCTGCCCCCGAAGACGCCGGAGAGGATTTCTGCCTGGTCGGCTTCGCTTCGTGCCGTGGTGAATCTGCTCTGTCCCGGTTTCCTGCGGTCCAGGAACTGCTGGATATTTTCTTCTGTAAGGGGAAGGCCTGCAGGGCAGCCATCGATGACGACGCCGATTGCCGGTCCGTGAGATTCGCCCCATGTGGTGACGGTAAATAATTTTCCATAAGTTGATCCTGCCATTGTTCTGTCTCCTTTTCCTGTGATCAGTCGTTAAATTGTATAATTTTAATATATTTGTAATAAAATTGCAATATCTTCAGGAAATATTCATTAATTTTTTCGTTTTTAAAACTGTACTTTTGAATAGGGGCATATTATAATGTATGGGTGTACCTTTAGGTATTCCTTAAAGGGCCAGGCGGCTCTTGTCCGCCAGTGTACCAAATTCTATCATAGGAGTAAGGTTGATGGGTAGTAGAGATAAAAAGGCAGAAGAGATAGTCGAAGAGACTATGAAGGAGTTTTTTGACGACCTTAACCAATCAAAATCATTTCGGGAAATGGATGGCAGTAATGATATTTCGAGAAAAAAATCTTCCGGTAAAAAAAACAGCAAAGGGAGTTCCGGCAGGAAAGCCCCGGAAAGGGAAGGGCGGCCCCGCCGGAAAGAACCGCAGGACAGCGTTCATGAGAAGGCTTTGGCCCGCAGGAGGCCTGGACAGGAGGAACAGAAGGGAGGCCGCCCGCAGAGGGAGGCTTCACAAAGAGATGTTCCGCAGAGGGAGACTTCACAAAGGAATGTTTCACCGGGGGAAGTTCTGCCGGAGAATGTCCCGCATAAAAAGAAAACTCGCAGGAAGGACGCTCACCGTGCTTCTGTATCTGCTGGCGGAGACGTATCTGGAGCAGCCGGACAAAAGGATGCGGAAGAGTTCTTAGACGGGCACAGGAAGAAAACGAGGCATAACAGAGAAGAAAAGCTGGGAGGCCGGGACTTGGAACCATATGAAGAAACAGAGGATTTCGGCGGTTTTGATGACTGGGAAGAGGATCGGATGGAAAAGAAGAGCAGAAAGAAGAAAAAGGACAGGAACCAGAAAGCCGGAAAGACTGCGCTGATTGCTGCCGGCAGCGTGGCAGGTGTGCTGCTGGCGGCTTACATAGGACTGTCCATGTTTTTTAACAGCCATTTTATGTTTTTTACAAAGATTAACGGCACAGACTGTTCGCTGAAGAGTGTAGAGCAGGTGGAAGACGGGATGAAGAAGAAGGTGGAGGATTATACGCTGACACTGGAAGGGTCTGACGGTAAAAAGGAGACGATTGACGGTTCGGGTATTTCACTGGAGTACGTGCCGGGGGAGAAGCTTAATGAGATTGCAGAGGAGCAGAACGGATTCCTGTGGCCTAAATCTCTGTGGGATCATCCTGAGATTGAGACGGAGATCGGAGTCCGGTATGATGAGGCGGCGCTTGGCGAGGCGATTGCAGCGCTTGGCTGTATGAACCCGGAGACCCAGACGCCTTCCGTGGATGCACATCCGGAGTTTCAGGAGGGGCAGTTCGTGGTTGTGCCTGAGGTTGTGGGAACGCAGATCAACGGAGAGGTATTCAGCCAGAAGGTGGCGGAGGCCATCAATGGTTTCCGGCCCACGATGGATCTTTCTGAAGCAGGCTGTTATATGCCGCCCAGGTTTGTGGCCGATTCCCCGGAGGTTACGGCAGCGGCAGCGGCCATGAACAGCTATCTGGGGGCGAATGTTACTTATGACATGAATCCTGACACGGAAGTGGTGGATGCATCGGTGATTTCCCAGTGGATCAGAGTTGACGGGGATATGAACGTGACTTTTGACGAAGAAGCAGTCCGGGCATATGTACAGTCCCTGGCCGACAAGTATAATACCAAGGGAGTGCCTCGGCAGTTTACCACGGCAGGCGGGAATGTGGTAACGGTAGAAGGCGGGGGATTTGGCTGGCGCATTGACCAGGATGCGGAGTATGCCGCACTGACTGCCAATATCCAGAATGCGGAGACCGTGACCAGGGAGCCTGCTTATTCCAGCCGGGGGATCAGCCACGGCGGAAGTGACGTGGGCGGCACGTATGCGGAGGTTGATCTGACGAACCAGAAGATGTATTTTATTAAGGACGGCCAGGTGATCCTGCAGTCGGACTGTGTGACCGGTAATCCCAATAAAGGCCATGCAACACCCCAGGGAGTCTATTCACTGGCGTGGAAGCAGAAAAACAGGACGCTCAGGGGAGAGAAGCAGCCGGACGGAACCTATGAATATGAGACGCCGGTAGCTTTCTGGATGCCTTTTAACGGGGGCATCGGATTCCATGACGCTACCTGGCAGTCGTCATTTGGCGGCAGAAGGTATCAGACCCATGGTTCCCACGGATGTGTGAATCTGCCATACAGCATTGCGAAGCAGTTATACGATCTGATGTATGACGGAGTGCCGGTGGTGTGCCATTACTAATATTTGTGATATTGATTACGGAATCAGTGAGGAGAAGACCATGTATGAGTTAATCAGACGGGATGGTTCTGCCAAGAGAGGGAGACTGCATACAGTACACGGGGTCATTGAGACCCCGGTATTTATGAATGTGGGAACGGCGGCGGCTGTCAAAGGAGCCGTTTCCACGGATGATCTGAAGGGGATTAAGACGCAGGTGGAACTTTCCAATACCTATCACCTTCATGTCCGTCCGGGAGATGAAGTGGTGAAAAAGCTTGGAGGGCTTCATCGGTTTATGGTCTGGGACAGACCAATTCTGACGGATTCGGGCGGTTTCCAGGTATTTTCCCTGGCAGGATTAAGACGGATAAAAGAAGAGGGAGTGTATTTCAACTCCCATATCGACGGACGGAAGATCTTCATGGGGCCGGAAGAAAGTATGCAGATCCAGTCTAATCTGGCATCTACCATTGCGATGGCATTTGACGAGTGTCCGTCCAGTGTGGCAGACCGGGAGTATATGGAACGGTCCGTAGAGAGGACGGCCCGCTGGCTTGTCCGTTGTAAGAAGGAAATGGACAGGCTTAACAGCCTTCCGGATACCATTAACCGGCAGCAGATGCTGTTCGGGATCAATCAAGGGGGCGTATACGAGGATATCCGCATCCGGCATGCCAGGGAGATTACAGAGCTTGACCTTGACGGATACGCCATCGGAGGGCTGGCAGTGGGAGAGTCTCATGAGGAGATGTACCGGATCCTGGAGGCGGTGGTCCCCCATCTCCCGGCAGAGAAACCGACTTATCTGATGGGGGTCGGTACACCGGCAAATATTCTGGAGGCGGTGGAACGGGGCGTGGATTTCTTCGACTGCGTTTATCCCAGCCGTAACGGACGTCATGGGCATGTCTATACGAACCAGGGAAAACTCAATCTTTTTAATGCGAAATATGAACTGGACCAGTCGCCCATTGAAGAAGGCTGCCAGTGTCCTGCCTGCCGGACGTATTCCCGGGCATATATCCGTCATCTGCTTAAGGCAAAGGAGATGCTCGGTATGCGTTTATGTGTGCTCCATAATCTTTACTTCTATAATACGATGATGGAGGAGATCCGGGAGGCCATCGAGGCGGGCAGATACCGGGAGTATAAGGCCAGGAAGCTTGCGGGTATGGAGAAATCCATTAAAATATTCTAAAATTACTTGATGTATGCCAGAATTTTGTGTATGATAGCAATAGTGTTTTTTCAAGACAGATATTAGGAGGAAGAATTTTATGTACACATTGGCAACACAGAGCGCAGGAGGAAGCTGGGCATTATTGATTCTTGTATATGCGGTAATTTTCGGCGGCTTTTATTTTATCTTCATGAGACCACAGAAGAAGGAGCAGAAGAGGATCCAGTCCATGATTGCAGAGATGGAAGTGGGGGACACGGTTCTGACGAACTGCGGTTTCTACGGTGTGATCATTGATATCAGCGACAGTGACGTAATCGTGGAGTTCGGAAGCAACCGTAACTGCAGGATCCCCATGCAGAAGGCGGCGATCGCACAGGTTGAAAAAGCGACTGCAGAGTAATGCAGAATGATGAAAGAAGAGCGTACAGCGGACAAGGAGTGTGGTCCGTGTGTACGCTTTTCTGACGTATACTGCCATAGAGGAAAGATACCGTAATGCGTGTTTGTTCATGATTGTGACATATCCTATTAGACAAGTGTGGAAACTTATGGTAAAGTATTACTGTAATTGCATAAGCATGGATTGGAGGAATAGTATGCTTGAACATGATTTAGCAACATTTTTACAGAAGGAATTAAATAAGGAAGTAAAAGATGCGAGTGACCGGGAGATTTATTATGCCCTGCTTGCGTATACGAAGGAGCGGTTAAAGGAAACGAAGGATATTACGGGAGATAAGAAGGTATATTATATCTCTGCGGAATTTTTAATTGGTAAATTATTGTCCAATAATCTGATTAATCTTGGAATCTATGACGAGGCAGCGGATCTGCTTGAGAAGAATGGAAAGAAACTGTCGGCAATTGAGGAGATTGAGCCGGAGCCGTCTCTGGGGAACGGGGGCCTTGGAAGGCTTGCCGCCTGTTTCCTGGATTCCATTGCGTCACTGGGACTTTGCGGGGACGGAATCGGGCTGAACTACCATATGGGACTGTTCCGCCAGGTGTTTGAGGCCCATAAGCAGAAAGAGGAGCCGAATCCGTGGATTGAGGACCGGTCCTGGCTGGAGGATACGGGTATCAGTTTCCAGGTGCCATTTAAGGACTTTACGCTGACATCAAAGCTGTATGATATTGACGTGGCCGGATACGGGAACGGGAAGAACAGGCTCCATCTGTTTGATGTGGAAGGTGTGGACGAGAGTATTATCTGGAACGGTATTTCTTTTGACAAGCAGGATATCGGAAGGAACTTAACGCTCTTCCTTTATCCGGATGACAGTGACCGGGCCGGGAATCTGCTGCGGATCTATCAGCAGTATTTCATGGTTTCCAACGGTGCGCAGCTGATCTTAAAGGAATGTGAGGAGAAAGGGTATGATCTGCGCAGACTCCATGAACATGTGGCGATCCAGATCAATGACACCCATCCGTCCATGGTGATTCCGGAACTGATCCGTCTTCTGGTACAGAAGAATGTGGATTTCAATGAGGCGATTGAGATCGTGCAGAAGACCTGTGCGTATACCAATCATACGATTCTTGCGGAGGCGCTGGAGAAATGGCCTCTTGACTATCTGGAACAGGTTGCGCCGCAGATTGTACCGATCATTAAGGATCTGGATATGCGTATGAAGGGCAGATACCAGGATCCAAGGGTTGCCATTATTGATGACCAGAACCGGGTGCATATGGCGCATATGGACATTCATTTTGGATACAGTGTCAACGGAGTGGCGGCCCTGCACACGGAGATTCTGAAGAATTCAGAACTGAAGCCGTTTTATGACATTTACCCGGAGAAATTTAACAATAAGACCAACGGGATTACGTTCCGAAGATGGCTTCTGCACTGCAACAGGGAACTGGTGGAATGGCTGGATGCTTATGTGGACGGGGATTTCCGTAAAGATGCCAACAGGCTGGAGACGCTGATGAGCCAGGCGGACAATGGGGAGGCGCTTGAGAAGCTTCTGGAGGTCAAGCATACGAAGAAGGTGCAGCTTGCCGAATATCTGAAGGAGACCCAGGGGCTTTCGCTGAATCCTGATTCTGTCTTCGATATCCAGGTAAAGCGCCTGCATGAGTACAAGCGTCAGCAGATGAATGCGCTGTATGTGATCTATAAATATCTGGAAATCAAGGCCGGAAAGAAGCCCGGGACGCCGGTTACCATGATTTTCGGAGCCAAGGCTGCGCCGGCGTATGCCATTGCCAAAGATATCATCCATCTGATTCTGTGCCTGCAGGAACTGACGGCCGGCGATCCGGAGGTTGCGCCCTATCTGAAGGTCGTAATGGTAGAGAACTATAATGTGACTATGGCAGAACATCTGATTCCGGCCTGTGATATCTCAGAGCAGATTTCCCTGGCTTCCAAAGAAGCATCCGGAACGGGTAACATGAAGTTTATGCTGAACGGTGCAGTAACCCTGGGAACAGAGGACGGCGCCAATGTGGAGATCCATGAACTGGTAGGAGACGAGAATATTTATATCTTCGGAGAATCCAGTGAGAAGGTGATTGAGCATTATGCGAAGAGCAGCTACCGGGCAGCGGATTATTATATTGAAGACGAGCAGATCCGGACTCTGGTGAACTTTATCATCAGCCCGGAGATGATGAAGATCGGCGATCCGTATCATCTGCTCCAGATTCATGCGGAACTGATCTATAAGGACTGGTTCATGACACTGCTGGATCTGAAGGATTATATTGCGGTGAAGGACCGCGCTTATAAGGAGTATGAGGACCGGAAGGCATGGAGTATGAAGATGCTGGTCAATATTGCAAAGGCAGGATATTTCTCATCCGACCGGACCATTGCGGATTATAATAAGGATATCTGGCATTTGAAATAAGCAGAAATCACAGAATGGAAAAAGGCAGAGTACAGGGAAGGAATCTTTCCCCTTTACTCTGCTTTTTTCTGTCCTGCTGCCGCAAACCGGGATTTCAATGGAAGCAGGCGATTATCTGGAATGTAAGAAGCAGAATCCGCATAAGCTGACTATAAAGGCAGGAATGAAAAGCGGGGCATGAGTGGATGAAAAGGCATACGACAGTGCTGCTTTTATGTATATCTCTGGCTGCCGGCGGACTGATGACGGCAGGAGAAAAGGCCGGTCCGTCATTCTATGAAAACGGTGTGGTGAAAGAACCGGATTCCGGACGGACGGATACCGGGGCACAGGAGACAGAGGAAGAGAAGGATTATATCAGGTGGGTAGAGTTTGGCGTAACCTGTGAAGCCATGAAGCAGGCATATCAGTATGATCTGGATACCTATGGAAAGGAAATGCATCTGAACTGGGTAGAACTGCTTGCCATCCTGGGAGCAAAGTACGGGGGAGATTTCTCCGGATATAAGGAGCAGGATCTTTCCGGAGTGGCGGAAATTCTGACGAAGGGAGAGAAGACCCTGGAGGAACTGACTGAGGGCATGCAGTATTATCCTTATTACCGGGAGGCCTATGGTGCGGTTCTGGACGGTATGGTTGGAGAGTATCAGATAGAAGATTCCGGAAAATGGAAAAAAGTATACGGGCTCAAGGCCTTTCATCCGATCGGGAAAGGGTTCCCTTACACGGACTATGATGATTTCGGCGCTTCCAGGACTTACGGCTACCGGAGAAATCATCTGGGACACGATATGATGGGACAGGTGGGAACCCCCGTGATTGCAGTGGAGTCCGGCTATGTGGCGGAGCTTGGATGGAATCAGTACGGGGGATGGCGCGTGGGGATCAACAGCTTTGACGGAAAACGTTACTATTACTATGCACATCTGCGGCAGGACCGGCCCTATGCCGAAGGCCTTGAGAAAGGTTCTGTGGTCCAGGCAGGCGATGTCATCGGATATATCGGGCGGACGGGATATAGTAAGGAGGAAAATGTCAATAATATTGATGAATATCATCTCCATTTCGGCCTGCAGCTGATTTTTGACGAATCCCAGAGGGAGGGGAATCATGAGATCTGGGTAAGCGGTTATGAACTGGTAAGGTTTCTGTATCAGCATCAGTCTGAGGTGAAGCGGGATGATGTGACAAAGGAGTGGAGGCGGACAGAACAGATCAGAGACCCGGCTGCGGTACAGTACAGGAAGGATGCAGAAAAAAAGGGATAAGACTTGTCTTATCCCTGAAACAGATTCTCCACGTAATTCTGCATCTCCTTACGGCTCTTCATCTGACGGGAACCGTCCACGATCCGCTGCTGTTCGTCCGGTGAAAGGGAGGCGAACTGCGTAAGGACGTCCGTATGCTGTGCCAGCGACATGGTAAAACCGATTGGAAATTCATCTTGAAAAGTCATGGTATCATCACCCCGGGATTAGTATGCCCCAGGCAGCGGAAAATATTATAAAAAATCCGGCATACTTAGTAATTTTCGAAGTAGCTGTCGATCACGGAATGAATGACGGACCGGCGGTTCGGAGAAAGGTTCTGATACTTTTCAATCAGTTTCGCTTCATCCTGATTCAGAGTCAGCTGGAAGGTCGGCTCAATCTTGTGGGGGAGTTCTGTGTAACCGACAACATAGTCGATTGACGTTTCAAAAAAATCTGCAATATTCTTTAGTGTCTCTATATCCGGAGAGGTTATATCATTTTCGTATTTATACACAGACTGCTGGCTGATGTGTAAGATATCAGCCAGTTTCTGCTGGCTTAATCCTTTCTGGTTTCGTAGTAATTTCAGATTTTTCATGAGATCACACCCTTTCAGAATTATTTTAACAATACTTTATCCATAAAAATAAATCTTTAAAGGTGTTGACAACTAAACTTTATAAGATTATAATCTTATACGACAAGGAAACAGAAGAGGAGAATGATTGTGGAAAAATACGTGAAGGCGGGAGTGGCGGCAGTCGTGGTAGCAGCCATTGCGATCGTGGGGCTGATGTTTTCTGCGGGAAGCGGAAAGGAAGAGAAAACAGCGGAGATAAAGGAACTGAATCTTGATGAAGATAACGAAAAAAAGAAGGCGGACATTCCTATAGATTTTGAGGAACTGTGGGCTGTCAACAGTGATGTCTTTGCCTATATCGAGATACCGGGAACCAGGGTTTCTTATCCGGTTCTTCAGAGTGCGGACGGCAGTGTTGATTATCTCAACACCACTCTGGAGAAGACGGAAGGGCTTCCGGGGTCGATCTATACGGAGAATATTAACAGCCGGGATTTCCGGGAAAATAATACCGTCATCTATGGACATGACATGAATGATGGCTCCATGTTCGGAACGCTTCATGACTATGATGACGAGGACTTTTTTAAGGAACATACGGAGATCAATATTTATCTGCCGGATGAGGCGATCCGTTATCATGTATATGCGGCGGTGGTATTTGATGACCGTTATATTCCTAAGAGTTATAATTTTGATACATTGTCTGAGCGGGTACGTTTTATAGATGATCTTAAGAATTTCGGAGAACAGCCGGCGTATTTTAATGAAGAATTCGCACCAACGGACAGGGATTCGATGATTACGCTGTCTACCTGTATCGGTGACCAGCCTTCGAACCGCTGGCTGATCATAGGAGTGCGGTATGATGAAGAATCATAGAAAGATCATCAGATATGGGCTGTTTCTGGCAGGAATTCTTCTGGTCTGCGGCGTTATCCTGTCTGTGTTATGGCGTTCTTCTGCTTTTCTGAAGCATAACAAGGCAGTGGAAGGGCTGGCGCAGCCGGTTTTCTATGAGGGGAAGCATTATGAATATAAAGAAGAGCTGGTTAATATCCTGTGCCTTGGGATTGACCATGACGAGGCGCTTGACCAGGACGTTCTTCCGGGAAACCGGGGGCAGTCGGATGCGATTTTTCTGATCAGCCTGAATTCAGAAACCAGGGAGATGAAGATTCTGAATATCCCCCGGGATCTGATGATGCCGGTGAAGGTCTATGACGTCAATGGAGATCTTGCGGCCATCCAGAGTATGCAGATTGCGCTGCAGTATGCCTATGGAAGCGATGAAAAAGACAGCTGCCTGAAAACGGCGGAAGATATATCGGCGCTTCTTCTGGATATACCGATCCACCGGTATTGTGCGATAAATTTTAATGCGGTTTCTGCGCTGAACGATGCGGTAGGAGGAGTGTCGGTCCGGATGGATCCAGAGTATGTAGATGCAGCTCTGCAGATGACGGATCCTTTGTTTGTTCCGGGAGACACGGTGCATCTTATGGGGGAACATTGTTTTCACTACCTTCATATCAGAGATATCCATACCTATGCAAGCTGTGAGGAGAGGGCGGGAAGGCAGAAACAGTATATCAAGGGGTATGTTGAGGCTGCGAAAGAAAAGATGAAGAAGGACAGAAGGCTTCTTCCTGAGCTGTATTCGATCCTGGATGACAATATGACGACAGACATCCGTAAGATCGAACTGCCTTCCTTTCCTTTTTATATAGAGAATATAGATTTTGATAACTCTGTCCGTTCGATTGAAGGAACAAGGATTCAGGGGGAAGTGCACGAAGAATTCTATCCGGATCAGGATAAACTTTATGAGACGGTGGTGGAGATGTTCTATACACCACGGGACTGATCAGAACTGGTATTAGAACTTATATAGTTTTAATATAGAACACAGAAGAAAGGAGGGATATACGATGGTTAAATTATGGAAAAAGGCGGTATCATTTGCCCTTGTCATGGGCCTGGTACTGAGCATGGGAATGGTTTCTTCCGCCAGCCCCAATGCAGGAAGCGTAGGCGGAAAGAACAGCCCGAACGCAGGAAGCGTAGGCGGAAAGAACAGTCCTTCTGCCGATACTGTGAAAGTGGGAGCCGTAGGGCTTCTGGGATCTTCAAACGGCAGTATTTCAATCAATGCCAGCCTTGCGAAGTACAGCACGGTTCTGAAAGCGCTTAACACGGAAGCCGGATTGAAGAAGATTCTTGGAAACTACTACAAAGAGGGAACCGCACTGGAAGTGGTAGGCGGACCCATCAATGTAGAAGGAGTTGCACCGGTTACAGTAGAATTTGCAGTAGAGAAGGTAGCTAAGGGTGATACGATCTATGTATTACACTACGATTCTGAAAAGAAGGACTGGGAAGTGATTATTCCGAATGCAGTCGGCGATCAGTACGTTTCAGCCACATTTGGAAGCCTGTCACCGGTTGCGTTTGTGAAGGCAGCCAGACTTTCCGGCGAGGGTAATAATGACGGGAAGTCCCCGAAAACAGGAGAGTTTTAAAGAAGGATGTTCTGAGGAGCAATCGCCCATGACGCAGAAATGCGGCCATGGGCGGTTTTTTGATGCAGTATTCATTTTGTACAGGAAATGATTCCCTTATGGCTGAAAAACCGTGAAAACTACAGGAATTGACGCCGGATGGGCAATTTGCAGGATGAAAGTCTTGAAACCTGCAATAAAATAGGATATCATAAAGGATAAAGTCTGCGCTGCCCGGTATGAGCCATGCTGTAAAAATACGGGTGCGCCATTGCAGGAAGGATGAGGATTATGAATCTGAAAATCGGAGTGATTAAGGGAGACGGCATTGGGCCGGAGATCGTGGCGGAGGCCATGAAGGTTCTTGATAAGGCTGCCGGGATCTATGGACATACCTGTGAGTACAGGGAGCTTCTGATGGGCGGTGCGTCCATTGACGTACACGGCGTTCCGCTGACAGATCAGACGGTTGCGGCTGCAAAAAGCTGCGACGCAGTATTGATGGGATCCATCGGCGGGGATGCGAAGACCTCGCCCTGGTATCAGCTGGAACCATCAAAGAGGCCGGAGGCCGGACTGCTCAGGATCCGCAAGGAGCTGAATCTGTTTGCCAACTTAAGGCCAGCGGTTCTCTATGATGAACTGAAGGGTGCATGTCCTTTGAAAGAGGAGATTACCAGGGGCGGTTTCGACATGATGATTATGCGGGAACTGACGGGCGGCCTGTATTTCGGAGAACGTAAGACCGTGGAGGAAGACGGCGTCATGACGGCGTATGACTCTCTTACATATAATGAGAATGAGATCCGCAGGATTGCAAAGCGGGGATTCGATATTGCCAGGAAGCGCAGGAAGAAAGTAACCAGCGTGGACAAGGCCAATGTCCTGGATTCCTCCAGGCTCTGGAGAAAGGTCGTGGAGGAAGTGGCGGCGGATTATCCGGAAGTTACCCTTGAGCACATGCTGGTGGACAACTGTGCCATGCAGCTTGTGAAGGATCCGAAGCAGTTTGACGTGATTCTGACAGAGAATATGTTCGGAGATATCCTGTCTGACGAAGCCAGTATGGTGACGGGTTCCATCGGGATGCTGGCCAGCGCAAGCCTGAACGAGACGAAGTTCGGGCTTTATGAGCCAAGCGGCGGTTCGGCGCCGGATATTGCCGGTAAGGGAATTGCGAACCCGATTGCCACCATTCTGTCTGCGGCGATGATGCTGCGGTTCAGTTTTGACCTGGACCGGGAGGCGGATGCAATCGAAGCGGCAGTTGCGAAGGTTCTGGAAGAAGGATACCGGACCATTGACATTATGTCGGACGGAAAAACACAGGTCGGGACAGAGAAGATGGGAGATCTGATTGCCGGGTATCTTGGCTGGTACACCGAAAAATAAGTTCCTGGCCATATAACGCTGGATGAGTACAATAAAATTCAATTTGGGATGCGCTGAATCATCGTGTTGCAGCATCCGCAGGAGGGAAATATGAGAAGTGATACAGTTACAAAGGGGAAGCAGCAGGCGCCCCACCGTTCGTTATTCAATGCATTAGGGCTTACACCGGAAGAGATGGAGCGTCCGCTGGTAGGAATTGTCAGTTCCTATAACGAGATTGTTCCGGGCCACATGAATCTGGACAAGATAGTCAATGCGGTAAAACAGGGAGTTGCCATGGCAGGCGGAACACCGGTTGTGTTCCCGGCCATCGCAGTCTGCGATGGAATCGCCATGGGTCATCTTGGTATGAAGTATTCGTTAGTGACAAGAGATCTGATTGCAGATTCCACGGAGGCCATGGCCATTGCCCATCAGTTTGACGCACTGGTCATGGTGCCCAATTGTGACAAGAATGTGCCGGGGCTTCTGATGGCGGCGGCCAGAATCAACGTGCCCACCATCTTTGTCAGCGGCGGCCCCATGCTTGCCGGACATGTGAAGGGGAAGAAGACCAGTCTTTCCAGTATGTTCGAGGCAGTAGGAGCCAATGCGGCTGGTCTGATCACGGACGAAGATCTGTGCGAATTTGAGAATAAGACCTGTCCTACCTGTGGTTCCTGTTCCGGTATGTACACAGCCAACAGCATGAACTGTCTGACGGAAGTCCTGGGAATGGGACTTAGAGGAAACGGAACCATTCCGGCAGTCTATTCTGCAAGAATCCGTCTTGCGAAGCAGGCTGGTATGAAAGTCATGGAATTACTGGAAAAAAATATCCGTCCAAGAGACATCATGACGGAAAAGGCGGTGCTGAATGCCCTTACGGTAGATATGGCCCTGGGCTGTTCCACCAACAGTATGCTTCATCTTCCGGCCATCGCTCACGAGATCGGCATGGATTTTGAGATTGACTTTGCAAACGGAATCAGTGAGAAGACGCCGAATCTCTGTCATCTTGCTCCCGCAGGTCCGACCTACATGGAAGACCTCGATGAAGCGGGCGGCGTCTATGCGGTGATGGCAGAACTGAATAAGAAGAATCTTCTCTACACAGATTGTCTGACGGTGACAGGCAGGACCGTTGGGGAAAATATCGCAGATGCGGTCAACAAGGATCCGGAAGTGATCCGGCCCATTGACCATCCCTATACGCCTACCGGCGGACTTGCAGTTTTAAAGGGTAATCTTGCACCGGACGGAAGCGTGGTGAAGCGTTCTGCCGTTGTGGAAGAAATGCTTGTTCATGAAGGACCGGCAAGGGTGTTCGATTGTGAAGAGGATGCCATTGCTGCAATCAAAGGCGGAAAGATTGCAGCCGGGGATGTGGTTGTGATCCGTTATGAGGGCCCGAAAGGCGGTCCGGGTATGCGGGAGATGCTTAATCCTACCTCTGCGATTGCAGGCATGGGGCTTGGTTCCAGTGTGGCGCTGATTACGGACGGCCGTTTCAGCGGAGCTTCCAGAGGGGCCTCAATCGGCCACGTGTCTCCGGAGGCGGCGGTGGGCGGTCCCATTGCACTGGTGGAAGAAGGAGATAAGATTAAGATTGACATTCCGAATCTGAAACTGGAGATTGACGTTACGGAAGAAGAGATGGCGGAAAGAAGGAAAGCATGGAAGCCACGGGAGCCGAAGGTCACGACGGGATATCTGGCCCGGTATGCTGCCATGGTTACTTCGGGAAACCGGGGGGCGATCCTTGAGATTCCCGGGAAATAAACGCTACAGAATATAGAAGAACAGGAGAATGAAAGATATGCAGCTGACAGGATCAGAGATTTTGATCGAATGTTTGAAAGAACAGGGCGTGGATACCGTTTTCGGTTATCCGGGCGGCGCCATTCTGAATGTATATGACGAGTTATATAAGCATAGTGATGAGATTAAGCATATCCTGACTTCCCATGAACAGGGAGCGGCCCATGCGGCGGACGGATATGCAAGGGCAACCGGAAAGGTGGGCGTGTGTTTTGCCACCAGCGGACCGGGTGCAACCAACCTTGTCACAGGGATTGCCACCGCATATATGGATTCCATCCCGATTGTGGCCATTACCTGTAATGTGGGGGTAAGTCTCCTTGGAAAAGACAGTTTCCAGGAAATCGACATTGCCGGTGTCACAATGCCCATCACGAAGCATAATTATATTGTAAAGGATGTGGCCGACCTGGCCGCTGTCATACGGAAATCATTTATCATTGCGAAACGTGGAAGGCCGGGGCCGGTATTGATTGATATTCCCAAGGATGTGACGGCCAACAAGGCAGAATATGTAAGAGAAGAGGTTTCCACCCTGCTGCCGTCAGAGGAGATCTGTGAGGCAGAGCTTGAGGAGGCCATGCGGCTGATCTGCGGGGCAGAGAAGCCCTATATCTTTGTGGGCGGCGGCGCAATACTCTCCGATGCCAGCGAGGAATTATATACATTTGTGAAAAAAGTGGATGCGCCTGTGACCGATTCTCTGATGGGGAAAGGTGCATTCCCGGGAACGGATCCCCTCTATACAGGCATGCTGGGGATGCATGGAACCAAGACATCCAACTACGGAGTCAGTGAGTGCGACCTTCTGATCGTGATCGGAGCAAGGTTCAGCGACCGTGTGACCGGTAATGCGAAGAAATTTGCCAGCAATGCAAAGATCCTGCAGTTTGATGTGGATCCTGCGGAGATGGATAAGAATGTACTGATTACCGCAGGGGTGGTGGGTGATATCCGTGTGGTTCTCGGCAGACTCAATGAGAAGCTTGGCCAGCAGGATCACAAGGAATGGATTGCAAAGGTAATGGAATATAAGGGCCGTTATCCCTTGTCCTATCATCCGGACGTGCTGACCGGCCCGTATGTGGTGGAGGAGATCTACCGTCAGACCAGGGGAGAGGCCATTATAGTGACCGAAGTGGGGCAGCATCAGATGTGGGCGGCACAGTTTTACCGTTATACGAAGCCAAGGACGTTCCTTACTTCCGGCGGGCTTGGAACCATGGGATATGGCCTGGGTGCGGCGCTGGGCGCAAAGACGGGGAGACCGGACAAGACGGTTGTCAATGTTGCAGGCGACGGTTGTTTCCGTATGAATATGAATGAGGTCGCAACGGCTGTACGCCATAATATTCCGGTCATCCAGGTGGTGGTCAACAACCATGTTCTCGGAATGGTGCGTCAGTGGCAGAACCTGTTCTATGGACAACGGTATTCGGCGACGGTGCTCAATGATGCCGTGGATTTCGTGAAGCTGGCGGAGGCAATGGGAGCCGTGGGAATCCGGGCGGCCACGCAGGAGGAATTTAAGGAGGCGTTTGAGAAGGCTCTGACTCTTGGAAAACCGGTGGTGATTGACTGCCAGATTGACCCGGATGACAAGGTATGGCCCATGGTGGCGCCGGGGAAGGCGATCAGTGAGGTATTTGACGAGAAGGATCTGGAGAAGGACAGACAATAAGGGTAGAAAGAAAGTGGAGGAACGAATATGAGCAGAGTGTACAATTTTTCAGCAGGGCCAGCAGTTCTGCCGGAGGAAGTGTTAAGAGAAGCAGCAGAGGAAATGTCAGACTATCAGGGGACCGGAATGTCCGTGATGGAGATGAGTCACCGCTCAAAGGCGTTTCAGGAGATTATAGATACGGCGGAGGCAGACCTGCGTGATCTGATGGGCATTCCCGATGATTATGCGGTGCTGTTCCTGCAGGGCGGCGCATCACAGCAGTTTGCCATGATTCCCATGAATCTGATGAAGAACAGGGTGGCGGACTATATTGTGACCGGGCAGTGGGCGAAAAAGGCCAGCGAGGAGGCAAAGAAATACGGCAAAGTCAATATCGTGGCTTCTTCCGCAGACCGCACATTCTCCTATATCCCGGACTGCACAGATCTTCCAATTTCCGAAGATGCAGACTATGTGTATATCTGTGAAAATAATACCATTTACGGAACAAAGTATCAGGAACTGCCGGACACGAAGGGGAAACTGCTGGTAGCAGACGTTTCTTCCTGTTTCCTGTCGGAACCGGTGGATGTGACGAAGTACGGAGTGATCTACGGCGGCGTACAGAAGAATATCGGGCCGGCGGGAACCGTGATCGTCATTATCCGCAGGGATCTGATCACGGACGACGTGCTTCCGGGAACACCGACCATGCTGAAATACAAGACCCATGCAGATGCAGGTTCTCTTTATAACACACCGCCGGCATATGGGATCTACATCTGCGGCAAGGTATTCAAGTGGCTGAAAAAGCGGGGCGGGCTTGCCGCAATGAAGGAGCATAACGAGAAAAAAGCAAAGATCCTCTACGATTATCTGGATCAGAGCAGGATGTTTTCGGGAACGGTGGAGCCGAAAGACCGGTCTCTGATGAATGTGCCGTTTGTGACGGGCAGTCAGGATCTGGATGCAGAATTCGTGAAAGAAGCAAAGGCGGCAGGATTCGAGAACCTGAAAGGGCATCGTACCGTTGGCGGTATGCGTGCAAGCATCTATAATGCGATGCCGGTTGACGGAGTGGAGGCGCTGGTGGCATTTATGAAGAAGTTTGAAGAGGAGAATCTGTAATCATGTACAAATATTATTGCTTAAATCCAATTTCAGATGTGGGGCTTGAGAAGCTGACCGAGGACTATGTAAAGACAGGTGCGTTGGAGAAGGCGGATGCGGTGCTGGTAAGAAGTGCGGTCATGCATGACATGGAATTTAACCCAAAGCTTAAGGCGATCGCCCGGGCAGGTGCAGGAGTCAATAATATCCCTCTGGAAAGATGTGCGGAAGAAGGAATTGTGGTGTTTAACACGCCGGGGGCAAATGCCAACGGGGTAAAGGAACTGGTTATTGCAGGAATGTTTCTTGCTTCCCGGGATATTATCGGCGGCATTAACTGGGTACAGGAGAACGAGGAGGACGGCAATATCGCAAAGGATGCGGAGAAGGCCAAGAAAGCATTTGCCGGATGTGAGCTGGAGGGTAAGAAACTGGGCGTCATCGGGCTGGGAGCTATTGGTGTGCTGGTGGCCAACGCCGCAACGGGACTTGGCATGGATGTGTATGGATACGACCCTTATGTTTCTGTTGATTCGGCCTGGAGGCTGTCCCGGAGTATCCATCATGCCAAGACGGTGGAGGAGCTGTATCAGGACTGCGATTATATTACCATCCATGTGCCGGCGATGGAACAGACGAAGGGAATGATTGATCAGAATGCCATCAGCCTTATGAAGAAAGGCGTGGTGGTTCTGAATTTTGCAAGGGACGTGCTGGTGGATGAGGAGGCCATGGTGGATGCGCTGTTATCCGGCCATGTGAAGCATTATGTATCAGACTTCCCGACACCGGTGACAGCCGGGGTCAAAGGGGCGATTGTGATTCCACATCTGGGGGCGTCCACGGAGGAGTCGGAGGATAATTGTGCCAGGATGGCGGTGAAGCAGTTAAGGGATTACCTGGAAAATGGAAATATCAGAAACTCGGTCAACTATCCGAACTGTGATATGGGGGTCAGAGGCGACAATACCAGGATTCTGCTTCTTCACCGGAATGTTCCGAATATGATCGGCCAGTTTACCAGGATTCTGGCGGAAGATAACATGAATATTGCAGATCTTACCAATAAAAGCAAGGGAAAATATGCATATACCATGATTGATATTGACAGCCCGGTGCCGGACCGTGTGGCGGAGGAACTTGAGCGGGTGAAAGAAGTATTGCGCATTCGCATTATTAAATGATTATTAAAAAATAATTAAACAATCTTAACACAATCTTCATTGCATTGTTTTTTCATTTCCTGTATACTCAATACAGAGACGGAAAGTTGAGATGCTGCAGGAGTGAGGTACAGATGACAAGTAATAAAGAAAAGGACAGGAATGCGGTCCGAAGGGTTTTGAGAGAGAAAAGATTAAGGAGAGTAAGGAGAGTGAAGATGTGTCTTCGCATTCTTGCTCTTTTGCTGATATGTATGACACCTCTTCTTTTTCTGACTACTGCAACGGCTTCCCGGCAGGAGGCTTCGGTCTATCTCAAGCTTAAAGAAGCATCCATGATACAGGGAGAGGAACTGCCGGCGTTCCAGGTGGAAGCGGATCTGGTGGGCAGCAAAGAGACGATCTTAGACGGAGAGTCCGGTTACACGGCGGCGGATCTGGTCAGGGATTTCGAGAATGGGAAGGGGTACGAGGTGGAATGTGAGGCGGATACTGCCGCAGAGGGAGAATATCCGATGCACCTGAAGCTTTCTGACGAGATTCAGACGGCCCTGGACAAGGAATGGGTCGGCCTGGTGTGGGTTGACACGTTGGATGCGGTTCTGACCGTAAAGAACGCTGTAGGAGAATGGGAAGGAGACCGGTTCAGACGTCACGACGGCTCCTATGTGACCAATGACTTTGTGGTTTCAAAAGGCAATACCTATTATTTTGACGAAGAGGGTAATAAAGCCACCGGCTGGGTAGAGGCGGGCGGACTCAGATATTATATGGATGAGGACGGCGTCCGTAAGACGGGCTGGCTGGATGTGGAGGATTCCAGATACTATCTTGAGGCGGACGGCCACATGGCCACCGGCTGGAAGGATATTGATGGGAAGTCCTACTATTTTGACCAGGAAGGGAAGATGGCACAGGGAGAAGCCTACATAGGAATGACCAAGTGTACGTTTGATAAGAACGGTGTGCTTAAGAGCATGGAGGACAGCAAAGTGGATCCGTCAAGGCCCATGGTTGCACTGACCTTTGACGACGGGCCGGGGAAGAGGACCGGTGAGCTGTTAGAGGTTCTGGCGGCTAATCATGCCCATGCGACCTTTTTTATGCAGGGAAAGAACGTACCGTCTTACCAGGATGCAGTGAAGCGTATGAAAGAGATTGGCTGTGAGTTGGGAAGTCATTCTTTTGACCATCCGAACCTCTCTAAGATGGACGGGGCCGGAATACGTGACCAGCTTGACCGGACTAACAAGAATCTGAAGGATGCAGCAGGACAGGCGGCTTCCGTACTGCGTCCGCCTTACGGGGCGATTGGAAGCGAACTGAAGGCTGTGGCCGGGATGCCGCTGATTCTCTGGAATATTGATACCCTGGACTGGAAGACCAGGAATGCCCAGTCGACCATTGACAATGTGATGCAGAATGCAAAAGACGGGGATATTATTCTGATGCACGATATCCATACCGAGAGTGTGGATGCTGCGATCGTGCTGATTCCGAAACTGATAGAGGAAGGATATCAGCTGGTGACCGTTTCTGAACTGGCGGCTGCCAAGGGCGTGAAGATGCAGAACGGAGAAAAATATACGGATTTCCGGAAGTAAATCATATGTTTTTAAGATCGTTTCAGTTACCGGGAATGGACAGAAAAGAGGGCTGCCAGGAAATGTATTCATTTTCTGACAGCCCTTGGTTCATCTGCGCAGCGAATCCATGCAGGCCTGAGGGGTATTATGCCAGCCTGCGGTTGTGGGCGGAAAGAAGCGCATGGATTTTGTCCGTAGGATTTAAGACTTTTCCGATGGAAATGTCGTGGTTCATGGAGTCTATGATCAGCGCAATGAATTTGCTCATGTCCGCAACCACAAAATAGGGCTTCTGATACGCCATGGGTGGAAGATATGTGAGATTCGTGGTGATGACCCGGTCGATGTAGCCCTTGTTGTAATAATCGTCAAAGATCTCAAAGCCTTCTGTAAACAGGCCGAAGGTGGTGCACACAAATACCCGGTTGGCGCCCCGTTCTTTGATCTGCTTTGCCCCGTCCAGCATACTTTCCCCGGAAGAAATCATGTCGTCAACGATGATCACGTCCTTTCCGTGAATATCGTCCCCCAGGAATTCATGGGCGACAATCGGGTTCTTCCCTTTTACGATGGTGGAATAATCCCGGCGTTTGTAGAACATCCCCATGTTTACACCGGTTACATTTGAAAAATAAATGGCACGGTGCATGGCGCCCTCATCGGGGCTTACGATCATGAGATGGTCCTTGTCCACGATCAGTTCCGGCTCTGCCCTAAGCAGCGCCTTGATAAACTGATATGGCGGGTTGAAGCTGTCAAAACCGTGGAGTGGGATGGAATTCTGCACTCTGGGGTCGTGGGCGTCAAAGGTGATAATGTTATCCACGCCCATGTCCGTCAGTTCCTGGAGCGCAAGGGCGCAGTCTAAAGATTCCCGCTTGGTACGCTTGTGCTGACGGCTCTCATACAGGAAGGGCATGAGGACGTTTAACCGGTGCGCCTTGCCGTTTGCCGCAGAGATAATGCGCTTCAGATCCTGATAGTGGTCGTCCGGGGACATATGATTTGGATGTCCGTTGACCGTATAGGTCAGGCTGTAGTTGCATACATCCACAATGAGAAACAGGTCTTTGCCGCGGATGGATTCGTGGATCAGTCCTTTGGCTTCCCCGGTGCCAAAGCGAGGGCACTGGCAGCCCACAAGGTAGGTATCTGACTGATAGCTGGAAAAAAGCGGTGAATCCAGGGATTCTTTCAGAGTGTCCTGACGGAACCGTACAATATACTGATCTACTTTGTGCCCCAGTTCCCGGCAGGAATCAAGGGCTGCGATTTTGAGAGGCGCAATCGGAAGCGCCGTTTCCATTAATTTGATGTTTGGCATGTCAATCTCCTATGTGTATTCATTGTTACAATCCTAAGTTATTTATAACATTTTAAGGGGCCTGTGGTCAACCATAGATTCTGTGAACGATAACAAATGAAGCATAAATCCATTGCCGCTGTTCATACAGTTCAAGGAAGACGCACATCTATGGTAATTAAGCCATGGATGTGCTATACTAAGGACGGAACTTTCCAGGTCAGGTATATGAAACGGGAAGCTGTCATGCGTGGACCCAAAAGAAGCGGACAGGTACGGATTCAGAATGTGGGGAGAAGAAGTGGAAGATGAGCAGAAAGCATGAGCATGTGATCAAGAGCGTACTGCCAGGCAGTATTGCGGAAGAAATGGGAATCGAAGCAGGGGATAAACTGATCTCTGTGAACGGGAATGTGGTGGAAGATGTGTTCGACTATCAGTTCTATGTGAATGACGAAGAACTTCTGCTTCTGATTAAGAAGCAGAATGGGGAGGAATGGGAACTGGAGATTGAGAAGGAGGAGGAAGAAGGCCTGGGGATCGAATTCGGGCAGGGTCTGATGGATGAGTACCGTTCCTGCAGGAATCATTGTATCTTTTGTTTTATAGACCAGATGCCGCAAGGGATGCGTAAGACCCTGTATTTTAAAGACGATGATGCCCGTCTGTCGTTCCTTCAGGGGAATTATGTGACGCTTACCAATATGAGTGACCATGATATTGACCGGATCCTGCACTATCATCTGGAACCCATCAATATCTCCTTTCAGGCCATGAATCCAGAACTGCGCTGCCGGATGCTTCATAACCGTTTCGCAGGCAAGGCCCTTGAGAAGGTGGACAGGCTTTTTGCCGGCGGGATTCAGATGAATGGCCAGATTGTATTATGTAAAGGCGTGAATGACGGAGATGAACTGGAGTATAGTATCCGTGAACTTACCAGGTACATTCCCTGTCTTATGAGCGTGTCGGTGGTTCCGGTGGGTCTAACGAAATACCGGGAAGGCCTGTTCCCGTTAGAACCCTTTGGAAGAGAAGAGGCAAGGGAAGTGCTGCGGGTGATCCACAGGTGGCAGGACCGGATTTACCGGGAGCATGGGATTCATTTTATTCATGCAGGTGACGAATGGTATCTTCTGGCCGGGGAGGAACTGCCAGAGGAAGAGCGTTATGACGGTTATCTCCAGCTTGAGAACGGCGTGGGGATGCTGCGTCTGCTGGAAGATGAGTTTCAGGAAGCCTATGAAGACGCCAGGGGAGATAAGAAGGCCCGGAAGGTGTCTGTGGCAACCGGACTTCTGGCGTATCCCTATATCCGGAGAATGGCAGGACAGTTACAGCGTAAGTATCCGGAGACGGATATTTGTGTCTATCCGATCCGCAATGATTTCTTCGGGGAGATGATTACCGTGTCTGGTCTGATTACCGGACAGGATCTGATCGCACAGCTTCGGGGAAAGGAATTAGGAGACAGGCTTCTGCTGCCATGCAGCATGTTCCGCAGCGGGGAAGAGGTATTTCTGGATGATATTACTCTCTCAGAGGTGGAAGAGGCTTTACAAGTACGGGCAGATATTGTAAAATCAAGCGGACGGGACTTTGTGGAAGCTGTCACAGGTGCCGGAATACAAGGAAAACACAAGACAGACAGTGGAAAAGAGAGACGATAGAACAGGAGAAAGAATATGAGTAAACCAGTAGTTGCGATTGTGGGAAGGCCTAACGTAGGAAAATCGACCCTTTTTAACGCACTGGCAGGAGAGATGATTTCCATCGTCAAGGATACGCCCGGCGTGACCAGGGACCGGATCTATGCGGATGTTTCCTGGCTTGACAGGGAATTTACCCTGGTGGATACCGGAGGGATCGAGCCGGAGAGCAAGGACATTATCCTGTCGCAGATGCGGGAGCAGGCGCAGATTGCCATCGACACGGCGGATGTGATCCTGTTTCTGACGGACGTGCGCCAGGGGCTGGTGGATGCGGATTCCAAAGTGGCGGACATGCTGAGGAGGTCTGCAAAGCCGGTGGTGCTGGTGGTGAACAAGGTGGACAGTTTTGAGAAATTTATGCCGGATGTGTATGAGTTCTATAATCTTGGAATCGGAGACCCGATGCCGGTGTCGTCGGCTTCACGCCTGGGGCTGGGGGATATGCTGGATGAAGTGATCCGGTATTTCCCCCGGGGAACAGGAGAGGAAGAAGATGATGACCGGCCCCGGGTGGCGATTATCGGTAAGCCTAACGTGGGGAAATCTTCGATCATTAACAAACTGCTTGGCCAACAGCGGGTCATTGTGTCGGATGTGGCGGGAACCACCAGAGATGCCATTGATACGGATATTGTTTACAATGGGAAGGAATACGTGTTCATTGATACCGCAGGGCTTCGCAGGAAGAGCAGGATCAAGGAGGAACTGGAACGTTACAGTATTATAAGGGCCGTGTCAGCCGTGGAGCGTGCGGATGTGGTACTGATGGTGATCGACGCCGTGGAAGGCGTCACGGAGCAGGATGCGAAGATAGCCGGAATTGCCCATGAACGGGGCAAGGGGATCATCATCGTGGTCAATAAGTGGGATGCCATCGAGAAGAATGACAAGACCATGCGGGAGTATGAGAATGAGGTGCGCCGCATCCTGTCATTCATGCCTTATGCAGGTATCATGTATGTATCTGCGCAGACAGGGCAGCGTCTGGTAAAATTATATGACATGATCGACATGGTGATCGAGAACCAGTCCCTGCGCGTGGCAACGGGCGTTCTCAACGAGATCATGATGGAGGCGGTGGCCATGCAGCAGCCACCGTCTGACAAGGGAAAGAGGCTGAAGCTTTACTATATCACCCAGGTATCCGTAAAGCCGCCCACATTCGTGATCTTTGTCAATGACAGAGAACTGATGCATTTTTCTTACACCAGGTATCTGGAGAACAAGATCCGGGAGGCTTTCGGTTTCCAGGGGACTTCGCTGAAATTCTTTATCAGAGAGAGAAAGGAAAAGGGGCGTTAAGATGATGGAACGTTTGGTCAGTGTTTTAATCGGGTATGTATTCGGACTGTTGCAGACGGGATATCTGTATGGGAAACTTCATCATATAGACATCCGCAAGCAGGGAAGCGGCAATGCCGGAACCACCAATGCGCTTCGGACCATGGGGTGGAAGGCAGGGGCAGTGACTCTGATCGGAGATGCGTTTAAATGTGTATTTGCGGTTCTGCTGGTGCGTCTGATCTATGGAGAGAGCCATGGGGATATGCTTCCCCTGCTGTCCATGTATGCAGGTATGGGGGCGGTCTTAGGGCATAACTATCCATTTTATATGAAATTTAAGGGGGGAAAGGGGATTGCGGCCACTGCAGGGCTGATCCTTAGTACCACCAATGCCTGGATGGTGCTGATCTGCCTGGCAGTGTTCCTGGGGATTGTGGCCGGAACGAAATATGTTTCGGCAGGTTCCCTTGTGGTGGTGGTCCTGTATCTGGGCGAAGTGATTTATCTGGGGCAGACCGGGGCATATGGGATTGCGCAGAATTATCTTTATGAGATGTATGGGATTGCGGCGTTTCTGATGGTTTCTGCGTTTTTCAAGCACAGGGCGAATATAAAGAGGCTTCTGTCCGGGACGGAGAATAAACTGAGCGTGGGGAAAAGTAAGTGACAGGCCGGCGCTTTGTCCGGCCAGACGGAGCGCCAGACAGAAAGGATGGAAAAGATATGGCAAATATAGGGATTATGGGAGCGGGAAGCTGGGGAACGGCCCTGGCACTTCTGCTTAACAGGAACGGCCATCAGGTTACGGTGTGGTCCATCAGTGATGAGGAAGTAAAGATGCTGTCTGAGAAAAGAGAGCATGTAAGTAAGCTGCCGGGAGTGAAGATTCCCGATGACATGGTATTTACCACAGACATGGAGAATGCGGTGAAGGGGAAGGATTTCCTTGTCCTGGCAGTACCCTCTCCGTTTACCAGAGGTACGGCGCACAATATGAGCCCTTACGTTGCAGACGGGCAGATTATCGTGGATGTGGCGAAGGGAATCGAGGAGAGTACCCTTATGACCCTGTCCCAGCAGATTGAGGAAGAGATTCCGCAGGCGGAAGTTGCGGTTCTCTCGGGGCCAAGCCATGCGGAGGAGGTAGGACGGGGACTTCCTACCATCGTGGTAATCGGGGCCAGGAAGAAGGAGATTGCCAGGTATCTCCAGGAAATGTTCATGAACGAGGTGTTCCGTGTGTATATCAGCCCGGATATGCGGGGCATGGAGCTTGGCGGTTCCCTTAAGAACGTGATTGCGCTGGCGGCGGGAATTGCAGACGGGCTGGGTTATGGAGACAACACAAAGGCTGCCCTGATTACCAGAGGGATTGCAGAGATTGCCAG
>CAJULU010000022.1:37121-38225 GCA_910587575.1 uncultured Dorea sp.
CGTAAAGATGGGCGGCGCCATCGAGAGTTTTACCGGGCTTACGGGAATCGGCGATCTGATTGTCACCTGTGCAAGTGTCCACAGCCGTAACCGGAAAGCGGGATATCTGATGGGTCAGGGAAAGAGCATGCAGGAGGCCATGGACGAGGTACAGATGGTGGTGGAAGGTGTGTATTCCGCCAAGGCAGCGGTGAAGCTTGGCCAGAAATACGGCGTGTCCCTGCCGATTATTGAGAAGGTCAGCGAAGTGCTGTTTGAAGGGAAAGACCCGGGAGAGGCAGTGAATGAACTGATGCTCCGGGACGGCAGGGCAGAGCACCAGGCATTGCACTGGGAGGAATAGATTACTTTCTGAGGATGGTGGCCCTCATGGTAATGTAGCAGGCCAGGCCGCCGATGCAGTTGGAGACGGGTTCGGCGAGGAAGACGCCGGTTACGCCTAAGTCACCCACCCGGGGCAGTATCAGGGTGAGCGGAACAACGATGACTACTTTGCGCAGAAGCGAAAAGAAGACTGCCTGCCGGGGTCTGTTGAGCGCCTTGAACACACTCTGGCCTGCGAACTGGAACGCCATGAAGAAGAATCCAAAAAAGTAGACATGCATGGAAGGAACCGCTGCGGCGATCAGTCCGGCATTCTGGCTGAAGATACGGATGAAGAACTGGGGAAATAAGCTAAAGAGCCCCCATATGGCCAGGGTATATGCGAATCCAAGCTGTGTCATAAAACGGATTGCCCGCCGCATCAGGACGGTGTTTTCCGCACCATAGTTGTAGCTGATAATGGGAGAGGAGCCTTCGGAGACCGCCATGACCGGTGTCTGGGCAATCTCCCGGACGGAGCTGATCACCGTCATGACACTGATATAGAGATCGCCTCCAAAGGTCTGAAGCATAAAGTTGCACACCACCTGGACAAGTCCGTTGGTAAAGGACATGAAGAAGGTGGAGATCCCAAGCTTTATGATCTCGAGAATGCAGGTAATGTCCGGCCGGAATCCACGGAAATCAAGGGTCAGTTCTGCCTGTTTCCCGGTCAGAAACCGCAGCACCCAGACTGCGGAGAGAAACTGGGAGAGAATGGTGGCCAGGGCGGCGCCTCTG
>CAJULU010000022.1:38235-55296 GCA_910587575.1 uncultured Dorea sp.
CCCCCATATGGAGAAAGAAGATGAAAACAGGATCCAGGATGATGTTGGCTGCGGCTCCTAAAAGCACGGTCTTCATGCCTGTTTTTGCGAATCCCTGGCTGTTGATGTAGGGGTTCAGCCCAAGGGAGATCATGACGAAGACGGTACCGAGAAGATAGATGACCATATAGCCGGAGGCATAGGGGTAGGTGGCGCTGCCTGCACCGAAGAGAAAGAGCAGCGGCCTGTGGAAAGCGATTCCGGTTATGGTCAGAATCATGCCGGTGACAATCAGCATGAAACAGGCGTTGTTCATGACCTGCCGTGCCTTTTGTTTATCTTTCTTTCCTCTGGCAATCGAACAGAGAGGGGCTCCGCCTGTCCCGAAAAGGTTGGAGAAAGCCGTTACCATGGTAATCACCGGAAAGCACAGACCCAGCCCCGCCAGGGCAAGGGTGCCTTCACCGGGGAGTCTGCCGATATAGATCCGGTCAATGATGTTGTAAAGCAGATTTAAAAGCTGTGCTGCCAGCATGGGGGCGGCCAGGGACAGGATGCTGCGGGATACATTTTCGTTTCCAAAATCAACTTGCTGGGACTGCATATGGAATATCACTTCTTTCTATGATACGGAATACTGATACGGAACATTCTACTGCTATTGTATCATAGTTTTTATTCTTATAATATTCTTAATTTCACGTAAGATTCCCAAAAAAATATTTTCATTGTCTTCAAAATCATGTATGATAAAGAGTATTGTGGTAAAATCGTGTACGAAAGAGGATGATTATGACTAGAAGAGAGATAAAAACCAGAGCGAGACAGACGGTAAAGAGACATTATATGATTCTGGTGATGACTGGACTGATCGCAGTATTTTTAGGACTTCAGGTTTCCAGTTTTGACAATGTGGTAAGGATGTATTCATCGGACAGAGCAACGGCGGCCGGTCTTAATGCCGGTATAGGAGAAGAGACGGAAGATGCGGCGGACACCAGGGTGGCGGTGGGAAGCGTCGGGCTGATAGACGTGGTGGAACATATTCTGATGGGAGATCCCGAGAAAGGAAGGGAACTTTCGGAAAGAATCAAGAAGGCGGAGATTGAGAGATCGGAGGAAGGCAACCGGGTTCTGGGAAGGAGCAGGGGAGCGCTTTCCAGGATTGTCAACGGAGTGACGTCGGGTTCCTTTCTTGTGATGTTCGTGTCCGGCATTAATTCCCTGTCCGGCACGGATAATCTGGGAACTCTGATTCTGATGATACTGGCTCTTGCAGGAGTGTCGGCTTTCTATCTCCTGGTGGTCAATACCTATGCGGTGATCTCGGCGAGAATGTTTCTTGAGGGCAGATGTTATGCGAAGCTTCCGGTCCAGCGGTTCGTATTTCTGCTTCGCATAAAGCGGTGGCTGCCCGTTTCCATGGCAATGCTGAGATATACAGTGTATGAATTATTATGGTCATTGACGATCATCGGCGGGATAATCAAAGCTTATTCCTACTATCTGATGCCTTACATTCTGGCGGAGAATCCTGCCCTTGGCGGGCGGGAGGCCATTACACTTTCCCGGAAGATGATGCGGGGGCATAAGTGGGAATGTTTCGTGATGGGCTGCTCCTTTCTGGGGTGGAATCTCCTGGGAGCATTTACTTTCGGACTCACAGAGGTGTTTTATTCCATTCCTTACCAGTCCGCTGCGTTCTGTGAATATTATGCATCGCTGCGTAAGGAGGCAAAGGAGGCGGGGATTCCGGGCGCAGAACTTCTGAATGATACCTATCTGTATGAGCAGGCGCCGAAGGAATGTCTGGAGGAAGCCTATGCAGATGAGGTAGAGTGGAAGAAAGAGCTCAGGAACAATGTGAGAAAGCCGGAGGGGATGAAGGGCATTCTGTCCGAATGGTTCGGTATCTTCCAGGGTGGTTCAGAGGAAGAACGGATTTATGAAGAAAACAGGGAAATCCGGGTAAGGCTTGGTATGTGTAAGGATGTGGTGGAAGGCAGCGCATATCCGGTAAGGCTGTCACAGTTTCCGGATACCGTGAAACAGAAGAGGGTGGAGACCTTTCACTACATGCGGCATTATTCCGTATGGTCGCTGATCCTGCTGTTTTTTCTGTTTTCCATATTTGGATGGTGCTGGGAAGTGAGTATCCATCTGGTAATGGACGGAGTGTTTGTGAACAGGGGGGCGCTTCATGGGCCGTGGCTTCCCATTTATGGAACAGGAGGAGTGCTTCTGCTTACCTTGCTTAACCGGGTGCGCAGCCGCCCGGTGATGGAATTTATCAGTATTATTTTTCTGTGCGGGATGGTGGAATACTGGACGTCCTATTATCTGGAAGCAGCCTATGACGGAAAGAAATGGTGGGATTACAGTGGATATTTCCTGAATCTGAACGGGCGGATCTGTGCGGAAGGCCTGTTAGTCTTCGGCATCGGGGGCATGGTCATTGTCTATATTGCTGCGCCTCTTCTGGATAACCGGATCCGCAGGATCCGGAAGGATGTGCTTGTGTGGGTCTGTATGATCCTGCTGTGTCTGTACGCCGCAGACAGTGCGTATTCCGTAAGACACCCCAATGAAGGGAAGGGAATTACGGATTACCAGCCTTTGTCCCGGTATTCAGAAAATTTAGATGTAAGGAGTGAAGAGTATGCTGGCAATATTGTTATCGCCTTTGTATGTGCTGGTCCATATTTATATTATCCGGTGGATGATCCGGTGGCTTGGCGCCTGCAGGCATGAGTTTCGTAAATTCCGTTCAAGGCTGATTGTCTCTGTGGTCTATGTATTTTTCGCCAGCGCCATGGGAGTGGGCTTTTTTCTGCCGCCAGGGGCGGTAAAGCGTTTTTTCGTGAAGATTGGAAATTACTGGCTGGGAATCCTGCTTTACACGATCCTGGTAGTGGGGGCAGCAGATGTAATCCATGTGATTCTGAAAAGAAGTAAGAAAATCAACCAGGAAAAGTTACGGAGTTTCAAGGTGTTCGTGGTGTCGGGAGTCATCTGCGCAGTCGGAATCGCCGTGCTCAGCGTATGGGGAATGGTAAATGCAGGAAAGATCCGTACCACAAGATATGAAGCGGTTATAGAGAAGAATGCAGGGGAGCTGAAACAGATGAAGGTGATTCTGGCGGCTGATCTGCATATGGGCTACAATATCGGTTGTGACCATATCCGGCAGATGGTTGACAGGATTAATGAGGAAGATCCGGATCTGGTGGTTTTTGCAGGAGATATTTTTGACAACGAGTATGAGGCCCTGGACAATCCCGAAGAACTGATTTCTATCTTCCGGGAGATCAGAAGCCGGTACGGAGTGTATGCCTGTTACGGGAATCACGATATCAAGGAAAAGATTCTTGCCGGATTTACGTTCGGGGGAAATAACGGGAAGAAGCAGAGTGACGAGAGAATGGATACGTTTCTTGAGAAAGCGGGGATTACCCTGCTCCGGGATGAGTCGGTGCTGATTGCGGACAGCGTCTATCTCTATGGCCGGCCGGACAGACATCGTCCGGGACGGGGGATTCGGACCAGGAAGACTCCGGGGGAGATAACGGCAGGGATGGATCTGTCAAAGCCGGTGCTGGTGATTGACCATCAGCCGGCAGAGCTTAAGGAGCTGGCCGATGCGGGAGTGGATCTGGATCTGTGCGGCCATACCCATGACGGCCAGACCTTTCCGGGGAATCTCACTGTGCGGCTTATGTGGGAGAATGCCTGCGGGTATCTGAAGAAAGGGGATATGCACAATATCGTAACTTCCGGCGTGGGAGTGTTCGGGCCGAATATGCGGGTTGGCACGGCGGCGGAGATCTGTGCGGTGACGGTGAAGTTTGAAGGTGAGAAAAATTAAAAGAAAATTTTCCCTATAAATTTATCCCGCCATTCCAGATCGAAATCTCTTCGATCCTCCTCAAACAACGCATGAACACTGGCGATGATTTCATCATAATCCGCAGACCTCTCCATCAGAGAAGCCAGTTCCCGGGTAGAAACCGGCATAATCACAACATGGTCCGTAAATTTATCCTTGTCAGTGGAAGACTGTAAGGGCACAGCTGCCACTGCCTTCCATATATTAATTGTGTTATAGTCAAACTGGTCTGCAATGAAAAAGGAAGTCACTTCTCTTCCCGTAGCAGCCGTTTCCTCATCAATTTTCAGATTGATGGAATGACGCAGAACCGGTTCCCATTCTCCCCGTTTCTGGCTGCCTGCATTCATAAGGGTTGCCTCCAGCATGACGACTTTCCTGTCCTCGTAAATGACAATATCGCCCTGTCCGCCCCCGGCGTGAACCAATGGCTCGAAGTCTGCCGATAATGTAAGATTATAGCTGGAAAGCAGATCAATTCTTTTCCCGGAAAAATAGTACCACGCAATCCCCACCATATATTCATAGATGGTGGGGACGGTTGCATCGGGGCTTACGGCTTCCTTAATCTGTTTGTCACTGTTCCTGTTTTCAAATAATCCTAAGATCTCCTTCACCCTGTCCATGGGATAGGCTGTTTCCACAAATTCAGCAAATTCCTGTCTTCGTCTGTCCTTTACGATCACAGGAATTTCTTCGAGGCTTACGCCTGGGAAATGCAGCTGGATCTGTGTTTTCACCTTCCTGGTTTCTGGCTTATCATAGCCCAGAATGCGGGAAAGGGAAGTCACACTGCAGTAAAATGGGTCATAGCTTTCATAAGACTGGTGTTTTTCTTTAGAAACACTCCCGGCTATGCCTGCTTTTATGACAGATTCTTCAAATATACATGAACAGAGTTCCCGATAGGCCAGTTCCACATAACCATTAGTAAAACTGATAATACCGGTGGCCTTGAATATTCTCCTGGTGGTATCAGAATACTCCCGGATCTGATCCAGTTTCTTAGAAAGCTGAAACTGCAGGTAAAGATACTCATTCAGATTAGAAATAAACAGTTTCTGATACTTCTTAAGAAATGCTTCCGCAGAGGGCCTCTCGCCGGCCTTCTGAGAAAAAATATTCTGACCGCATCCAAAGGCCTTGTTCAGCATTGTCTTATGATTCTCATAACAGGTAAGTAGCTGATTCAGACTGTCTGAATCCTTGCTGATAGAAAATTCCCATAACAGGTTATAAAAATTCCAATAAATCTCTACGGCTGTGAAGCTTTTCCGGTTCTTAAAGCGAACCTGGAAAACGGTCTTCGTAAGCTTTGAGGATGTCTTCGGATCGGAAGGAACCGGAATCTTATTTCCGGCTACAATATCCCCCTCCCTATAGTTTTCCACATATTCCTCTATCTGACTGAAATCAGAATAAGGGCTTAACCCCTGCACCAGTTCTGAGAACTCATTGTAAGACAGCCTCTGCCGTTTTAACAGGGCATAGACCGCCAGGTGGAAGGGAGAATAGAAACGTTCACCTTTCGTATCGTATAGGCGCAGTTTCAGAAGCTGCCTGAGATAGACAACATTTACGCCGTCTATGGGCAGCATACGTTCTAATTCGTCTTTTTTGAGTTTATTCAGACATAGCAGTAATTCACCAACAGGGGAAATCCTACGGTTTTCATCTGTAAAACCTAATTTCACAAGATTACTGGTATAATGCCGTGCCCGGTCCTCGATTCCGAGATCGAACTGGCCGATAAGTTTCCCGTAAGACTTTCTGTGACTCTGGATCCAATCCAGATCCTCATTTTCGACGGCAGTAAGAAAGTCACTGTTTTTCTTTAATTCTTTCATGAGTTTATCATAAGGTTCATGCTTACCGAATACGTCCGGCGACAGTTCCACTGCCTGCCGGTAAAATTCATACTGGGCAAGACTTCCGGGCATGGAATCCCAGTGCATATTCCTTTTGTTCTGGATCTCATCAAGAATGGATAAATATCCCTGGAGTGCGTTGATGACATCATTTCTACGGCCATTGGTATCCATCAGATTAAATATCTGGCCTTCTTTCACTTTCATGGCATCCTCCTAATAATTGATGACAAGTATTTCCCGCGTTGCCGTATTCTTATGTTTCCTCTGATAATTGGAATTACGGTAATGATAATTCAGATCAATCATCCGGTAGTCTGGTCTGCGGTTCAGCCATTGGGATAAGACAGCGTTTTTCCGGCCTTTGGATTCTAACACATTGGACAGTGCAAAGCGGATATTCCGGCTGGAGAGCTGATCTAATAAATGCAGCAGATCCGCTTCGTTCTCCGCCGTCCATCCGCCCTGTTCGTTATAGGCCGCACATGTGATCAGATAGGGGGGATCTGCGTAAACAAAGTCTTTCTCATCTAACTGGGTTAGGTCTAACGTACGAAAATCCTGATTAAAAAAAGAAGCATTCTGTGCCTGTAACGTGTTTAAAAATATAATAAGTTTCTCGTACATTCTCTGATTGAAATCTCTTTTTCCCGGCGGAAGGTTAAAGGCTCCCTTGCGGTTAAACCGGATCTGGTTATTAAATGCGTAGACGATCAGAACATATAAACAGATGTAATATTCATCATCATGGACCAGCCTGGCGTTAAAATCGTTCCGCAGAGCCAGATAGTGTTTCCGGTTGTACTGACTCAGACCGTCTGCACTGTTACACCCATAGAATCTGTAACCATGGGTTTTGACGTCTGATAACCCGTACCTTTCTATGACGTTTTCCAGAGATTGGACAAACTCCTGCGGACGGGTTCTTTGCATAACAGAATAAAGGTGTATCAGAGGGGAACAGATATCATTGTATAGAAATGAGTCTGCCTGTACATTGATTCCTACATTGCATCCGCCGCAGAATAAATCCACAAATGTATGGATGTTCTGTGGAAATAAAGGGAGAATCTGCGGCAGCAGCTTATACTTTCCACCTGTATAGTTTAATGGCGACTGTATCATTCTTTCAATCCTCTTGTCTGCAGATACAAAGGAAAAGCCGTTCCTGGTTGTCAGACCTGTCGGACTTTCCGGTTGTAAAGGCCTTATAATCTTCTGAAAAAACTTTTACCTCTCCTTTGCGGCCCAGAATTCTGAAAATGTCTTCGTCCGCTATCTTGGCATTGGATCTGTCGTTTCCCTTTGTAGCCATGTTGTTATAGGAGAGCAGGATGTATCTGCAGTGCAGATGTTCAACTAAGTCTTCCAATGCGTCCGCTGCGTCTTTCGTACAATACCGGCTTTTAAGGGCGGTCCGGTCCATTTTCCCTGCAACGCCGGATACTTCCGGCTTTTCCCAGCGGGCAACATTCTCTAAGAGATGATAGGCATCGCAATACTGCCGGGAGTTATAGGGGGGATCCATGTAAACAAGATCTCCGTGAAGGGTCCTTGCCAGTTCATTAGAATCCATATTAAAGCATTCGTTGCCGGGATGATTGTCATTGCCTGCAAGAGGGAGAAGCAGCTTTAAGTGTTCATCAAATCTGACCCCTTTCCGGTAGGCATCATAATGCCCGCAGGTTTTTGCGATCTTATCCATGGCGTACAGAAGGGATGTGATGAGCAGGGCGCGTTCCCGGAAACTGATTTCCTCAGAATGATATCTCTGTTCGATATCTTCGCGGATATATCCGATCTTTGCACAATCTTCCCTGCTGAAATAGGTATCGGCGAAATTCTGCGTCATATAATTATCTTCGTCTGCCGGAACTGCGTTGTAGCGGTCGATCAGATCTTCCACCAGATTCCGGTGATAGCGCTCGGAGGAAAACCAGGCATAATTACAGATATAATTGCTGTACAGGATATCATTGGTGATGACCCGTTTATCCGGAAAAGCGGAGGCAACGGCTCCTGTACCTGCAAAAATATCCACAACGGTATGGATCTGATCACACTCATTGTTTACAACACTCTGAATAAAGGGAAGCAAGCGGTATTTATTCCCTAAATACCGTCTATTGTTGATGTTCGTTGTTCCGGCCATTTCCTTTACCTCTTTCACATTGATGGAAACAGAATCTGATGATACGATTTCACGTATGACATTACAGAATTATAACATTATACAATTTTTTTTACAATGAAAAAACATCCGGGATTCATGTATTTTGTTCATATCTCTTAACAATTCCTTAATATATTGAAAAAAATACCAGTAAGTGTTAAAATTGGAAATGTACCAGCAGACACATAATCATTTAATAAGGGGACAAAGGAGGAGCAGAATGCAAAGAATAAGAAGATTTCTGGTACTTACACTTCTGATATGTCTTGGTGTCACTACGCCGGGCATAAGGAGTTATGCAGAGGAAATGTCAGGGGAGCAGGCATCTGCAGGTTTAGAGGACGAGAACCCTCAGCGTCTTGATTCGGTTACAGCTATGGACGAAGACGGTAACATCTTTGAAGTGGACGAAGAGGGCGGAGAACTGGACGACCCGGGAATTGCAGCGTTTTCACGGGATGCGTCTGTAAAAGTAGTCAATTTCAGGACCAAAGGCAATGCGGTTACGGAATACAAGGAATTCGAGACCGGAGAGGCAGGCTATACCAATGGAGCCTATGGTGCGGACGCCGCTTATCTGGGAACGTCTGGCAGCAAGGTCCGTTTCATGCTGTCCGGTGTCGTGGGAGAAGTAGCGGCCGAAGAAGTCCAGGTGGTGGATTTTGCATCGGCTGAGTCTGTCAGCTGCTATGCCGCAGAGGGCGGAAGGCTGCGCCATTACATCACCCAGGATATGACAAAAGCGGGACATGCAACATCTCTGGATAACGGCAGTGCGCCGTCATATCTGCAGGCGGGGACAGCGTATTACAGTTACGACGGCCATTATTTCTACACGGATTACGGCACGATGCTTAATGATTACCAGAACGGGACACGTTCCGCTTCCGTGAATCCAGGGAATCCTTACTATAACTATTATCAGTATCTGCCGTTTCGCAGCAGGACGTCTTATAGCGGGGCAGAGCTCAATGGTCTGATTGGGGGAAAGACGGGCGGAACGTCAAAGCTGAAGAATACCGGGGATTATTTCACGGGCAGTCAGAATCAGTATGGTGTCAACGCCCTTATCATGGTGGGAATCGGAGCCAATGAGAGCGGATGGGGGACAAGCGGCATCTGTCAGAATAAGAATAATCTTTTCGGGCTGAATGCCGTAGACTCTTCGCCGGGGACCAGCGCCAGTACATACGCAAGCGTGGAAGAATGTATCCGGCAGTTTGCGGATGGCTGGATGTCCAGGAAATACTTAAATCCGGTAAGCGGAGTCTATAAAGGCGGGTTTCTCGGGAACAAGGCCAGCGGAGTGAATGTAAAATATGCTTCCGATCCGTACTGGGGCGAGAAAGCGGCCAATATTATCTGGGGGCTTGACCAGAACGGGGGAAGCCGGGATGCCGGTATCTATACCATAGGCATCAAGGATACCCTTGCCACGGGACATAACAGTGTCAATGTGCGCAGCCAGAGTAATCAGTCCGGGACAAGTCTGTATAAGACCGGTACATCTTCTAATTATGCCGTGCTGATCCAGGATCAGAATCCGGAGAATGGTTATTACAGGATTCAGAGTGATGGGGCGCTGAACAGTGACCGGTCAGGTATTATGACCGGGACAGGAGAGTATGACTTTGAGCAGATGTATGCATATATGCATTCCGATTATGTGACGGTTGTCAGCCAGGGCCAGAATGTGGCGGCTAAGAAGGAACTTGAGTCTGTTGCCATCAGCCAGGCTCCTGCAAAGATCACATATTCTGCGGGTGAAGTATTCGATCCGGCAGGCATGGTTGTGACGGCCGGCTTTCATGACGGCACCCAGGAGGATGTGACAGGAGCGGCTGCTTACAGCCAGGAGCCTTTGCAGGCAGGCACGGAAAGCATTACGGTGTCCTATACATATGAAGAAACTACGAAATCCACAGAACAGGCAATAACGGTGACAGAGCCGGCAGCTTCTCCGGATCCGGCACCTGGAACAGAGCCGGCTCCTGCTCCCGGAGCGGGAACCGATGGAGCGGCTGGTTCCATGCCCGGAACGGACAATACACCGGGAGCCGGTACAACGCCGGGAACTGATGGTGAGCCGGATCCGGCACCTGGAACAGGAACCGATGGAGCGGCTGGTTCCATGCCCGGAACGGACAGTACACCGGAAGCCGGTACAACGCCGGGAACTGATGGTGAGCCGGATCCGGCACCTGGAACAGAAGGAACGCCGGATTCCACGCCAGGTACAGGAACCGATGGAACACCGATGCCGGATTCCACATCCGGGACAGAAATAACGCCGGTTCCAGCTCCCGCTCCAGACGGGGATGCAGCGCAGCCGGAATCCCCGGCGCCGGTTTCAGCAGAGAAGCCGGAGGCGGCATCAGTGCCGGTCATTAAGAATGAAAATACAGGCATCTGGATCAAAGGTAAAACCAGTGCCGGGACAGAATGTAAGGTTCAGACAATTACAAAGGATTCTGAGCAGTACCGGTCTTATATAGAACCGGTCAGAGACAGGGTGATCCTTGGCGTATACGATATTGAACTGACAACGGAACTGGCAGAAGGAGAGTCTGTGGAACTTGGTTTTCCGGTTGGGAATCAATATAATGGAAAACAGGCAGTGGTTCTCCACTATGACAGCAATAAGGGAATGGAGAAATTTACCCCTGTTGTGGAGAATGGACAGGTCGTTGTAACGGTTTCCGGTTTCTCTCCGTACGTGGTAGCGCTGGATGAAGCAGCCGGTGAAAGCGGCGGTAACGATAGAAAAGCGCCCAGGACGGGAGACTGCAGCCGGGTTGTTATGTGGGGAGTATTCCTGGTACTGTCAATGTCCGAAATCCTTTACCTGTGGTTTTACAAAAAAGAAAAGATGCATGGAATCATAGAGGAAAAATAATGGAATGGGGAAAGGGGCTGTCAGGAATGACCAGCTCCTTTCCTTGAGATGGGTTTATGATGAGAAAAAGTATGAAATGGATTATGGCGCTTCTGATTCTGACAGGAATGCTGTCCATCTGCAGCTGTCAGTCCGGTCCGGAGGCGGAAACAGAAGAAAAGCCCGATAAGGCTCCTGTGGAAGAAGCGGATTCAGAGGGAGGGAATAAAAAAGCAGAAAGTGTGAGAAGCCAGGTCCGGATCGAAGAGATCGATTTTACCAGAATATCCGGTCAGGAGATTCAGATTACGTGGTCTGACAGAAATGGTTCCTGTGTGGAAGAATATGAGATAAAAAGAAGAAAAAGCGGGGAAACTGGCTGGGAGACCATTGCAGTCCAGGATTCTGGCGGCAATGGGCAGGAAACCGGTTTCTCTTATACGGATGTTCTGGAAGATTCTGCATTCCGTCAGTATGAGTACCGGGTAGACGTAAAGGTAAAGGAGGACGAAATGTATGAGGCAGTGGAGGGAAAACCTGTCTTGGCCAGTAATATTCTGATCTGTATTGATCCAGGGCATTATGAGGGGAAGAATGCCCTGGATCCGGAAGGAACGGCATATACAGAAGGTGATTTTACCTTAGAGCTTGCCCTGGAACTGCGGAAGATTTTAAAAGAAACGTACGGAATCACGGCCTGTCTGACCAGAGAGTCTGGAACTGTCAATATCGGGGGATATGAAAATGATATCCTGGACGGCGCTCATATCCATCTGCGGGGAGAGTATGCAAGGGGGAGCGACCTGTTCCTTTCTCTTCATACAAATGCCAACTTAGAGGGAGCCAATGGATATGGCACAATTTCACAGCCCATCCAGATTATGAAGCCCGTAATCATTGCGAATACGATTGCCTGTGACAGCAGTCTGGCAATTCATGTGGGCAACCGGATGGGAAGCAGACTGGCAGAGGCAGGCGCCCGGATGGAGATTGCCGTACCGGGGAAATTCCGGGAAGTGAGCGGTAAAAATGAGATGATTCCCTGGACGGATGCCTTTAATGACAGTCTGGAACAGGCGGGTACCATCTGTTACCGGACGGACGGGAACGGCGATTATTACGGTGTGCTCAGAGGAGCGGCCAATGTGGGCGTGCCGGGGATGATCATTGAACACGGTTTCCATACGGTTCCCAGAATGCGGGAACTGGCGGCCCAGGGTACGTTAAAGGAACAATGGGCATTCGCGGATGCACAGGGGATTGCAGAAGGGTTTGGCCTGGAGAAAGGAATGGAGGAGTAAAGGATGTTTTGCAGCAGATGTGGAAAGGAACTTCCGGACGGAGCGAAGTTCTGTACGAATTGTGGAGCGCAGTTACAGGCAGACGGCAGCAGCCCGGCGGGAAACGGCAGTGTAAACAGCAGCCCAGATCAAAACAGTAGACCGGATCAAAACAGCGGTGTGAAAGGAAACGGCACACCGTCGAAAAAGAGTGCCGGGATTGTGATCGGCGTGGTGGCTGCAGTTCTGGCCGTAGTGCTGTTGGGCGGTGTCGTTTACGCAACGGTGGGATTAAACAGCCAGAAGAAGAAACTGGAGACTGTGATCAAAAAGGCGGGGATTGAAGAGTATCAAGACAGGATGGACCAGGCAGCCGCAAAATGGGGCTCGCTGGGTATTACAGACGTTTCGGATAAAAAGGAGATCCTTAACGATCTGAAAGACATTCGGGATGACGTGGAGACGTTTCAGAATTGTGCCGAAGAAGTGAAGACGCTTGAGAAGGAAAAGGAAACCTATCATCTGGAAGACAGTACCTACAGCGCTTATGAGGAGATCCTGGAAGAGTGCGGGAAGGCAGTGAAGAACAAGGAGGCCGAAGAGGCAGTTGCCCTGTTTGAAGAGGCGGAGGATATGCTGGATGAATTGATCGAAACCAATGACGAATACATAGACGAGATGGTTGAGACTTATGAGGCTGCCGATCTTTCGGAAGCGGAAACAGAAGAAGCCGCTGTTTTCGAGGAACATCTGGAAAAGATCAATCAGCTGGCAGAAGCAGAACAGAAAGATTACCAGTCCATCAGGAAGGCGCTGGAAGAGATGAATGAAGTGGCCTACCTGTATATTGACCCGGAAAATCCGCTGGAGATCAGTGTCCAGCAGGTAGATGCAACCGAGTTCCCCAAGGTAAAATTATATCTGAACGTAAAGGATCCGGCCACCGGCACGGTACCGGAGGATCTAAAGAACGGTATGTTTTATATCCGGAAAGAGGATGCGAACGCAGATTATGTGAAACAGGAAATCTCCACGGTTAATCAGCTGAATGAACTGGAAGCCCTGAATGTGGATATGGTTGCCGATGTCAGCGGAAGCATGAACGGCAGTCCTCTTGCGGAGGCCAAGAGGATTATGTGTAATTTTGTAAACAGTGTCCAGTTTTCGGCAGGCGACATGGTGGAACTGACGTCTTTTGCCACAGGAGTCCGTCTGGAACAGGAATTCTGTGCGGATGCGGCGCTTCTGAACAGCAGGATCAATAATCTGTACACCGGAGATATGACCAGCCTGTATGATGCCCTGTATACTTCCGTGGAACGGGTTGCTTCCAGAACAGGTGCGAGATGTGTCATTGCATTTACGGACGGATATGATAATTACAGCAGTTGTACGAGGGAGGCCGTAATCAGTACGGCTCAGAGATACCATGTTCCCATCTTTATTATCGGGATTGGCACCAGCGACTATTCCGATGTAAATGCTATTGCGCAGCAGACCGGCGGCGCATATTTCAATGCCTATGATGTATATTCCATGGACAGCATCTATGAGGAAATCTATCGGATGGAAAAAGAGATGTACCTGATAGAATTCGAAGATAACACCGGTTCCAAAGTAACGGATCTGGCGAAGATCAGAACGGGTTACCGCAGCATGGAGTACGGAGGGGAATGCCAGTATTCTTATACGCCGAATATATTGCTGAGTGTAAATGGTGCCAGCATTTACAGGGACGGGCCGGAAGAAGTGGTAGAGAGGTATCTGAAAGGGTTTGACGATGCCATGACCATGTCTGACTTTTCCTATATTTCAGATTGTTTAAAGCCGGGAAGCCCTATTTATGAGGAGCAGAAGGCTTATGTACAGAGAGATATCCAGGAACAGCTGGATTCCTTTGAGATTGTATCTGTGGATTACAGCGATAATAATCACTGCGTGGTTATGACCAGGGAGACGTATTTTGTCCAGGTTGGAGATAAACCACTGCAGCTTATGACTCAGGAATGTAAATATGCGGTTGAAAATGACGGAAGCGGCTGGAAGCTGACCTCTTTTGCGGGAGAAATCCATGTAACCTCAAGGATTAAGCAGTAACCAGAAACTAAGGCAGGATCAACGGAAAACCCCTTGGAGCATATCAGAAAGATGTTCCAGGGGGTTTTTTGTCTGGTAATAAAAACAGATCTACATTAAAGGAAATAAAAATATTGACAGATTTATAATGGTGTGTTAAGATAGTCAAGATAAATTTAGTGCTTTAAAGTGTAACGGTTTAAAGCGCAACGCTTTAAAGTAAAGAGTGAATTAGAACTTGGAGGAAATGAGAGATGTCAAAAGAAATATTATGTGTGATCATGCTGGTGGTATTCTTCGCCGTTATGATTTATGTAGGATTCTACTCAAGAAAGCATGCGACAGACGTGGACGGATTCGTGCTGGGCGGCAGGGGCGTGGGCCCGTGGCTTACCGCATTTGCTTTCGGAACGTCCTACTTCTCAGCGGTTATTTTCGTCGGATATGCGGGGCAGTTCGGATGGAATTTCGGTATGTCCGCAACCTGGGCGGGACTTGGCAATGCGTTTATCGGTTCCCTGCTGGCGTGGAATGTCCTGGGAAGAAGAACCCGTGTCATGACGCAGCATCTGGATGCAAAGACCATGCCTGATTTCTTCGGAAAGCGGTTTGATTCGGTTCCCTTGAAAGTAGCGGCTTCGGTCATTGTATTTATTTTTCTGATTCCTTATACGGCTTCCCTCTATAATGGCTTATCCAGTCTGTTCGGCCTGGTATTCGATCTTCCGTACTGGGTGGTTATCGCCGTGATGGCCGTACTGACGGGGTTTTATGTAATCTTTGGCGGATATATGGCAACTGCGATTAACGATTTTATCCAGGGAATCATTATGCTGTTTGGAATCTGTGCGGTGATCGGGGCAGTCTTATCCGAAAACGGCGGACTGCTTCAGGCAGCGAAGTCCCTTGCGTCCATTACAGGTGACGCCGGATGGGAGGGGGCGTATTGTGCATTCCTTGGCCCGGACCCGCTGGCGCTTCTGTTCGTGGTAATCCTGACTTCCCTTGGTACGTGGGGGCTTCCGCAGATGGTGGGAAAATTCTATGCCATCAAGAGTGAGAAAGACATCCATAAGGGAACCGTGATTTCAACGGTATTCGCCATTATCGTGGCAGGAGGATGCTATTTCCTGGGAGGATTCGGAAGGCTCTACGGTGATAAGGTAATGATGAATGAGGCTACCGGAAAGCCGCTGTTTGACACGATTGTGCCTACCATGCTTTCTACGCTGCCGTCAGTCATCATTGCGGTGGTCATCGTACTGGTACTGTCGGCCTCCATGTCCACCCTGTCCTCCCTGGTGCTGACTTCCAGTTCCACCTTTACGCTGGATGTCATTAAACCGGCGTCAAAACAGGGAATGTCGGATCAGAAACAGGTATCAGTCATGCGTCTTTTCATTGTATTCTTTATTCTGGTATCGGCCGTCATCGCTATTTTTAAGGATGCACATCCAGAGGTAACCTTTATCGCACAGATGATGGGTGTGTCCTGGGGGGCGCTGGCCGGGGCGTTCCTGGCTCCGTTCCTGTATGGACTGTACTGGAAGGGGATTACGAAGATATCCGTAGTAGTATGTTTTATATGGGGATGTGGGATTGCCCTTTTGCAGCTGTTCGTAACTCTGGGCGGCGTTGACGTAACCGGGTGGGGACCTGTTCTCGGATACATTTTCAAATCCTCTATTAATTCAGGGGTGATTGCAATGGTGGGCGGACTGGTGATCGTGCCGGTGATCAGTCTGTTTACAAAGAAGCAGGATGGGGAAGAGCTTAAGAGGATTTTCTCCTGCTATGAAGAAAAGGTAACCATTACGAAGAAATCTTCTCTTCAAGAGTAAAAAGAATAAAATACATCAAGGAAAGTGATTAAAATTAGCACTTTCCTTTTTGCTGTACATATGTTAGGATAAGAGAGTGTTAAAAAAGAGCAATATTTTTGATTAATATTATGCTTTGCCATTTTCAAATATGGAAGGAGAAGGTGAAACGATGAAGAATTGTCAGAAGTATGAGAGAGCATATTTTATGCCGCCGGAGGTTACCTATGACTGGGTGAAGAAGGAGTATGTCGACAGGCCGCCCATCTGGTGCAGCGTGGATCTGCGTGACGGGAACCAGGCGCTGATTGAGCCTATGAGCCTGGAGGAGAAGCTGGAATTCTTTCAGATGTTAGTGGATATTGGGTTCAAGGAGATTGAGGTCGGATTTCCGGCGGCCTCTGAGACGGAATATCAGTTTATGCGGACGCTCATTGAGAAAGATATGATTCCGGACGATGTGACGGTGCAGGTGCTGACCCAGGCCAGGGAGCACATTATTAAGAAGACCTTTGAGGCAGTGAAAGGTGCGCCCCATGCCGTGGTTCATCTGTATAATTCCACATCAGTGGCCCAGAGGGAACAGGTATTCCGTAAGAGCAGGGAGGAGATCAAGCAGATTGCCATTGAGGGTGCGAAGCTTCTGGCAGAACTGGCAGCCGAGACGGACGGAAACTTTACCTTCCAGTACAGTCCCGAAAGTTTCCCGGGGACGGAGGTGGACTATGCGGTGGAGGTCTGCAATGCGGTTCTGGACGTCTGGAAACCGACGGCGGATAATAAGGCAATCATTAATATTCCCACCACGGTAGAGAATGCCATGCCCCATGTGTTTGCCTGTCAGCTGGAGTATGTGAACAAGCATCTGAATTACAGAGACAATGTGATTCTCTGCCTGCATCCCCACAATGACCGCGGCTGCGGTGTGGCTACGGCAGAACTGGGAATCCTGGCAGGTGCAGACCGTATTGAAGGGACGCTGTTCGGGAACGGGGAGCGTACCGGGAATGTGGATATCGTGACCATGGGAATGAACATGTACGCTCACGGCGTGGATCCGGGATTGGATTTTTCTGACATGAAGCATATCCGGGAGACTTATGA
>CAJULU010000022.1:55306-62272 GCA_910587575.1 uncultured Dorea sp.
GCGGGTGTATGACCGCCAGCCCTATGCGGGAGACCTGGTGTTTACGGCTTTTTCCGGTTCCCATCAGGATGCCATTGCCAAGGGAATGACCTGGAGGGAAGAGAAGGAATGTAAGACGTGGACGGTTCCCTATCTTCCGATTGATCCCCAGGATGTGGGAAGAAGATATGATTCGGATGTCATCCGTATTAACAGCCAGTCCGGGAAAGGCGGAGTCAATTACATTCTGAAACAGAGCCATGGCATTAATCTGCCGCAGAAGATGCGGGAAGAGGTGGGATATCTGGTGAAGGATGTTTCAGACAAGGCTCACAAGGAACTGACGCCGGACTGGGTGTACCAGATTTTCTCGGACCACTATATCAATACCAGGCCGGTATTCCATATTGATGAATGCCATTTTAAGCAGGGAGACGGGATTACGGCGGAAGTGACCATCAACCACGGCGGCGAGGCCAGAGTCATCACGGCCATGGGAAATGGACGTCTGGATGCGGTCAGCAATGCCATCAAGCAGTATTTTAACATCAGCTATGAGCTTCGTTTCTATGAGGAACATTCTCTGACCAGAGGGTCTTCTTCCAAGGCGGTTGCCTATGTGGGGATTGTCTGCAACGGCAAGGCATTCTGGGGCGTGGGAATCGATGCGGATATTATCAAGTCCTCCATAGAGGCGCTGACCGTGGCGGTGAATAAGATCGAAGAGATCGGGAGTGCGGATGGCTGCAAGGATGAGCGGATGATTGAAATCATGAACTACATCCAGACGAATTATATTGATATTACCTTAGATGACCTGGCGGAGAAGTTCTATCTGTCGAAACCGTATATTTCCAAGTATATTAAGGAGAAATCCGGTCTGACCTTCGGGGAACTGGTGAAGAAGATCCGGATGAAGAAGGCCAAGGCGCTGCTTAAGAGCAGCAATATGACAGTGGAGAATATTGCGTTGTCAGTCGGGTATCAGAATGTGGAGCATTTTAACCGGATGTTCAAGAAGGCTTACAATACGACTCCTATGCAGTTCCGGAATCAACAATAGAATTTCTGAAAAGGGGCTATCGGGAAACAGACAGCCCCTTTCTCTGTCAAGGACTAAAACTTTTTTTATTTTTCCATTTCTGGAATATGACGCCCTTCAAATGAGAATCATTTTACTATACAAAGAATCAAATTCATTTATCTGGTAGGAGGGCTCTGATTATGGCACAGGGAAAAGTAGAAATATGCGGGGTGAATACAGCGAAGCTCCCGGTCCTTAAGGAAGAGGAAAAGGAGGCTTTGATTGCCCGGATCAAGGCGGGGGATGCAGAAGCGAAGGAAGAGTATATTAAGGGCAATCTCCGGCTTGTACTGAGTGTGATCAAGCGGTTTGGGGCAAGTAATGAGAATCCGGACGATCTGTTTCAGATCGGGTGCATCGGCCTGATTAAGGCAATTAATAATTTTAATACGGAACTTGATGTGAAGTTTTCTACTTACGCCGTTCCGATGATTATCGGCGAGATCAGACGGTACATGAGGGACAATAACTCTATCCGTGTCAGCCGTTCTCTGCGGGATACTGCATATAAGGCCATTTACGCAAAGGAAAATTATGTGAAACGGAATCTGAAGGAGCCCACCGTCCAGGAAATTGCGGAGGAGATCGGGATCTCTAAGGAGGATATCGTGTTTGCGCTGGATGCGATCCAGGTTCCCATGAGCCTGCAGGAGCCGGTTTACAACGATGGCGGGGATGCCCTCTATGTTATGGACCAGATCAGTGATACGAAGAATAAAGAAGAAAAGTGGGTGGAAGATCTGTCGCTGGAGGCAGCTATGGAGCATCTGGGAGAACGGGAGCGGTATATTATCAAGTTGAGGTTCTTTGAAGGGAAGACGCAGATGGAGGTGGCGGAACAGATTCAGATCTCCCAGGCACAGGTCAGCCGGCTTGAGAAGAACGCACTGCGGGTCATGCGGCAGTATCTTTCCTGATCCCCGAGAGGGATGATAGGCGGGGACGCAGCAGAATTGAAAAATGCCGTGTCCCCACTTGCTTTTTATGGAACTGTATACTATGATTAGAACATGGAGGATACGTTATATTATGAAAGCATGTATATTTGACCTGGATGGAACACTGACTGATACCCTGGAATCACTGACCTTTTCCGTATCTGAGACGCTGAAGGAGATGGGACTGCCGCCCATTACCTCAGAAGAGTGCAGAAGCTTCGTAGGCAACGGCGCCAGGGTTCTGATGGAGAAGGCGCTTGCGGCGGCAGGCGGGGCAGACGTCAGAAGAATAGAAGAGGCAATGGAGATCTATGGACGCATATTTGACGCGAACTGTACATATCATGTAACACCCTACGAAGGTGTCAGACAGATGCTGGCAGAACTAAAAGCATGCGGCATAAGGCTGGGGGTTCTGTCTAATAAGCCTCACCGGCAGACCGTGAAAGTGGTCCGGGAGATCTTTGGCGAAGATGTGTTTGACCGTGTGCAGGGACAGACGGAAGGAATTGCAAGAAAACCGGATCCGGCGGGGGTGTTCCGTCTTATGGAAGAACTAAAGACAACGAAAGAGGAATGTCTGTATGTCGGGGATTCCGAGGTGGACATCCGGACAGGGAAGAATGCCGGAGTCCGGACCATAGGCGTTACCTGGGGATTCCGTTCCAGAAAGATGCTGGAAGAGGCGGGAGCAGAGACGCTGATTGACACACCATGTGAACTGACAAAAATCCACATACTGTAACGTAAGGGAGGAAGGAAGAAGATGTATGAGTATGACGAAGATTGTCTGAAAACATTTATTAAGAAACAGGGACAGCTGTTTGACGAGCCGGTGGCAGAGACGCTGGAGGAAGCGGAAGCATTTCTTGAGGACTGCATGGCGGCTGTGGTGGACAGTATCGGAGAAGTGAAGGAATTCCTGAAAGAAGAGGGCGTGGACGTGGAAGGAATGTCAGCCGAAGAACTGGAGGATGCCTCAGAAGTATTTGCCCTTGCTGACGGAAGGTATCTGATCGTGGAAGGATAGGTTACATAGAAAGTTATGGAATCAAAAGCCGGAACTACCTGGTAGTTTCGGCTTTTTTCAGTGCTTCTTCGATTGCGTTAATGATGACCTGTGAGGTATAAGGATTCTCTTCGGAATACTGGATATTTTCCAGGGACTGCTGTTCATACACCTGTTCGGCAATGTCCTCGATGGCCGGCTGGATCAGAGGGAACATGGTGGCAACAGTCTCATCCAGATTAGAGAAACGGATGGAGTTGATGTGGGACTCATCTACCGTGACTTCCACCTCCAGGGCGGTGTTATTCAGCGTGACGGTGGAAGTATAGACTCCCGGCATATACTGTTCTTCATCGCTTCTGATTTCTTTATTCTTAGGAAGGAACATGAACAGCAGCAGTATGATCAGCAGGACTGCCAGCGTGGCAAATACCGCTGTGTAGATAATCTCCTTCATATGCAATACGACGATTTTTGTTCTGGAACTCATAAAAGGCCTCCTGTATTGGGTATGATATTGGTTTTCTATAATGTATGAGAAAAGAAGGAAAATTATTCATTTCTTTTTGCGTGACAAATGAACCTGCTTCTTGTATAATAGGAATTCGAGGTGAAGAAGAGATGTTTATCATTGCAGGGCTTGGGAATCCTACGCTTCAGTATGCGGGAACCCGGCATAACGTTGGTTTTGAAGTCATAGATGCGATTGCGGACAAATATAATATAACGGTAGACGGAAGAAAGAACCGGGCATATATCGGAAAGGGAATGATCGGGGGCAGGAAGGTAATCCTGGCAAAGCCCCAGACTTATATGAATCTCAGCGGAGAGAGCATCCGGGGGCTTGTGGATTACTATAAGGCTGAACCGGAAGACGAACTGCTGGTCATCTACGATGACGTGAGCCTGGACGTAGGAAAGCTCCGCATCCGCAGGAAGGGAAGTGCGGGCGGACATAACGGAATTAAGAATATTATTGCGAATCTCGGAACCGAGGTGTTTCCAAGGATCAAGGTAGGAGTGGGTGAGAAGCCGAAGAACTACGATCTGGCGGACTACGTCCTGGGACATTTTTCAAAAGCCGAGAAGGAGATGATGGAAGAAGGCTACAGGCAGGCGGTCTGCGCCGTGGAGACAATCCTTATGGAAGGTGCGGACGCTGCCATGAATCTATATAACAGAAAAGCAAAGCCGAAGAAGGAGGCAGAAGATGCAAGCCTTGACCGGGCCATTAAATGAACTGGCGGAGTTTGAAGAACTCTATAAGAATCGGACGAAAGAGCGGGGAATGATACGTGTCTGCGGATGCGTCAGTTCCCAGAAGACACATATGATGTATGCGTTGAGCGATGGCTTGAAATACAAAGTCATCGCCTGTTCCAGTGAACTGAAGGCAAAGCAGGTCTATGAGGAGTATCGTTTCCTTGATCCCCAGACCTATCTGTATCCGGCGAAAGATCTGCTGTTCTACCAGGCGGATCTGCGCAGCAAGGAGCTTCTGCGCCAGCGTATGGAAGTGATACAGGCGCTGGCAGAGGAAAAGCCGGTGACCATTGTCACAAGCTTCGACGCATTCCTGGATTCTCTGGTTCCCAGGGAAGTGATCAGTGAAAGATTTCTCCGGATTCAGAACGACAGTACCCTGGATCTGGGAGAAATACAGAAACGTCTGACAGAGCTTGGATATGACAGGGAGGTTCAGATAGAAGGATACGGGCAGTATGCCGTCCGGGGCGGGATTCTGGACGTCTATCCGCTGACGGAGGAACTCCCGGTGCGTATCGAAATGTGGGACGAAGAGGTGGACTCGATCCGGACTTTTGACGTGGAGACCCAGAGGTCTATCGAGAATCTGACGGAGATCTCTATCTGTCCGGCCATAGAATTTCCCCAGGAAGGGGAACGCAGAGTATCGTTTCTGGATTATTTCCCCGTGGAAGAAACCATTCTGTTTCTGGACGAACCGGTACGGCTCCGGGAGAAGGGGCTGGGCGTGGAAGAGGAGTTCATGGAAGCCCAGAAGAAGCGGGTTGAGAACGGATATGAGATGACGGACGGGGAGGTCCGTCTGTTCGGGACGGAAGAAATTCTCCACAAAATGAACGACTATAGCAGTATCGGCTTTTTTGCACTGGATATGCGGTGTAAGATCCTGGAAACCAGAGGCTCCCTCAGTCTCCAGGCCAAGACTGTCAACCCCTATAACAGCAGCTTTGACATGCTCACCCGGGATTTAAAGCGTCTGAAGCATAACGGATACCGGGTGGTGCTTCTGTCTGGTTCCAGAACCAGGGCGAAGCGTCTGGCGGAGGATCTGCGGGACTATAGCTTAAGCAGTTATTACAGTGACAACCTGGACCGTGAGGTGTCGCCCGGCGAGATTATGACGGCTTACGGCCATGTGGCAACGGGGTATGAGTACCCGATGCTGAAATATACGGTCATCTCGGAGACGGATATTTTCGGAAAGGTTAAGAAGAAGAAAAAAAGAAAACTCTACGAGGGGCGGAAAATCCAGGAGTTTTCCGAGCTAAAGCCCGGGGATTACGTGGTGCACGAGAATCACGGGCTGGGAATCTACCAGGGCATTGAGAAGATCGTGGTAGATAAGATTTCCAAGGATTATATGAAGATTTCCTATGCAAAGGGCGGCAATCTGTATATTCCGGCAACCCAGCTGGATCTGATACAGAAGTATGCCAGTGCGGACGCTAAGAAGCCGAGGCTGAACCGGCTGGGAACCCAGGAGTGGAACAAAACGAAGACAAGGGTCCGGGGAGCGGTAAAAGAGATTGCGCAGGATCTGGTGAAGCTCTACGCCGCAAGGCAGAAGCAGGAAGGATATGTATACGGGGAGGATACGATCTGGCAGAAGGAATTCGAGGAAATGTTTCCCTTTGAGGAGACGGAGGATCAGCTTCTTGCCATCGAGGCTGTGAAGCGGGATATGCAGAGCCGAAAGATTATGGACCGTCTGATCTGCGGGGACGTAGGATACGGGAAAACAGAGATTGCCATCCGGGCGGCGTTCAAGGCGGTGCAGGAGGATAAGCAGGTGGTCTATCTGGTGCCAACGACCATCCTGGCGCAGCAGCACTACAACACGTTTCTGCAGCGGATGAAGGATTTCCCGGTGCGTGTAGATCTGATGTGCCGTTTCCGGACTCCCGCACAGCAGAAGAAGACCGTGGAGGATACGAAGCGGGGACTGGTGGACATTGTGATCGGCACTCACAGGGTTCTGGGAAATGACTTGAAGTTCAAAGACCTTGGGCTTCTGATCATTGATGAGGAACAGCGCTTCGGTGTGCAGCACAAGGAGAAGATCAAACAGTTAAAGGAAAATGTGGACGTGCTGACCCTGACGGCAACGCCTATCCCGCGGACGCTTCACATGAGCCTGATCGGAATCCGGGACATGAGCGTGCTTGAGGAGGCACCCAATGACCGTATGCCGATTCAGACATACGTGATGGAATATAATGATGAGATGGTGCGGGAAGCCATCGAGCGGGAATGTGCGAGACAGGGGCAGGTCTATTATGTATATAACCGGGTGGAGGATATTGCGGAGGTCACGGCCCATATCCAGAAATTAGTCCCGGACGTTACCGTGGAGTTTGCCCATGGGCAGATGAAGGAACACCAGTTGGAAAAAATCATGTATGAATTCATCAACGGCGAGATTGACGAGAAGGGGAACATCATTGTTCCCAAGGACGCCCAAGGCCGGCCCTTGGCGGCGGAGGACTGGCAGAAGAACCGGATCACCCTGCGGGGCATCTATCTCTCCGCCGACTCCAAGCGGTTCTATCCCTACTCCACCTTGGCCTCCCACGTGATCGGCTTCGTCAACGGCGAAAACCAAGGGGCCTACGGCACCGAGGCGCTGTATGAGGAGGAGCTGCAGGGGGCCGCGGGCCTCACCGTCACCGCTAAGGATGTGAACGGCAAGA
>CAJULU010000023.1:0-44598 GCA_910587575.1 uncultured Dorea sp.
ATCAGCTTTTTCAAAGCGCAGAGTGATGATTCCGGTATTCCATACCAAACGCTTATCAATCTGTATCTTTCTGACTGCGCAAAACAGAAAAAGCAGCTACAACTATCCTGGAAGTAAAAAAAACATCCGCTATTGATTTTAAAACCAATAGCGGATGGTTTTTTCCAATGGACCTGGCGGGAGTTGAACCCGCGTCCGAAAGCCCATCCACCAGAGCATCTCCCATCACAGTCATTAATCTGACATTCCCTCTGCCGGCCGCCTAATGACAGGCTTCCGGTTTCAGTAGCTTCATAAATTCTTCCATTCCCTCAAAGCTTTGGAAACGAAGTGCTCCGCCTGTTTGAAGCCGGTAACCCAGGCAGCGGATGACCCGGGGCCGACTGCCGCTTAATTAAGCAGCGTACGCTAATTCTCTATTGTCTGCGTTTATATTTAATTGGAACTTTTAACGTAGTGTCCCACTACGGATGGCTTCTCCAACTTCCAGACCTCCGTCGAAACCAGTACAAGCCCTGATGTTCATTGCTGTAACCCTGGCTGCAGACCGTTGAATTCTGATATCACTTATCGGCTTCGTCCGATAAGATATATTCCATTATATGAACAAATATTCTATTTTGTCAAGTTATTTCTTTGATTTTTCTCTAACTCTCAAAGACCAGCAATGAACAGTCATTGTTCACAGCCGGCTTTTACCGTGACTACTATCGTGTCACCAGGCTGCTTTCCAATCTTACTTCTGATATCCTTGCGAATCCCAATAATGTAGCAGACAGATCCATCAGAATTTTTTACCCCCATATTCACGATACTTCCCATATAAGGCTCTCCGTCAAAGGTTATCTGTGCCTTGACTCTTCCTCTGCCAAATTCCTTTCTGATATCATATGGAAACCGTACATATGCCCCGCCCTTATCGGGAACAGCTTCAATCACTGCATTAAATTCATAAATTTTGCCAAAATTCATATGATTCATTTCCTTTCATGTTTTATGATATCATAAATTACTAATATTATCACCTGGAAATACTGTCTTATCTCCTTTAAAATATTTTTTTCAAAAAATTAGCACTCAACTATTGACAGTGCTAATAAATCGTGTTATATAATATATATAGCAAATAAAACAATAAATAATTTTCATACCTTATGGGATATACTAAACCATAAGACAATTTCAAGGAGGAATGATTTATGTTATTAGCAAACAGAGGTTTCAACAATTTATTCGATGATATGTTCAGCGATCCGTTCTTCAGCCGTACCTACGACCACACATCCGCACAGATCATGAAGACAGATATCCATGAAAAGGATGGAAATTACCTGGTAGAGATGGAGCTTCCGGGATATGCGAAAGAAGACATCAAGGCTGACTTGAAAGATGGATACCTGACCATTTCCGCTCATAAGAATATGACAAAAGAAGAGAAAGATGCCAAAGGGAACTGTGTACACAAAGAGCGGTATACCGGCACCTGCAACAGAAGCTTCTACGTTGGAGACGCTCTGACACAGGACGATATCAAAGCCGCATTTAAGGATGGCGTTCTTCATCTGGCATTCCCGAAGGAAGTGCAGAAACAGGAAGAACAGCCCAAGCTGATTACAATTGAATAGGGCTGAACCTTAATGGACGGAGTCCGCCCACCCGCAGGGTATGTATTACGGTGTGCCCTCTGGGTATGGAATATAGAAATATGAAAAGAAAGGACCGGCAGGAAATGACTGTATGTATACCTCCATTTCCGCCAGTCCTTTTTCTGACTATTTGAAGAACTTTATCTTCCCGATCAGTGGAAGTTCCTTCCTCTCCCCCCGGCAGGCAGCCACAATTCCCATAACCATCAGGATAAAGAATACAAGCCCCAGAATGTCAAAAATCCAGGAAAATATTCCGCCGCCGAAATGGATGACTGAATGCAGTCCCCACACCCAGTCGCCTTCCACCAGGTCAACCAATGAGGAAAGCAGAAAAAGCGTCAGTCCCTGGTTCGTATGATGCTTCACATACTGAGACTGTCTGTTTCCCGCCAGAAGCGGTATTAATACCAGAATGCCTAAATAAGACAATACTCCCATCGCTTTGTTCTGACGCACTTCCATCTCATCAAAATAATCCGCCGCCCCATAACGCCGGGTCTCATAACCAGATTGTCCGTAACCATTCTGCTGATACCCCGGCTGACCGAAGCCATCATGCCAGTACTCTGACTGTCCATAACTGCCCTGCTGATTCTCCGGCTGTCCATAACTGCCCTGCTGATTCTCCGGCTGTCCGTAACCGCCCTGCCGGTAACTTCCTTGTCCGGCTCCAGGCTGGCCATATGTATATTCCTGGCCGCTATCCTGTCTATAGCCAGTATCACCGCCTCTGGTCTGGCCGCTTCCAGAGTAGCCACCCGACAAATCTGGTATCGGCGCACCGCACTGCGGGCATATGGCAATCCCGTCATCTACCTTTGCACCACATTTTACACAATAAGACATCTGTTCTGCCCCTTCCTCTATTTGAATAACTCTATTATATTCCCTGTACTTTTTGCTGCGCAATCCCTTTTTCCTTTATTTTTAAAAAAATTCATTTCCTGCCGCTGTCGGGCCGCCTCTCTAAGAAGCAGTTCCTTCGTCCTCCAGTCCCAGAATCTCTGCCAGCACCTCAACAATAATCTCATTGGTACAGGATTTTACATACCCCAGCATATGCAGAGAAATCTCATCCTGCTTCTGCGCTTCCGAAAGCGTATGATCCCTCCTGGTCTCCTCGATCAGCCGGATTAACTGAGGCGTCAGCTCCTCATAAGTCTCGATCGTTGTCTCAGATCTTCTTTCCTGATCGGAACCATCTCTTTTCCCTCCTTAAGTCCTGTTCACTATTCCAGCCGGTTTACTGCCGTGATCCTGCTATCCAAGATTCCTTACCTTGAAATCTCTCTGGGCCTCTCTCTGCTGATCCTTCCTGGCAATGTCCTGCCGTTTGTCATAGAGCTTTTTGCCCTTTGCCAGTCCCACCTCAACTTTTACCAGGCTGCCTTTGAAATAAACCTTAAGGGGTACAATCGCCACTCCCTTTTCCTTCGTCTTTCCAAGCAGCCTGCCAATCTCCGGCTTATGGAGCAGAAGTTTTCGAACCCGCAGCGGATCCTTGTTGAAAATATTCCCCTTTTCATATGGACTGATATGCATGCCATAGATATAGACTTCTCCATTCTCCACCCGGATAAAGGACTCTTTAATACTGCACTTACCCATCCGGAGAGATTTTACCTCCGTTCCATGAAGCGCAATTCCGGCCTCATAGGTATCCAGTATAAAATAATCATGATATGCCTTTTTATTGTTGGCAATCATCTTTCCGTTTGTCTTTGCCATATGCACGACCCCCTTCTTTCCTGCCCCCGAAGCAGACTGTTACTCCGTTATGGTATCCGCAATCTCAAAATCAACCGTCCGGAGCATCCGGCTGACCTCAAGCACCCGGACCCGTACTTTCTGGCCCAGCTTATACACCTTCCCGGTATGCGCACCCGTCATCTCATACCGGTCTTCCCGGTAATCATAATGGTCATCCGCCATGTTCGCCACATGTACCATGCCCTCCACCGTGTCCGGAAGCTCCACGTACATTCCCCACTTATTCATGCCGGAAATCACTCCTTCAAACTCTTCGCCGATATACTGCTCCATATACTCGGCTTTCTTAAGCCGTACCGTCTCACGCTCCGCCTCCTGGGCTCTTCGCTCCATTTCGCTGGAATGCTTCGTCACCTCCGGAAGAATACTCTGATAGTGGGCAATCTTCTCCTCATTCATACGCCCCCTGAGGTTATCCTTAATAATCCTATGAATCTGAAGATCCGGATATCTGCGGATCGGTGAAGTAAAATGAGTATAATAATTTGCCGCCAGGCCGAAATGCCCCAGATTTTCCGGCATATACCGGGCCTGCTTCATGGAGCGCAGTGCAAGACGGCAGATCAGCGACTCTTCCGGCGTATTTTCCACTCTGGCAAGAAGCTTCTGGATCTCTTTGGGCCGGATCTCATTGACCCCGATATGCATGGAGTATCCAAAATTATTGATAAACGTGGCAAGCGCCCGGATCTTGTCTTCCGCCGGCGGCTCATGGGTCCGGTAAACGAATGGAAGTTCCTGCCAGTAATACTCTTCCGCCACGGTCTCATTGGCCAGAAGCATGAAATCCTCTATGATTTTCGTTGCTGTATTGCGGTCATAGGGTCTGAGCTCCAGCGGCTTTCCCTCCTCGTCCAGTATCATCTTCGTCTCCGGAAAATCAAAATCAATGGAACCCCTCCTCTGCCTGCGGCCCCGCAATATCTGCGACAGCCTTTCCATCCGCTCAAACATCGGCACCAGTTCCTGATAACGGCTTCTCTCTGCAGGATCCTTGTCTTCCAGAATCTTACTTACGGCCGTATAGGTCATGCGCTCTTTCACATGGATCACCGTCTCCGCAATCTCATGGGCAATGACCATCCCTCTCGGATCCACCGTCATCAGACAGCTGAGAGCCAGACGGTCTTCCCCTGCATTCAGAGAACAGATTCCGTTGGACAGCCTGTGCGGAAGCATGGGAATCACACGGTCTGCCAGATAAACGCTGGTCCCCCGGTTCCTTGCCTCCCGGTCAATGGCGCTGTTCTCCTGGACATAATTCGTCACGTCTGCGATATGGACTCCCAGGAGATAATTTTCCCCGTCCATGGTGAGGGAAACGGCATCGTCCAGATCCTTCGCATCCTCTCCGTCAATGGTCACCATCTGCCAGTCCCGCAGGTCTTTACGCCCCGCCATGTCGGCAGGACTTACTTCTCTGGCCACACGGTCTGCCTGGTTCAGAATCTTCCCGGAAAATTCCACAGGCAGCTCATATCCCTTAACAATGGACAGGATATCTGTCCCGGGATCATTAATATGCCCGATGATTTCCGTGATCCGTCCTTCCGGCTTACGCCCTGCCTCTCCGTAGGACGTCAGTTCAGCCACTACCTTGTGGCCGCTGACAGCGCCCTTCGATCTCTCGGCAGGTACAAAGACATCATAAGGGAATCTCTGGTTATCCGGAAGGACGAAGCCGTAATTCTGCTGATCTTTCTTCTGGAACAGACCCACCACTTTCGTCATTCCCCTGGCAGTCACCCTCACAATCCTTCCTTCCCGGCTGCGCCTGCCTCCCTGGTTCTCCTTTTTAATCACGAACTCCACCTGATCCCCGTCAAATGCGCCGTTTACATCCTCCTCACTGATATAGACGTCCGGGCTTCCATCCCCTGTCACTACAAAGCCAAAGCCTCTGAAACCTGCCCGGAACGTACCGGACAGATGCTTTGCCCCGCCTTTACAGTATTTTCCCCTCTTAGATAAACAGATTCTGCCATCTGCTTCCAGAGATTCCAGCACCTCTCTCAGTTCAGTCTTCTGTTCCTTCGGAACCTGCAGGAGCATGGCAAGTTCCTTAAACTTCATCGGTACATAGAGATCGTCACAGATCAGATCGTACACTATCTTTTTTCTCTTTTCAAATGACTTGTCCATTTTCTGCAGTTCCTCCCTCTGATATAGAAATAGACACTCCTTTACAGGAGTGTCCCACTGTTCTCATAAAAATATGCCGCTTATGCAAATACTTTTAAATTCAACACTGCTGCCAGTACAATAAACAGGATCGCAAGGAACTTCGTGGACTTCACCAGCGCCCCTTCCATGGAACGTCCTTTGTTCTGCCCCCAGTAAGTATCCGCCATGCCGCTGATCGTTCCGAGGCCTGCAGACTTCCCCTCCTGCATCAGAACAATCGCTGTCAGTGCAATACAGTCTATTGCGAATATGATCATTAATACTATCTTCAGAATCTCCACCTTCTACACCTCCTACGGCTAAACCTTCTTTATTCTACCATAAGATGTCCGAAATAGCAAGTTCTGATTAACAGAATGGATTCCGGTACTCCGCCACATCCCCCAGACGTTCCTCAATCCGGAGCAGCTGGTTATATTTCTCCACCCGCTCAGAACGGCAGGGTGCACCTGTCTTGATCTGCCCGGAGTTAAATGCCACCGCAATATCCGCAATCATGGAATCTGCCGTCTCGCCGGAACGATGGGAAACGATCGTCCGGTACCCGGCATTTTTCGCCGTCTCAATTGCGTTAAACGCTTCGGTCAGCGTCCCGATCTGGTTGACTTTTACAAGGATGGCATTCGCAGCCTCCCTCTCGATCCCCTTCTTCAGCCTCTTTTCGTTGGTAACAAACAGGTCATCCCCTACAAGCTGTACACCGGCGCCCAGACGGGTGGTCAGAAGTTCCCAGCCGTCCCAGTCTTCCTCATCCAGCGGATCCTCAATAGACGCAATGGGGAATTCCTCCGTCAGTTCCTCGTAATATTCAATCAGTTCCTCTGCCGAGCGCACCACCTGGTGTCCATGCATTCTGCTCTCGCCTTCAAACAGATATTTCTTCGTATTTTTATCATATAATTCTGTAGCCGCCACGTCCAGGGCCAGAACAATGTCCTCCTTCGGTCTGTACCCCGCTTCCTGAATGGCCTCCATAATAAACCGGATGGCCTCCCTGGCATCCGGGAGATCCGGCGCAAAACCTCCCTCATCTCCCACTCCGGTGCTGTACCCATGCTTTTTCAAAAGCTTCTTAAGCGCATGGCAGATCTCCGCACACATCCTGAGCCCTTCCTTGAAACAGCAAGCGCCCACCGGCATGATCATGAATTCCTGGATATCAATGGTGTTATCCGCATGCTTTCCTCCGTTCATGATATTCATCATGGGAACCGGAAGGCGCTTTGCATTCGTTCCCCCGAGATACGAGTACAGAGGAATCCGAAGGGCCGCCGCCGCCGCCCGGGCCGCTGCCATGGATACGCCCAGTATGGCATTAGCCCCCAGATCCGACTTGTTCTCCGTCCCGTCCAGCTGCAGCATGATCCGGTCAATCATAGGCTGGTCGAATACATTTACCCCTATGACCGCAGGAGCGATCCTTGCGTTTACATGATCCACCGCCAGTTCCACTCCCAGTCCGCCGTAACGTTCTTCTTTGTCCCTGAGTTCCAGGGCCTCGTACTGTCCGGTAGATGCCCCCGACGGAACGCCGGCTCTTCCCAGATACTTATCTCCTGCAAGCACTTCTACTTCTATGGTCGGATTCCCGCGGGAATCTAGGATTTCTCTTGCGTATACATCCGTAATTGGTAAATACTTATGCATCTCATTTCCTCCTTTTATAGAAGGTATTATGCACTGATTTCGGGATTCTAATGCAGATTGAATAATTCCGTTGACTTTTCTGCGGGTCAGCGTTACAATCGGGTGTGGTATCAAAACAATATGCAGACCGCAGGAAGGCTCTGCAAATCGTTTACAAAAGTTGAGGAATTTATTATGAAATCACAATTAAAGAACTTTACTTATCTGACTCTTAGTACACTGGTAATGGCGGTAGGAATCTATTTTTTTAAATTTTCCAACAATTTTACCTTTGGAGGGATCACAGGTCTGGCCGTCCTTATTGCCAAGTCGGGGGCGATCTCTGCGGGAGATTTCTCTTTCGCTGCCAACATGGTACTGCTGGTCATCGGATTCTTCATACTCGGCAGAAAATTCGCTGCGAAGACCGCCTACAGCAGTATTCTTCTGTCGGTTACCTTATCGGGACTGGAACGGATTTACCCCATGAGCCAGCCCCTGACCAGCCAGCCCCTTCTGGAACTGGCTTTTGCCATCGCACTGCCCTCCATCGGCTCCGCCGTCCTGTTCAACATCGGAGCCTCCAGCGGCGGGACAGACGTGGTCGCTATGATAATGAAGAAATATACCAGCTTCAACATCGGAAACGCACTGCTGGTCACGGATTTCTTCATCACCCTTGCCGGCTGCTTCGTATTCGACATTGAGACAGGACTGTACTCCTTCCTCGGCCTTGCACTCCGCTCGTTTATGATCGACGGATTTATCGAAAGTCTGAATCTGTCCAAGTATTTTAATGTCGTCTGCAGCAATCCCCAGCCGATCTGTGATTTTATCAAAGACGAAATTCATCGGGGCGCAACCATTGTGGAGGCAAAAGGCGCTTTCAGCGGGGAAGACAAATATATCATTTTCACCGTCCTGAACCGTATACAGGCAGTACGTCTCAGAAACTACATTAAAGAAAATTCACCGGATGCTTTCCTGCTGATCTCAAATACCAGCGAGATCATCGGAAAAGGCTTTCACTCCATCTGACAAAAGAAAGGGGCTGGCAGAAACATCATTTCCGCCGGTCCCTTTTTCTGAAATTCTGTGAAATTCTCCAGAGCGTGTCTGAAAACAGCTATCCGACCATCAGCCCTTCTGCCTTGATCACGTCAGTCACCTGGCTGACATATTTCTCACACAGTTCATCCGTAGCCGCCTCCACCATGACCCGGATCACCGGCTCGGTTCCGCTCTCTCTTACCAGGATACGCCCGTCATCCCCCAGAGCCTGCGCTACCGCATCCACGGCTTTGGTAACCTCCGGATTCTCTCTGGCCGTCTTCTTATCCGCCACACGGACATTTTTCAGTAACTGCGGATAAATCTTCACCGGCTCCGCCAGCTTTGACAGCGTCATCTTCTTCTCCAGCATTACCTCCATCACCATCAGAGACGTCAGAATACCGTCTCCCGTGGTGGCATGCTTACTGAAAATAATATGCCCCGACTGCTCGCCGCCCAGAGAAAAGTTGTTGCGCACCATGTTCTCGTACACATACTTGTCACCCACGGCAGTCTTTTCATACTTAAGCCCTGCCTTGTCACAGGCTTTATAAAGCCCCAGATTAGACATAATCGTTGTAACAATGGTATCTCCGTTCAGCCGACCGGTCTCCTTCATATATTTACCGCAGATGTAAAGGATCAGATCGCCGTCCACCACGTTTCCATGCTCATCCACCGCAATACAGCGGTCTGCATCTCCATCGTATGCAAATCCTACGTCCAGTTTCTTTTCCTTCACATACTGCTGAAGCACCCCGATATGGGTAGAACCGCAATTCGTGTTGATGTTCGTTCCGTCCGGTTCACAGTTGATCACATAAGTCTTTGCACCAAGAGCATCGTACACGCTCTTCGCAATGGCAAATGCGCTTCCGTTAGAGCAGTCCAGGCCCACCCGCATATCTTTGAAGGAACGGGTAGCCAGGGAAATCAGATAGCCGATGTAACGGTTTCTTCCCGCCGCATAATCCACGGTAAGGCCGATGTCCTCCTTCTTCGCAAGGGGCAGTTCTTCCATCTCCCCGTCAATATATGCCTCAATCTTTTCTTCCACTTCCGCCTCAATCTTATGGCCTTTCCCGCTGATAATCTTGATTCCGTTGTCATAGAACGGATTGTGACTGGCAGAAATCATGATTCCGCAATCAAAATCATCGGTTCTCGTTACATAAGATACACTGGGCGTGGTGGTAACGTGCAGCAGATATGCATTGGCCCCGGAAGCGGTGATGCCTGCGGCCAGCGCATACTCAAACATATAGCTGCTTCTTCTCGTATCTTTACCGATCACAACCTTTGCCTTATGATCCTGGCCGTAGTACCAGCCAAGGAACCGGCCCACTTTAAAGGCATGCTCTACCGTTAAAACTTCGTTGGCCTCTCCACGGAATCCGTCTGTTCCAAAATATTTACCCATACTCATTAACTCCTTCACATCATTTGCCTTATTTACCGTTTTTTTTGCACGATTATCGCAAAAGTCTTTACTATTATATAAGGTTTTGAAGAAATATACAACCATTAATTTCAGATGGGTACGCATCCGTATTAGTGATGGAACAGCCTGAGCCCTGTAAACGCCATCACCATCCCATATTTATTGCAGGTCTCAATCACCTGATCGTCCCTGACAGACCCGCCTGGCTGCGCAATAAACTTCACACCGCTCCTATGGGCCCTCTCGATGTTATCCCCAAAGGGGAAGAACGCATCGGATCCAAGCGCCACATCCGTCAGCTGGTCAAGCCACTCTCTCTTCGCCTCCCTGGTAAATACTTCCGGCTTCTCCTTAAAAATCTCCTGCCACCGGCCATCCGAGAGAACATCCATATAATCCTCTCCGATATACAGGTCAATGGCATTATCCCGGTCCGCACGCCGGATGGAATCTACGAAAGGAAGCCCCATCACCTGCGGCGACTGCCTCAGCCACCAGTTGTCTGCTTTCTGCCCCGCAAGCCTTGTACAGTGGATCCGGGACTGCTGTCCCGCCCCGATACCGATTGCCTGTCCGTCTTTGACAAAACATACCGAGTTGGACTGGGTATATTTCAGCGTAATCATGGAAACCGCCAGATCCCGTTTTGCCTGGCCGGTCAGTTCCTTGTGGCTGGTCACCACATTGGCGAAAAAGTCATCGTCAATATTCAGTTCATTTCTTCCCTGCTCGAACGTAATTCCGAATACGTCCTTATGCTCCAGCGGAGCAGGCACATATTCCGGGTCAATCTGGATTACATTATAATTCCCGTTCTTCTTCGCCTTAAGGATCTCCAGGGCCTCTTCCTCGTATCCCGGTGCAATCACGCCGTCCGACACTTCCCTCTTGATCAGCCTTGCCGTGTCTGCATCACACACATCTGACAGAGAAATAAAATCCCCGAATGAGGACATCCGGTCAGCTCCCCGGGCCCTTGCGTAAGCACACGCCAGAGGAGACAGCTCTCCAAGATCATCCACCCAGTAGATCCTGGCAAGAGTATCTGAAAGCGGAAGCCCGACCGCCGCCCCTGCCGGCGATACATGCTTAAAGGAGGCTGCCGCCGGAAGCCCTGCTGCCCTCTTTAACTCCTTCACCAGCTGCCAGCCGTTAAATGCGTCCAGAAAATTAATATACCCGGGCCGCCCGTTCAGTACCTGGATCGGAAGTTCTCCGCCTCCTTCCATATAAATCTTCGATGGTTTCTGATTCGGATTACAGCCATATTTTAATTCTAATTCTTTCATCTGCCCTTCCTCCCTTACTGGTTCTTATTCACAATCCTTGTCTCATATTTCCCCGTTGCAATATCAATATATCTCACAAAAAGCGATACCTTATTCTCCTCATTCAGACTTTCCCACAGCAGGTCCGTAAATGCGTCCATATCGTCCTGCATCCCGATCCGCTTTGGCTCACCCTCGAAACTGGGAAGCGGATCGCCGTCACACTGGTAGGTGTGAATAAAATGGCCTTCCCCCGCCGCCGGATTCTCGTATGCAAATGTATAGCGGCTGCAGCTTCCGGGGTTACCGTTACTGCTCTTTAAAATGGACATGGCATAATTATAATTCCCGTTCTCGATATGCATGATCCCCGAAATCCTGGGCGTATAATTAGGAGCATCCGGCTCGAATTCCCTGCTTCTTAAAGACTGTTCAAACGTCATCTGCCTGTCCATTCCCTCATAAATGGTATCGGTCTGATCCCCATTGGTCACAATAGTCTTATTCCCAAGCACCCGCACCGGCGCATAGATGACCAGGCTTGGATCCGTCAGCTTCGCCGGGTCAAATGCCTGTGTCCGGATTCCTTCCCCTTCTTCCACGAAGATACGGTTCCGGCTGTTCACGCTCCTCCCCATGATAAAATAAGCGGTCACTGCCTTCTTCCCGTCCGGGCTCTTCCCGATGATAATTCCCCGCCCCGGGTATGCATTCCCTTTCAGTTCCTTGTCGATTGCTAACATTTTCATACCAAATCTCCTTTTTTCGATGATTTATGACCTGTTAGTCTATTATATATAAAATACTTCTCTTTTTCCAGTAGTATTTTCTATTGAATAGATGTTTTTAGAATGATACAATGAAATAAAAAACAGGGGGACAAGTTTCATGCGAAAATCTACATTTCTCATTTCCTGTGTATTTGCCTTTGCCTTGCTGACGGGCTGCAGTGATAATGCTGCGGACAAATACGTGGGCGATCAGATCACTTCCATCAAAGAAAAAGGATCCGGCAGCTTTGACACTTTGCTGGACGAAGGCATTGCTGCCAGCAATGAGTCCTACGTCCTGCAGTTTCCGGAAGATCTGCGCAAACCCTATCTGGATTTCATGAAGAGTTCTTTCAGCGCCATTGACTTCGAAGTTGCCAAAGCACAAAAAATGGATAACGGGACTTATTCCGTCCAGGTAACCTACACTCCGCTTAATATTAAGAATACCGTAGAAACTGCCAATACCGAACAGATCGCTTCCCTGGAGACCACAGAGCTTACCGGTGCGGTCACTTCGATTCTGGAAAAGGACACGGCCCTTCTGAAGGATTCGCCTGTCTGCAACGAAGAGACCATTACCACGCTGGAAGTATCCAGAGAGGGGGAGAACTATCAGATTTCCCCGGAAAGCCTTGAAAACTTTCTCTCCCAGGCTCTGGTCGAATACATGGCTCCCTATGACGAAGTCTGCGATATCCTGGACTGTCATGATTTCGTCACCGCATATCTGGACGCTTCCTTTAAAGGGGACGTGGCCCGTTTTGCATTACATACAGACCGGACCGAAGAAGAGGCTCTTGCATGGTATGAGGCAGACGTATTCGACCCGCCCGCAGACTTAAGCGAAGCATACGTTCCGAGATATCAGGAAGCGTTGAAATCCATGATGAAGCAGTGCCAGTATACCGTAGGAATCCCGAAGAAAGAGAACGGGCTCTACAGCTATACGGTTGATATCAGGACCACGCCTAACACCAGCTTCACCAGCGCATATTCCGAATTCGAGGGCGGAACCTACTACTCCATTGATGAAGTTTCCGCCGGACTGGTAGAGGCCATGGAGAAATATGCCGCCGCACCTACCTTTGGCGAGGAGACATCCATGAATATTTCCTTCAACATCTCCTCCATGCTCAATGCCGGCAATGAGGGATCGGAATTATCAGAACTGGCTAAAACCATATTTGCAATCCCATAGGCACACGGACGTAACCGGGGCTGCCGGGAAATGGCATTTCAGTCATTTCCCGGCAGCCCCGGTTTTCCAGCCAGACGGATCAGAACACCTCCTTCTTCCACTGATATTTTTTCATATCCACACATTCTCCTTCAAATTCCACCCCTTCCGCTTTCAGAAGTTCGGTCTGCCGGTTACATTTCCCGCTTCCGAACGCACAGGACATCCTTCCGTCCTTTGTCACCACACGGTGGCAGGGCAGATCGCTGTTACACGGAACTGCGTGAAGTGCATAGCCCACCACGCGCGCCCAGCGCCGGTTGCCTGCAAGCGCCGCAATCTGGCCATAGGACGCTACCTGCCCTCTGGGAATCTGACGGATTACGTCATAGATTTTTTCAAATGAATTTTTTTCCACTCTTTGATCCATTCCAACCTCTCTCCGATTCTTTTTTCCTCCCCCTGGATGGTAGGATGATAATATTCCCGGTCACTCAGAGACTCCGGCATACACTGCATATGCGTCAGCTTTTCCTCCGTGTCATGGGCATATTCATACCCCTTGCCATATTCCAGATCCTTCATCAGTTTTGTCGGCGCATTGCGAAGATTCAGGGGAACCGGCTCAGCCCTAAGATTCTTCACATCCTGCTTACATGCCTCACACGCAGTGTAGAGAGCGTTGGATTTGGGCGCCATGGCAAGATAAGTGACCGCATGGACCAGGTGTACGTCACATTCCGGCATGCCCAGGAAATGGCATGCCTGGTACGCCGCCACCGCCACCTGCAGCGCATGGCTGTCCGCCATTCCCACGTCCTCGCTGGCGAAACGGATCAGCCTTCTTGCAATATATAAGGGATTCTCCCCTCCTTCCAGCATCCGGCACATCCAGTAAATGGCTGCATCCGGATCGCTGTTTCGCATGGACTTGTGAAGCGCAGAGATCAGATTATAGTGCTCCTCTCCGTTCTTATCATAAAGCAGGGACTTCCTGCTGATACACTGCTCAAGCCCCTCATCCGTCACAAGAATTCCTTCGGCGCTGATCTCCCCGTTTGTCACCGCCATCTCCAGCGTGTTCAGCGCCGCTCTGGCGTCCCCATTGGCAAATGCGGCAACTGCCGCTACCTGGCGTTCGGTCATCTGTACATTCTGGGGCCCGAACCCCTTCGGACTTCGAAGGGCATGATTCAGCACCTTCACCAGGTCTGCCTCTTCCAGCGCCTTCAGCACAAATACCCGGCATCTGGACAGAAGCGCCCCATTGACTTCAAAAGAAGGATTTTCCGTTGTGGCGCCGATCAGGACAATACTCCCTTTCTCCACGAAGGGCAGGAAGGCATCCTGCTGGGCCTTATTAAACCTGTGGATCTCATCCACAAACAGAACCGTGCGGATTCCCATCTTCCGGCTGTTCTCTGCCTGGTTCATCACTTCCTTAATCTCCTTAATCCCGCTGGTGACCGCACTGAAATTAATGAAGTCCGCATTGGTCCTGCCGGCAATGATTCCTGCCAGGGTTGTCTTTCCTACCCCCGGCGGCCCCCAGAAAATCATGGAAGAGATCTGATCCCGTTCAATCAGCTGGCGCAGCATTTTCCCCTGTCCCAGCAAATGCCCCTGTCCGGCAAATTCCTCCAGCGTTGCGGGACGCAGGCGGCTCGCCAGCGGTGCGGTCTGTTTCCTGTCGTCAAATAATGTCATCTGTTCCATTTACGCCACCGCTTTTTCTCTGCTCTCATTTTTCTCACTCTCTTTCTATTTTATACATGCATCTCGATTACCTTTGTCGCCACATTTTTCCGGAACGCCATGTCATGTTCTACGAATAGGATGGTCGGACGGCATCTCAGCAATAGTTCTTCTATCTGAACCCTGGACAACACGTCAATATAGTTCAGAGGTTCATCCCACACATACAGATGTGCCTGCTCACACAGGCTTTTTGCCAGCAGCACCTTCTTCTTCTGCCCGGCGCTTAAGAGGCTTACGTCCTTTTCAAACTGTTCCCTCTGAAGATCCAGCTTGCGAAGGACCGCCTTGAACAGACTCTCTTCCAGCCCATACTCCTGGGCCAGTTCTCGCAGATCTCCTTTCAGAAAAGAGGTATCCTGGGAAATATAGGAAATCCTGAGCCCGGACCCCATATGAACATTTCCCTCAAATGCAAGATCCTCCCCCAGCAGTAATTTCAGGATACTGGACTTCCCGCAGCCGTTTCTCCCGGCCAGACAGACCCTCTCTCCCCGGCGGATGTCAAAAGTGACACCAGAGCACGCCCTCCTGCCTCCGTAGAAGATGGACACATCTTTCAATTCCGCAATTCTGTCTGTGTGATAAAGAAGCGGACGAAGTTCCAGCACATCCATGGTATCTATATTCTTAAGCAGCTTCGACTTCTCCTCAACCGCCTGCTGCTGACGGTTTTCCAGTATCTTGGCCCGCTTCATCATCTTGGCCGCTTTATGCCCGATATGCCCCCGGTCCGGCCGCAGTCCAGCCACACGCTGGCCTTTCTTACTCTTCTCCACCTGGTCCGACCAGCCGGACGACTGCCTGGCAGCCTGCTTCAGGCGCTTTACTTCTGACGTAAGCTTCTGGTTCTGTGCCTCCTCCATCCGGTCTGCAGCCTCTTTATTGGCATACCAGGAACTGAAATTTCCCTTCTGCACTTCAATATTCATCCTGTTAATGGACAGAATATGATCCACACAGGAATCCAGAAAATTCCGGTCATGGGAAACCAGTATGAACCCCTTCTTCCGGTTCAGATACTGTGCAATCTGCTGTCTGGCCTCTGCGTCCAGATGGTTCGTAGGCTCATCGATCAGCAGGAAACGGTCTTCTCCCAGAAACAGGGCTGCCAGCAGCACCTTCTCCTGTTCTCCATAGCTTAAGGTGGAAAACGGACGGTACAGCACTTCTGCATCTACGTTCAGCAGATTCAGTTCCCGGAACAGCTGCCAGTCTTCAGACTGCGGGTTGATTTCTGACAGAATCTCGTATGTCATCCGGTCTTTGTCCCTCACATCGTAAGGGAAATAAACGAAATCGGTACTTGCGGCTATGTGTCCCCGGTAGGAATATTTTCCAAGAAGCAGATTCAGAAACGTAGTCTTTCCGCGCCCGTTACGCCCCACGAACCCTAACTTCCAGTCTGTGTCAATCCGGAAGGATACGTCTCTGAATACTTCTTCAGAACTTCCATCATATGAAAAACTTAAATTTACAACATCTATCATTGCCATCTATGCGCACCTCCTGTACCGTATCCATTCTGCCGGTTTCTGTGCCTGCACATCAATGCATAAGCCATGGCAGAATTGTAAAGATACGAAAAAAGCTGCAAGAAAGTCTCCTTACAGCCTCATGAAATACACACAATGACCTACGAAAAAAAGGCATTGCTTTTCGTTCCTGCTATTCCAAAATGAAAGGATGTCAGACTTTCCTGCTATCGGCACAACAAAAAGACGGACTCCTATCCGTAATCCTGTTATGCAGTTACAATTGTAATTAGCAAGAAATCATCCTCATCTTTTCATCTCCAATCTGTTGTATGCTGAAAACAGAATATCACAGGACCGGATAAATAGCAAGTGTTTATTCAGAATTTCCGAAGCGTATCCTTGGAGTCATCCGTTGTCTTGTCGATTTTTCGGATTACTACATAATACCCGTCGTCTCCGGCCGTCTTCACTTTCACCCGGTCGCCTTCCTTATGTCCCCGGATTGCCTTGCCAAGCGGCGACTCGATACTGATCAGCCCCTGCAGAGAATTCCCCCTCACACTGGTTACAAGGCGGTAAACCTCCGTCTCATCATCCTCCTCAAAATAAACCTCCACGGTATTATTGATGCCTACCTCATCCTCTCTGGAAGTGTCTGATACAATCCTTGCATTCTTCAGCATTTTCTCCAGGTAGCGGATCCGGCTTTCATTGCGGTTCTTGTCCTGCTTTGCTGCCTTGTACTCAAAATTCTCGCTTAAGTCTCCCTGTGCCCTGGCTTCCTTGACCGCTTCCAGTTCCTTCTTGCGGACCACCAGTTTCCGATATTCAATCTCTTCCTTTATCTTGCGGACATCACTCTGGGTCAGCTGTTCTCCCATCATTCATTCCCTCCCCTCTCATCAGTCTTTCTATATTCTACTGCATATTCCGGCTTCCGTCCAGTACAACGCTGAAATTCCAGAATGTCTCCCGGCTGGCAGTCCAGCACATCACAGATCGCATCCAGTGTTGAGAAACGGACCGCCCGCACCTTTCCGGTCTTTAAATTAGAAAGATTCACATTGGATATTCCCACTTTCTCCGCTAATTTATTCAAAGACATTTTACGGTCAGCCATGACCCTGTCAAGTCTTAATATGATTGCCATACCTTTGCCCCTCCGTCCTGCTATCTGCCAGCCATCTGCTTTTCCTGCCGCCCGGTCATCTTCTTAACACACCATATCCCACGAAGTTCTGTCACTACAAAGTTTCATCTGAAAATTCCTGCAGATCGCAGCCCCACTTTAAGATATCGCCCACTAAGAGCACAACCGCTCCGGCAAAGATCCAGAAAAAGTTCAATGGATTCATCAGATACGGAACCCGGTAAACCAAAAGCCCCATCCCCATCTGCAGAACTGCTTCCCCAAAAATACCCGTTAAAAGTATCAGCCATCCAATCTTTTGTGTACAGGATACGGTCTGGGGGACAAAGGGAGAATGGGATTCACGGATTACCTTCATAATTTTCCTCAGATACCCCAGTACCGCCAGTACCGGCAGGTCTTCCGTCATGACAGACAGAATCAGCCATGCCATACAAAATGTCTTCCGGCTGACCATCCTGGCCTCCGCCGGAATATTCAGATAGGAACACTGGGCATATCCGGCAAACATCTCGAAACGATAGGAATACCCGGTATCAATGAGTATCACTTCTGCTTCCGGCCTCCCCCATAACCTCATGATTTCTATCACTGTTATGGAAATTCTCAGAGCCAGGAACACGAAGGCACAGGCTATGAGCAGCCGGCAGAGGCGGCTGTGCCTTAACTCTTTTTTCTCAAAGTTCTTCTCCGTTTCCATATCCATCCTCCTCACTGTCATCTTTCCATTTTCTTTGCTTTTCTCTAACCCAGGTTACACTTCTATATTGATAAAACTATACCATACTATTTTATATGACGCAATTAATATTTAATGATAATCATTAAATATTATATGTTTACCATTAATCCATGAAGTCAATTATGATTCCATACATTTTTTATTGACTTTTCAATATACGGAAGTATATAATAAATGTAATATTTATATAAGCATTGCCGTTTACCGGCAGCATAGAAGGCACAGCTCTTTACAGGCAGTATATTTAAGACCTCGTATGGTTACGGGGTCTTTTACATTATGAAATGGAAAGGACGTGATAACATGCAAATACCACAGGAGCGCATTTACACATCAGAAGATTACTGGAACCTTCCGGAAGGACAGCGTGCAGAACTAATCGACGGCAAGCTGTACGCCATGGCTCCACCAAACCGGATACACCAGAAACTATCCATTCTGACAGCCTCCACCATACTGAATTACATTCACTCCAGCCATGGAGCCTGTGAGGTCTATACGGCTCCATTTGCCGTCAATCTGAATGCTGACGATAAAATATGGGTGGAGCCGGATATTTCCGTTATCTGTGATAAAGACAAGTTGTCAGATCGCGGCTGCAAAGGGGCGCCGGACTGGATTATAGAGATTGTCTCACCAGGCAGCCCCAAAAACGACTATACCATCAAATTATTCAAATACCGTACAGCAGGAGTTCGGGAGTACTGGATCGTGAACCCAATGAAGAAAGTTGTCCAGACGTATGTTTTTGAAGGCATAGAAGATTCGGACGTGTATTCGTTCGATGATGAAATACCCGTTTATATTTTTGATGATCTGACGATTAAAATCTCAGATTTATAATCATTTGCAGAAAAGGGGCAATACCATTGAAGAATCGATTAATTGTAACATTATTCCGATATGGATGTATACTCGCAATCACAGGCGCAGTCATCCTGTTCGGTACAGATTGTTATGTAAAGGCAACAGCCGCAGCTGCCATCACATCAGAAGATGAGGTAACCGGCTCAGAAGAAAAAGCGGATGCCATTCTGGTATTAGGCGCACAGGTCAAGGCGGACGGACAACCCAGCCTGATGCTGAAGGAGCGTCTGAATACCGGTATCCAGTTATTCAAGGACGGGGCCGCTGACCGGATAATCATGAGCGGAGATCATGGGAGCGATGACTATGACGAGGTAAATGCAATGAAATCTTACGCCATAGACCATGGCGTACCCTCCGAATGCATTTTTATGGACCATGCCGGCTTCTCTACCTATGACAGTATGTACCGGGCAAAGGAAATCTTCCAGGCCAGAAGCCTGGTAGTGGTAACGCAGGAATACCATCTGTACCGCGCTCTCTACGATGGGATGGCATTTGACCTTGATGTCCAGGGCGTCCCCTGTGACACGGCGGTCTATAAAGGCGATACCTACCGGAAGTCCCGGGAAGTGCTGGCCCGGGTTAAAGATGCGGGATTTACCCTGTTTAAGCCAGAGCCTGCCATTCTCGGAGACACCATTTCCTTAAGCGGCAGCGGGGATGTAACGAATGATAAAAGTTAAATCTCATATCCCAGCCTGCGCAGCATTTGCAAATCCGTCTCAATGGTATATCCTGCCGTAGTCAGCATATCGCCGGAGATGGCTGCATTTGCACCGGACCGGAAGCACCCTTCTCCCTTGTCCGCCATCAGGCCTCTGCCCCCGGCAAGCCGGATGGCGGCGTCCGGAAGGATAAATCGGTAAACTGCCACAATCCTTCTCATGTCTTCCACGGTCAGACGGGTATGATCTCCGTATGGCGTTCCGGGGATGGGATTCAGCATATTGACCGGCACACTCCTGATCCCAAGTTCTCTTAAACTGAATGCCATATCAATCCGGTCCTCTACGGTCTCGCCCAGTCCCATAATACCGCCGCTGCAGACACTTAAGCCAGCCGCCTTTGCCGCCTTGATGGCATTTACCTTGTCCTCAAACGTATGGGTAGTACAGACGTTCTGGAAATTCCTGCGGGATGTTTCCAGATTATTATGTACCCGCACGGCTCCTGCGTCCTTTATTTTGCGGAACTGTTCCTCACCGAGCAGGCCAAAAGAAACGCATACCTTGATATTTACCTGCTCTCTGACCGTCCGGACTGCCTCACACATCCGGTCAACTTCCCAGTCCGCCAGGGCTCTCCCAGAGGTTACCACCGAGTACCGTAAGACACCCCTGTCCGCATTGTATTTTGCCTGACGCACAATCTCTGCCGTATCAAGAAGGGGGTATTCCTCTGCCGGGGTGTGATAATATGCCGACTGTGCGCAGTATTTGCAGTCTTCCGAACATCTGCCGCTCTTACCGTTGATGATCGTGCAGAGATCAAAATCATTTCCGCAGAAATGCCGCCGGATTTCATCTGCCTTAAGGCAAAGTTCTTCGAATGGTTCTTCGTACAGCAAGGCCGCCTCTTCCCTTGTGATCCTTCCGCCATCCCATATTTTTTCTTTTAACTGTTCTGTAACCGTCATCTGCTCACCTCTGTCCTCTTCTGCTTTCAAATTGGTAGTTCCCGATAACTATATCGCAGAGGCCCGCAGATTGTCAACTATTTTAGGTGTTTTAGTTTACATTAATTTCCTTTTAATATCAAAATATTTATTGACAAAACGGCTTTTTATCTGGTATAAATTTCAATATGAACAGTGCAGAAAGGGTGTTATCTACCATGAATAAATTGAGAAAATTCTATTGCAGGACATTTCAGACAGGGCTTAAGATTGCACTGCCCTTCCTCCCGTACCGGAAGCCCGGCATTGTAGGCAGCGTCAAGGCGCTTCCGGACATTTTACGACAGCACGAATGTGACCGGGTTCTCATTATCACAGACGCAGGAATCATCAAACTGGGTCTGACCAGACGCCTTGAGAAGGTGCTGACCCAGAATGAGATTTCCTATCATATCTACGACAAAACCGTTGCCAATCCTACCACTGCAAATGTAGCGGAAGCATTGGAACTGTACCATTCCAACGCCTGTAATGCAATCATCGGGTTCGGCGGCGGATCCAGCATGGACTGCGCCAAGGCCGTGGGAGCCCGGATTGCGAAGCCGAAACAGTCTCTTGCCAGAATGAAGGGAATCCTGAAGGTACTCCGGAAACTTCCTCTTCTGATCGCAGTTCCCACTACTGCAGGAACCGGAAGCGAGACCACTCTTGCGGCGGTGATTACGGATGCCGAGACACGGCATAAGTATGCGATTAATGATTTTCCTCTGATTCCCAGGTATGCGGTGCTGGATCCGAAAGTGACCTTAAGCCTTCCGCCTGCGATTACCGCAACCACAGGGATGGATGCCCTTACCCATGCGGTGGAGGCTTATATCGGAAGATCCACGACCTACGGAACGAGAAAGAATGCCTTGATGGCGGTCAGACTTATTTTTGAAAACATTGACAAGGTATATGAAGACGGCAGTGACATCGACGCAAGGCGGAATATGCTGCATGCCTCTTTCTATGCCGGGTGCGCATTTACCAAGTCCTATGTGGGTTATGTCCATGCAGTGGCCCATTCCCTGGGCGGGGAGTACAATGTGCCCCATGGCCTGGCAAATGCGGTCCTGCTTCCGTTTGTGCTGGAGGCGTACGGGCCATGCATACACAAGAAATTATACCGTCTGTCCGTGGCGGCAGGCGTTTCCAAAGAAGATACCCCCTTTGATGTTGCTGCCGGGGAATTTATCCAGGCTATCAAGGACATGAAGAAACGGTTTGACATCGGGGATACCGTAAAGGAGATTCGTGAAGAAGATATTCCGAAACTGGCCCATTATGCGGATAAAGAAGGAAATCCGCTGTATCCGGTGCCGGTGCTGATGGATGCTGCGGAGTTGGAACAGTTCTATTACCTGTTAATGGAAACTCCGTCCTGCGAAATGATGTAAGGAACAATGATAATGGAACTCCATGCTGCGTTTAAGGACTGCGGCATGGGCAGACAGAGGGATTCTGATTCCCCAGAAGGAGAGATCTATGAACGAACAGGAAATCAAGAATATGGTAACCAGTCAGCGCAGATATTTCTACACAGGAGCCACGCTTGACGTTGATGCAAGAATCCAGGCGCTGAATAAATTAAAAGCATCCATCTTAAAACACGAGGATGACATCCATGAGGCGCTGAAAAAAGATCTGGGGAAAAGCGATTTTGAGAGTTATATGTGTGAAACGGGCCTTGTGTTAAGCGAGATTACTTATATGCTGAAACACGTCCGTTCCTTTGCCCGGGAGAAGACGGTCATGACTCCTCTTGCCCAGTTTCATTCCCGGAGCTTCCGGAAACCTTCCCCCTACGGCGTGGTGCTGATCATGAGCCCATGGAACTATCCCTTCCTGCTGACTATGGATCCCCTGGTGGACGCAATTGCGGCGGGCAACACCGCCGTGCTGAAACCAAGCGCCTATTCCCCTAATACCAGTGAGATTGTAGCGGCTATCATCAGGGAATGTTTCGATGAAAAGTATATCTGTGTGGTCACAGGCGGGCGGGCAGAAAATACCTGCCTCCTGAAAGAAAATTTTGATTACATTTTCTTTACCGGAAGCCAGGCGGTGGGAAAAGAGGTCATGCGGCAGGCTGCGGAGCATCTGACGCCGGTCACTCTGGAACTTGGTGGAAAGAGCCCTTGTATTGTGGAAAAAAGTGCGAATCTGAAGCTTGCGGCCAGACGGATTGTCTTTGGCAAATTCCTGAACTGCGGGCAGACCTGTGTTGCCCCCGATTATATTTACTGTGACAGGTCGGTGAAGGACAGACTGGTGAAAGAGATCAAAAAGCAGATTCAGAAACAGTTTGGCAGGCAGCCTCTCGACCGGGCGGATTATGGGAAGATTATTAATGAGAAGCATTTTGACCGGATTACCGGACTGATAGACCCTGGAAAGGTGGTCTGGGGCGGGAAATCTGACAGAGCCGCTCTTAAGATTGAACCTACGGTCATTGATAATGTTACTTTCGGCGATGCTGTGATGCAGGAGGAAATCTTCGGGCCGCTAATGCCCATACTGACTTATGATACCCTGGATGAGGCGGTCCGCAATATTCATTCCATGCCGCATCCGCTGGCGCTTTATATTTTTACGAAAGACAGACCGGCGGCAAGGAAGGTGACTTCCCGGTGCGGGTTTGGCGGGGGATGTATCAATGATACCATCATTCACCTGGCAACCAGTGAGATGGGATTCGGCGGATTCGGAGAAAGCGGTATGGGATCCTATCATGGAAAGGATGGTTTCCGGACATTCTCTCATGAAAAGAGCATTGTCGATAAGAAGACGTGGCTGGATCTGCCAATGCGGTATCAGCCTTATAAGAAGATTCATGGCAGGCTGGTGCGGATGTTTTTAAAATAGAAGAAAATGGGCTATTGCAGAACGACCGCCATACCAGATGGTTCTGCAACAGCTTCCTCTTTTCATCTACTGAACATCCACATAATACCAGCATACATCAAACACCTGTCAATAAATACTTTTTAGCAATTCCCTTATTTCACCTATATTCAAAAAGGCAAGATGTGACAGCTTATTTCTTGCATCTCTATTCTTCTTAAGAGATTCATAGTCTTTTTGAGATAAGGAAAGCTGCCCATTATCTGCCATATATTTCAGGGTTCCCAACTCTACATCTCTTGGTTCTTGATATATCTCTCCTGATGATGAGCGAATAGGCAATTGCTTTACTATTGCCGTCGAATGGCGTTGCACAAAATCCTCCCTATATTCTTCCAAGAGAGGATAAATCGTCTTAATCTGAGCCAGCCAGATAAGGTGGTTCACATCGTTTCTGGTCTTATTGAAGGAAAAAGCTTCACCATTGCTTCTGATTTCCGAATCTAATACTGTCTGAATAACATCGTATGGCTCTCCCAAAAACTCCTTATATGATTGCAGACAAGCCGCACATAATTCAATATCATTTCCAACCACATTGACCGCCAATTCTGTCAAATATTTCTTTATAAGCGATGGCTCCCGTACAGAAGATGCCGCCAAAGTACAGAAGACATTTCTGTCATACTCGTTTATAAATTCATCGAAGGAGAAAAACTTCACACCTTTTTTAGCTTGATATACAGTATTTCCAAGCCATTCTATGATAAATACTGCTACCTCCTTGTTTTTCCCCCTCTCTTTTATGTATGCAGAAACAAAACTTGTCCAGGCCTCTAACTGCTCCGCTGAAGTAACCTTAACCCATAAATATCTTTCATGTAAAACAACGTCATCACTGTTCGCAAAAAACTGAGCATAGGTTTTGCTTGGTCTGTATTCTGCTCTTTTTTCCTGTTTACAGAACTCCTTTAATAAATATTTCCCTGGTTCTGAGACATCCTGAATACTTTCAAACCTTTTAGAAGAATTCTGCTGTTTTACCGACTCTTTAATAAAATTTACCATATACGAATACCAGGGGAGATCTCCACAGCAATGAAGTATAATACTTTTCTCGCTTAGAAGATTTTCTATCATTTCTGTTGTAAACGCTGCTGCATTCGGGACTCTCTCCCACCATATCTGTTCCATCTTATTCCCCCATGTATTTTTCTAGTTCATCATCAACTTCCGCTCTGGTTCCCATCATCTGGAAAAACTGAAATCTTGTAAAGAGATAATGCGCTGCCTCTGTATTTCTCAGCACATTCAGTTCCTTAAGCTCCTCCATAAAGGTCTCAAGCTTCGTGGTATCAAGATTTGCAATCTTTCCGATCTCCAGATCCGTACCCGCTCTCTTGATATCCAATGCTGAATATCCCTCATTATAGCCATTATTGTGATATAGGAATGCCATCAGCAGCGCAATCAGATAATAATAATTATCTTCATCCAGCTTCAGTGTGATAATGAATTTCTCACGAATCTGCTGTGTAAATTCCAAATCTGCCAATACTTTTTTAATATGCTCTTCACTCACCTCATAGATTGGGGTATCGACCTCGTCATAATTCGCATAATCTTTATTACGCATTGCAGCTATCAGCTTTGCACAGTACATTTGTATCAATCCCGGAAAATAGTTTGTGGTTGCCAAAATCAGTGTTATCAAGGATTCTTTCTCTTTCGGGAATCTCAATCCCAGATAATGCAACGGCACTTCCATCAACTCGCGCGCTTCCGATGTATTAAATGGCTTCACGGTCATCGCCTCAAGATGTGTGAGCACACTGTTGTTGCCTAAGGCTTCTCTCTTAAATCGCACAATATTTCTAAGTCCTGCAATAACAAATTTGAATCTTCCGGAGCCAATACTTTGAATATCCTTCAATGCATCAAATGGCTGGTAGTTTATACCCGCACAGCTGTCAATGAACATATCCGCCTCATCAAGAAGTAATAACAGATAAGGAATCCTCTTAACATCCGACTGCAGGCGGCGCCGGACAGCTCTGGCCAATTCATCCCAGTCTTCGGTATCAATATCATCATCCAGTACAGAACAATCATACAATTCATGCCCAATCTTCTTGGCTGCCTTCCTATAATCCAGTCCTTTTACATCTACAATAACTGCTCTGTTTCCATTCTCATCCCTATCTATATCTTCCTTTGCTCTCTTAAGCAGCGCCGACTTACCCAGCTGACGTCCTCCATATACGATATTTACGCCGGTTGGAGACTTAATTCTTTCAAGTTCGTGTTTTCTTCCTATAAAGATTTCCGGCGGCATAACATTTGCCGATTCCCAAACATAAGGCTGATAATAGCCGAATGGTGTGACAAGTGAAATAAACATCCTGTTAATCTTGGTTTCATCGTAATTTCTAACCAAAAACATCAAAATTGTTCTGTCGAGTACAGCAAACAACTTATCCCCTAATGCGTTTTTACTCTTTCTGGCCAGTCTGCGCCGTTCGCTCTTAGACAACGCATAATCAAATAAAATCAATGTATGCCTGGCATTTCCGATTAATTTCATCACATCAATTAAACCGTCTGCATCATAGGCGCCATTTATACATACAATACGGAATCCCTCTTGCGCCGCCCCTGACCCAAAAGCAGCAATGGGATGCGTATAATTATCTCTTTGACCGCCTTTCGCCTGCGCAGTCTGTACAAAATAATGTTCAAACTTTCCAATCGTTTTCTGCTGAGTAATTGATTTCACCTTAAATCCCAGTGAGGAAAGCAGGATCTGAAGGCGGTCTTTTTTCAGCAGACTTCCACCCGGAAGCCAATTATCGGCCAGTCTCTTCGCCCCTCTTTCTTCCTTGTTCCTTGTTCTTTTGCTAACCAAGGTTGCAAATGAAGCTTTATGAGTTGCCACGGGCTGATAATAATCATCATAATTATCCAGGAAATCTTTCAGAAAATCCTCTTCAATGAGTTCCTCATACTCTTCTTCTGTGGCGTTTGATCTTGCCAGCAAATCTTCTGCCACCGTATAGTTCTGCTCTCTAATCATTTCCCGGATCCGGTCAACTCTCTTTTCTTTTACCTCAGTTGACAATCCCTGAACAACAGCCCCCTTGAAGACCTCTAACTGTTCAAGCAGGTCGGCCTCCCGGGCCTTTGCTTCTTCGCGGATTTCTTCAAGATATCCCTCCATCACCTTCTTAAAGAAGCCATAGTTAGATGTTTCAACCGCCCACTCATTCCATTCATTGACAATCTGAAGGATCTTCTCTTTTTTATCCTCAGCAGAATTATCAATCTGACCGTAGGTTTGTGCCAGTTCTAAATTACCCACAAAGTCATCCTTTCTAAGTTGTGCGGTCTCATGCGCATACTCTTCACCCGATGAAATATTCTCTGAAATCTCTATAAGTTCTTCCGAACTGTCTTTTTTCATCAAGTAATCGACAATCAGTCTGGCTGCACCATAATCATCACCCTTATCATCCAAAATATCTGTAAGGCGGTCTTTAAATGTAGGATCATGCTTCTGTACCTTCCTGACATGTGTAAGAATTCTTTCCGCAGGCTGTAATGAATGTATAGAAGCGGAATGCATTTCAAAGTCCGGTATATAATCTGTATCCAGCATCACATCGTCTGTAAGGAGGAATGGTACATAAAAATATTTTCTTGTTTCTTCCTCGAAGCTTCCAGTCAGACATGTATAAATTTCATTCAGCGTATAAAGCAGAACATGCAATCCTGCAGTCTCTTCCTTAATAACAGATGTTTCGCACGCTTTGCGCATATCCTTCATACATTTTTCTAAATTTTCAATGAGCGTCTTGCGAATCTTCTTGTAAGCAATATCCCCTTCATCCTCAACATGATTACTATTACGATTTACTAACTCACACCATCTTACAAGAAGCTGCACTGCTTTCGTGGTAATACTGATAATATTGTTTCGCAGATGGCTCATAAGATCTGCATGACGGCGATACACCATATGTTCTCCGGCTTTTTCCCAGAAAAATATAATGTAATCCCAAAGCTTATCTGCATCGATGGTATCTGCTTCAATCGTACTGTCTTCTTTATAGAAATTCTCCTGCAGGAAGTCCATCGTTAATGGCAGCATCTCGTAATCTCCGTCCACGACCGCCTTCAGATACTGTCCCATGTCGGTATCGGCAGAAAACATAAGTTTCTTCGTTTCAATAAATCGCTTTTGGCTTGCGTTCTCCTTCTTCTGTCCAACTACATAATTATCATAGAACATTTTAGTTTCCTGCTGAAGTCTCTTCATTTCCTGTTCTGACTCGGCATTGCTTTTGGAATGATAATCCGCATACGCATCCAGCCCTTTTTGATAATTATCCTTGAATTCCATCAAGGAGTACAGCACCTCGCTAAGAGACGGATAATCACTCAGCAGCTTATACTCTTTTATCCCTCCATAGTACGATTTGATATTATAATCATAACGGACTTGGTTTGAGAAAAATGTTCGTACTGCAGTAGAAATCATCAATGCATCTGTATACACATCCCGCCGGTCAATCAATGAAAATACGTTATCCGTAGAGTAACTACAGTGTTCCATCGGATCATTTACCGCATATGCCAACTGACGATATTCCATACTCTGCCCGGCTTCCTGCAAATCCATCGCTTTGGCATAAGCAGTCGCCGCATATAGTTTACCCAGATTGATCAAGCCGATAATTCCCCCAAAATCATCTTCCCTGCTTTTCTTAGAAGCTGGCTTTTCAGACAAACTCTCCATTATTTCCGATCCATTGACTTCCTCTGATACTCCGGCTTCCTGTGTACTTTCCTGATTCCTGTCTTCCTCAACGCTTTCAAGCCCATCTGTTTTCCTACACTCCGGATATGTATAATAATCATCGTCCGCCAGGCTATACAGATACGCATTCCCGAATGCTATGGCCTCTCCCATCTCATCTAAGAGAATATCTGCCAGGCACTTAGCCTTCTCCAGATTTAAAGCTGCGAATGTTATACGATGAACTGGCTGCTTGTCCCTGAATAACTCTTCCAGACCTTTTCGAAGAAAATCGCACTCTTTCGTATTATCCCAGAACACGGCAATATTTAAATCAGATCCTACTCTTCCATCTGACGTAAAACTCTTGGATATCGCCGCCTCTGTATATACCTGCCTCGTTACTTCCGCCGCTGATATGCCTTTATGAAAAAAACGCTGAAGTGTATCGCAGTACAGTTTTTCACTTACTATCCTGCTGGCTGCACTGGTATTTTTATCATCTATTGTTTCTCCCCAGTCTTCAATCTTTAACGAATGTATACCTATCAGTTTGGCCGCATTCTTAAAAGTGAGCGCCTTCATTAAACGAGGAGATGCACAATAAAAGCTGCCGCCTGGCATAAGTGTATACTTGCGCAAATAGCCCTTTTTTTGCAAATAATCCAATGACCCCTCAGATATGTTCCGGGGCATATGTGACATCAGAGTAAAGTATCTCACATTCACATTATTTTTTTCTGTAAGTACCTTTAAAATGAATTTTATAGCTTTTTCATTTCCTTTACGAACATCGTTCTGGAAAATACTTGCAGAAATTTTCTTGTCTTCATTTGTGCTCTTGCTAACAGACAACACTCCCACTTTATCTTTCGCAGTAATAAGCAATTCTGATGCAAGAATCTTTTTCACAAATTCTGAATTTTCTTCTGTTATCTTTGCAGACTCCCTGCCCTCATCTGCCTTTTCAACTTTTTCAAAAGCCGTTTCCTCTGTATGGTTTTCTGTTCCAAGATCCAATGTTACATCATCCTGCATATCGTTAAGATCTTCGTCATCGCCTGAGCTCCCTTCGCTTTCAGCCATTAGCTTTTCTTGATTCTCTTTCAGAATAAAATATTTTTCCGCAGCCAGTCCATATTGCACCCGCCGCGAATAAAATTCTGCCGCCTGATCCAGCAGTTCCATCCCTTCGTCAGAATCCACATCCTCACACGCAAGCAATTTCAGGAAGAGTCTGGGGCCTTGCGCCTCTGACTCCAATCTCTCCATCTCATACATCTCTTCACTGCATAGCTGTTCCAGAAATGCGGCCGCCTGATTCTGATAAGGCTGTAATGCGGCCGCATAATTGCCAGCCAGGGTTCGTACTGAAATAAAGTTCTCCAATACTTCCTTAATCGCATCTAATTGCTTTTTATACCGTCTGGAAGCACTATTCTTGACGGCCTCTATATATGTAACAACCGGGCATCCCTCTTTTGGCATTTCATCTGCCGGGAGCTCAGAAAGAGCCCAATTGTATATTTCGTTATATTTACGACGAAGCGTATCTATAGAAACATCTAATTTTTCTACATCTGCTGCATCGGGCACTTGGTCTTTTGATAGGAAAGAAAGGATTTCATTCAAAAGCGCTTTGTTATACTTAATTAAGTTTAGAAAAAATGGGGGATTTTTCTCTGTATCACTATTGACATTCATCTGTGCGCCTCCTCTGTAACAATGAAAAATCCCCCATTTTTTCTAAACTTAATTAAGTATAACACAATCCATGCCATTTAAAAACCCACAAACAAATCTGTCTGTGGGTTTTTCCATATATCTATGTTCGCAGATAACCGTTTAGGATTGGTATAAAAATAACTGATACAGATTGCGCAGGATATTTCTTCAGATGTGCAGATCAAAAAACGTAGGCGTAGTGGGCTGCGTCAAGGCTTTTTGACCTGTGCAGCCGGAGAAACACAGGTTACCTGCACTTACCCATAAAATTTTATAGCGCCGCACACCATCCCTCTAAACGCTCTCAGACTATGCAATATCTTCTTCCACATATGGCAGTGCGTATAAGGTGTCCGGGTCAATATCAAGGCATGTCGTATTGTCCCAGCATCCACTTATATCCCACGCAAGTGTATCATTCATCACCGTACATCTATCCATAAAGATTTCGACATTCTTTAAGCAACAAAAAGCCTCTTTCTCAATCATCTGCGACATATCATAGAGTACAATCTTTCCATCTTCAAAATATACATATACGAAAAAATCCGGCATCGGCACAACCTGTACCACCTTTGGAAACATACTCTCACCTCCGTTACACTAATGGATTAATCCTGTTCAATGGTTTTCCATCCTTTGATAATTCCCAATTCTGCATCAATTCATCCTGGTGGAGAACACACCATGCTAAAATCAATTTTAGCTGCCTTGACGGTAAAGCTCCTTTTATTACTCTTGCCTCATCAATTCTAATAATTGCTTTATTCCCATTATATTCAGCATGAAAATGCGGTGGATTATGATCGTCATAATACATGGTTACTCGTATTCCGTAAAACAGCGAAATTTCCGGCATTTGTGATCCCTCCATTCTATCCCTATCTAAAAAAATGAGAGAGCATTACTGCTCCCTACGAGTTTAAAATCTTCCACTATCTGGCAGGAACTCTCCAAAGATAATTTCCTATCTATTTTTATTATATGCAATTATATCACAAAAATCAACAAAAATATTACAAAATCCTTGATAAAAAATTTTTTATACCGTCCAGCCAAGTAATCCCTTATTCTAATTTAACGTCACAGATATTATTTTCCCAAGTGATTCCGCTATTTTGGCCAGGAAATACAAACTGGGATTATAATTTCCGCTCTCCAACCTTGAAATATTACTTTTCTGTGTGCCTACTCTTTTTGCAAGTTCCGCCTGTGTTATGTTTTGTTCTTTTCTTGCTCTTATGATTTGTTCAATTGCTTCATATCTGGGCTTTAATTTTTCATATTCTATTCTAAATTCTTCATCCTTGAGCATATCGATTTTCATTTCTTCAAAAGATACCCCTGCTTTACTCAAGATTCAGACCTCCTTTTATAATCTTCCATATATTTTCTTGCTTTCTTTTTTTCGTTTTCAAGTGTTGGTCTTTTTAATAAATCCATGCAGCAACACAAACTTATTGTTATAATTATGTAAAGAAAATATTCTCGCTATATCGCTTGAAAACTTTATCCACAATTCATACAGGCCTTTATTATCTTTTCCTTTAATCTAATTCAATTAAGCTCTTTGTTAGTTACCTAATACTTACCCATAAATACTCATACGGTCTCATTTCGTCTTATTCAGTTCATTCAAGATATGATTTTTTGTCAAAACAATCCTGACTCCCCTTTTATTTAATCTGATTACCTTTCTCACGATACCGTTAATCTCTGCCGCCAGCTTATCATTTATAGTCACTGGAACTGTATTGTTTTCAATCATATACTGACAATCAATATGCTCTTTACTCACCGGGCAAACATTCTGAATCAAAAAAGCTCTATATTGACCGTTTACATATCCAAATCGCAGACCATCATATTCTTTATATCTCTTTTTCTTCTTTTCATATATTCTCTTGTATTTTTCTGTTTTAGATGATATGGGAACCATCCAAAAATATCCATTCATTTCGAAACAATAGAAACATGTTCTTCCATGTACTCCCTCTTCATCACTATCCTTATTTCCCATTAACCCACAATTTGGAAAACGCTTATAATACTCATCTTTAATAAAATAAAAATTGCCTATATCAACCTGCTTCCTATGTACAAAAGTGCCCCACCAAACAGTGGGGCACAAATATTTGTATCCTAGCCATTTTTTAGCCGCTTGCTGGGTAGCGAAAAATATTTGTATCTGCACCTTTTCTATAAATGCCGATATACAGTCCCGGCAGAATAATAAGAGGTTCAACCGAACTTCTTAATTTATACTATACTCATTTCCTGGCAAATATCTACTGGCATTTTGTACAAAAAGCAGATAAAATCCCCAAAACGCATACGTTCTGGGGATTGAAATCCATGTTTGATATTTCGTTTGCCTATCTCTTGCTGAACTGCGGTGCCCGGCGTGCTGCCTTGAGACCGTATTTCTTACGCTCTTTCATACGAGGATCACGCGTCAAGAAGCCTGCCTTCTTAAGTACCGGCCTGTAATCTGCATCTGCCTGAAGCAGCGCTCTTGCGATACCATGACGGATGGCTCCTGCCTGTCCTGTATATCCGCCGCCCTTTACATTCACGATCACGTCAAACTTGCCGTCTGTCTCTGTCGCTACCAATGGCTGACGGACAACCACTTTCAATGTCTCTAATCCGAGATAATCATCAATGTCTCTCTTATTTATCGTAACCTTACCTGTTCCTGGTACTAAATACACTCTTGCGATTGATTTTTTTCTTCTTCCTGTTCCGTAGAATCTTGCATTAGCCACTTTAATATCCTCCTCTCAGACTTCTCTTACAGTTTCAGTTCCACCGGCTTCTGGGCCTGCTGCTTATGCTCCGGTCCGGCGTATACATGAAGTTTCTTGATCATGGATCTTCCCAAAGGTCCTTTTGGAAGCATACCTTTGACAGCAAGTTCAATCACTTTCTCAGGCTTCTTGTCCATCATCTCCGCCAGTGTAGTCTCCTTCATGCCTCCTACATAGTCAGAGTGGTGATAGTAAATCTTCTGCTCCATCTTCCTGCCTGTTACCTTTATCTTCTCGGCATTCACAATCACTACATAATCACCTGTATCAACGTGCGGTGTAAATTCCGGCTTGTTCTTTCCTCTTAAGATCTTGGCCACTTCTGATGTCAGGCGGCCTAACGTACATCCTGCAGCGTCAACTACATACCATTTTCTTTCAATCTTATCTGGATTCGCCATATAAGTTTTCATCGGTCTACCTCCTGTGAAATTCACATATTCATGATAATCATACACGCAGAAACCTGCTGACGGCAGTTCTCCCGTATACTATGGTATCGAAATCAATAAGGCTCCGGGGCTTTGGTTCCTCACTGTTTCTCTTTTTGTCATACTGTTAAATTATATTATACGGGTCCGTGTGTGTCAACCATTTTCTTCTATTTTCCCGACAGAAATTTACCCTGGATTCTTCTCAAAATGCTGGTAATCAATGGGATCCGTCCAGTCTCCTCCCCAGGTAAAGCCGTATTTTGTAAAAATCTGATAACAGACATCCTCATGGCTGATCATATGGGCCTCTCCGTTCGCCCTGTCAATGTAGCGTTCCATATCCCGATACACCTCCCGGAAACTCCCGTCTGCATTATACGCCACATAAGGATTCTGAAGAGGATTCACGTCAATCGCATATCCCAGGGCATGGTTAGACAGCTGGTCTGTACCGGCAATTGTCCTGTAGTTAAATGCCGAAGTATTGTTATTCTCAATAGAATTCTTATCTGAGGAAACGCCGTCTCCTGTCCAGAAATTCTCAATCAGAGACATGGACGCAATCTCATACTCCTGCTCAAACAGTTCCCGGAAAATATTTCTTACATCTTCCGCAATACCGGCATTTACAATGATCTCACCGACCTGTACTTCATGATTGAAATTGTAATGAAGTACCTTGAGGTAACGCAGCTGTTCCCGGCTGATATTCTCATTTTCCACAAAAGATCTTCCATTAATAAACTGGAAGACGTCTTCGCCAATCTCATTTGCGACAAAATACTGATCAAGTCTGGTCATGTCAATCTGCGCCTTGTCAACGACAGTACCGATTGCCATATCCTGGACAGCCAGTGTATGAACCGGATCTGCGGCGGACGTCTGCTCTGAATCAGCTGCGCCCGGAACCTCGTCTGAAACAGATTTGTCCGTATCTTTCAGTTTAAAGAAAATGACGGCTGCCAGTGCAATACACAGCAATATCAGTATGATAACCATAATACGTGTGATGATCTGTATACCGTTCGTCTGCTTTCTGCTCTTTTTCAACCTCTTTCGCCTCCTCGCCAGGGGTATGGTACATTATTTCACAACTACCTTTCTAAAATTCTTCTTGCCCTTTTTCAGCACAATTCCCTCACCCGACAGATCTTCCTCTGTAAATTCTGCATGGATATCCTCAATCTTCTTTCCATCGACAGCCACACCGCCCTGGGTTACCGCACGGCGCGCATCTGACTTGCTGGAAACCAGCCCCGAGGCAACGAGCATAGTCAGAATGTCAATCCTGCCATCCGTAAGCTCTGCTTTCGTAAGTTCTGCGCTCGGCATATCTGCCGCCGCTCCCTGGCTGAACAGCGTCCTGGCCGCATTCATGGACTTCTGCGCCTCCTCCTCTCCGTGTACCATCTTAGTCAGCTCAAACGCAAGGATTTCTTTCGCCTGGTTCAGCTGTGCTCCTTCCCAGGAATCCATCCTGTCGATATCCTCAAGAGGAAGGAAGGTCAGCATACGAATGCACTTCAGGACATCTGCATCGGCTACATTTCTCCAGTACTGGTAGAACTCAAATGGAGAGGTCTTCTCGGGATCAAGCCATACTGCCCCCTTCTGCGTCTTGCCCATCTTATTGCCTTCGGAATTGAGAAGCAGCGTAATGGTCATGGCACATGCGTTCTTTCCCAGCTTACGGCGGATCAGCTCGGTTCCGCCCAGCATGTTGCTCCACTGGTCATCGCCGCCGAACTGCAGATTACAGCCGTATTTCTGGTACAATGCGTAGAAATCGTAACTCTGCATAATCATGTAATTGAACTCAAGGAAACTCAGGCCCCGTTCCATTCTCTGCTTATAGCATTCTGCGGCCAGCATACGGTTTACGCTGAAATGTGCGCCTACTTCCCGTAAAACTTCAATGTAGTTTAAACCATTGAGCCAGTCTGCGTTGTTGACCATCAGCGCTTTCCCTTCCGAGAAATCAATGAAACGGCTCATCTGCTTCTTAAAACATTCACAGTTATGCAGAATAGTCTCCTCTGTCATCATCTGACGCATATCCGTCCTGCCGGACGGGTCGCCCACCATGGCAGTACCGCCGCCGATAAGGGCTATTGGTTTGTTCCCGGCCTCCTGCAGACGCTTCATCAGGCACAGGGCCATGAAATGTCCCACATGGAGACTGTCCGCAGTTGGGTCGAAACCGATATAAAACACGGCCTTTCCGTTATTAATCAGATTTCTGATCTCTTCTTCATCTGTAACCTGTGCAATCAGTCCTCTTGCCTGCAGTTCTTCGTAAATTCCCATAATTATTTCTTCCTTTCTTCTGTTTTTTAACAAGGTATAAAAAAACCGTCCCTATCATTCCAGATAAGGACGGATATTATCATTCCGTGGTACCACCTTGATTCACCGGCAGTTCACACTGTCAGCCTCAGTCAGCTGCGTATTCACAACTTCCGCACAGTAACGTGTGCATTCCGTCACAGCCTACAGGGATGCCTCCTTTCGGTGTGCAGCTCCAAGATGTATTCATAATCCATTCCTTCATGCGCCTCTCATCAGCCGGCGGCTTTCTGTATGGGTGTATGGAATTATTACTTCTTCTTTTCCAAGCCTTTTATTCCGTATTGTGCCGAATACCAGCTTCCAGCTATGCATCCGTCTGCTTAAAATCCTAACGCATTTGTACATCTTTGTCAAGGGTAAATATTTTTATTTTTTCATTATATACCTTTCATATAAACATCCCATTCCTCACTCTCAGATGTCTTCCTGCGCCATCCTGGCTTCCATACGTTCCTCTTCCGAGAAATTCATCTGGAACTGGGCCGTCTGCCTGGCCGCAGCCTCTTCATCCGGATCCCACCCCTCGATCTTCGTGGCATGGATCCCATACTTTTCAAACAAACCGAACACTGCTGAAAGCCTCTCCCGGAAGTCTTCATACGAAGGCCTCTTCCTTCCGCACCATCCTACTTCCGCCAATGCCGCAAATCTGGGCCAGCACAACTCCTCCAGCCTATCATTCTCCCGGATGAACTCCGTCCACACCAGACATTCCGCCCCCAGTACCGATTCCGCCCCGTGTTCTCCGAATTCTGCCGGGGCAGTCTCCAGATCATACATATCTTTTAAAGAATGCATTCCATAAGGATAATCACAATAGCAATGGTCTACCATGGCAAGAATCGCTGTCCCGCCCTTGTCAAGATGTGCCCTGATCTGATTATCCTTATCCTCCGTCCACAGCTGCACTGCGACCCCTTTATTCAGATTGCCGCCATACACCGCTTCATTCCAGACGATGGGCGTCCGCCCCCTGGACTGCAGATAAGACGCAATCCGGTTACAGAAATACCCCTGAAGCTCCTGGGCGTTGCGAAGCCCTTCCTCTTCCATCCGCTTCTGACAGCAGGGACAGCCTCTCCATCGTTCCTTCGGAGCCTCGTCACCCCCGATATGGAAATATTTCCCCGGGAAAAGTTCCAGCATATCATCCAGAAGATTCTCGATAAATACAAATGTCTCTTCCTTACCGGCACAGAATAACTCCTTGAATATCCCCGCCTTCCTGCCGACCTCCACCGGCTCTCCCAGACAGGACAGTTCCGGGTACGCTGCCAGAATGGCCGTCACATGGCCCGGCATATCAATCTCCGGCACCACTTCAATCCCAAACTTCCCACAGTAATCCACAATCTCCCCGACCTCTCTGCGGCTGTAATACCCGCCGTACTTCTCGTCAGAACGGCAGGTTCCAAAATGATCTCCCTGGCGCACGGAACCGATCTCATGAAGCCCGGGATACCGTTTACACTCAATGCGCCACCCCTGGTCGTCCGAGATATGCCAGTGGAAATAATTCAGCTTGAACTCTGCCGCCATACGAATCATCTTCTTCAGTTCTTCCACGGAAAAATAATGTCTGGCACAGTCAATCTGGAAAGAGCGGTAGGAATAGTCCGGCCAGTCTTCGATCTCCATGCATGGCAGCTCCTCCCCGTGCATCATCCTTAATTGTTCCAGCGTGGTTCTGGCATAGAAAAGTCCGGTTTCCCCGCTGCCCGAAAGATAGATTCCCTCTCTTGAAATAGAAATGCGGTATTCCTCCCCCCCTAATCCGGGACAAATCCGTTCTTCCGCCAGACTGCCTTGCGGCGCCGTACCTTCTGTCCTCTTGATCTTTTTCGGTTGTGGTATCATAAATGAATCCTCCTTATCCCTCTCTTTGCAGCAGCTTCCGCCTGCCTACCAGCCTTCCTCCGAGTGTATCCAGTATTTCAGCAGCTGCTGTTCATAATTCTCAGGCCTCTTCCGCCATTCGCTGGGTGATACACCCGTCACCTGTTTAAAATTCCTGTTAAACGTTGATAACGTCGTAAATCCGCATTTCCCCGCTATATCTGCCATGGATTCATCCGTATTCTTCAGATAATTACAGGCCGACTGTACCCGTACCAGATTAATATATTCCAACGGCCCCATATGCATATACATGGAAAACACTCTTCTGAAATGCGTCTCACTGATATGGCACCATCTCGCCAGTTCTTCCACCTTTAAAGGCTCCATATAATGAAGCGTAATATAATCCAGGGCCCGTGAAACCGGAATGGTCACCTTTCCGCTAATCTCTACCGGTCCTTTCTCGTCCGGATTCTCCCGTGCAATACACACCAGCAGGGCGACCATCATCCCTTTGGCCTCTTCCAGATAAAATTCCTTCGTTTCCCGCATAACGTCGAGGATTCCCCGGATCATCTTCGCAATCCCCGGCGCATCCTCAATCGCCCGGAAAATTGCCTGAGAGTTAATCCTGTGCTGCAGGTACTTCATCCGTTTTACATTACCGCCCTTCTGATATAATTCTTCGAGAAGCCCGTCCACATCCACGAACAAATATTCCCATTTGCTGACCGTCCCGGGGTCGCTGTTTGTCGTGTGAGGATAATTCCTGGGAATGACCGAGATCTCTCCTCCTGTAAACCGGTAGTCCCTCTCCCCCAGGGTAAGGGTTCCCTCCCCTGCATAGCAGTATCCAATCTCCAGATAATTATGAAAATGCAGATAATCCACATCCCGTCCATAGGACTGGACCCATTTCTGTCCGAGCAGTGCAAGAATCGGGCTTCCTTCCGGCATTTTGTAATACCGGAATTCTATCTTTGGTTTTCTCTTTTTCGACATAGCCTTTCATCCTTCCTCCGCTTTCTACTTTACCAATGAAACATATTTCCGTCAACAACATTTCTTTTTTATGTCATCTTATGTTTTTCTTAAGAAATTTTATAAACATTTCCAGTTTCTGTCATACTTGTGTCACAATTGTTTTATATAATAAATTCATCAATTAAATGAAGACGGTAGTTGTACTTCAGGTTACATAGACAGAGAGGCACACCTTACTTCATGCCCTTCGGGCGGGTGGACTTCGTCCATTGAGGTATACCCAAGGGCACACCGTAATGCATGCCCTTCGGGCAGGTGGACTTCGTCCATTGAGGTATAATTACCGGACTTCGCCTAACAATTCGTAAAATTCAGATAGATTTTTTTCATCCCCCTCCAGAGACCGGTGCAGATGCACTGGTCTCCTTTTCTGGTGAGAATGATTTTCTTCCTGATAATTTTTTAAATTGGGTATTCCCTTATGATAAGTAGATGTGCTATAATAAAGGACATGCAGCGGTGGTCGAGTTGGCTGATGGCATCTGCCTCGAAAGCAGAAGAGCCGCAAGGCTCCGGGGGTTCAAATCCCTCCCGCTGCGTTTTCTTTTTTTTACCGGAGAGCGCACCCTAATGGACTAAGTCCATCTGCCTGCAGTGCATACTGCCCCCGGGCAGGAATCTCCTGCAGATATATGCATTCGCCGCTCTCTCAAGATTGTCGTCCAGCTTCTCAAGCCCGGCTGTTCCGTATTTTCTCTCAAGAGCTTTTTTCAGCAAGTGATCGCAGATCTGGGGATTCTTTGGAAGCAGAGGCCCATGCAGATAGGTTCCGATTACATTCTTGTAAATCACTCCCTCGCAGCCGCTTCTTCCGTCATTGCCTTCACCATACAGAACTCTTCCGAAAGGACGGCAGCCATTGATACAGGTACGTCCTCCGTGATTCTCGAATCCTACCACCGGAATATGGGCCAGATCACTGTCCAGAATAATATTTCCAATCAGCCTGCCCTCTTCCTGCTCCGTATAGATATCCAGCAGATTCAGCCCTTCTATCATTCCGGCGCCCGTCCGGTAATATCTGCCAAGAAGCTGATAACCGCCGCACACCGCCAGAACTACCCCATTGTCTTCTACAAATTCCTGAAACTGCCTTTGTATCTTCTTAAGATTCTGACAGACAATCAGCTGTTCCCGGTCCGAACCTCCGCCAAGAAGTACGATATCAAGCTTAGAAAAATCAATATACTCTCCTGTATGAAACTCTATGGTTTCCGCCCGAATCCCCCGCCAGAGGCATCTTTGCATCATACAGGCGATATTTCCCCGGTCCCCGTACAGATTCAGAAGATCCGGATAGAGATGACCGATCGTTATCTTCATTTCTGATGTATCTTTCATTTTCTCCTCCCGAATGCGTAACTAATCTGCAAAACAGATACGCTTCAACAGCTTCCGTGTATCAGACAAAGCCGTATAATTCACCAGCACATACAGATCCCTGCTGCCCTTCTCCATGTATCTGCGCACCGCTTTCTCCACATCCGGCTCAAGTTCTGACCGGATTCCCGCATATTTGAGCCTCAGTCCCAGATCCCGGCAGCGGATACCGCTGGCCGTAACAGTCCCCGTATCCACTCCCTTAAGCCGCTCGAAATCCACATCCCACAGCCAGGAAATATCTGCCCCGTCCTGGTCATTGTCATTAATTACCACGATCAGTTCCTTAGGCAGCGGATCCTTCACCATCACCTCAATATTCTGGTTAAACCCAGTGGGATTCTTTGCCAGATTCAATACGATTCTCCTGCCCCGAATCCGGAATTCTTCCATCCTTCCATTCTTTGGCTGAAATCTGGCAAGCGCCTGCCGGAACTGCCCTGCATTCCCCCCTCCTGTCCTTACTGCCGCATACGCCGCAAGAATATTATACACATTATAAAATCCTCTCTGTTCTGACCGGATTCGCTTGTCTTCCACCGTAAATGCAATCCCATTCCCAACCTTAACCTTTTGTGCCTCATAATGGATAACAGGCCTTCGGAATCCGCAGCCAGGGCAAAGATAATCTCCAAGCTGTCCATAGTGGTAAAACCGATAGAGAAGCTTTGCACCGCAGTTTCTGCAGAATCTCCCTTCCCGGATTTCTTTTGTCTGGGTGTCCGTATTCACTCGTTCACTGATTCCGTATGTGACAAATTCGTTGCCGCTTTCCATGGCAAGATACGCCGACAGAGGATCGTCCCCGTTGACAATCAGCTTCATCCGGGGAGCCATGCGCATAACCCTGTCCAGAATCTTCATCGTAAGGTCAATCTCCCCATACCGGTCAAGCTGATCCCGGAACAGGTTCGTAAGCACCATATAATCTGGCTGGAAATATCTGAATACTTTCCGTGTTGACACTTCATCAATCTCAATACATGCATAATCTGCACAAAGTTCCCCGTTCACCCTGGCGCCCAGAGCAAATGCCGCTGCAACACCATTCAGCATATTGGAACCGGTGTGATTGCAGATTACCTGATATCCTTCTGCCTCCAGGGCCGTACAGAGCAGATTATTTACCGTTGTCTTCCCGTTCGTTCCGCATACGGCAAAAACCGCCCTTCTCACCTGGCCCGCCAGTTCCTGTAAGATAGACGGACAGATCCAGAGGGCAATCTTTCCCGCCCAAGTGACACCCTGCCGATGAAAAATATGGACGCAAATCTTTTCTGTTACTTTCGCCGCCCAGACGGCAAGCATTCTGCGTAGCTTCATGATTCAAGTCATTCCTTCTTCTTTTGTATACCCAGAGGGCACACCTTATTGGACGATAATCTGTTTTTTCATTCTAGCATAGGTATATCTTATTTATGCTTTTAAATATTGCTTAATTTCAAATCTTAATCTATTAAAAACAACCATATTAAACATCAGCAGAATCCCGCATACTCCGACTGTCATCCCCAGGATACCAGCCAGACTGCCTAACATCCGGGAATCTGCATAATAGAGGGGATGGTTCAGAAGCGAAAGAAACGCCTCTTTCTTCTCGTCAAAAAGCTGTGTCCAGAACGGAAAGTCTGACCATGCGGACGGTACATAATCATCGGAGAAATGAAGACTCATAAGCAGCAGAACGCATATTCCTCCAAAGCCGGCGATTGGAATCAGGAACCGGAACGGCTCCGGTATCACTCTCCTGATGCGTCCAAGGAACAGAAACAAAACCACCCACAGAGGCAGAGATAACAGGATTCTTCCTATCCCCAGATACAGGTCGCATTCTGAGATCCATCCCTTCTCTTCCATAAGAATTCCCGCCAGTCTCTGCCGCACCACCGACAGGGGAATCCCCGGCGCTAAAGCCCGCAGACATGCGTACGTCTTCCCCGGCTTTCCCTGTATCATACAGATCTGTCCGTCCAGATCCACGATCCCCCGCACAATATACAGGCTGTTCCCCAGAACCACCTGTTCTCCTGTAACCTCGAAGGAGCCGAACAGAGAATCTGCCGTCTTCCTGCTAAGCACGCAGCCTTTCGGGTCACTGTCTGTCACATAAGTGCCCGCCATCAGCCTGTCTGGAGTAACCAGATTCATATTGCCTGCCGTCTCGATCAGCTTCACCTTGCTTTCCCGGTTCAGATCCTCATTTTTCAGAACCTTCCCCCTGGATTCCCGAAACAGGGCAATATCCAGGATTTCCCGCTTTGCATCTTCAGATGCACGTTCCCAGAAATCTGCAATCTGCTCCCTGGTCAGAGTGTTTTCCAAATAATAGAATCCGCTCTGTCCTTCCAGTGCGGCAAGTCTTGCATACAGACCCGCTTCTGCCCCTATCATACATCCCAGGAAGACCAGCAGAAAAATCCTCACCAGATATGGTTTTATTCGCTTAAACGTACCCTGTCACCCTCTTTCACATATTTGCTGGATTCCGTGATAAGCTTTGCCTCCTGGGACAGATTTGTTTCCACGGCCACAGAATGATCATCCTTGTTCAGAACCGTTACATTGACCTTTACCGCAGTATAGGATTCGCCCAGGATTCCTGGCTTCATCTCTGCAATCAGCACATAGCTGCTTCCCCCGGACTCCCGGAGGGCGGACAGGGGGACCAGCATATCATAACTGCTTTCAGACCTGCGGCTGTACTGGTAGGTCAGACCCGTTCCCATACGGTAAGAATTTTCCGGCAGCGGCGCATGCCAGACATACCGTCCTTCTTCGTCCTGCCCTACCCGGTCAATGGCAAGGGTCTGTTTCTTCGCCTCTCCCTGGATGGAAACCTCGATTTCATCCCCCGCCTTTACGGCTGCAATCTTTTCCTCTGGTATCACGCCGCACGCCTCTGCGCTGCCGACCACCAGTACAATCTGTTCTTCCCCCGTGGTAACGCTTCCTTCCGGCGCACCGGCAGACTCGAACACCCCGTCAGCCTGGGCGGTTACGATTCCCCCGGCCTCCTTTAACCTGGAAATCTTATCCATCTTATCCTGCAATGCCGTAAGTTCCACCTGCATTTCATTTTGCGCCATCTGGGAGGCCTTCTCGGCTGCGACATCATTTGCCTGGCTGTTGGCCTCGTCCTGCTGGGCGATCTGATAAGCCCCCTGGGCGGACCGGTATGCCCTCTGGGCTGCCTGCAAGGCAGTATATGCCGCATCCATTTCTGACCGGAGACGCTGCCGTTCCTCTTCCAGCGCCGGATCCTCCCCGGCGTCGGCAGGAAGCCTGGCCTCTACTTCCTCATACTGGTTCTGGGCCTGCTGATAGGTAAGCTGGGCCTCACTGAGCGCATCTGCCGCTTCGTCAAGGGTAAGTCCGGCCTGGGCTGTGGCCGGCGTTCTCTCCTGGGCCGTTCCCAGGATCCGCTGCTGCTCCATCCGGTATTTCAGTTTTTCAATCTCCTGGGCCTGCTGCGCAGACTTTTCTTCCAGAAAGCCCAGGTCAAACTGCACGATCCCATCGCCTGCATGTACGGCATTCCCAGGATCCGCCAGGATATCCACCACCTTCTGCCCCTCTGGCAGGGACTGGTACACCTTATCCTTTGCCTGGATGGTTCCCTCTCCCGTAAATTCATCCACAAGACTGCCCCGGCTGGTTCCTTCCGTCTTGACCTTTGCCACCGTCATGGAAGCGGCCCCGCGGGCAATCAGTGTGCAGCAGATCATTACAATAAAAAAAGACAAGATTATCTTCACAATTTTTTGTTTCATAGTCACTCCTTAAGCCCAGACGCCTCAATCCCTTTCTGTAGATAATCCCTCCCCCACAAGAATCCCAGCACAGCCGGAATCATCATAATTACCGAAGCCACAAAGGAAGCGCTCATCTGATCTGCCGTGATATCCGGCAGATAAAGGGATAGGGGAAGTTTTGACTTTGTTTTCAGAAATGTCATGGGAGCCTCCATCGCATTCCAGTATTCGAGAAAATTCAAAATCAATGCGGAAATGATTCCCGGACTGCCAAGAGGGATACCGATCCGCAGGAAAATCGCCAGATCTCCCGCACCGTCCACCTGTGCCGCTTCCAATACTTCTTTGGGAATTGCCCGGAAGAATTTTTCCATAATGAACACTGGAAAAGTTGAGAAGATTCCCGGCAGGATCACAGCCAGGTGGGTATCCAGAAGGGATAGCTCTGACAATACCAGATAACTGGAAACCATCGTTACCTGGAAGGGCATGACCATCAGAATCATATACATGACAAACAATGGCTTCCTTCCCCGAAACTCGTATCTGGCAAACGCCCATGCCGCCATGGTCCCAACCACCGTCTGTCCCGCCAGAATGGAACACACCTGTTTCACCGAATTCCAGAACATCACGAAGAAATCCGGAGAATCCAGCAGAAGTTCCACATAAGGCCTCAGGGTCGGATATACGGGGAGAAGCCTTGCCGACATCTTCCCCGTGCCATCCCCTAAGACAGCGCGGTATGCCTCTTTCAGCTCCTGCGGCCCCATCATCGAATTGCATACCATCATCAATACCGGCAGAACCATCAGGAATCCTGCCGCACTTAAGACTGCGTACCCAGGCAGATACTTTCTCCACCGCATTGTTTCCCGCCTTTCATTTTATTCCTGTCTCTCGTTCCATTGCTCCAGCAGACAGAGCAGGATACTGACCACCGCCGCCATCATCACCGCCCCTGCGCTCATTTTCTGGATATCCAGCTTCGTGAACCAGTTATTGAACAGATGCTGCAGCATATATATGCTCT
>CAJULU010000023.1:44608-49445 GCA_910587575.1 uncultured Dorea sp.
CCGAAGTATCCCCCCACCACCGCAGGCAGCCGGTCTCCCCATTGCTGGAAGCTCCCCCCATCCTCATGTTCCTGGAGAAACTTCAAATATGCCAGAATTCCCTCTGCGATCACCATATTTTGCAGAAACAGCCCGCCGGTGTAATCTCCGGCAATCAGATACGCCTCCCGGAACACACGGAATGCATTCACGAAGGACAGGACTCCAATCAGGACGAATCCAGGCTTCATCTGGGGCAGGGTAATATAGAAGAAACATTCTTTCGCTCCCGCTCCACTTACCCGTGCCGCTTCGTACTGCTCCTGGCCGATACCCGCAAGCGCCGCAATCCAAAGCACTACATCATATCCCAGATTCTTCCATAGATAAGAAAACACCAGGATCCAGAATGCGGCGTCCGTATTCATCCAGTCCTTTCCCTGTACATGGAGCAGTTCCAGCAAGTCATTCAGAAGACCGTTCCCATGGAACATGATTTTCCAGAACACCACCAGAGATGCAACCGGAACCGCCATGGGCAGAAGGAACACGGTCTGGAACCAGGCTTTTGCCTTTGGAATGCCGTAGAGCAGCAGCGCCGTTCCAAAGGAAAGAACCAGGAGCAGAGGAAGGCAGATACTTAAGAAATGAAACGTATGCCTGACTGCCGCCTGGAATGCCCGGTTTGCAAGCACATCCCTATAGTTTGCCGCTCCCACAAATGTGTTTCCCACTGCCTGAAAGAAGGAGCGGCGTATGACGTCTGCAAATGGTATGAGCACAAACACCGCCGTTCCCATCAGGCTGGGAAGTAAAAACAGATATGCCCTTTTCTGTTTCTTCATAAGACAAAACCTATTCTGCAAGATAGGTGTCTATCTTCTGGCAGATTGCCTTTGCCGTCTCATCTGCAGTCTGTTTACCGCTGTAACAATTCTCCATTTCCATAAGAACCGTATCCGAAACCATGCTGTCCTCCACAAACGGGACGTTCAGCCCTTCTATAATCTGTATCAGCTGATTCACCTCATCTTTTGACGGATATGCCGCCTCAATCCGCACGTCTTCCCCTGTTTCCGGATTCGTTGCTCCGGTAGTGCCGCACAGATTTAATGCCTCCGGCGTCTCTACATATTCCGCCTGGTAGGAAAGCGCACTCCCAAGTACCGGAAAACCATCGGAATTGTCGCCCTTCTGGACAGATTCATCAAACAGACACTCGATAAATTCTTCCGCCAGTTCCTGCTGTCCGGAGGATGCGTTGATACCTGCGATTACCTGGGGGATGTAGAATTGCTTCAGGCTTTCGGGGGTTCTGCCGTCCTCCCTGGCCAGGACATACGGAACCATGGATGAAATCAGCCCCCCGATCTCCTCAATCATCACAGGGTCGTTCTTTAACCCCAGGCCGGAACTGAATCTGGTATGCATCTGGCTCCAGATGTCTGATCCAAACTCTTCTTCGATTCCCCTTGTATTCTGTACCTCGCACAGTTTCATCCAGTCATTCAGAAACTGCGACAGTTTTTTCTCATCCAGACCCCCTTTCTCGTTCATCAGCTCTTTATAAAATGTATGGAATAAGGTCATTCCCGCAAGTTCATGGGTGGTGGTCCCGAACAGCCTCTCACCCGGGTTCTGTTCCAGATAAGCGTGGAATGCCTCCGGATTCTGGCAGGCATTTACCTTCGTATCATCCCCGAAGATGATGGGCAGGCTGACTCTTGCCGGAACAGCATAGGTCTTGCCGTCAAGCTTGACTGTATTTCCCACTATGTTCCTCAACACGCCTTTCTCCGACAGCCGGTCCGCCAGGTCTGACAGATCCGTCAGAATCCCTTTTTCCATGTAAGAATCCACCGGAAGACCGTCCAGAATCAAGATATCTGCGCCGCTGCCATTTAACAGCTCGGCATTCAGGGTGCGGATTGTGTCGGAAGCGGGCGTTTCCTCATCCCCTGCGGCGGTGCGGTAATCAACCTTGACCTCGGGATGGATGTTCTGGAAGGTATAGATTGCCTGGGTCACGGTCTGGTTCTCGTACAGGCCGTACACGCTTAAGGTTTTGTCCCGTACGGCTTTGACATCCTCGTCATACTGATAGCGCATAAGCTTCTCTCCCCCTCCGGAAATGTTGTACAGACCGTAGAATTCACTGTCGTTTCCGTAAAGGAAGCTGGTCAGGTATGCCGAGTCCATGCCAAGCAGCATGCCGGTTCCGTCCATGACCGTTTCCACAATACTGCCTTTTTCCGTGATCCGCTGGATTCCTTTCGGATTGACGAGATACCAGATACCGGATTCACCCGGTACAATCATCGATTCTTCCAGTTCCTGCTTTACTTCCACGCTCTCTGTTTTTTCCTGATTCTCTGGATTGTAGAAGTCAACGCTTTTTCGGTCTTTTCCGAATATGGCCATACGCTCATCGGATACTCCCATGACAGACTGGTGGTCAGACACGATGGGGGGGATTTCGGTGATTTCTGAAATCTTCTTATCATTCTGATAAAAACTCACCATATCGTCCATTTCTACCAGAACCATGGTCCCGTCTTTCAGAACTGCCATATCTACAATCAGATCCGTCCATCCTTCTTCCCCCACTTCCAGGCACGGTGCAGGGGTACAGTCCAGGGCGGTTCCGTCTCCGGCATCTTTGATGATATGCTGTCCATAAGGGACGTCGTCCGAGGCGGGAATTGCCATTCCGTATATGCCGCCGTCTTTTCCGGAATAAATATGGTCAACCGGAAGCCCCAGCCGGTTGTGCGCATCTGTCATCCAGGGAAGATCGCCGGAATCTGTCCAGGATTCATTTTCATAAAGATAGCTGTGGTAACCGTTTTCGTTTCTGGTATAGAGGAGCAGACCTCCGTCCTGGTTCAGGATTCCCACGGCTTCCCCCGCACCTTCCGGCAGGGGGATTTCTTCTTCTACATAGCGTCCCTTTGCGGAAACTTCGCCGTCTTTTTTCCCGTCTCCGCCATCTTTCCCGCAGCCTGCAGCAAGCCCTGCGGTAAGAACTGCTGCCATAAGCAGGCTGATGATTCTCTTCATTTTCATAGACAATGCTCCTTACTCTTTTTCGGCAGCGTCAAGTCTGCCGCCTTATTTCTTATTTTGGTTTCTGGAATTATCATACCAGTGAAATCTCGAAAAATCTTGGAAAGTCTTATAAAAATCTTAAAGATTTTTTTGAGATTTCCGTGATATAATACTCACAACCTGAAAACAATCTGTTACAGAAGACATTTGGGATATCATATAATTTTAATAGAAGGGATTTTTCAGCCATGCGGATTTTGATTATTGAAGACGATGAACAGCTTTGCGAAACTTTGAGACTGCAGTTTGAACATCACGGAATCGAATCAGACTGTGTTCACAGCGGGATTGACGCACTCTACTACATCAGCCAGTCGGTCTACGACTTAATGATCTTAGACCGGATGCTCCCCGGCATGGACGGGATTTCCCTGCTTAAAATCATTCGTGAAAACAAGGTCCGTACCCCGGTGATCCTTGCAACGGCTGTCGATTCCGTGGAAGAACGGATTGCGGGGCTTGACAACGGGGCCGATGATTATCTGGTAAAGCCCTACGATATCGGAGAGCTGCTTGCAAGAATCCGCGCACTTTGCCGCCGTCCCGATACTTTGGAAGTTTCTGGAACGTTGAGTTTCGAAGACCTGGAATTCTCTCCGGCAAATCTTGACCTCTCTGTCAAAGGCTCATCTTCCCCGGACGGAAAGGTGCACCTGTCACGCAGAGAAGCTGTTCTGCTGGAATATTTTCTTAAGCGTCCCAATCAGACCCTTGCCCGCCAGCTCATTTACACCCGGGTCTGGGGGCCTGACGCAGAGGTGGAGGACGGGAACCTGGATACTTATATCTATTATCTGCGCAGACATCTGCGCACTTTGAAGAGCCGGGTGCGTATCCAGACCATCCATGGAATCGGGTACAGATTGGAGGCTTAAGCATGATTCAGCAATTACGCCGGCATCTCACTCTTCTCTTCGTCATCCCTACCAGCCTCATTCTGTCGCTGATCCTCCTGGTTCTCTTCTTCTGGCAGGCCTCTCTGACCCGGAATGAACAGGAGGTAAATCTGCAGAATCAGATACTGAACCTGACCTACCAGCTGGAAGGAGCCTATTTCTTCTCGGACGATTATCTTGCAAGCTTAGAGCATGACCACCGGCTGATTATCCATATCGAGGAAAATAAGATTCCGCTGTTTTTCTCCGGTTCCTGGGCGCCACGCACAGACCGGGACGTTTTGATTGAACTGGCGAAGGAACAGGCTGACAAGGAACATATCAATACTTCCATACGGCCTTATTCCTCCACGATGCAGAAGTCTTCGATTTTCACTGTACATGGCCGGAATCATGATACCTATCAGGGAACCGTGGTCATACTGGCAACAGAGAAGGGGTTCCGTTCCCTTACGCTGCTTTCGGACATTACGGAACTGAAACGGCAGGAGCCTATGCGGCTTTTGTTCTTTCTGGTGGTGGATATTCTGGGGATTCTGGCCCTGTTTCTGGTCAGCCGTTTCGTTGCCGCCAGAGCCGTGGCGCCGGTTGCCGAATACCATCGGAAACAGACGGATTTTATTGCCGCCGCTTCTCATGAACTGCGCTCACCTTTGGCAGTGATTCAGAACTGTGCCGCTGCCAGTCTGTCTATGCCGGAACAGGCTGAGAAAATGAACCGGCTGATTCTCAAGGAATGCAGCCGTTCCGGAAAGCTGATTAAGAATCTTCTCTGGCTGACTTCCGCTGATACCGGGAAAAAGATGCGTGGGCTTGAGTCTGTGGAAATCGACCTTCTGCTGCTTGGGCTGTTT
>CAJULU010000023.1:49455-55980 GCA_910587575.1 uncultured Dorea sp.
ATGAGCCGCTCTGTCATTCCAAAAATATACGGCTCAGGCTCCTGCTGCCCGATGAGATAATTCCCTGTGTCTCCGGTCATGCACCCTGGATTCACCAGATGCTTTCGATCTTTCTTGATAATGCGATTGCCTATGGATGTGCGGGAGGCGGGGATTTCCCTAATGAGAAAGCAGGAATTGAGATTCGTGCCGGGATGGATGGCAGGAAAGTAGCGGTTTCTGTCTCGGATCACGGACCGGGGATTCCAAAGGAACAGAAATCTATGATTTTTGACCGGTTCTACCGGGGGGATGCTTCCCGGAAGGAAAAAGAACATTTTGGACTGGGGCTTTCCATTGCACAGACGCTGGCACATCAGTCGGGGACAGAGATTGAAGTCCTGGATACGGAGGGCGGGGGATGTACGTTTCGGGTGGAATTTGAAATGTGCGAAAGGGCGTGAGACTGCCGCCAGATACCTTGCTGCATTGAAAAAGAGGCGTTTCCTCCTATTTAGGAATCACGCCTCTTATTAAGTCGGGGTAACAGGATTCGAACCCCTTGGCCTGTTTCAAAAGCCTTGTTAATCCCCTGTTTGAACAAGGGGATTGAGATCGCCGCACGACTTTTCAAGGGTTCTTTTCTTTTGCAGTCGCCGATTCGTCGCCGCAAAATCCTCGTAATCCTTACCCTGTCTGCCCCCACTTTTTATGCTAATTCTAATTATTAACTACAATCTACGTTTTGTCAAATGTTTTCTCCAATCTCTCCATATCTGCAATGGTTTTCTGCATTAGTGGGTGTCGGTAACGCTTGGTACTCTGGATTGTGCTGTGACCGCCCGTACTAAAGATATTAGATTCTGGTGCAAAAAGTGTAAACGGTTATATTGTTCAGGCTGTAACCGAAAAATTAGATAGAAACTAAAATTTCATAGCCATTTCTATTCATTATAATACGTTATCGTTATGTTTTTTAACCAATTTATATATGCCGATATCGTGTTATTTTTGTGTCTTTTTCCGACATTGTAATAACACGATATCGTGTTATGATAATCTCAACACCAAACAACAAAGCACCTTGACAATTCAATAAAGGCTTTACACCTTTTATATAATCCGCTATACTGATTATAACACTCAACTTTTGTTTCAATATGGTAAAGGTGGTGAAAGGATGGTACAAGATATGACGCTTGATGAACTAAAACAAATTACGATTGACTATTATGTAAATTTACAACGTATTAAAAAGGCTGATACAGGTAATAATCCAGAATTAGAGTATCAGTTAAAAGTATACAAAAACAAACTTGCTTCTTTAGGTATACCATCTGAAGAATATGAGATGTAACAACTAAATAACCGTAACCACTTAATCAAAAGGTGCAAAGTCTTTATTGAATTATCAAGGGCTTTGCACTCTTTTTATATTTACAGGTTATAGAGGTTGAGATATGAATACTTATTTTAAGAACGTTCAGACATTGGACGAACTCAGGAAACAATACAAGGACTTGCTAAAGAAGTATCACCCTGATAACAGCGGCTCATAAGAGACTATCAAGGCAATCAATGTCGAATATGAGAAGCTATTCAAGATATTAAAGGATAAGCATTCACGGCAGGATACGGCAGACAACAAGACATCTGACAAACAATCATCGAAATCATTGGCGCATGGTTGTGGATCTCGGGCAATACCTATCCTCACAGGAAAGAATTGAAAGGACTTGGTTTCAAATACGCAAGTCAGAAAAAGTATTGGTTCTGGCATTCTGAGTCATTTAGAAAGAAAAGCCATAGGCAGTTGTCCATGGATGATATCCGTGGTTATCTTCCCCATCTACTTCATTCTCAATATTTACTTTTCTTCGATTTCCTTACTCGAATCACCGCACCGATTTACAACTGCAAAATCAATCACTTTTCCGTCTGAAAGGCAATCATTCCAAAACCGTCGCCATATAGGGGGCGCAGACGTCGCCGTCCATCGTCATTCAATGTTTTTTTTCGTACTTAGATGTACGAACCATTCTTCCCGCCAGATACCTTTCTGCATTGAAAAAGAGGCGTTTCCTCCAATTCAGGAATCATGCCTCTTACTCAGTCGGGATAACAGGATTCGAACCCCTTGGCCTGTTTCAAAGGCCTTGATAATCCCCTGTTTGAACAAGGGGATTGAGATCGCCGCACGACTTTTCAAGGGTTCTTTTCTTTTGCAGTCGCCGATTCGTCGCCGCAAAATCCTCGTAATCCTTACCCTGTCAGCCCCCACTTTTTCATCCTAATTCTAATTTTTAACTACAATCTCCGTCTTGTCAAATGTTTTTTCCAATACCTCCATAACTCTCCATATCTGCAATAGTTTTCTGCATTAATGGATATTGGTAACGCTTGGTACTCTGGATTGTGCTGTGACCACCCATACTCGTCATTGACAGTTCACACACACCCTCCTGTACACAGTCCCATCCGGCATAATGAACAATTTAACCCTTGGACTGTCAGCCCGTCATTTACTTGGACTCTGCTTTTGCTGATTCAAAATAAACGGTGTCATTTTCTCCATAAGTTCCTTTGATAAACGTTCTCCCTTCTCTTTCAACAATCTTTCCTGTTCCTCTTTTGCCCACTCTATAGCTTTCAACTGTTCCTCTAACCGTTCACTTAAGATAGCGCGTTCCGACATAAAGAATCCCCTTCCTATCAAATTGACCCTGCTACTGCTTATTCATCTTTAGAATATCCCTTCAAACCACTTAGGTACTTTACGGGCCATCCTTACCGATTTCCCATTTTTATAAATTGCAAATCTTTCAAATTCCACAGTATTATCATAAAACGCTACAAAATCACATTTAGGCAAGACAATCTTTAAATTATAAAGTGTATCTATATATCCTTTTTCAATATCCTTTTCTGGTATCCCATGTCCCCCTTCTTGCACACGTTCCAATACTCTTCTCTTTGCAATATCTACACTTTCAACTCCAACATAATGTAGTTCTATAAAATATCCTTTTTTCTTTGCCTTATCAATATTATTCAGGATGGACTTCCCACATAACGTAGTTTCTTGATTAAATGTAATTTCTTCATTTAAATATTGGGCAATACGCTTCACTGCAACTTTTCCAGCCCTCATAACGTCTACTGCATTTCTCCAGTCTCCAAATTCTTTTAAAATTTCGTCTGTATTTACTCTTGGCATATTCTGCAGATTGGGTAATGTCTGATATAAAGTCGATTTTCCTGCACCATTCACTCCTGCTATCAAGACATATTTTTTCACTAAAACAGCTTCCTTTCTATTACCTGCCTTTGCTTTCTTTGTAGCAAAAAATTACCTACCATTTCATAAAAATCTCTTTGCTCTTCTGTTTCAGCCTCCAAAACAAGCTGCAATGTATCTTCTGGTTGAAGAAATTTTATTTCCTCATATATTTTTTCAAATTTTTTAACATCACACATACAATCACCTCTAAATATATCTGTTACTATTATACAATACTAATATTACTTTTTATAGGTGTTTTTTAATCTAAAAAGAGGCGTTTCCGCCAATTCAGGAATCACGCCTCTTACTCAGTCGGGGTAACAAGATTCGAACACCTTGACTTGTTTCAAATACCTTGCAAATCGCCCGTTTGCGCAAGGGGATTGACGTTGCTTCAATTCTTTTCAAGGGTTCTTTTCTTTTCCAGTCGCCGATTCGTCGCCGTAATTTCTTCGGAATCTTTAGACTGTCCGCCCCGACTTTCCATCCTAATTCTAATTATTAACTACAATCTCCGTTTTGTCAAATGTTTTCTCCAATCTCTCCATATCTGCAATGGTTTTCCGCATTAGTGGGTGTTGGTAACGCTTGGTACTCTGGATTCGTACAATCTGCAGCTTTGGTTATCTCAACAGGTAACACGGTCTCCATAATCCTTAGCCTGTCATTTGTCCCGTAATTCAGACAATGTTTTATCTGTATATGGAATTGCGCCGACTAACGACTGAACGATATCTTTCACATTCTCCTTTTTTTCTACAGATTCTTTTTCTTCTGTTGGAAGGATAATAACCTCTAATTTCTGATTTTTAAAATTATCCGGTAATTTCATAATCGTCATCAAACTGCTTGCATCAACATATTTTCTTACAACTTCCATATGAATTTCCTCGTGTATCTCTGAATCATTACTTTTTTCTAAATACAATATACTCGTATTCATTTAACAGTATCTATCTATTCCACATTTGATATTGTATACCATCAACCATCTTTAAAATCACTCCCGTTTGATAAAGCAGACATTCCAGAACCGTCGCCATATACGGGGCGCAGACATCGCCGTCCATCGTCATTCAATGTTTTTTCGTACTTAGATGTACGAAACATTCTAACCGCCAGATACCTTGCTACATTGAAAAAAAGGCGTTTCCTCCAATTTAGGAATCACGCCTCTTACTCAAGTCGGGGTAAATTCAAACTTTTCAAATCATACTCTATTTATTATCCGGAGTTAATGGTTTAAAATATCCCTTTATACAATTCGGATTTATGATACATAGCTGCGTATGTGTTTTTTCCATAATTTCCGAATTATCATATACTGGATTTCCTTCAATAAACACTCCTCGTACACTATCATATGGTCTTAAATTATTTTCCCGATTATACTGATGGATTCGTTCAATCACAGCACAATCCAATTCCCTTAACAGAACATCTCTTTTCCCCTTCATTCCACGATTCACCGGTAATGTTTTTCCTAGCGTAGTTAATTCTCTCTTTAATATCTCATATCCAGCCTTCAAAATATGCGAACTGCCATAATCCGTCAGATCCAGACAATGTCCAAGACTTAAAACTGCTCCAATCACCGCAGGTTCTTTAGGCTTCTCATCCGGATTTCGCTTATTATACCGATTGCAATAAGATACTGCCCATTCTTCAGCTCTATCCAGACTATTTTCCCAAAAATAAATCCCGCTGCCTAACCAATCATAAGAATTATGGCTTGCCCTTAATCTCTCATGCTTATATAATACATTTTCGTATGTAGCTAAGTCACAGCCATGGAATCCAATCATTAAATTTGGCAGATTGCTGTACATCTCTTATTCCTTCTGCATAGTATATGCCCTGCTATACCGATATCTCTCCGTAAATTCTCCATCTTCCTGCAGAATGCCAGCCCCCTCCAAGCTTACCCTTGATTTTTCCATTGCCTCTTTGTCAGGCATGGAATTCAATTTCTTCAAATATTCTTCCATTCCCTTTACATAGGCAACTCTCTCATACTCGACCTGTCCAATCGTTGGCATAGAATCGACCTCCTTGTCATCTGCAGAAACAGAAGCTCCCGCTTCCTCTTTTTCCATTTACTACATTCAGCCTCCTGTAATATTACTATATTGGGATAAACAGAACCTGTTCCTAACATAATATGTGCTTTATTACAGAAAATATGTAGAAATAACGTTTAAAATCTTTAAATAAAAAAATCGGGGTAACAGGATTCGAACCTGCGACCTCACGGCCCCCAGCCGTGCGCTCTAACCAAACTGAGCCATACCCCGATATCATTATTTTACCGAATCTCTCCCAATAATGCAAGCATTATTTTCAATTTTATGATAAAATATAATCAGTTCTATCCAGATAACCTCAATATCATGAAAGGAGTTTAATAAATGCAAGTAATCGTAATCGGTCCTCGGGGCAAGATGGGCCGGCTGATCACAGCGGCGGCAGCTTCCCGTGACGATATGAAACTGGTTGCCGGAATTGCCCCCAGAGGACGCAGCTACATCGGACAGGATCTGGGTTCTGTCGCCATGACAGGCTCCGAACTCGGCATTCCGGTAACAGATGATCTTGAAAGTGTGATTGATCTTGGCGATGTAATCATCGACTTTTCCACAAAGGAAACGGCGATGGAAGTCCTTGATCTTGCCGTTGCCCACAAGAAAGCGCTGGTATGCGGAACCACCGGCTTTAGCCAGGAGGAAATGCTGCGGTTTCAGAATGCTGCAGAAAAAATCCCCGTGCTCTACGCAGCCAACACATCCAGACTGGTCAATATCATGAACAGGCTGTTGGAACTGGTCACTTCGGCACTGAAAGATGAGATTGATATCGAGATCCTCGAAATGCATGACCAGTGGAAAAAGGACGCCCCCAGCGGAACTGCCCGGGAGATGGGAGAAATCATGGCTCATGCACTTGGGAAAGAACTGGACGAGATTGCCGTCTATGGACGGGAAGGTACAGCGCAGCGCAGACCTGGAACCATCGGCTACCATTCCCTGCGGGCAGGAAACATCCCCAGCAGCCACACCGTTTTCTTCGGCGGCATGGGCGAACGGCTGGAAATTACTCATCATTCCTACAACTGGGAATGCTTTGCCAGAGGTGCATGCGACTGCGCCGCATTCCTTGCGGACAAAAGACCTGGCTTCTACACCATCAAGGACGTTTTGAATCTGTAGGATGATCCGTCTGCAGTTTCAAATATAATTCAAGTTTCATTTCACACAGATCAGGAG
>CAJULU010000023.1:55990-59878 GCA_910587575.1 uncultured Dorea sp.
TTTTTCTTGAACAGACAGCATTATAAGCAACAAACGAGGAGGATAAAAAATGTTATTAGTAAACACAGATTACATCACAGGAAAAAAATTTGAAATGATCGGTATGGTGCGCGGCACCATGATCCAGTCCGTACACCTGGGCAAAGATATTATGAACAGCTTCCGCACCCTGGTAGGCGGAGAACTTACCTCTTACACTGACATGATGAACGAGGCCAGGGCCATCGCAACCAAGCGTATGGCCGAGGACGCACAGGCCATGGGCGCAGACGCAGTCGTTAATATCCGCTATGCTTCCAGTTCTATTGTACAGGGGGCCGCCGAAGTTCTGGCATACGGAACCGCAGTAAAATTTATCGACTGATGTCTCCGTAATTTTCTGCGCCTGACCCATACAGATAAGGGATGAACCAGGCCATCGGATTTTCCTGGAAAATGCTGTCTTTCTGTCATATTTAACCATTATCTTACAGAACATCCGTTCAATGACAGGAAGACCGCATTTCTTAATACTCTGTCCCTATTTCTGGTTCGCCGGTTCCACGGCTACAGATTTCCCTTTAATTTTCGTATGATTTACAGAATTAATAATCTCCCGGGCATACTCTGTCGGAACCTCTACAAACGTGTATTTATCATACATATCAATCGTCCCGACTACCTTCCCGGGGATTCCGCTCTCTCCTGCCAGCGCACCTAAAATATCTCCCGGCTTCGCCCTGTCCTTCTTTCCGATATTGATAAACAGCCTCACCATGCCCGGCTCTTCTGCACCGGTATCGGCAAATGCTTCTTCCGTCTCTTCTTTCCCGCCTGCACATAATTTCAGCAGTGCAGCCGCAATATCCATACTGGTATAATCAGAATCATTGACCTCCGACTGAACCATCTGCAGATAAGTGGTCAGATCCTCTTCCTCGATCATGCGGTTCACCGTATCCATCAGTTTCTCAATCTTGGTATTCGCCACATCATTCAGAGAGGGCACCTTCTGTGCATAAATCTTTGTCTTACAGTACCGCTGTATTTCCTTCAGCTTGTAGACCTCCCTGCCGGATACGAAAGAGAAGGAACGTCCCACTCGTCCCGCCCGTCCGGTTCTCCCGATACGATGGACGTAATATTCATCATCCTGAGGCAGATCATAATTAAAAACAGCCTCCACTTCCTCCACATCTATCCCTCGTGCGGCAACATCCGTAGCCACCAGGATATCCGTCTTCCCCTTACGGAATCCTTCCATAACCCGGTCTCTCTGGGCCTGCTTCATATCTCCGTGAAGTCCTGCCGCAAAATATCCCCTGCCCAGAAGCCCGTTCACCAGAAGATCCACCTGTTTCTTCGTATTACAGAAAACAACAGAAAGTTTCGGATTGTAAATGTCCAGAATTCTTGAAAGCACTTCTTCCTTGTTCTTCGGCTTTACTTCATAGTAAAACTGTTCAATATTGGGAACCGTAAGTTCTTTCTTGGTCACCTTAATCATTTCTGCATGATCCTGGTATTTTTTTGTGATTTCCAGAATCGGCTTTGGCATAGTCGCAGAAAACAGCACTGTCTGCCGGTCTTCTGGTACTTCTTCCAGAATCGTCTCAATATCCTCCCGGAAACCCATATTCAGCATCTCGTCCGCTTCGTCCAGTACAACCGTATGGAGATGTTCCATTTTTATCGTCCTGCGGCGCATATGGTCCATTACCCGCCCCGGCGTTCCGATAATCAGCTGGATCCCGCCTTTTAAAGAGCGGATCTGCTTCACAATCTCCTGTCCGCCGTAAATCGGCAGCACCTTGATACCATGCATATAATAAGCCAGATGACGGATCTCCTCTGCCACCTGGATTGCAAGTTCCCTGGTCGGACACAGTACAATCGCCTGCAGTTTCTTATTTTTAGGGTCAATCTTCTCTAAAAGGGGAATTCCGAAAGCAGCCGTCTTACCTGTACCGGTCTGTGCCTGCCCGATCAGATCACATCCCGACATCATGACAGGAATTGCCTTTGCCTGAATAGGAGAAGCCTCCTCAAATCCCATCTTTTTAACCGCCCGCATAATCTCCGGGCGCAGTCCTAATTCTTCGAATCTTACTTCATCCATATAAACATCCTTCCTAATATTTATACCCAAGGGCACTCCTTAATTCATGCCCTGCGGGCCGGTGGACTTCGTCCAGTAAGGTATACCCAAGGGCACTCCTTAATTCATGCCCTGCGGGCCGGTGGACTTCGTCCAGTAAGGTATACCCAAGGGCACACATATCGGACGATAGTCCACCACTGTACATAAAAAATACTCTCTACCTGATACCAAGTAAAGAGTATTCACAAAGCCTCGGTACATATCATAACACATACCCGTCCCGCTTGTCCAGTACAACACCATCAAATTTCATCAAATTTCTCATAAAATTCAATCACACATCACTGCTGATCTTCTATACTATACACCCACATCGCCCGGATCTGACCCGCAATATCAGCATAAACCCAGTCTTTGCTGCTTCGCTCCTTACTGAAGGGATCGTTCACCCTGACCGTTCCGTTATCATACCCGGTCAATACAATAAAATGACCGTTCTGTGTAAAGTCTCCAGGACTCATACTGCAGATAATCGGCTTGCCCTCCATCAGTTCATCCCTTACCTGCTCTTCCGTCAGCTGTGCATCATAACAGGACAGATTCCAGTTCTCTCCGGCCTCTTTCATAAAATTCCAGTAGGTATCATTATTCTCATCTACATAATAATTCTCGGCTCCATATGCAGCTACCTTTGCCGGCGTAATAGTGGCATCCCCGGTAAGGCCTGAGGCAACCATCGCCATACAGGTCGGCCCGCAGCCGCTGACCGCTACAATACTCGTCCCATATGGGGCATAACCCCATCGCTCGTCATACTGATACAGATTGGGGATCTTTCCCTTCTGAAGATCGTCCCCTATGGTCTCTGCACTGGGTTCATCCTTCTTGTCCGCATAGTGCTCTACAAAATCCATCGTCTCGGGATTCTTATCCAGTAACTCTATGACGTCTGCCGGATACCCGTTTTTAACGGCCTCTTCCTTGATTCGCTTCAGTTTCTGTACGTCCGTCTCAATCTCTGCCGTCTTTTTACTTGCTTTCCTGGAACTCTCAGCCTTTACAACCTGCTTTGCCAGAAGCTCTTCCTCCCGCTTCTGTGCGTGACAGCAGAACAGTACCACGATCAAAAAGACCAGCAGCCAGCTAAGCAGAAATATCTGACGCTGCACCTGCCTTTGCCGCTTACGTGCCTTTATCCTTCTACTTGCATTCATGAGTGATCCTTCCCCTTGCTTATTACCGATACCGACAAATCCGTCTCCCGCTCCGCATCTGCCGACAATATACCCTTATCCACGTTGTTCATTATACTCCTAAATTCGGCTTGTGGCAACTTTTGTATTCTTAATTTTTTCTGATAACCTTTAAAAATAGTCAAAAATACCAGGCAGATCTATACGACAAATCAGACTTTGAAGTATAGAGTGTTTGCGACAGTCACTTTTGACGACCGGTATCTGATGGAAAGTTACAATTTTTCTTATCCGGATGACTTCCAGAAGTACCTGGATGAGCTGAGGAGTTCCATTAATGGACATGTCAACATGGATGTGAACGTAACACAGGAAACCGGGATCATTACATTGTCAACCTGTATCGCTACATCGCCGAATGAAAGGTGGCTGGTGAATGCGACACGGGAACAGTAATAATATTTATGTTTTGATATTAAGGCATATAAGGCTTTAATATATAATCACACAAAGTAACAGAATAAGAAAGGAGTAATAAGGAATGAAATTAAAAAAATTAGTTGCTTTAATTACTGCAGGCGCTCTTTGCCTGGGTATGAGCATGACAGCATTTGC
>CAJULU010000024.1:0-27154 GCA_910587575.1 uncultured Dorea sp.
ATACACACCAAGCGCATTGTAAAGCGGCGGCATCGCTTTCTTAAGAAACATCTCCACGAACTGAACCAACGCCGCGATAATCAGGATGAATACGATAGTCTGCAGGTATTCAAATCCTAACGGCATCAGGATAAACTTATAGATCAAACTGGTAACTAAAGATGCTATCGTAATAACGAATACTACGGCTCCGCCCATACCTGCCGCGGTATCCACCTTCTTAGATACGCCGAGAAACGGACATATCCCTAAGAACTGGCTGAGTACAACGTTATTCACAAGAGCAGATCCGATTGCAATAATCAATAATTCTTTCATCTATGTACCCCTCCTACTTTTCATTTCCTGTCGGGAAAACTTTACCGCTGCAGGCACCATTGCCGCAGGAAGCACAGCCTTCCCCGCATCCTGCCGATTCCACAACCTTCTTGCCCTTCTTCGCCGCATTGTTCCTTACCTTGTTCTGCAGCGCCACCAGGAAAGCCAGCACCAGGAAAGCTCCCGGCGGAAGGATAAAGATTGTCACCGGCACATAGCCGCCTTTTCCTGCCGCAGCATCTGCCAGCGGAAGAATCTGCTGTCCGAAGATAGCTCCCGTACCAATCACCTCACGCACGATACCGATGGCAGTCAGACCCACGGTAAATCCAAGTCCCATGCCCACACCATCAAAGATAGACGGCAGAACCGGATTCTTAGACGCATAACTCTCTGCACGGCCAAGGATGATACAGTTAACCACGATCAGCGGAATGTAAAGACCAAGCGAAGCATACAGGCTCGGAACAAAACCTTCCAGCAGGAACTGTACAATGGTTACAAATGAAGCCACGACTACGATGAACGCCGGCATTCTGACAGAATCCGGAATAATCTTGCGCAGCATGGAAATCAGCATATTCGACAGCACAAGCACGACCGTTGTAGACAGGCCCATACCTACGCCGTTAATGGCGGATGTGGTTACCGCCAGGGTCGGACACATACCCAACATCAGAACGAAGGTAGGGTTTTCTTTGACCAGACCGTTATAGATTCTTTCGGTACAATTATTCATCTTTCTACCTCCTATTGAAATGCAGCCTGATAATATCCAAGCGCCGCATTGACTGCACCCGTCACGGATCTTGACGTAATGGTTGCCCCGCTTAATGCATCGATGGGTTCTCCGTCCCCGCCATCCGTGGATACCACAAACTTCTCTGTCTGTTTTCCTTCATACTGTCCATAGAATGCGGGTTCCGTCGCTTTCATTCCAAGACCCGCCGTCTCACTGATGGACAGGATAGACACACCGTTCACGGTGCCGTCACTGGTAATTCCTACCGTAACCTGAATGCTGCCGCCGAATCCGTCCTTATCCGTGGCAGTGACAACATACCCCATATCACCTACGGTACACGCCTCATCAATGGTGCCGTTGACCCCCATATCGGCAATGGCCTGATCTGCCGCCGCCTGGTCAAGGTCGATCTGTTCAAAATCGTTAATGTCCGCATCCGGAAATACCTTCTGCCACGCCTCTTTCTTGGCAGTCTCCTGGGCCTGGGCAATGGGAGCCTTCGTGACCTCGTAGACCAGCCCCAGGCCAAGGCCCGCAACCAGCGTAATCACTGTCAGAATCAATGTATTCTTTACTATTTTATTCATTATTTCTCTCCTCCTTTACCAAATGGTTTTGGAAGAGTAACCCTTTCGATCAACGGAACGATAAGGTTACTGATGATGATCGCATAAGATACACCTTCCGCCGAACCGCCGAAGAGACGGAACAGACCAGTCAGAATACCAAGCAGCATACCATAGACAATCTGGCCCTTCTTGGTGATCGGTGAGGTTACATAGTCGGTTGCCATGAACCATGCACCCAGCATCAGGCCGCCGCCGCAAAGATGTGCGGTAATATACTGGGGATCAAAGAATCCCACCTCCGGATTGGCAAAATGTCCGAAAATACCGATAAATACCACGAAAGTCGCAATATAGGTTCCTGGAATCCGAAGATCAATAATTCCCATCAGAATCAGGAAAATCGCACCGATAATAACCGCAATCACAGATGTCTCACCGATGGTTCCCGGAATCCGCCCGATCAGCATACTCATGCTGTCAACCATCTCGCCGCTCTTTAACTGCGCCAGCGGAGTCGGTCCCGTCACACCGTCATAGACGAATGTGGTCATCTGGCTGGTAAATGAAATCAGCAGGAAACATCTTGCTCCAAGGGCCGGGTTCATGAAGTTCTGTCCCAGACCGCCGAAGAGCTGCTTCACGATCAGAATCGCAAAGATACCGCCGATCACGCCCATCCACCACGGTGCGGTGGGAGGCATATTCAGTCCCAGCAGAAGTCCGGTCACGACCGCACTGTAATCATTGATCGTAATCTTCTTATGCATTAATTTCTCATATATGTATTCCGTCAGAACCGCAGATGCCGTCGTACAGACCAGCATCACAAGGGCCGACAATCCAAAGTTCCATACACCGAAAGCAGAAGCCGGCAGCAATGCAATCGTCACATAGAGCATGATATTGCTTGAAGTAACTTTGGAACGAATGTGTGGTGAAGATGACATTTTTAACTTGTTCTCACTCACGTTTGTTCACCTCTTCCTCTCTTTTCATTTCTTATCCTCACCAGGCATATCCATTGATCCGGATCAGAGATACCGGATCCGGCCTGGCAGAGTATTCTTTCTCTACTTCTTCTTACGGTTCGCCAGCGCAATCTTTCTCATAGAACCGATTGCCTGCTTCAGAGGCCGCTTGGCCGGGCACACAAAACTGCAGGAACCGCATTCCATACATTCCAGGCCTTCATGCTTTGTAAATGCCGCCTCGTCATGGTGCTCTGCGTAATCGGCAAGCCTTGACGGAATCAGACGGCTGGGACAGGCATCCACACAGCGTCCGCAGTTAATACACGCCGTCGGCTCATATTTTGCAACTTCGTCCTTCGTAAGACAGAGGATAGAAGAAGATGTCTTCGTAATCGGCACATCCAGAGAAAACATGGAGAATCCCATCATAGGACCGCCGGAGATCACCTTCTCGGGCTCGCTCTTATATCCGCCCGCCGCATCAATCAGTTCCGCCTGGTTCAGTCCGAAAGGAACACGGAAATTCCCCGGCTCATTCACGGCATCGCCGCTGACCGTGGTCACACGCTCCATGGACGGCCTGCCTTCTGCCACTGCCTCATAGATACTGATAATCGTGGCAACATTGTCCACCACGCATCCTGCGTCTGCCGGAAGCATGGCAGAATTGATCGCCCTCCCCGTAGTGGCATAGATCAGCTGACGCTCACCGCCCTGGGGGTACTTCGTCTTCAGCGCAAGCACTTCCATCCTTGGTTCATCCCTGGTCAGTTCTTTTAACTTCTCGATACAGTCCGGCTTGTTATCCTCTACCCCAAATATACCCTTTGCATTGTCAAAGAGCTTAAGGATAATCTTCATGCCGCCTACCAGCTTCTCCGGTATTTCCAGCATACACCTGTAATCTGCCGTAATGTATGGTTCACATTCCGCACAGTTTGCGATAATATAGTCAATCTTATCCGGTTCCTTCGGTGACAGCTTTACCCGGGTCGGGAAACCTGCACCTCCCATACCTACGACTCCGGCCGTGCCGATCGTGTTCAGTATCTCTTCTTTCGTCATCTCTTCCCATGGCCTGACAGCCGGATACTCAACCTCTTCATACTCGCCGTCGTTCTCGATCACGATACTGTTCACCGTTCCCCCGGTCGGGTTCAGATGGGGCGCAATCGCTTTCACCTTTCCTGACACCGATGCATAGACCGGAGCAGACACAAACCCTCCGGCTTCCGCTATCATCTGTCCCTTCAGGACACGGTCGCCAACTGCAACAACAGGGTTCGCCGGAGCGCCAATGTGCTGAGACACCGGGTACACCAGATCCCCTTTGGGTTTTACTTCGACAATGGCCTTATCTTTTGCCAGGCTCTTACCGTCGTCCGGGTGGATTCCACCTTTAAATGTTAACAATGCCATCCCTTTATCCTTCCTTCCTTTTTTCTCTTAGTATACTATACAACAAAATCCCCTGTTTATCTAGTAGATTCCAGTATTTCCTTGTATATTTCCACGAACATCTTGTCGATTTTTTAACGGATCTGACAGCCAGACTTCCGGGCATTCATATCACATTACAGCCGCATGTGATTTGCCAGCCATCTGCTTCTCCTGCCGCCGGACTTCTGCGTTTTCCCGCACAACGGCAAAAAAGGACAAAAGCCTTTACAAAAGACCTCTGTCCTCCACTGATCACTGATTCATCCGCTTTCTATTCTTCAGAATTACCTGCCTGGGCAGCATCCGAAGAGTTCTCCAGCACCTTCATGCTGAGACTGATCTTCTTCTCTGCCACATTCAGATCCACAATCCTTGCCGTAATCTCCTGGCCAACGGATAACACGTCTGACGGCTTATCCACATGTGCCCTTGAGATCTGGGAAACATGAAGCAGCGCATCCACTCCCGGCGCCAGTTCGATAAATGCACCGAAGTCTGTCATTCTTGCCACTCTTCCCTCAATCACCGTACCTACTGCAAAATGATCCTCAGCGTTCGCCCATGGATTGCTCTCCGGGAACTTCAGGCTGAGCGCAATCTTGGTATCATGAATCTCTTTAATCATGACTTCTTTCTTCTCGCCAACCTTAAATACCTTCTTCGGATTCTCAACACGTCCCCAGGACATCTCAGAAATATGAAGCAGTCCGTCAACGCCGCCAAGATCGATAAATGCACCGAAGTCCGTTACATTCTTAACAGTACCTTCCATCCGGTCACCCGGCTGGATTCTTGCAAACAGTTCTCTCTGCTTCTCTGCGCGCTCTGCAACCAGAAGCTGCCTTCTGTCGCCGATGACACGGTTTCTTCTTGGATTAAACTCGCTGATAACGAACTCAATCTCCTGTCCCTGGTACTTATTCAGATCTTTTTCGTAAGTATCGGATACCAGGCTTGCAGGGATAAATACCCTTGCCTCATCAACAATCACGCTTAATCCGCCTCCGAGAATCTGCGCTACCGGAGCCTTCAGAACCTCGTGGTTCTCAAATGCTTCCCTCAGTCTCTCGTTGCCCTTCTCTGCTGCAAGCCTCTTATACGTCAGCAACACCTGACCTTCGCCATCATTAACCTTCAAGACCTTTGCAGTCATGGCATCCCCCACTGACACCATGGTAGTCAGGTCTGCATTCGTCTCGTTCGTGTACTCGCTTCTTGTGATGATGCCGTCAGCCTTGTAACCTATATTCAAGATGATTTCATCGGGCTTCACATCGATGACAGTACCATCTACAACCTCTCCATTTCTTATTGTCTTGAATGACTCTTCCAACATTTGTTCAAAAGTTAATTCTGACATAATCTTTGAACCTCCTCAATTATAATATTGGGCGTGGATGCCCCTGCTGTAATACCTACTGTTTCCACGGACCTTAATTGATTCATATCCAAATCGTCAAGTGTCTGTATATAGTACGTATTCAAACATTCGTTCTTACATATTTCAAATAACTTCTGAGTATTCGAACTACGCCTGTCCCCTATTACCACCATAGCATCTACTCTTCCTGCAATCCGGCACGCTTCTTCCTGGCGTTCTTTTGTCGCATTGCAGATCGTATTTAAAACAATTATATCATAACCCTTTTTATCAATAATTTCAACTAAATCTTTGAATTTATTGTAATTAAATGTCGTCTGGGCCACAATGCATACCTTCCGGCCTGTTTCCGGCACCTGAAAACGCTCTGCTTCCTCTGCCGTCTGGATCACGCTCGCCTGTTCCCCGGCCCATCCCCGGATCCCTTCCACCTCTGGGTGGCTGCCGTTGCCAATGATGACAATATAAGAGCCTTTCCGGCTTTCTTCGTCAACAATCCTGTGGATCTTCTTCACAAACGGACAGGTGGCATCAATACAGGTAAGATTCTTTTCTTCCAGCAGATCATAAATGCGCCTGGATACCCCATGGGACCGGATGACCACGACTCCGTCTTCAATCTTCTGAATGTCTTCCTCTGAATGAAGGACCTGGACTCCCTGCTTCCTTAAATCTTTGATGACCTCCTCATTATGAATAATCGGGCCGTATGTATAAATCTTCCGGTCCTCATGGCATCTGATCTGTTCATAAACCGTCTCTACCGCACGTTTTACACCAAAGCAGAAACCGGCTGTTTTCGCTAATTCAATGTGCATGCTTCCTCCTTTATGCTGCAGTCCGTTTTATCGGCAGAGTCCGGCAATGGTCCTGACCACTTCGTCAATCGTCATATCTGAACTGTCCACCAGAACCGCATCCTCTGCTTTCTTCAGAGGCGCAGTGGCACGGTTCATGTCACGCTCGTCCCGTTCCTGAATATCCTTTGCAATCTCGTCAAAGTCACACTGCTCCCCTTTGGCGGTCAGTTCATCGTAGCGGCGTTTCGCACGGGTCTCTACGCTGGCAGTCAGATAGACTTTAACGTCTGCATCAGGAAGTACGCAGGTCCCGATGTCTCTTCCGTCCATGATCACATCCTGGGTTCTGGCAAGGTCCCGCTGGAGATCCAGAAGTTTCTCACGGACCTGCGGAATCACGGAACACTTGGAAGTCATCTGCCCCACAGCCTCGTCACGAAGCCTCTCCGTAATATTCGTACCATTCAGGTACACCTGCTGCATTCCGTTCTCATAACGGATACTGACATCCGCATCCTGGCAGGCAGCGATTACCTTCTCCGTCTCCTCTGCCCGGATTCCACTGTCAAGGAAATGTATGGCAAGCCCCCGGTACATGGCTCCTGTATCTACATATATATATCCCTTTTTTTCTGCCACCAGCTTTGCAATCGTACTCTTTCCCGCACCTGCCGGCCCGTCAATTGCTACATTATATCCCATCTTCATTCTCTCCTGTTCTGACATATCGTCTGATTACCCTTCCATTTCTCTGATTCCTGCCCGGCATGGAACGCCCGCCCATTACAAAGCAGGAATACTGCTTCCCGCCGCATACGCCGTAGACCATGCAATCTGCAGGTTAAACCCGCCGGTCAGTGCGTCCAGATCCAGCACCTCTCCTGCAAAATACAGTCCTCTGACATACTTCGACTCCATGGTGCCCGGATCCACTTCTTTCGTCTGAACACCTCCCCGGGTGATAATCGCCTCGTTAAAATCCCGCAGACCAGTCACCGTCATTGGCAGATGTTTGATGAAATGCACGAATCTTCTTCTTTCTTCCCTGGATATGACATTGACCTTTTTCTCCGGGTCAATCCCGCTTAATTCTACCATAACCGGAATCAATTTGGAAGGGAACAATTTTCCAAGCGCATTTTTGAACTGACGGTTATGGTTCTCTTCAAAATCTCTCCGTACCCGCAGATCCATCTGCTCCTCGTTAAGAGCCGGTTTCAGATCAATCTCAAGACGAAGATCCCGGTCTTTCAAGGCCGGTCCCACATAACTGCTGGCGCTGATGATCAGAGGTCCGCTGACTCCGTAATGGGTGAAAAGCATTTCGCCGAACTCCTGGAACAGCCGCTTTTTCCCCTGATAGACAGACACCGTTACATTCCGCAGGGAAAGCCCCATCAGTCTGCGGATCCATTCTTCTTTCACTTCCATTGGCACAAGAGACGGCCTGCACGGGACAATCGAATGTCCGCATTCACGGGCAAACCGGTATCCGTCTCCTGTGGAACCGGTAGACTGGTAGGACAATCCGCCCGTGGCCACAATACAGGCATCTCCCGCTGCCATTTCCCCGTCTGCAAGCTTCACCTTCACAAACTGCCCGTTTTCGGCCAGTATCTTTTCAACCTCTGTATGAAGCCTGATCTTCACATGAAGGCGGTTCAGTTCCCGTTCCATGGCCCTGATTACATCCGAAGAATGATCTGACTCCGGAAATACCCGCTCTCCCCGCTCCGTTTTCGTCTTTACCCCCAGTTCCTCAAAAAAACGGATGGCATCCTGGTTCGTAAATCCATAGAAACTGCTGTACAGAAACCTGGAATTACTGACTACCGAAGCCGACAATGTCTCCATGTCACAGGCATTCGTAATATTGCATCTTCCTTTTCCTGTAATAAACAGCTTCTTTCCTAACTTCTCATTCTTTTCCAGCAGGCAGACATCATGGCCGTTCCTCGCCGCCGTAATTGCGGCAAACATTCCCGCCGCACCGCCTCCTGCTACCAGAACTCTGCTCATTCTTTCTCCCTCTCATTCCTGTGCGCCCGCAAGCCGGAACTTTCCATCTGCTCATCCGGCACGTCATCCGCTTCCGCCTGTATGCCGGATTTCTCCATCCGCTCATCCGGCACGTCATCCGCTTCCGCCTGTGAACCGGATTTCTCCATCTGCACATCCGGCACGCCGTCTTCTTCCACCCGTGAGCCGGATCCCTCCATCTGACCATCCTCGGTTTCCGCCTGTATGCCCGACATCTCCACCTTCTCGCCCACCATATTCAGTTCGTCCTTATTATACACCTGGTACTCATCCCAGATCTCTTCCAGAGTCTCAAGGGTCGTAATCACTTCTCTCTGCTTCTTCATGCACAGCGCCACTACCAGCGCATTGACCACGCTAAGAGGAGCAACCAGGGAATCCACGATCGAAGCCATGTCGCTCCTTGCAATCAGGTTACAGGAGGAGTACAGGGTCATGGGTGAATGGACACTGTCCGTCAGGGTGATCACTTTTGCCTTCCGGTTACTGGCATATTCCAGCGCTTTCAGCGTACGCATGGAATACCTGGGAAAACTGATTCCGATAATGGCATCTTCTTCATTGATTCTCAGCATCTGCTCGAAAATCTCACTGGGGCTGCTGGTATTTACCGCAACCACATCATCGCACACCAGGTTCAGATAAAAGCAGAGGAAACTGGCAAGGGGCGCACAGCTTCTGATTCCTACCACATAGATCTTCCTGGCATTGAGAATGGTGTCTACTGCCATTTCAAATGTCTCATGGTCGATTGCCTCCATGGTCAGTTTGATCTTCTCAATATCTGAGTGCAGTACCGTCGCCAGAATCTCACCCTGGCTGATCCTTCCATAGGTTACTTCCATACGCTGGATGGAATTCAGCTTTGTGCGCACCATCTCTCCAAGAGCTTTCTGGAAGCCAGGATATCCTTCATAGCCAAGAGCCATGGCGAACCGCACCACCGTGGACTCGCTGACCCCCACTTCTTCTCCCATCCTGGCCGCCGTCAGAAACGCCGCCTTGTCATAATCCTTCTGAATGAAGTCCGCAAGCTTTCTCTGTCCCTTACTGAACTTCGGATAACCGTCTTCTATCTTCTTCAACAACTCATTCTTGCTTCCCATAAAACCAAAAGCCTCTTTCTATTTCTTTCACACCGTTACTATTATATAGCCTGGGCCGAAAACATTCAAGAGACTTTTCCAACCGCCGGATTTTCTCTTGAATTCCTGCGAATCCATATGTTATACTAAATAAAAGCATATTTTTTCTATCGTTCGTTCAGACCGGAACGTCCAGTTCCGTAATATCTATGACCAATCAACGCAGGAATGGTTTCCTGCCATTTCAGAAAATTCGTGCTTTTACCCACATAAGCAGGAGATTTTCTGAAAACCGAAGATCTCCTATCCACAAATAAATAAGGAGGTCTTCTATGGAACCAGACGCAACGTATTGGCATCCTGCATTTTATGCCGACATCCAGATTGAACTGGAAGAAGATGCGGACAATCTGATTTTTGAAAACGAACACCAGTTAGGAAAAAAGCCAATGGAAATATTGAGTATAAAGGTCCCACAGACTATCTGAACATCGATGATTTTTATAAAGTCTACGGATATGCCTGCTTTTATAAAGCTGATGTACCATATGTGGACAGTATCTCTGCTAAGGAACTGACCCTTACTTTTGTGTCAGAGAAATATCCGCATAAACTGATCCGGCATTTAAAAACTGTGAAGAAATACCAGGTAAAGATGGAAGGTCAAGGAATCTACTATGCAGAAGGAGATCTAATCCCGATTCAGATCATCGTGACCCGGCAATTATCCGAGACAGAAAATCTTTGGCTTAGGAGCCTGACGGATAAGCTGAAAGAGACAAAAGATGCAAAGAAGCTGATTGAAGATTATCTGGGGCATACGAAAAATAATCTGTATCAGTCTGTTATGGATACGATTATACGTGCAAATCAGAGAACTTTTAAGGAGGTAAATAGTATGGGTGATATTTTTATGGAAATCGTACAGGAAAAGTTCGATAAGAAGCTGAAGGAAGAGACAGATAAGAATGTGAAAAGAATCGTTGGGGAAATCGTTGATAAAGCTGTTGAAGATGCTGTTAAAAAAGCTGAAGATGCTGTTAAAAAAGCTACAGAAGATGCTATTAAAAAAGCTGAGGCTGCTGTTAAAAAAGCTGAAGAAAAAAACAAAACAGCAAGGTTAACAGAACGTATTTCTCTAATCCAAAAAAAGTATGCAAAAGAGAAACCTTTATCCGTAATCGCCGATGAGATGGAGACCGTTCCGGATGAACTTCTCCCCATCTATAATGTCATCTGCAAAAACCCGGATAAAACGGCGGAAGAAGTCTATGAATTAGTATTTTGTCATTAGAACATTTAATAAATATAGCGGAACAAAACCATCTCTTTTGTTCCGCTATATTTTATCCGCCTGCAGATGAACACTTCCTGCTTTTTTGAACTATTTAAACCGGATAACTCCCGTTCTTCGTATCCGCCATAGTCTGATCGATCTTCGTCTGCTGCGCCTCCCTGTACTTAAAGAAGTCTGTAGCAACCTGGGGGAACAGTGCATAAGAAAGTACATCCTCATCCTGCTGGCTCCACTGCTCGCATTCCTTGCGCAGAGTATCCAGCTCATCCGGGATCAGATCTGCCGGACGGCAGGTAATCACCTCCGGATTCTCGCCAAGAACCTTCTTCTTCACCTCTTCGTCAAATGGTTTTACCGTAGCGCCATACTTGCCGCTTAAGATATCCTTGGTCTCCTTGGTTGCCATCTTGTAACGCTCGCCCATCAGTACATTGAATACGGCCTGGGTACCCACGATCTGTGAGGAAGGCGTAACAAGCGGCGGCTCTCCAAGATCCTTACGCACTCTTGGCACCTCTTCCAGAACCTCGTAATACTTGTCTTCCGCATTCTGTTCCTTAAGCTGCGAAGTCAGATTGGACAGCATACCGCCCGGCACCTGGTAAAGCAAGGTCTTGATATTCACGCCCATATTCTTCGGATTCAGCAGCCCGCTCTCAAGAGCCTGGTCACGAATGGGGCGGAAATGATCCGCAATCTCTGAAAGAAGACCCTGGTCGAATCCGGTATCGTAAGGCGTACCCTTAAACGTCTCAACCATAACCTCAGTGGCAGGCTGGGAAGTTCCAAGGGCAAAAGGCGACATGGCCGTATCAATGACGTCTACGCCAGCCTCCACCGCTTTCAGATAGGTCATGGAAGCCACGCCGGAGGTATAGTGGGTATGAAGCTGGATGGGAAGGCTTGTAGCAGACTTCAGCGCCTCCACCAGCTCCGTTGCCTTATACGGAACAAGAAGCCCCGCCATGTCCTTGATACAGATGGATGTAGCCCCCATCTCCTCAATCTTCTTTGCAATATCAACCCAGTATTCCAGCGTATAGGCATCGCCTAAGGTATAAGACAATGCAACCTGGGCATCCGCCTTCTCCTTCACCGCCGCCGTAACCGCTGTCTGCAGATTGCGCAGGTCGTTCAGACAGTCAAAGATACGGATGACGTCAATTCCGTTTGCCACTGATTTCTGAACAAAATATTCTACCACGTCATCTGCATAGGGACGGTAACCCAGAATGTTCTGCCCCCGGAACAGCATCTGCAGCTTGGTATTCTTGAACCCGTCACGGAACTTACGAAGGCGCTCCCACGGATCTTCTTTTAAGAAACGAAGGGATGCGTCAAAAGTCGCACCACCCCAGCACTCTACGGAATGGTATCCCACCTTGTCCATCTTCTCCACAATCGGAAGCATCTGTTCCGTTGTCATACGTGTGGCGATCAGAGACTGGTGCGCATCACGCAGAATGGTTTCTGTTATTTTAATTGGTTTTTTCTCTGCCATTTTCTATCCTCCATACAATTTTTAAGATATTTCAATGTCTACATCACTCCGAAAATCGCCATAAACGTTCCCGCCGCAACTGCCGTACCGATAACTCCGGCTACGTTAGGTCCCATGGCATGCATCAGAAGGAAGTTGGTCGGATCAGCCTCCGCACCCACCTTCTGGGATACCCTGGCCGCCATCGGAACCGCAGATACGCCCGCAGAACCAATCAGAGGATTCACCTTACCGCCCGTGGCAACACACATAATCTTCCCGAACAGAACCCCTGCCGCCGTTCCGAACATAAATGCAATCAGTCCAAGAGCAACGATTTTCAGCGTATCCCAGTTCAGGAATGCCTCTGCGCTCGTCGTGGCGCCTACAGAAGTACCAAGCAGAATTACTACGATATACATCAGTGCATTGCTCGCCGTCTCCGTCAGCTGTCTTACCACGCCAGACTCACGGAACAGATTCCCCAGCATCAGCATACCAACCAGCGGAGCCGTCGTAGGAAGAATCACACAGACTACAATCGTAACAATAATCGGGAACAGGATTCTCTCCAGCTTCGTAACCGGCCTTAACTGCTCCATCTTGATCTTCCGCTCTTTCTCCGTCGTCATCAGCTTCATAATCGGCGGCTGGATAATCGGCACCAGAGACATATATGAATATGCCGCAACCGCAATCGGTCCCATGATTGCCGTCTGTGACAGCTTACCTGCAAGGAAGATCGAAGTCGGTCCGTCCGCACCGCCGATAATCGAGATCGCTGCCGCCGCCTTATCTGAAAATCCCATTGCCATGGCGCCTAAATACGCTGCAAAGATACCGAACTGCGCTGCCGCACCCAGAAGAAAGCTCTTCGGATTGGCAATCAGCGGCCCGAAATCTGTCATTGCACCTACTCCAAGGAAGATAAGAGACGGCAGAATCGACCACTCATCCAGCATATAGAAGTAATAGAGCAGTCCGCCCGTCCCGTTTGCAGCATCCTCTGCATGCAGCATGATATCCGGGAAGATATTCACCAGCAGCATACCAAATGCAATCGGCACAAGAAGCAGAGGTTCAAATCCATGTCTGATTGCTAAATACAGGAAAAAACATGCAACCCCAATCATTACCAGATTCTGCCAGGTAAGACTGAAAAATGCCGTCTGCTGCACGAGGTTTCCCAATGTCGTTGTTATATATTCCATTTTTTAACCTCCAGTCGTGTCAGATAACCATACTGATTATCCTAATTTAATGTCGCAAGAACGGCTCCTGATTCGATCGCATCTCCCACTGCCACATTGATACTTGCCACCGTTCCGTCTTCTGGCGCCACAACCGGAATCTCCATCTTCATAGCTTCTATAATTACTACGGCATCGCCCCTCTTCACGCTCTGTCCTACGTTGGCCTCAAGCTTGAATACCTTGCCTGCCGCTCCTGCCTTCACTTCAATAGAGCCTGCTCCCGCCGCTTTCGGTGCCGCAGGCGCTGCCTTTGGCGCCGCTGCCGCTCTTGGCGCTGCCGCCGCTGCCGGCGCTCCTGCACCATTCTCTTCTACCGTAACATCATATACATTGCCGTTCACTGTAATCGTATAATTTTTCATCTCAAATAATCCTCCTTTTTCCTGTTATGCTTTCCATTTATTTGACGGGCGCCGTCTGATACTTCTCACGAAGAACCCGCCGGCACTGGCCTCGTCCATACCAGCCTCTTCCCTTGCCGCTGCGATTGCCGCCGCAATCACTGCAATCAGTTCCGTATCGTCTGTCTCCGGTGTCACGGTCACTTCCGGTGCAGCTGCAGCTGTACTTGCCGCCGCACTTACAGGCTCCTCTTTCTTCTTAGGGCCAAAAAGCGTCGGGATGATCTTGAACCGGGAGATCAGGAAAGAAATAAAAATCAGTACCACGAACACGGTTCCCATACCGAGAAGGGTATTCATTCCTGCTTTAGCCAGAATCTCTGCAACGGAATACTTTGCGTCAACCGTCATGGTCTCCATATAAGACTGCTCATCAAAGATAAAGCTGATGGTCGCTTTCCGGTCCTTAAACTTGGCCTCAGCCGACAACAGATACCCGTCATTCGTAATCTCATGGACATAGTCACCGTGGCTTTCATACTCTCCGCATTCATCCACTGCTGCTTCCCAGGAATCCAGCGCACCCACAAAACTCCCGGCCGTAATCGGAATCCCAGACTGTATCAGCTGAAAATCCAGATTCAGCTCCTTCATGTTGCGGAACTCTTTGACCATATTCTGGTCAGCATTCGTGCAATATTCAATCATAAACTCTGCGGTCTGCTCAATGGTCGCCTTGTTATACTCGGTCTCCTCATCCTTCTGGCTGCTTCCGCAAGCGGTAAAGCAGAGCATGACAGCGACCGCACAGAGTAATAAGCTAATTTTTTTCCTCACTTTGCCTCACCTCTCTAAACCGATCCATGTTTTTTCATCGGACGGTCTTCTCTCTTCGTGAACAGCATCTCGAATGCCCCGATCACGTATTTTCTCGTCTCAGAAGGTTCGATCATGGTATCCACATAGCCTCTTCTTGCAGCGGATAACGGGCTTGACTGCAGTTTCCTGTACTCTGCGGTTTTCTCTTTCAGCGTGTCTGCATCTGCTCCTGCATACATAATCTTAGCCGCAAGGTCTGCTTCCATCATACCAATCTCTGCCGTCGGCCATGCATATACCATGTCTGCGCCCACAGACTTGCTGTTCATGGTAACATATGCGCTTCCATATGCCTTTCCGACCACCACATTCACCTTCGGCACCGTGGCATTGGCAAATGCGTAGGTAAGCTTCGCCGCTTCCCTTGCAAGATTCTTCTCGTCGTACTCAGAGGCTGCAAATCCCGTCACATTGGTAAGGGTCAGAACCGGAATGTTGAATGCATCGCAGAAGTTCACAAACTCTGCCGCCTTCTTCGCCCCATCTGCAGATAAAGAGCCGTCAAACTGATCCGTCACTTCTGACTCTTCATTATAAACCTTGGAACGGTTGGCAGCTGCACCCACAGTCATTCCGTTCAGACGGATAAATCCCGTTACCATGTCCTTCGCAAAATTCCTCTTCGTCTCGAAGAATACATTGTCATCCGCAATCATGGAAAGCGCAATGGACGTATCCTCTGATGCATTCTCGATTCCCTCACAGAGGCGGTTCAGGCTGTCCGTACAATCTTCGTAGGCTCCGTTCTCCTCGTTATTGCCTGGAATCATACATACCAGAGAGCGGATATTGGCCAGAATCTCTTCCTCTGTTCCGATATCATCCACAAGCCCTGCTTCTTCACTCTGATACTTCGCAGAAGAGGTATCCAGCTTAGAAACATGATTGCCTGGAAGGGCATTGGGGGAATTCACGAACAGCTTCGCCTTGGAAGCTTCCATAAACGTGAAGTCTGTCAGCGCCGGAATCACGGAAAGCCCGCCGCCGCATGTCCCAAAAATCGCTGTAATCTGTGGGATTACCCCGGAAGCCATGGTCTGTTTCAGATAAAGATTCCCAAATGCATGGAGCGCATCTGTTGCCTCCTGAAGCCTTAACCCTGCACAGTCTACAAGGCCGATTACCGGAGCGCCCATCTTCATCGCCATATCATAGATGTTCACAATCTTCTTTGCATGCATCTCGCCGACCGCCCCGTTCAGAACGGACACATCCTGGCTATACACATACACCAAATTCCCATCAATCACTCCATAGCCGGTGATTACGCCATCGGCAGGAGTCTCTTTTTCCTGCATGTTGAAATCCGTGGTTCTGGCCGTAACCGCCCCGCCAATCTCAACAAAGCTTCCTGCATCAAGTAAAGCGGTAACTCTGCTGCTTGCTGCACTTTCTGTTGCCATGTTGCCCATAGTCAAGCCCTCCATTTTCTTACATATTAAATAGGTTCCGCTCATAGCATGAAAAAAGCAAAACCAAATTTTTGCCAATTATATTATATCCCTTTTGTCCGGTTACTGCAACATTTTTCCCTATTCTCATTCTATAATTTCTTAATCTTCCCTCCGGCTCCCTGGCACCTTTTCAGCAGAAACTCTTTCAGTTCTTCCATATCCCCCTCCACAAGAGCCTCCTTAGGAAAACCGATCAGGGCTCTTGGACTTCCCATTGTGTCTTTATCCTTCCTAATCACCAGGCCAAAGCCCCGTTCTGTCTCCAGCAGGCGCAGTACCTGTCCGTATTCGAACGCACGCTTCTTAATCTTCGTCACGCTTTCAAAGCGGTCCTCATAAAAGTCAATCTGGGAAACAACCGCCTCCCCGTTCTTTGCCTTCCGGTATCTGTACATCTCCTGTGCATCCCCGGCAGCCGTGGCACGTACTGCTTTTCTCCAGACCGTCCGGTTAAGAAACATTGCCGCAGCCGTTAATGCTGCCCAGGAAATCAGATATTTCACCAGGAAAAATAACAGTCCGGACAGCGTACCTTTGCCCGGATCTCCATAGAGGAAGTTCAGCGCCAGTACCAGGATCCCCGCCCCAACGGCAACCACTTTCATGGTCAGTTCACTGTTATCTGCGTCATACAGTTCGCAGACCGCCTCCAGCGTCTCTTCTGTCTCCTTATATACTACACGGTAATGATATGCCATAGATCTTTTTCCTTCCATTCATTCAGTTAGTCCTGGGACACACCTGTCCCGTTTCATAAAAAGCGGGGGTACCGCTCAATAGCCAGCCACTCTGACTATCTTACGATACCCCTACGATCCCTTATCGGACACAGTTCACCCGCCCGAAGGGCATGTATTACAGTATACCCTTGGGTATGCTTATGTAAACAGATGTATAAACAGAGATTATTCTCCTTCAACCATCTTATCAACCTTGCCGGAGAATGCGAACATGATTACTCCGCAGGCGATGATAACAACTGCAACTCCGCCGTAGCCCTTGATGAAATCAATCTTGGACAGCCAGTTGTACAGCATTGCGCTTCCCTTGGAAGCAAAGAAGATTGCCAGCGGCCAGATACCAAGCAGTGTTCCAAGAAGCTTCTTCGGCGCATACTTGCTGATAAATGAATTCCCCAGAGGCGAGAAGATAACTTCACCCACTGTCATAAATACTGCCGCAAGTACGATAATCCAGATACCTACCGGATCCTTGGTTCCTGAACCTGCAAGAATCGCTGCAAATACCATCGTTGCCGGGGTAAGACCCAGAATAATGATACCAAGAGCCGTCTTCTTAAACATACCCAGGTCTCCCTGCGGACGCTGTCTTAACTTCGCCCAGATTCCTGCAAATACCGGACAAAGAAGAATACAGAGCAGACCGTTCATGGAATCAAACCAGGCCGTCGGCATGGTAAAGGAACCGATATTCCAGTTCGCCCAGCCAAGACCAGCCTCGCTGGTAGGACCGAATTCGAAGTACACCGGATTGTATACCATGTACCAGATCAGCCAGAAAATACCGGAAAATGCCGTTACGATCAGGATTGCAACAACGCGGTTCTTCTCAAGCTTTGTAAGAGGAGCCGTATCCTTCTCAGCATTTTCAACATTCTCTACACGGTTATCAACAAGGAATGGCTTCTTTCCGGCATCGCCGAAGAACTTCATTCCGAACATCCACCATGCACAGTCAACAAACAGTGCGATTGCACATACAAGGAATAACATACGATATCCTGCCACACCTGCGAGAAGGGAAAGGAACGTTGTACCACAGAAAGAACCAATGTTTACAAACGTATACTGCAGACTGAATACAGTGTCCAGTTCATCCTCATCAGCAAGCGGGAACAGACGTCCGTTGATACCGGATACATTTCCTTTGAAGAAACCGGTACCGACTGCAACAAGAATAACCATTGCCCAGATCATTCCGATTCCGTTGGCTTTCCATGCACACAGATAACCCAGACCCATTAAGATCTCCCCAACCGGAACAAGAAGACGGGGGCTGATCCAGCGGTCGGCAATATATCCGCCAATGATCGGCGTGATGTAAGTAAGCGCCACCAGATTCGCTGCCATCGTTGTTGCCACAGACTTATCCATTCCAAGTCCGCCCTTCACTGCCTCTGCGGCAATGAAAATCGTGAGTCCCCACTTGGCAGCGTAGTATGCAAGCCGTTCAAACGTGAAAGAAAGGCAACATACATAAAAGCCGAATGGAAAACTCTTCTTCGTTTTTTCCATAAGTTTCACCCTCCAATGATAAAATTTGCTTTCGTTTGGCAAAACATCACAAACTAAAGCTTTCAGTACCATATATAATAACACGATATGACCAAAAAGACAATATAAACTTTTAAGAAAAGTTTAAGCATTTCGAAAAAAGTTTATATTTTTTTTATAATATTCCTTTTCCCCTACAGATCTGCCATACGTCCCAGAATCTGCTGATAGAACTGTTCCTGGCTCTGACTGCGTTCCAGCACGTCCAGGATCAGACCATCCTTAAGAAACAGGATCCGGCTGCAGTTGCTTGCCACCTGCGGGTCATGCGTGACCATAACAATGGTTTTTTTGTACTCCTGATAGATCCGGTTCAGCGCCTCAATCACAATCTTCCCCGATTTGGAGTCCAGGTTGCCCGTCGGTTCGTCCGCCAGAATCAGATCCGGTTCGTTGATCAGAGCACGGCAGATGGCAACCCTCTGCCGTTCTCCGCCGGACAGCTCGTAAGGATATTTCCGGATCAGATGGTCAATCCGGAAATGCTCTGCATGCTCCCTGGCACTGGCAAAACACTTCTCCTCCTCTGCCTTATCCAGAATCATGGGGAGCATGATATTCTCCTCCACGGTCAGGCTGTCCATCAGATAAAAATCCTGAAAAACAAATCCCATCTCCCGTCGGCGGATGTCCGCCAGCTCATCCAGCCACAGTTCCGTTACTTTTTTTTCTTTAAAATACAGTCTGCCCCCTGTGGGACGGTCAATCAGCCCCAGCAGTTTTAACAGGGTCGTCTTTCCGCAGCCGGACTTTCCCATGATTCCCACGAACTCGTTTTCCTCAATCTGGAAGTCCAGCCCCTTTAATACCTTGACCACGCCGTCTTCCGCCGTGGGAAGCCGGTAATTGCGCACCAGTTCTTCTGCCTTTAATATACTGCCCATGCCTACACCTCACCTGCCGTTTTCTCAATCTGCCGGATATTCCGCTCCGTCAGAAGCCATACCATGATACCAAACACTGCCATTTCACATACTGCCGAAGGAATCAGCCATGTAAGAAACTTCCCTGCATCAGCAGGCTCATAAAGCCTGGCCATGATGCTGCCATGCGAAAGCCCTGCACTTAAGATTCCTGCCACAAGTACCGTCAGAATATAGTACACTCTCATTTCACTTCTCAGAAGCGCAACCCGCTGTGCCTTTTTCATGCCCATACAGTCAAGAAACTGTGCCCTGCGGATATTTCCCTTTTTCTCTGTCATCATCTTAATTCCAAGAAGCAGTATGGATGCGATAAAAAATGCAATTGCAAGCAGCGCCGCCATGGTCTTCCGCATCCGCAGTTCTGCGTCCGCGCGCTCCTTTACCTCAGTCTTCAGATAATAACTTTTCACTTTGGAATCGTACCTGTCCTCCTGCCGGTGACGTTCTTTAAACGCAGTAAATTCCGGCTCCAGCCCTGCCAGCGCCTTCTCGTCTGCATGAACCAGCACCAGTTTCGTCGGGCCCTGGTTCGGCTCAACCCCCTCCAGACGCATCTGTGACGGAGTCTGGATCTCTCCCGTAAAAGGATTCGTCACCTTCCACTCATCCTTCGCCTTTTCAAAATATGCATCGGAAAATACTACCAGATTCTCCCGCTCTCCCTGGCACATCACTCCGGTCAGACTATTGGTCTCCTCGCCTGCTATCTGCCGCACATAATAAGAAGTCACGGTCAGAGAATGGGCGAATTCAGCCGGAAAATTATCCGGGCTGTATCTCTCGCACACAGGCCCTGTATAGAGAACCGGCGTTTCCATGGGAACATAATTATCATAGTAATCCAGAGGCTTTGCCTCTGTTCCCAGATCCTGCTGATGTACAATATAGATCTTCTCCCCGCCGGCATCTAACCCCAGATCTTTCTCATGGTAAGCCGGATCCCGCAGTTTTTTCAGCTGATGGTAGGTCGATTCGGAAATCCCGATATTCTGGCTGCCGATTCCCGCCGTATCCGACTCGCTTCCCGATACCCGTACCATGGGGTACACCTCTGTCTCTGCTCCTTTTGTCTTCTGCAGCTTCTGAATGAATGCCTCTTCTTCCTCACCTTCCCCGGCAATCAGCACCAGGTCATAGGGAAACAGGGCCTCTGTATCCGTTACCAGATGAGCGGAGAAGAACTGCACGCCGAAAAGGGCGATGATACAGGTCTGCAGCACGCAGAGTCCGAAAATATACCACACCGCACTTCTGGACCGGTGGTAAAAGGGATGGTGTTTTAACAGCTTTGCCAGCGCACCCTTTCTCTTTTTCCGGTGAATCAGATATCCCGCAATCCCATACCTGAGGACCAGATAGACGCCAAGGAAACAGTTCAGTACCCATTCTGCGTCTTCTGCATTTACGTTCTTCTGGTATTCTGTCAGCGCCGCCCAGACCAGATACATGCCCGCCGCCACAAACACAATGTGAAAATGCTTCGGAATCCTCTCCTTCATCATCTGAAGATCCGTCGAACTTCCCATACGCAGCCCCACAAACAGGTCATGGGTCACAAAAAACGTCGCCAGATAAATCAGCAGCATGACCGGAACTGTTTTTACGAAGAGAAGGGGCGAAAACCATCCCGCAGGCCCGCCTGTGATTTTCCGAAACAGCGTTACCAGTATCACTCCCAGAACACCGCCGGCAATCAGAGAGACGGCGGCTCCGATACCAAGTTCCAGCCCCATGCAGGAATACATGGTCTTTGTACGGATTCCCAGAGTCTTGAACACCCCATATTCCGGAAGCCGCTTTCTCAGATAATAGAGAAGCAGAAGAACAAGCATCAGAAGACCGACCATCCCCAGCTCAACCAGCCCGCGGAACAGAATCTGTCCCGCACCTGCCGGATAACCGGTCTTATAGGTCATGTCCCCTTCCTTGATCAGCGACTGCATTCCGAATCCTGCCACCACGAAAGCGAACACCAGGCAGTTACAGGTAAGAAGCACGGAGTATTCTTTCAGATTTCCTACGAAATTCTTCCAGACTACAACAAAAAACAGACGGCTGTATTTCCCTGGAAAAGAAAGGCGCCTTTTCCGTTCTGCCTTTTCAAGCTTCTCCTTTTTCTCGTACTCGGCCCGATTCCCGACCTCTTTCTCCCAGATCTCGATCATCTTACGCCCGATACATTCCACTCCCGTAAGCAGCATAAGAAGGCCCGGATACAGGATTGCCTCAATCGGATTCGAACAGACCGTACCGATCATATACTCCCACATATTGACATAGGTGAATAAAATCGACATCAGAAGCGCCGCTACATTCACATGCCAGTCTTTTCCCCGTAACATGATGACCAGATATAGCACACATACTGCGGCAAACGCCAGATAGATACAGACACTCACCCAGAGCCCCATCTCATAGGACGGATCCGGCATAAGGCCGGCACGGGCTACAATACTCTCCGCCCCTTCCGTCTTCAGACACAGGGCAAAAGAGATCAGATTATAACGCTTCTCCCCGATCATGATCCAGGGATAACATAAAGCTGCAAAAACCAGCAGATACATAATCAGCGAAAAACGGCGCTGCAGGCGTCTCTGTTGGTCTGAAATCTCTTTTTCCATCTTCCCCACTTCCTTTCTGACGAACTCCCCTCCCTATCCGATCAGAGTTCTTCTGCCTTACAGGCATGCTCTTTCGTCTTTCTATTTAAACGGGGCGCGTATATTCTTTCAGCCACTCCCGCTCTTCTTCTGTAAGGTGCGGCCCGATCTTCTCATAGACCTGCTCATGGTAATGGTTCAGCCATTCCCGTTCATCCCGGCTCATCTCCTCCGGGTCAATTCCATCCAGATCAACAGGGGCGAATGTAATCGTCTCAAAATACATAAACTGCCCGTACTTATTCTTCACGCCTTTTCTCACCACAAACTCATTCTCAATCCGGATCCCGAACTGCCCGTCCTCATAAATACCCGGCTCATCGGTAATCACCATTCCTTCTTCCAACTGGTGGTGTTCATTCTTGCTGGGAACTACATACCAGCGGAACCCTGTAGGCGGCTCGTGAACATTGGCAAGATATCCCACCCCGTGACCGGTACCGCACTGGTAATCCAGATCCAGATCCCAGATGGGGCCTCTTGCCAGTACATCCAGGTTATAGCCATAACATCCATAGAGGAAACGGGCCCTGGACAGGCGCATCATGGCTCTGACTACTGCGGTGAAATAGCGCTTCATCTGTGCATCTACAGAACCAAGGACAAAGGTTCTGGTGATGTCGGTGGAACCTTCATAATAACCGCCGCCGGTATCATTTAAAAAGAATGCGCCGGAAGACAGCGTCACATCCGTCTCTTCACTTGGGGAATAGTGCATCATAGCCGCATGATCTGCAAATGCACACAAAGGTTCAAAGCTGTCACGGATATATCCCTCCTGGGCCCTGCGCAGTTCGGTAAGTTTCTTAGCAGAACTCAGTTCGGTAATCTTCTCCTTATCATAACGGTTCTTAATCCAGTACATGAATTTGGTAATGGCAATGCCGTCCTTAATATGCGCCTTGCGGATATTCTCAAGTTCCACCTCATTCTTCATCGCCTTCATAAGAATAGACGGGTTGGCAGCCTCCACGATCGTGCAGGGAATATTCTTATAAAGGGCATAATTCATCTTCATGGGATCGATCAGCACCGTCTCTGAAGGATCCATCTTCTTTACTTCTTCATAGATGGCATTGTAAGGACGAACTGTCACATGGTTCTTCTTCAGTTCTTCGAAGATCCGTTCATTCAGCTTGGATTCATCCACATAGAACTCTGCCCCGTCCTGTCTGACGACCGCATAAGAAAGAAGAAGCGGGAAAAAGTCGATATCATCGCCCCTTACATTCAGAAGCCAGCAGATATCATCCAGGGATGCGATAATATGGCTTCCCGCCCCCTGTTCCTTCATTGCCGCCCGCACACGGGCCAGCTTCGATTCCGTACTCTCGCCAGAATATTTTTCCTCCAGGAAAAACGCCGGTTTGTCCGAAAGAGGCGGCCGGTCCTCCCAGATCACATCAATCAGATCTTCCGAGTAATTGATACGGATCTGTTTCTTCGCCAGCGCTTCCTCATATTCCTGCCCTTCCCCCATGGACACTACACGGCCGTCGAAGGCAACCGTCCCGCCCTCCGGGACACAGTCGCACAGGTATTCCGTAATGGACGGCGTATCTCCCACAAACATCTTCATCAGACGGATTCCGCTGCCTTCAAGCTCATTCTGTGCCTGAAAGAAATATCTTCCGTCTGTCCACAGTCCCCCGTCCTCTCTGGTAATGACCACCGTTCCATAAGATCCGCTGAATCCGGATATGTACTTTCTCGCCTTGAAATGTTCCCCCACATATTCACTCTGGTGAAAATCAGCAGTGGGAACCACATAGGCATCCATTCCCTTTTCCGCCATCAATGCACGCAGTGCGGCAATTCTTTCTGTCACGTTCATAGCTGTAACCTCCTCGTAAAAAATACTATAAGGCTACTGTATCATAAAACGGTCGAAAGTACAATTTGTTATCTTGAATCCAGGAAGAAATTGTGCTATGATTTTCAGATATATCTGGATAGATCAAAGAGGTGATACTATGGCAGCACATATTAAAAACATGACCGAAGGGAAGCCGGCTTCCCTGATTTTTTCCTTTGCACTGCCCTTGATGGTGGGCAACGTATTCCAGCAGCTGTATACCGTCGTGGACACCATGGTAGTCGGAAAAGCCCTTGGCGTGGGCGCACTTGCCGCACTTGGAGCCGCAGACTGGCTGAACTGGATGATGCTGGGAATCATCCAGGGCTTTACCCAGGGGTTTGGCATTCTGATGGCTCAGGAGTTCGGGGCCGGCAGATATGAGGGGCTGCGCAAAGCCATCGGCTGTTCCGCTGTGCTGTCACTTTTATCCTCCGTCATTTTACTGGGAACCGGACAGCTTGCGGCACGTCCTGTTCTGAATCTTCTGCAGACGCCGCCAGAGATTCTTTCCGATACTCTTCTCTATCTGCGGATCATGTACCTTGGAGTTCCTGTTGTAATGGCCTACAATCTTCTGGCGTCAATCCTGCGCTCTCTGGGCGACGGCAGGACACCCCTTCATGCCATGATTGTTGCTGCTGTCACCAACATTGTGCTGGATCTCCTCTTCGTTCTGGTCTTTGGGCTGGGGATAGCGGGAGCTGCCATTGCAACACTGATTGCCCAGCTGATCTCCAGCCTGTTCTGCCTGTACCATATCCGGAAGATCGAACTGTTAAGCTTCCGGGCTTCGGATTTTCAGATTCAGGAGAGAAAACTGCCCCTGCGCCTTCTGATGCTTGGTTTTCCCATGGCATTTCAGAATGCAGTGATATCCGTTGGCGGTATGATCGTACAGTTCGTGGTAAACGGATTCGGCGTTATTTTCATTGCCGGATTTACTGCCACCAACAAGCTCTATGGCGTACTGGAAGTGGCAGCCACCTCCTACGGCTATTCCATGGTCACCTATGCAGGTCAGAACTTAGGCGCCGGACGTACAGACCGGATCCGCAGGGGTGTAAAGTCAGCGGTTCTGATTGCACTGCTGACTTCTCTGGTGATTGCGATCCTAATGCTGTTAGGCGGGAAAGGAATTCTTGGCTGGTTTATCTCCGGTACACCGGAAGAATTCGACCAGACTCTGCGGATTGCCTATTATTATCTGGCCGTCATGAGTATCTGCCTGCCAGTCCTCTATATCCTGCATATCACCCGTTCCGCAATCCAGGGTATGGGGAATACGGTTCTGCCTCTGGTTTCCGGCATTGCAGAATTCATCATGCGGGCCGTGACCGCTGTCTTTCTTCCGATGCTGATCGGGGAGAACGGAATCTTCTATGCAGAAATCATGGCCTGGACCGGGGCAACGGTCATACTGGTTATCAGTTATTTTGCAGTAATACATAAGATGGAACGAATGCTGAACGGTGTCTGAAGGGCCCGGCCATTACCGCCGGACCCAGCCGGATGTACTGGTTTTTCCATACATACTCCAGAATGCGCCGCAGATATTGATGATTCTGCTTCCGGTACTGACTGCATAGTAACGGTTACAGTTCTCATCTGCCACCAGACCGTCTTTCCAGACCGTTCCGACGTACATCGTAAAGGTGAAAACCATCACAGCCGGAAAGAGCCATTCTCCCCATAGCAGCAAAAACACGGCTGTCACAAGAAGCGTACATACTGCCGAAAGGGCAGCCACATGCACATCCTTTATTTTTGTCCCCCATTTTTCTGCCAGACAGAAAAAGATCACAGCATACCCCATCAGCAGAATCCAGAATACCAGTACGTGGACTCTGCCGGGATTCTTTGCAGACGTTTCCGAAGAATCGAATAACATCCGGAAAAACCGGTACACGCTTATGACCAGGGGCGTCAGAAGCAGCGCCGACGCATGAAAGCATAACAGATGTATTTTCATGCTGGCAGTCACATACACGCCTATATAGCACAGGCTTCCGGTTACAGAAGAGAATACAAGCCAGCGGATGACGTCCGTTTCAGATAAGTTCACAAAATATGTCCCGAACAATCCTGTCATAACCACATTGATCAGATATCCCCATAAAAGCATCACAGCTATGTTCTGGTTATACTGTTTCCTGGTAAGCAGTTCCTTTGTAATATCCTCATGCCAGATTCTTTCCAGTTCCATATGCCAGTTTTCCTTTCTTCCATCGAAAAGATGTTCGTCAACTGTCATGAAAGAGATGTTATTTTCCAGTATCGTCCTGCATACCCGCTTTACTTCCAGCAGATTCTTCTCTTCTTCCGCAATTTTTTCCAAGCGGTTTTCGATCACGTCCTTCAGGAGCAGCTGCCCGGAGTCAAGCTGTCTGATTTCCCCAATCGTTATGCCTAACAGGCGCAGTACCTTAATGCGTTCCAGACATCTGATGTCCTCCTGGGAATACTCCCGATAGTTATTCTCCCTATCCCGTTTCGGATCTAACAGACCTTCTTTTTCATAATACCGGATATTTGCTTTCGTGATTCCAATCTGTTCTTCCACTTCTTTTATTTTCATCACACTTCCCTCCTCTGCAGATAATGATTTCAGCCGGATGCTGCTTTTCTTTGTGTTCTTATGGTTATCTTAAAGGATAAAGTGGGTTGAATGTCAAGATATCTTCTGAATCTTTCAGATATTTTTCAGATATTTATTCAAAAATTCTTGACACCTGGTTCATTCCATTATAGAATAAACGCAGATGTAACACCTGTTACATTATTCTGTTACACTTGTTACATCTATATTTAAATATCTATATTTATAATATCCCTATCTATAATATGGATTGGAATCTTATCTAAATGAATCATAGTATCAAACAAGCAGGAGAATATCCTATTATGGACAACGCCGAAAAGAATGCCTTTGTGAGAAAACAGATTACCGCCGCTCTCTTAGAGCTGCTTGAGATGAATGAGTTAAAAGATATCTCCGTCAGCCAGATTGCCGCTGCCGCCGGAGTGAGCCGAATCTCATTTTACAGGAATTACCGGGATAAAGAAGACATACTGAGAGTATATATGAAGCAGATGATAAATGACTGGATGGCAGAACATCAACCGGAAACCGGACAGTCCGAACAGGATCTATTGGGAGATTTCTTTGCCTGTCTGATCGAATACAAGGATTTCTATCTGCTCCTTGGCAGGCGGAATCTGTTCTATCTCCTGAAAGATATCATCCGGGGACTCTGGGGGCCGAAACCAGAATCCCCGAACTACGGCGCTTATACGGCGGCGTTTATTTCCTACGGCCTATATGGATGGATTGAAGAATGGTTTGCAAGAGGAATGCAGGAGTCT
>CAJULU010000024.1:27164-33936 GCA_910587575.1 uncultured Dorea sp.
GCATGGGAGATGACGGAACTGCTTAAAATCTGGATATAGCGGAAACTCCCACATTGTCAGACAGTCTTTCTTCCCGCTTTCACAAAACAACAGATGTCTTTCAGAATATTTTTATTAACAATTATGACAACACCACACAGGAAGCAGCTTCCAAATACCCACCTCTGTTTCTGCATGATCGTGATCCATATCTGCAACAAAATACAGATATAACTGACTGTAACCTGACCCCATCTTATATGCATTGGCAGAATCTTATGCGAAGCAGTTAATCTGATCATCCATACCAGAAAATAACTGACTAAAGTTGCCGCAGAAGCACCCATGGCTCCGTAAAATGGTATCCATATAATATTAAGTATCACATTTGAAACAGCACCGAGCATCGTCGTAAAAAATATCTGCTTTGTCTCCATTGCCGCCGCATATACGATTCCCAGAAAGCCTCCCATAGCCTGAAAAAGGGCAGCAAATGTCAGAACTGCCGCAAAAGACCAGGCATGATAAAACTCCTTTGCAAATAATAGTTTTGCCAGAACTTTAATGAAAAGAATAATACCAGAACACCCTATCGCATATAGAGATGAGTATTTATGATAAATGTCTTCAAAAAAAGAAACCGAATTTTTATCTCCAAAATTATCAACAGCAGAAATCTGCCATGCGCCTGTAAAGATATTCGAAATAACAGAAACAATAGAAGGAATCTTATACGAGATTCAAAGCTCTGCTTTCATCTTCCGAATCTGTAAATACTTCCATAAGAATCGGCCGTTCCGTCAGACGGGGTTCCATAAACACATTGATATTTTCTAAAAACTCATTTTTATTATCTGCCGTAAGATACTGAAACCCTAAATCCTCAGCATAGTGTCTGAGCAGACAACGTGATTTCTTTCCATAGTGGCCTGCAGCCGCCACGAAATCATCTGCGTCCTCCCCCATGACGGCAGCCGGATGGCTGTAATTTCTGAACTCCGTTCCTTTACCATTATTAATTACCATAATTCTCACATTATTTCCCACATGTCTGTTACCTAAAGAATTCAGATCATAAAAAAAAGCCAGATCACCCAGAAAACAGAAATAAAGCTTTTCATAATCTGCGAATGATGCTCCTATCAGCGATGATACTCCTCCGTCAATGCCGAATCCCCCCACATTGCAATAAGAGTACACACTTTCAAGAATTTCAAAAAAATTCCATGCCCGTAAACTGTTCAATATTCCAACTTTCTCTTTTTTCTCTCTTCACATCCAAAGTTAAATAATAATAAAAAAATCAGTTTCATCCATTTCAAAAATATTCGTCAGTTTTCCAAACCTGTCCTTAATTTCCCCATCGGCCGCTACTCTCCATACATCATTCACATCAAACTGATAATAATCTCCCGATATCTCTCCTAAATCAATGACCAGATCAAAAACATAATCCTCACGCCGTAAATATTCCTGTGCCGCAACATAGGAACCGTGAAATCTGTGTTTCCCCTTATAGTTGCTTGTATGATCGCATAGCACAACAGAGTTATATCTATTACAGATATTTGCTTTAGATCGTTATAATAGATATGCTGATTTGAAAAAAATCGCAGAGTAACCTACTCTGCGAAATTTTTTTTGCTTATTCTAATACTTCTTACTCGAAATTCTATTTCTATAAAATATCTCCCCAAGACATCAGGCAGTCTACACCCCCGCCTTCACCCCCAGCAGATAATCAATAAACTGCTGCGCCGTCCTCCCCGACAGCCCGCCATGGCTCAGTTCCCACTTATTCGCCTCAGACAGCAGTTCCTCTTCCGGCATCCCGATCCCATTCCTTCTCGCAAGCTGCCGCACAATCTCCTGGAATTCCTTCTTCTCCGGTTTCCCGAAATATATCGTCACTCCAAACCGTGCCACCAGCGATAATTTCTCCTGCACCGTGTCATTCGTATGCAGTTCCTCATCCCGGTCCGCCTTATCCTTAAAAGTCTCCCGGATCAGATGCCTCCGGTTCGACGTTGCATAAATGAGTATATTATCCGGCTTCTTCTCCAGACCTCCCTCGATCACCGCCTTCAGATACTTATATTCAATCTCGAATTCCTCAAAAGAAAGATCATCCATATAAATAATAAACTTATAATTCCGGTTCTTGATCTGGGAAATAATGTCATTCAGATCCTGAAACTGATGCTTATACACCTCGATCATCCGGAGCCCCTTATCATAATACTGATTCAGGATTGCCTTAACCGAAGAAGACTTTCCTGTACCGGCATCCCCGAACAGAAGACAGTTATTGGCCCTTCTCCCTTCCACGAACGCCTCTGTATTATCCACCAGCTTCTTCTTGGCAGTCTCATATCCCACCAGATCATCCAGATGCACATGGGCAATCTTCGTAATCGGGACGATCCTTGCGCCGTCTTCCCTGTGCTCCACCCGGAACGCCTTATGAAGCCCAAGCTTCCCGACGCCGAATTCCTTATAGAACTGGGTCAGAGTATCCTTGAATTCTCCCACGTCTTTCGTTGCAGCCAGATTCCGGCTCAGTTCACAGATCCGGTCCCGGATCCTCCTGTTAAATACCTTTCCATGGCCGCTCATCCCCCGGTAATCCAGGATCACCGGCAGACATTCTGCCTTAAAGGCCTTGGTCATATCCGTGAAATCATAGTCAAACAATTCCTTAAAGATCCCAAAATCATGCAGCGCCGCCTCATTTATACTGCCCTCGATTTCCCCCACGATCTCACAGGAGACGCTGTAGGCATTCTCATGACTGGCCAGAAGGCAGGTCAGATAATCATGCCACAGATTCCCCTCAAATCCATGGCTGACTGCCATCTCCAGAATCTGATTCACGCACTCAGACAAAAGCCCCCTCAGATCCTCGGAATTGTAATAGTCATTATCAAAATTCTCCATCAGAAACGTCATATCCTGAAGAATCCGTCCCTCTTCCACATACGTCCCCCCAGAGAAACCTCTTCCTTTCATGCCCGTCCCATAAGAACATTCTGCAAAAGCGGTCCTCTGGATATACAATATCAACTCATTCGTCCTCATCCGTTATCTGCTCCTTCTCAGTGTATTTATTCCAAAACCATAATTCATTCTGCCCGGTTCCTTTTAATAGTTCCCAAGAATCCTAAGGCTTCTGCTTTCCTCCCGCAGCCCCCGGATTGCATTTTTAACCGCCGGCTGCGCAAGATTTCCCTCGAAATCCACGAAAAACCGGTATTCCCAGTTTCTTCCCTCCACCGGCCTGGACTCAATCCTGGTCATATTCAGATCATTATAAATAAAATGAGACAGCAGCTGATACAGCGACCCGCTCTCATGAGGAACCTCGAAGCAGATACTGATCTTCTCCGCCTCTTTCAGAAAAATCTTCTGGTTTGTCACCACGATAAATCGGGTAGAATTACCGGGATCGTCATTAATATTGTCCACAAGCACCTGAAGACCGTGAATCTTCGCCGCATACGCACTGCAGACCGCCGCCTGCCCCTTATCCTGTTCCTCCGTGATCTTCTTCGCTGCAATCGCAGTATTCGCCACGCTGATCTGCTGCCATCCGCTGTGCTCATCCAGGAAGCGGGAAGCCTGCATAAGCGCCACGCCCTTGGAATACACACGCTTGATATCCGAAAGTTTCGTCCCCGGCAGCCCCGCCAGGGTATGGGTGATTGGAATAATCGTCTCCCCCACGATATAATTTTCAAATTCAACCAGCAGATCATACATCTCGTCCACTGCCCCTGCCGTTGAATTCTCAATCGGCAGCACGGCGAAATCCGCCGCTCCTTCCTCAATGGACTCCATGGCGTCCCGGAACGTCCTCACATAGAAACTGTTGCATTTTTCCCCGAAGTAATACTGCATCGCCGCCTGGCTGTAGGCCCCTTCTGTTCCCGGGAACACCACTCTGGCATTCTGGGTATCCAGGGCATCCACTCCGATGAACGGCAGTCTCCCCAGAGCCCCCGCCTCCACAAGCTTGCGGTACTGTACCTTCCTGCTCATGGCCATCAGCTGACCGAACAGTTCCCGCACGCCCTTTTTATTAAAATCCGTAGCGGCCTGCTCCGCTACATGATTCAGCTTGTCCCGCTCCCTCTGGCGGTCAAAGATCTTCATTCCGTTTGCAATCTTGTAATCCCCGACCTCACCTCCAAGCCGTATCCGTTCCTCGAACAGCCTTACTATCTCATCATCCACAGCATCTATCTGCACTCTTAACTCTTCCAGCGTTGCCATATCCTTTTCTCCTCGCTTTTTTTGTAATCTTATGCCAAGATGTATTATAATACATATCCGGCCGTTTTTGTCAATTTTTTTATTTCCTGTATAAAATCTCTCTGTCGCTGCCATACTTATCCATATGAAGCATAATTTCCTGACCTGCGGGACTACCGGATGGTGCATGGAGATCCTGTTCACCGGGCTCCACTCCCTGCAGGACGAAAACCCGAAACTGCCCGGGAACACCTCTATCTGGATGTTCCCCATCTACGGCATGGCAAGTTTCCTGGCCCCTGTCTGCAGACTGCTGAAGGGAAAGAGCCTGTTGCTGCGTGGAGGCGTATATACCTGCTGCATTTTCTGCGGCGAATATGTGACCGGCTCCTTTTTAAAGAAATTTGACGCATGCCCCTGGGACTATAGCGAAGCCCCATTGAACATCCAAGGGCTGATCCGCCTTGATTATGCGCCCCTCTGGTTCGGCGCCGGATTATTGTTTGAAAAAATCCTTATAAAACATTGAAAATCTTTCGTATTTGTTATATTATAATATGAAAGATTTTCAGCAGGGGGAGGACAAGGTATGTATTTCCTGGAATCTGACAACAGCAGAAAGCGCATCCATACAGACCAGCCTGGCTTCATCATTCCTATCATATATGAATGGCTGGTTATATTCATTTCTTCTTTTTATTTTCCAGAACATACATTTCTCCGTTTTGTTAAAAGATCTTTATTTTCTGATTTATTGATTCATACACATCGTCCTGTTTTCCTTAATTATAATTCATATATTTTTAAATTCCGGCCCATGGCCGCACTACCTTGATATCACTGCGGATATGCCGGCGGCAGATCCGTTGATGATTGATATACATACTTATTTTATCTAACATCATAAGGAGGTTTTTATGAGACACTTAATGAGTCCGCTTGATTTTTCCGTGGAAGAACTGGACCGGCTGATGGACCTGGCGGTTGACATCGAAACAAACCCGGCTAAGTACGCACATGCCTGCGAGGGGAAAAAACTGGCAACACTTTTCTATGAGCCAAGTACACGGACAAGACTGAGCCACGAGGCCGCTATGCTGAACCTGGGCGGAAGCGTCCTTGGATTCTCATCGGCAGAATCCAGTTCTGCCGCCAAGGGGGAGAGCGTATCAGACACCATCCGCACGGTTTCCTGCTATGCTGATATCTGTGCCATGCGTCATCCGAAAGAGGGCGCACCCATGGTTGCCTGCCAGCATGCAACGATTCCGGTCATCAATGCCGGTGACGGCGGCCACCAGCATCCGACCCAGACATTGACTGACCTTCTGACCATCCGCAACCTGAAAGGCCGGCTGGACAACATGGTAATCGGCCTGTGCGGGGATCTGAAGTTCGGCCGTACCGTTCATTCACTGATTCATGCCCTGGTCAGATATCCGGGAATCAGGTTCATTCTGATCTCACCGGAAGAATTACGGCTTCCCGGCTATATGCGCTTTGACGTACTGGATAAGGGGAATATCCAGTACAAAGAAGTAGTCCGGCTTGAGGATGCGCTGCCGAAGCTGGATCTGCTCTACATGACCCGTGTTCAGAAGGAACGCTTCTTCAATGAAGAGGACTATGTACGCATGAAAGATTTCTACATCCTGGACTCTAAGAAAATGGAACTGGCGCCAGAGGATATGTACGTCCTTCATCCACTGCCCCGCGTCAACGAGATTTCCGTAGAAGTGGACAATGATCCCAGGGCAGCATATTTCAAGCAGACCAGATACGGCGTCTATATCCGGATGGCGCTCATTCTGACGCTGCTCAATATCGACGTGGAGGAGGGAAGATCATGTTAAAAAATACACTGAATGTCGGACGTATCGAGGAAGGTTTCGTATTAGACCATATCCAGGCCGGGCGCAGCATGGATATCTATAAATATCTCCATCTGGATAAATTAGACTGCTGCGTTGCCATTATCAAGAATGCCCGCAGCAACAAGATGGGCAAGAAGGACATCATGAAGATTGAATGTCCCATTGATTTTATGGATCTTGATGCCCTGGGCTTCATTGACCACAACATCACCGTCAATCTCATCAAGGATTCCGAGATCGTTGCAAAGAAACGCCTGCATCTTCCGAAGCAGATTACCAATATCATCCGCTGCAAAAACCCGAGATGTATTACGTCTGTCGAACAGGGGCTTGATCACGTATTCGTCCTCACGGATCCGGAGAAAGAAGTATACCGCTGCAAATACTGTGAAGAGAAATATCATGGAAAATAAAAACGGCAGCTTAAAAGGGATGTCTCCCGTACCTTATTCTTACTAAGAAAGAAAAAGGTACGGGGGACATCCCCTTTTTGGAAATGATATGCTGGCAAGACGATAAGCCGGGTTATGTCGTCGGGTAATCATCTGTCTGGTCCCGCTGTCGCCAGCGGGCTCAAGCGACCTACCTAAGACGTGACGGGCCGCCACATCGTCTTTTTCCGGTCTTGCTTCGGATGGGGTTTACATATGCCCCCGCTGTTACCAGCA
>CAJULU010000024.1:33946-35573 GCA_910587575.1 uncultured Dorea sp.
AAGCCCGGACTTTCCTCATCTGCTGCCTTTCGGCCTGCAGTGCTGCGTCTGCAGATGCGATTACCTGTCTTACCCGCAGATTTCCTGACTCATCAACTATAACACAGGAATTCCCGGAATTCAATTCCCAGAATTCATTTTTTAGGAATCCGTTCCGATCTGTTAATTGTAAAAACTCTTGATCCAGTTAATCAGTGAATCATGGTACACGTTATCCATGACATCTTTTCGCATCTGGTCCGTAATCGTCCCGTTCTTTCCCATTATTGTAAGAACCGCCTCCTGCAGCCCTGCAATTCTTCCCTTCTCAAAAGCTTCCTGGTACTGCGCCGGCTCTTCCTCCGCCTGATTCCGGTCTGCAGCATCCGTCTGCTCCATACCTTCCATTGCCTCATCAATCATCTTCCCTGTGACACTGTCCAGGTGATCCCTTGATTCCAGCTTTGACTGCTTCTCAGCCACGGTTTCCTGCATGGCCTCTGCCACCAGTTCATCCACAATCTCCATGGCTGCCACCGCATTCTCTTCAGACATCGCCATCTTCCGGGTTCCGTCCTCTGGCTCCCTGACTTTCTCTGTCTCTTTCTCAATCTTACGCACCTGATCTGCAGCTTCCGATGGCTTCACGGCAGAAACGCTGATCTGTTTCGTTGCCTTCTCAATCTCTTCCACCTTGGCCTCCCCGGCGTCCTGACTCCATATACCGTCAGAATCCCCGGCGTCTTTCGTCAGCCCGGCCGGTATCCAGATCTCTCCGGCATTCGCTTTCATACTCACTGAAATCCTCCCCTGGTTCGCAGCTACCTTTTCTCCCGAAAGCGCACCCACATAAGCCGGTTCATTTCCTGCCGGAAGCTCCATGGTAAAATCATTCTCATCATTATTGACCGTAATGATCACCGATTTCCCCTCATAATCCCTGGAAAACGCATACTGCCGGTTGGTTAAGGCCAGTTCCTTATAATCCCCGTAGGACAGGGCCGGCGTGTTCTGGCGCACCCGCCCCAATGCCTTAATCAGCCTGGTATAAGGATTCTCCTCATCTGCATTCGCATAATCCTCAAGAGACAGGGCAGGCCTTAAAGAATCATCGGAATGCCTCTCTTTACGCCCCTCGATCCCGAACTCCGAGCCATAATAAATGGAAGGGATTCCTGGCAGCGTATAAAGCAATACATGCACCGGTGCGAAATGAGCCTTATTATTCAGCTTCGTATAGATCCTCTCCACGTCATGGTTGTCCACGAAATTATAAAGCTTCAGCCCGTCCGGCCGGTTGCCGCCCATTCCGTAAAGCCTCTTCACCGTATGGGCAATCTCGAAATAATTATGATCATTATGCCCCGAATACAGCGCCTTATGCAGATGGTAATTGGTAACGGAATGCAGCGTCCCCTCATTCACCCACCGGTTATAATCCCCATGGATCACCTCGCCCATCAGCCAGAAATCCGGCTTCACTTCATTCGCCACCCGGCGAAGGGCCTTCATATATTCAAAGTCCAGCACGTCCGCCGCATCCAGACGGATTCCGTCCACGTCAAATTCATCAGCCCAGAAACGGATCACGTCACAGATATAATCCCGCACCTCGGGATTCTGCTGGTTCAGTTTCGCAAGAAGGTCG
>CAJULU010000024.1:35583-38064 GCA_910587575.1 uncultured Dorea sp.
TAACCTCCCCAGTTCTCATAGGAAAAACCATCATTAAACTGATTATTCCCCCAGAAATTCACGTTCCTGTACCAGTCCTTATACCGTGAATTCTCCCGGTTCTTCTTAATATCCTGGAACGCAAAAAAATCCCGCCCGGTGTGGTTAAACACCCCGTCAAAGATTACTTTCACACCCTGCCCGTGGCACTCTGCCACAAATCCCTTCAGATCTTCATTGGTTCCCAGACGGCTGTCCAGCTTCCTGTAATCCGTAGTTTCGTACCCATGTCCCACCGATTCAAACAGCGGCCCGATATAGATTGCGTTACACCCGATCTTCTTAATATGAGAGATCCACGGTAACAGTGTGTTCAGACGGCTAACCGGTTCCCCGTAAGAATTCTCCTTCGGCGCTCCGGTAAGCCCCAACGGATAAATGTGATAAAATACTGCCTCGTCATACCATGCCATCGTTATCCGTACCTCCTAAAAATATTTCTGTTTCTGCGTGATACCCGTATAGTTTATCATAAATTCCAGGACTCTGCCACAAAAAATCGCAGGATCAGGGATCAGGACTCTGATACCACATCCTCGATCAGATTCCCGCCGTCTGCGGCCCCCGTTGCAAGGGCGTCGCATCTCTCATTCTGGGGGTGCCCGTCATGGCCCCTGACCCAGATAAACTTAACCTGGTGCCGTTCTTTCGCCTTCAGAAGCCGCTTCCACAGATCCACGTTCTTCACCGGCTCATTCTTCCCCCGTTTCCATCCCTTTTTTATCCACCCGCTGATCCAGTGCTGGTTAAATGCGTTGACCACATACTGGGAATCCGAATACAATTCCACCTCGCATGGGCGGTTCAGCGCCTCCAGCCCCGCAATCACAGCCATCAGCTCCATCCGGTTGTTAGTGGTCTTTTTGTATCCCTGGGACAACTCCTTTGTATGCAGTTCCCCCTTCGTATCCACATATTCCAGCACCGCTCCGTATCCTCCCGGCCCGTCCGGATTGCCCCTGGCCGCACCATCCGTATAGATCTTTACCTTCATTCCTACCCTCCTCTTCCTGTCAGGAAAGTACCAGTTCAAATGTCTGCTGCGGCCTTTTTACATGCATCACCCGGTTCCGGTATGGCTCTGACAAAGGATCCGCAGCCAGTCTGTCACAGATCTCATACCGCCCCCACATATGCATGGGAAAAGCACAGCCTGTCTGCGTATGACGCATAAAGTAATCGAATCCCCAGGCGTACTGTTCCCCCTGCCTGGGATCCAGCGGCAGGAATGCCACATCCACCGCCTCACCTTCAATCTTCTCGATCTCACGCTGAAAAACACGGCGCATGATCTCATTATACTCCTCAGTTTCTTCCTCCCAGTGCCACCAGTTCAGATCTCCCGCATGGTAAATACACCGCTTATCTGTATGTACCAGGAACGCAACGCCCTCATCCGTGGAACGGAGCGTCCGTATCTTCATCCCTTCCAGTTCCGTCTTCTGGCCGGGCCTCAGACAGAGACATCTGCCCTCAGGCCCTTTCTCTTTGATATCGTCAGAGAGAATGTAACGGATGTTCCCATACCGTTCTGCCCATCCAAAAATCTCCGGATTAAAATGATCAGAATGGGCATGGCTTGCAAAAACATAGATTCTGGCAGTCTCTGGAAATTCCGGCAGCGTTCCCTCATAATAGTCAAAAACCAGAACTCTGTCCCCTTCCTCTGCCACGTATCCGCTATGTCCGATATATGTAATCTTCATGTATCTCTATACCTCCCCCTGGATGACTTCCACCGCATGGATCAGTTCCGGGAGAAGATACTTCAGAGTCTCCCGTACCGCCTGGGCCTTCCCAGGCAGATTCACGATCAGTACGTCTTTACGGATCCCGGCAACGCTCCTGTTGAGCATGGAACGTTTCGTCATCTTCATCGTATGTGCGCGCATGGCCTCCGGAATTCCCAGGATCGGCTTCTCTATAATATCCATGGTTGCCTCCGGCGTACAGTCAGAGGGCCCGCATCCTGCTCCTCCTGTAGTCAGCACCAGATCCGTCAGAAATGCATCCGTCATTCTGCTCATCACCGTAGACAGCACTTCCCGGTCATTGGGCAGCGCCCGCATAAACACGATCTCAAAGCCGGCCTCCTCCATCATCTCCATGATCGCCTCGCCGCTCTCGTTGCCGGCCTCGCCTCTGTATACGTCTGTACTCGCCGTAATAATCGCAACTCTCATATCTTACCTCCGTAATTTCCCCGTTTATCCATATCAGACGTAAAGCCCATGAACCGCTCACGGACTTTACCCCTGTACATTCATTTTTTATCCCATTACCTTCTAATCATAGCAAATAAAACCAGACGTGTAAAGCATTTGTCAGATAATAATGCACACCAGCCCGCCGTTACTGTCATTGACGATCTTCTGCATGGTATCCTGCAGCTTCTCCTGGCTCTCGTCATTGATCATGGCCATCTTATTCTGCATTCCGTCC
>CAJULU010000024.1:38074-59656 GCA_910587575.1 uncultured Dorea sp.
CATCACCAGTTCCTCAATGGATTTTCCAAAGATATTGGTTCCCCAGATTCCCTCCTCGCTCTCCTTCGCATCCTTGATATAGCGGATTAAATCCTGGGCCTGCTGCTCATTTCCCACAATAGGCGCAATCTCCGTCTCAATATTTGCACGGATCAGATGAATCGAAGGAGCCTCCGAATGGATCTTGACTCCGTATTTATTCCCCTGTTTGATGATGGTCGGCTCTTCCAGAGTGATCTCATCTTTCTTGGGGCTGACTACCCCGTACCCCCTCATCCGTACCGAGGCGAAAGCATCCCTTACCCCTTCATATTCTTCTTTCAGTTCTGACAGGTTCTTCATCGCAGCCACCAGTTCATACTGCCCCGCAATATGGGTTCCGGTCAGCTCGCTCAGCATCTCGTAATAGAACTTCTCCGCCACCTGTATCCGCACCTTCACACACCCGGTATCCATCTCGATATGATCTACCTTCATCTCTTCTATGTACAGACACTCCGGCATCTCGATTCCCGCCACCGCATCCCGGATCTCGCCGAAACGGTTCAGAATGTCCTTGATATGTACCAGCAGTTCCTGCTTGATCTTGTGATCCCTTGGCAGCATTTCCACCCATTTGGGGATAAAGAACTGCACCTCGGAAACCGGGAATTCATACAATACCGCTTCCATGATCCTTGTAATATCCTCCTCCTTCAGTTGTTCACAGTTGACCGGAACCGCCCTTACGCCATACTGCTGCTCACAGTCCTCCGCCGCCTGTCTGGCCTCGTCGCCAAAGGGCTTCCGGGAATTTACCAGCACCACAAAAGGCTTCCCGATACTCTGAAGTTCCCGGATGGTCTTCTCCGTTCCTTCCCGGTAATTCTCCTGTGGAATATCCGTGATACTGCCGTCTGTCGTAACCACGATCCCGATGGTAGAATGATCATGAATCACTTTCCGTGTTCCGATGGCTGCCGCCTTGGTAAACGGAATCTCATGATCAAACCAGGGGGTCTTCACCTGACGTTCCTCCCCGCCCTCCACATGGCCGGAAGCGCCTTCTACCATGTATCCTACGCAGTCGATCAGTCTGACCTTTACCTTCACGTCTTCCGAAACCCGGATCTCTGCCGCTTCTTTTGGGACGAACTTCGGCTCCGTAGTCATGATCGTACGCCCCGAGGCAGACTGGGGGAGTTCATCTTTCGTCCTCGCCTTCCCGTGCTCGTCTTCCATGTGCGGAAGCACCAGTACGTCCATGAACCTCTTGATAAATGTAGATTTTCCCGTTCTCACCGGGCCTACCACTCCCATGTAGATCTCTCCGTTTGTCCTGGCCTGTATATCCTTGTATAGATGATATTGCTCCATGCTCTTATGCCCCTTCCATTATTGCTGTTAGAATATATGCATCCCGTCCGTGGATTAGACTATTTTGATGAAATGTTTTTAAACCATTACCTCTTTCTATCAATTTCCCGGGTTTTAAACATTTGATTCTGCTCCCGATATTTGTTAAAATATAATCAAAAAGATAAAAAAGGAGAATGAACATGGAAAGACATCAGATCACCGGACACACAGAACTCATCGGTTTAATGGCATACCCGATCCGGCACTCACAGTCACCGGCTACCCACAACGCCGCCTATGAAAAATTAGGGCTTGATATCGTGAATCTCGCCTTCGAAGTAGATGCACCGGAACTTGAAGACGCCATCAGAGGGATGCGTGCGCTCAAGCTCAAGGGAGCAAACATCTCTATGCCCAATAAGACCATTGTACACAAGTACCTGGACGAGATCTCTCCCGCCGCAAAGCTATGCGGAGCTGTCAACACCGTGGTCAACAAAGACGGTTATCTCACCGGACACATCACGGACGGAATCGGCTATATACAGTCTTTAAAAGACAACCAGATTGACCCGTCCGGCCGGAAGGTGACCATCGCAGGTTCCGGCGGTGCAGCCACGGCCGTACAGATCCAGGCGGCGCTGGACGGAGTCGCCGAACTGTCCATCTTCGCAAGAGATGACGCTTTCAAAGAAAATGCCGTAAAGACGGTGGAAAAAATCAACTCCAATACCAGCTGCAGGGCGGCATTCTATCCGCTGGAAGACTTAGACCGTTTAAAAGCAGAGATGGATTCCAGCTACCTGTTTACCAATGCTACCGGCGTAGGCATGAAACCACTGGAAGGACAGACCTATATCCCGGACTCTTCGTTCTTCCGTTCAGATCTCATTGTTACGGACGTGATCTATTCTCCTCACATGACCCGGATGCTTCAGATGGCAAAAGAAGCGGGATGTAAGATCATGAACGGCCAGGGCATGATGCTCTTCCAGGCAATCGCAGCCATCGAACTAATGCTGGGACAGCGGGTGGACAGTGATTATATGAAGGAGAAACTGGGAATCCGTTATGAGTATTGACACAGACAGGTACATCAAATCAAGGAGAACAGACCGAATATGAATACATTGAAAATAAGAGAACTGGAACTTGGCACAGGCATACCCGCCGTCTGCATTCCTAACGTGGGAAAGACCCGGGAAGAAATCATTTCTCTGACAAAGAAATATAAGGAGCTGCCCATGGATCTGATGGAATGGCGCTCAGACTGGTTTGAAGATGTAAATGATATCCGCAAAGTAACAGAGATCCTTGCGCAGATACGGGAAATACTCGGCAATACACCGCTTTTGTTCACCTTCCGCACCCGGAAAGAAGGAGGCGTCCGGGAAATGGATACCGAAAGCTACATTTCACTGAACAAGGCAGTGGCCGCAGCCCGCATGGCAGATCTTATCGACGTGGAGATCTTCACCGGGGACAGTATTGTTGCGGATCTGATTGCTTTCATCCACGAAAACCATACCCGGGTCGTGGCTTCCAACCACGATTTTAACAGAACGCCCGCAAAATCCGACATTGTATACCGGCTGCGCAAGATGCAGGACATGGGGGCAGACATCCCGAAGATTGCCGTCATGCCCCAGAGTAAGAGGGATGTTCTCACCCTCCTTGCCGCCACGGAAGAGATGGCCTCCGACTACGCAGACCGGCCCATTATCACTATGTCCATGGCAGGAACCGGCAGTATCAGCCGCCTGGCAGGTGAAGTGTTCGGCTCCTGTCTGACTTTTGGCTCCGGCGAGACGGCTTCCGCTCCCGGACAGATTGAAGCCAGAGAACTGCACACGATTCTGAAGGGTATCCACCAGGCTCTGTAGGCTTTATCCGAAACCGTCACATCCTATGCCACAAAGCGGCTGGCAGAAAATGCTCCGCATTTTCCGTCAGCCGCCTTTTCCTTTGCATCGCATACCGTCAGCCATGTTCTGCCTCCGGACAGACACGGATCACTGACCACATACCTGCTGCTTACAACTCCGCTGCCTTCTCTGCCGTCAGCCGTCTGATCTCTTCCTCACGTTTCCTGTCAATCTCTTCCAGTTCGTCCGTGGTAAGCACTCCCAGGCTCTTCTTCTGGAACTCCATATTCGACAACAGAAGATTCATCGCAAATCCTACTGCCAGCGCCCATCCGGAACCTTTGAATGCCAGTACCGCAGCCATCACTCCGGCAATGCTCTTATCCGTGTTAGACTTACAGTATTCCATACCGATCCGTGCACAGACATAGGCCTGGAACAGCAGCGTAATCGCAGAACCAACTCCCATAATCGGCCGCATAAATGAAACAACCGGCACCAGGATCACACTGAGAAACGTTGCCATACGGAAAGAACTCATTCCGCCGATCAGTGACTTCATGGCCTGTTTCCCTTCCCGGTAACGCATGGCGACCGAGACCGTCATTCCCACCCACAACGGGCCGGACAGCGGCGGGAACGGTGCGAAGATGGCAAGAATCAGATTCCGGAGCCCGCTGATCAGATTCGAACGGCTGGAATTAAAATCAATATGCTCATCGTTCCTGCTCTCCTGGGCTTCTTTTACCAGCGTCTCAGAGGTGACAAAATCCCCGAATGCCAGTACATAACAAATCAGCGCCAGAGGCAGGGCCTGGATGAACATGGACAACGGCGGAAACCCTACGGAAAAGATGCTTACCGTACGGAACATATCCCCAAAATCCGGAATACGGATCAGTCCCCAGTTCCAACGCAGGTTTTGCCAGCTCTCCTAAGAGAATCCCCATCAGCATGGCGACCAGATAGGGGAACAGATTGCCGTACTTGGCCATGATGTCCAGAATCTTAATCTGATCCCTCTTCTTCTCACAGAAGGGCGAGAAGCTTAAGAATGCCAGCAGCAGTGTTCCCGCAAGGGTCGCCACCGGCGCCGTCATCAGCTGGCTTCCTTCGGCAAACTGTCCCTGAATGACAGTAATTGGTGCGGCAAGCAGTATCCCGCCCTTCACGGAAGTGGGAACCTTGCGCACAAACCGGTCTGCCAGCTTCGTGACTCCCATGAACAGAAAGATAAACGCTACCAGAAGCTGGACGGCAATCATCGCCTGTATCCGTTTCGTCCCCTGTTCAAACCCTTCCAGAAAAGCCAGCGTGAACGGCAGTGTAGGGGTAATCCACCCCGGCACCACCGGATCTCCCAGCCATCCATGAAGCATATACAGGCTCACTTCCAGAATGACGCAGCTCCAGGCCAGTTCATAGGGCAGACCCAGACAGTCCGTCAGATACGGAATGGAACTAAGCGCCGTTGCACCCAGGATCAGTCCCTGGAAAAATTCCACATATTCTATCCGGTAATGGACACCGGGAATCCTCCACTGGAACGGCCCGAGAGGGATATATGGAAGTTCGTCTGCTCTTCTACTCGTCTTCATATTCATATTTGAGACTCCTCCTTTGTCTATCTTTTAACAAAAAATGAGCAAAAAAATCTGCTGTCTGGAAATGTTTTTTCATTTGATATTCCATTCCCAGACAGCCTCTCCTGCCGGTACACCAATCGGCTTTGTGAAGCAGAATGAATCAATGATTACAGCGCACTTTCTCCAAAAATCTTCTTATGCTGTGCCACAAGGAACAGAGAACTTGCAATGGCAAGGCCTGCAAATACCAGGAGCATTACCATCAGTGTGTAAACAGCGCTGCTTTCTCCGGAAGCCTTGGTAAGCTGTCCGGCAACCACCGGAATCGTGTAGGAAGCCGCACCCATGAAAGTATAGTAAATCCCCGTGTTTCTTCCCTTCGGGCCAGGATTGAACATCTGTACCACGCCAAGCCCGGTCTGAAGCGCACCGCCTGCCGCAAAGAAACCTAACAGGGCAATGGCCACGTAAATGATTGCTACCTGGTGGATGAATAATACACCGGCAAGGGCTGCCGCCGTCATGACGGAATCAATCAGGACAATCTTAAGGGGATTCCATTTCAGCTTCGCCATCATAAAGGCCCAGAACAGAACCGCCAGGATAGAACCTACCGTATAGATCGACGTCATACCCGCTGACTGCATTTCCGTAAGGCCGCATACAGACAGGCCGAAGGCTTTGGTATACTGCTGTGCGCCATACATGATCGCCATACATAAGAACGCATAGAACATTACCAGGAATTTCACAAACATACCTGGCTTTACCAGCATCCGGTCTTTTGCCGCCTGAATCTCTGCTGCCACCGCATCTTTTCCTTTCTCGCCGCCCGATGCCGCTTTTTTCTGATCATCATAGGCAAACGGCGCAATGACCGCCAGTACCACACAGACTACGGACATGGCAAGGGGCAGGATTACGTTCATCTTCCAGTTGCCTGCATCTGCCATCTTCACAACGAAGAGAGGATAGACCATGCCAGACAGAGACACGAAGAACTTAATACCGATCAGAGCTGCGCCAGGAGCCGCAGGATATGCCTCCTGTACCGCCGGATATCCTGCTGCATCCCAGAAACCGGAGGTTGCCACACCTGTAATAAACGCACACACCAGGGCTGCCGTCTGGTTTCCGGTGGTCATAAGCCCGGCAAAGCAGACTACATAAAGAGCGGCGCCTGCAATCATCATCTTCTTACGTCCCACACGGTCAGATACCTCGCCGCCGATCCAGACACTGATAAACTTTCCCAGTCCCACTGCCGCCACTGCGGAACTTACCGCTGCAAGCCCGGCAGCATAGGCGGAAGAATCCGGCGTTCCCATGTCAAAGCCCCACTGCTTCGCAAAATTAATGTTGTTCTGTGAAAGTATGATGGCCTGGATACCATGTGTCAGATAACACATGTAAACACAGATCATGGACCATAAATATTTTTTTGCTTTCATCTTTTCATCCCTTTCGTCTAAAGCCCTACTTTGTCTGGCTGGCCTGGAACTTCTGATACTCTTCAAGCGGCATCTTCTTTCCTACGAACAGCTCGTAGTTCACGGCCCCCTGCTGCTGAAGCATTCCCACGCCGCCGATGGCCTTGCAGTCGGCTTCCTCTGCCTCAAGGATCATCTTGGTCTTCTCCGGGCTGTATACGGTGTCAGCCACCACAAGATCCCTGCGGAATAAGGATTTATCTACCAGTGTCACATCCTCGTTAGGTTTCATCCCCATAATCGTCGCATTCACCAGGATGTCACAGTTTCTGACTGCCTCCTCAAGCTTCTCCTTATCGGCAAGATCTTCTACCGTTACCAGACAATCCGGGCATTTTTCCGCCAGTTTTTCCCTGGTGCCTTCCGCTCTCTCATAGAACTCGTCTTTGATATTGAAGATCTTCACTTCTTTTGCACCGTCCAGTGCCAGCTGTACATGAATGGCCGTCGCCGCCCCTCCTGCTCCTAATACCACAACTTTTTTGTCTTTCACCGGGACACCGTTTAATTCCAGATTCTTTACGAATCCCACGCCGTCCGTAATGTGGCCGGTGAGCACGCCGCCGTCATTGACGAATACGTTACAGGCTCCGATGATCTCTGCAGCCGGTGACAACTGATCCACCAGTTCTGCCGCAATGTTTTTACACGGCATGGTAAAATTACCGCCCCGCATGTTCAGAAGCCTGATGGTCTCGATGACTTTCGGCATCTGTTCTACATTCACGTCAAAGGCGAGATAAGCGTAATCAAGCCCGTCATGCTGAAAACTAAAATTATACATTGCCGGCGAACCGGAATGCCCTACCGGTGTGCCGAATAATCCCATAAGACCTGTATGTCCGGAAATCCTCTTTTCCATTTCTATTTCTCCTTTATTATCTGATAGCCTCCCGGAATCTCTAATCTCCATTTCATGAGCCTTTTAAGATTCCGGCTTTATTGCTTCCTTCACTTTTCCGCATCGTTATATTCGATTATTGCATTTTATAATTCGATTATTTCGAAATTTATTAGTGCAAATCTGCCAGATTCACGATTTGTTCCAGCCAGGAAGGGGAACCTCCTCCTTCCCGCCCTTCTTTCATGCATACACTCTTATCTGGAAATCACTTAAATCTGCACTGCCGCTCCATAAGCCTCTTTCGTTGCATCCAGCGCCCGGCGTGCCCTCGACGCATCACCGATTACATACACTTCCTGTCCCATTTCCTCTAACTGCTCTGCAAACGGGTTGTAGTTTCTGAATCCCATGGAAAGGATTACGGAGTCAAATCCTCTTGCCTCATGCCTTGTTCCGTCCGGTGATTCATACTCAACGCCGTCCTCATAGAACTTACATACCTTGGCGCTGGTAATCTCCTGGATCTTATATTCCTCGAAATCCTTCATCAGATACTTCCGATGCTCGGAAATCACGTCTGCGCCTACCGTATCACGGAATTCAATTACCGTCACGTCATGCTTCTGCTCTCCTAAGAACGCCGCCGTCTCACATCCGACCATTCCGCCGCCCACAACAAGAACCTTCTTTCCTGCCGCTCTCTTACCGGATAACAGATCGGAACCGTGAATGATCGCAGGATTGCCGATTCCTTCGATTGGAAGAATCAGTGTCTTAGATCCTGTAGCCACAATCACTGCATCCGGCTTCTCTGCCTTTACAAAGTCAAGATCTACTTCCTTGTTCATCACAATCTTCACGCCGTCTTTTTCACATCTTGCAATGTAACTGCGGATCATATTAGTGATATCGCCTTTTCCCGGCGGATACGCTGCCAGTCTCATATTGCCGCCCAGGGTATTGCTTCCCTCGTACAGAGTCACCTCATGGCCTCTCTCCGCACAGAGGAACGCTGCGCTCAGTCCGGCAACACCGCCGCCGATTACCATGACCTTCCTGCTCTTTTCAGCCTTTTTCAGACCTTCCGACTCATGACCCAGGAAGGGATTCGCCAGACAGCAGATCGGCTCGCCCTTGTACATATTGGCCACGCAGCCCTGGAGACAGGCGATACAGGGAATCATATCCTCAAGCCTTTCTTCCTGCGCCTTCTTCGGCATATGGGGATCTGCCAGCGACTGACGCCCGAAAGCCACCAGATCGGCCCGGCCCTGCTTCACCATCAGCTCCGCAAACTGCGGTTCTGTATAACGTCCCACCGTGATAACCGGAATCGTAACCGCCCTCTTGATCTCTGTCACCAGGTCGGCGGAAAAGCCTCCGTGAATCGTGGTAGGAGCCCACATATATTCATCCTTGATATGTACGGCACGGGATACATGAAGCGCATCTACCCCGCATTCTTCCAGATACGCCGCAATGGCCGCACTGTCGTGCACATCCAGGCCGCCTAAGACCTCGTCTGCGCTGTTGATACGGGCAATGACTGCAACCTTGTCTCCCACCGCCTTCTTAATCTCTTCCACAATCAGCCTCGGAAAACGCATCCGGTTCTCGAAGTTTCCGCCGAATTCATCCAGACGCTTGTTGGTTCTTGGAGACAGGAAGGTGCTGACCAGATATCCGTGAGCCATATGAATCTCTACCGCATCCACCCCGGCTCTCATGGCCCGCTCTGCTGCTTTTCCGTATCCTTTGATCAGTTCATAGACCTCTTCGGTGGTCACTTCCTGCGGCGTATCTCTCCCCACTTCTGACGGGATTGCCGTCGCCGCCTTGATCGGAGCGCCTGCATTCTTGGCATTTCCCTCCGGCCCTGCGTTCTGTAACTGGATGGACACCTTTGCGCCCTCTGCATGGCAGGCGTCACAGATTCTCTTCAGACTCTCAATACTGTTGTCATTGTACAGGCAGGGCTTTCTCGGTCCGCCCTTTGCGCCCTCATGCACCACCGTTGCTTCAATAGTCACCATGCCGAACTGTCCTTTTGCACGTTCCGCATAATAGGCAACAGACTGGTCACTCCATGTACCGTCCGTGTTGGCAAAATTATTTCCCATTGGCGGCACTACAAAACGATTCTTTACTGTCATCGGTCCGATCTGAACCGGTGAGAACATTGTCTTGAATCTCATCTTTATCCCTCTCTATCCGCTCTTAAATCTGTATGGATGTCAGCTCTTCCGGCATCCCTGCAACGATTCTAACCCTCAATCATCTCCGGCCATGCTTCTTCCAGTACCTTCTTCGTATTGTCAAATGTATGGGCCGCCGCTTCCCTAAGTCCTCTGCTAAGAATCTCATCAGAGATGACCTCTACGCCTACGACCTTCGGGTCGATTCCCGCATCCTTAATCATCTTCACGAATCCGGCAGTGTCCTTTGCTCCCGTTCCCGGTGCAAGACGGTCATGCATGGACTCATCCCTTAAGATCGTCTTCGCATACGGCCTTTCATAAGCATCGTTGATCTGGATGGAAATCACTTTCTTGGCAATCTCTTCTGTCAGAATGTCATAAGGCTGGTCTGCCCTTACCCAGTGCCAGGTATCCAGAATCAGCATGGCATTGTCACACCCGGAGGCTTTCACAACGTCGTAACCTTTCTTCAGATCCGGGATTCCGCTGTAAGGCATTGGCTCCACACCGATAATGTATTTCCCTGCTCTCTGGCAGAGTTCCTTTAACTTCTGAGCCGTATACTCTACAGAATAATTCTCCATCAGCCCACAGTTGATATGGCCTACACCAAAGAGTCCACACATATGGAAACACATCTGCTCTTTATATTTCTGCTCATAAGAACGATGCTCCTCTGCCCACTGGACAATATACTCAACCTCTGTCACCTTCATATCGTGTTTCTCAAGGATTGCCAGGATGTCCTCATCGTGAAGCCCTTCATTGAGAGCATCCACATAAGTCTCCGCACGGAGTCCGATTCCTTCATATCCCGCCTCTTTTGCCGCAATCACGCGGTCTTCGAATCTGCACTGATCTCCCAGCGTCCAGGAACTGATTGTAATAGGGTTTTTCTTTGACATAGTTCGTTTTCTCCTTCCGTTGTCTAATATAAACATGTTCAAACGAGATTCTTTTCTGAATCCTTGTGATTTTTACTATGTTTTTATTATAATACGTTGTTAAAATAAAAACAAATTACTAATTTTGACGAAAACCATAGATTTTCTTTATAGTTCATGATAGAATATCACCACAACTGAATACGGTTGAACCAATGAAGAAAGGAGAACTCCTATGAATCTTTATCATCTCAGGTACTTTGTGACACTGGCTCATTTAGAACATTATACGAAAGCCGCTGAGATCCTGGCTATTACACAACCAAGCCTAAGCCATGCAATCTCCTCTCTTGAGAAAGAACTGGGAGTAAAATTATTCGAAAAAGACGGCCGCAACGTAGCGCTGACCAAGTGCGGCCAGGCATTTCTCACCGATGTGGAAGCCTCTCTTGAGATGCTGGATTCCAGCGTCAACAAGCTTCAGATGACGGGCAGAGGGGAAGGCCGGGTGGATATCGGCATGCTCCGTACCTTAAGCTCCACTGTTCCTCAATTTGTGAAAGATTTCCTGGATTCACAACCAAGCAAGAATATTCATTTTTACTTTCACACTTCCACCGGACTGACGCAGGATATTATCCGTGGACTGAAAGAACGGCGGTATGACATCTCATTCTGTTCCATGATGGAGAATGAACCCTCCATTGAATTCATCCCTATTTCCTGTCAGGAACTAGTGCTCATCGTTCCTAAGGGACATCCCCTGGAGAGCAAGGATTCCATTGATCTTAAGGAAACCCTGCCCTATCCTCAGATTACATTTTCAAAAAGGAGCGGGTTACGGCCCGTCATCGACAGGCTGTTTGAAAAATGCGGCGGTTATCCTAAGAGTGATTATGCACTGGAGGAAGATCAGGCTGTTGCCGGCCTTGTAAGCGCAGGATTCGGGATTGCAGTCGTACCCCGGATGCCTATCCTGGATTACATGCCCGTCAAGATTATTGAAATCGCCTGGCCAAGCTGGGAGCGGATTTTTTATATGGCGACGCTGAAGAATGTGTACCAGGCGCCGGTGATCCAGAATTTTAAGAATTTTATAATAGAACATACGAATTTAGACCTATAGACGTCATCCGAATACAAATCTGTCCTTAAGACTGTCACTTCACACTATAACAATACAGAACGAAGCGGCATGATGGGGCTTGCACCGCAGGCAAGCAGGATATTCGCCACATCATTGACGGTCACGTAGTTGGTGATATTGTGCACAAGGGGCCTGATGGTTCTTACGTTTCTGATACAGTTTTTTTAACATAGAGATTCCTCCTTAAAATGGGAAAACGGATATGCCAGTCATCGGCATATCCGTTTATCTTTTATCAGCAAATCATCCCTACGTTGGCATTATCCAAATCAGGTTCATGGGTCGGGACAGTGTCGGTCCCCTCTCAGCCTGCTGCTGCAAGCTCCCCGTTTTATTATTCAGTTACTCTCTATTATATACGAAAAATCCTTTTTTACAATAGAAGCTATGTATCTTTTTATTCCATCAATTTCAGCCTCTCTCTGCACTCATCCCTTTGGGATTTATAATTATCTTCATCGTCAAGTTTACACGCAGCTTCATAATCTGAAAGCGCTTTCTTATCGTCTCCCAGCCTGCTGTGTGCCATCCCGGCCCAATAATAGCAGTGAGCCTGTATGCTATCGGTAGTTTCCCAGTTCAGCGCTTCGTAATATCGTTCAATTGCTGTTTTATAATATTCATTTCTTCGTTCAATATTCTCATCCTGGTATTCTTTACTTGCAAGATTATAATACACATCACCGCATTCTTTATAACAAGAGGCCTTGTAACGGTCTGACAGCCCTTCCGGTATTGCTTTGTCATAATAAGAGGCGGCATTTGTATAATCTTCAAGTCGATAGTATGACTGTCCGCATGAATAATAGCAATAGGCTGATTTCTTTGATCCATTTTGGGCTGCTAATATATAATCCTCGATTGCTTCGTTGTATTCTTGGGCATTGTAATAATAGTCTGCCCGATATACATAATACTCAGTAATCTCCTTATGGTGAAGCATTATTGAAATATCATTGACAGAATCCTCGTAGTTCTTCAGATGGTTATTCACCAATGATCTTTGAACATAGGCCTCAAAGTATAATGGCTCTCGCTCTATCACTTTATTAAGATACTCCAGCGCCTCATCGTAACGTTGCGCAGCGTTCAACAGATAGCCGCACTCATACCATAGGTTTACATTAAAGTTATCTTCATTCAACTCGCTTTTCAAGTTTTTTATCATTTCATCAGCCATTTCTCTATGCTCTTTAAGATAATTTCCCAATTCCGTTGTCACTTCATTTGCCTTATCTTGATCAGATATACTGATAGACTTTATGTATGCGCTAAGGCCTTCTGACCGAAATTGTTCCTCTTCAATATTCTGAAGAGCTTTACCATAATATTGATAATACTCCGCTTTATTATCCCCTGTTGCTGAATTTGCCGCCTTTTCAAGATAGTCCTGTGCCTCTTGATATTTTTCAGCGCTTCCATTTCCGTAATCTATTAGTTCCTTTGCATATTCGAAGCAATAATCCGGGTTCTCTCCTTCCTTATCAACAGCCGCTTTAAAATCCGCTAACGCTTCATCAGAATAATTCTTTCCCCTTTTAGCATATATCTTTCCCCGCTCAAAAACATATTCGATATTGTCAGGTTTCAACAGTATTGCTGTTGTATAATCCGAAATCGCATTTCTCAGACAGTCCCCTTCGGTATATGAAATCTGCTTATTAGTTGCAGACACAACAATTGTATCCTCTACCAACTTATCATAAATCTCGATCAATAATTTTCCCCGTTCCACATAATACTCTGCATTCCTGTCATCATACGAAATTGTCTCATTTATTGCTTCTAACGCTTCTCCTTGACAATCTCTGAAATATTCAGAGAAAATGTAGTACGCACAGTGTGCAATCTCTGCCCGATATGGCAGGCTATTTCCCACAGTCAAAACTATTATGTTTAATACAATAAAAAGAAACGCCCAAAAAAGGACAACAGAAATTTTACGAAAAAAGGATACTATTCTTTGAAATTCTTGAAATACTTTAGGTGCGCGATCAAAACAAAAATACAGTGATGTAATCAGTAAAACCGCAATACACACAAGAACCAGCAACGCATAGTTGAAATAACGATACTTCGTTACAAGTGTGATTAGCCAGAGTACAGCTCCTATATCAATCGCCAAAGAAAAAATTATCTCTAAAACAAACCTAAAGACAGGAACTGTCAGACTTTTTTTCGTTTTCACTATGGTTTTCATTATGACACCTTCTTTTTAAATATCCTAAACTAAAAATAGTAAGTGAAATAGAGAGAACAACTTATCTGCTCTCCCCATTACCTTACTATTTGAGAAACCTATTCTAGTATAACATATTATTCAGAATATTTCGAGTTTTTTATTTTGGAGTTTTGGAAAATTACTTGTTAATTCTGGTTCCCATTGTGTAATTACTTCAATAACATAGCGCAGCTTATAGCTGCAATCAAACTTTTTAAGTCAATTCCAAACAAAAGGATCATCCTATCGCTGATGCATGTGCTATAATGCACTTACGGTATCTGTGTACCAATCATTAATCGGGAACTAAATTCCCCAGTAGCATTCACACGAAAGGATGACCCTATGAACACTATATTAGAACAATTTAAAGATAAAATCAATGGTACATTTGCATTTTTTGACAGAATGATCATCAAAGGTCATATCCGTCAGTTTTTCTCCACCTCTGGCAAAGTTTTTTTCCTTTCTGAACAAAATGTCTTGCTGAAAGATTTTTCCGTCTATGCCAGCCAGGTGACATCTGATATTGTTGCCCATGTTGAAAAAATGGCAGAGGAAACGCACCGCCCCATGCGATATCCATTTTTTATTTGATAAATTACATTGGGGAACCCTTCATTCCTTAAGCTTTCAACTTCCGCACAATCAAATAAATGAATTAAACACATTCCTTCCTCAATTACTCTGAACAGAGATACGTTACCAAAAAATACCGTAACTTGCCCAGATTCTAAAATAAGTTCAACTAATACCTAGGGATCTGATTTTCAAAACTTTCTCCCATTTTTCCATTGTCGTCTCCTTTTTTCCTTCTTTTATTTCATTTTCAATCATCGTTTACTTAACTTTGTAACTTTAGAATTTCATTGTGAAATCCTCTATAGCCGTCACCTCATCAACCGGTATCCTTATGCCATCAGACAAGATCAGAATCCGCTCATATTCATCAATCTTCTTCACACATCCAGTTACCGTCACATAAGAACCGCCCTTTTTCAAGACATCTGGCACGAAATATGTTATCGTAACAGTCTCTTTTGTCCCCAGTCCTTCCCGGATCTTTTTAAGCTTCCCGTCTAACGCCGCTTTACAGTATTCATCCAGTTCCATCCTCTCCTGCGTAATTCTCTCAGTCTCCTTCACCGCCTCATAGTGTCCGTTAAGGGCAGCAAAGGGCGCAAACTGCGCCGCTCTGTCCTTCACTGGCATCTGCGGGTGGGTCCTGGACACAGGACGGGTCAGATCAATCATATCTTTATATTTGTAGATCTCTTGATGATTCAGAAACTTTTCTTTCATGCCCTGTGTCCTCCAATCTGCCGGTTTCGTTCCATCGCCGTGGCGCCTTCTAACAGGTTCGTTCCTTTCAGAATCGCATTCTTCCCATACTTCCTCTTGATGTCCAGCACTGCCTGCTGCAATTTCCTCTCCTTCTTAAATTCTGCCGCTTTTTCTTCCTGTTCTTTCTGTAAAGCTGCGTAATCCGTAAAAAGGTCAAGCTGCTCAAATACAGGCTCGCTTCTGACAGAACTTTCATCCACTATATGATCGGCTCCTATCGAGATCCTTCTGACCAGAAAATTCTTCTGAATAATCCTGTCATACAATCCCAGAACCGCCTCTACAATCCGTTTTGTAGAAGACGTCCCAGTCCCTAGATTCACCGTTCCGTGGGCATGCTTAGGAACACTTCGTCCGTAGCGGTCTGTCTTAATCTCTCCCTGATAGGACTTCTTAAGTCCAGGATCCGACAGATTCTCCCGGTCATAGCCCACCGTCAGGACCATCTGGTCAGTAACCAGGCGCTTATCCACCAGATCCAGTACCAGCGATTCCGTCATCTCCCGGACGACCACCCGGGCCTTATCCGCCGTGTAAGGACAGTGAAGCACCTGGCCTGAACCAATGCTGCTGGCACTGGGCTTATAGTTCTTGATATCCGCCATGGTACACGGCTCCCATCCCCAGGCATGGTCAATCAGAAGTTCCGCATTCACTCCGAATAACTTATAGAGCAGATCTTCATTATAATATTCTCCCGGCTTCCCGATCGAGCACCTTGCCACATCCCCCATGGTATACATGCCATGCTCTCTAAGCTTCTTCGCATACCCATGTCCCACCCGCCAGAAATCCGTAATCGGCTGGTGTGCCCACAGAATCCGCCGGTAACTCTTCTCTGTCAGATTCGCAATCCGCACCCCGTTCCGGTCCGGCGGGATATGCTTTGCCACAATGTCCATGGCAACTTTACACAGATACAGGTTCGTGCCGATTCCCGCCGTTGCTGTAATCCCCGTGGATGCGTGGATATCCCGGATGATCTTCCCCGCCAGTTCCCGTGCCGACATCTGATACGTGTCCAGATAATGGGTAACGTCCATCATGATCTCATCAATGGAATATACATGGCAGTCCTCCGGCGCCACGTATCTGAGATAAATCTCGTAGATCCTGGTACTGTAATCAATATAGTGTGCCATCCTCGGCGGAGCAACGATATAGTCAAGAGCCTTGGCAGGCGACGTCTTCAGTTCTGTGTCATCGTAGGAAGCGCCGTCAAACTGCCTGGCAGGCGCCTGACCCAGTCTCTTCGCATTCACTTCCCTTACCCGCTGTACCACCTCGAACAGCCTTGCCCTTCCTGAAATCCCATAGGCCTTCAGTGACGGAGAGACCGCCAGGCAGATGGTCTTCTCTGTACGGGTTAAATCGGCAACCACAAGGTTTGTCGTCATTGGGTCTAACCCTCTCTCTACACATTCTACGGAAGCGTAGAAAGATTTGAGGTCAATTGCAATATAAGTATGAGTATTCTCTTCCATATCCATCCCTTTCCTATCCTCTTACCACAAAAAACAAACATAGGTTCTAATAGCATTATATCAGAACTTACGTTTGTTTTCAACTGTAAATAATATCCTCTTATACAACAGCCTCAATTAATATCTTATCTCCGATCCGGATATGGTCAATTCCAGGTTTCTTACTTTTATTAAAATTAAAAATAAGCATGTAGCCTTTTTTCAAGTGATAAAAATCCAGATATTCTGCCAGCTGCTCTTCACCTTTCTTTTGATAAGCAGGGCCGCGCCATATCTTCATCTCTATTACAAATTGTTCTCCTCCGTAATCCACAATAATATCCGTTCTTTCCATGTTCCTGGTCCTGGACTCTATATAATAGTTCCCAGTCCCATTTATGATCGGCCGCAGATAAAGCAAAAAATACCGCCGGCCGTCTTCTTCATAAAATATTTTGTCCTGATCACCATACAAGTCGTCAAAATGTTCCACAAACCGTTCCAGTATCTTCTCCATATCCAGATGCCCCTTCTGGACAAACTGATTTTTATCCTGCAATGCAGATTTATAAATGTCGGTATCCTGCATCTCAGCGGCAGTCAGAAACATATTGTAGAGACGGGTTTCAAAAATACGGTTCGCCACCACAACATTTCCGTTACGGACTTTTACAAAACCAAACATCATTGCCATATCGATTACTTCATCATCCGGGTTATACGCAATCTGTTTCCCGGTAAAAAGCAGCTCAGACAATACATTCTTAAGTCTGGGGTAATCCTCTAACTTGTTGGCCAGAGATTCAAATAATGTATTTTTTTCCGCAAGCAGATAGCTGACTGCTTCCCGTATTCCAGCCTCTGTCCACACCTGATCTGCCACAACATGTCCGGAGTCTTTCGCCAGAGTCTCATCCAGAATCCTGCACAGACGTGACACTAAAAACGGATATCCCGATGTATATTCATAGATCATCCTGGCTATCAGACAGATATCCATCCCTGTCTGACAGTCTTCTTCATATTCTTCCAGCATCCCGGCAATATCCTCTGTAGTAAAACTCATATTCACATCGAATTCTGCCGCAATATTCCAGGGACTGTTCATCTTGTGTTCTGAATCCTTCCGGATCTTCTGCCTCAGATTCCGGATGTCGTATACTCCCGCCAGGATTACCGACTGAAAAATCGGGCGGGTGAGTCTCTGATTAAAATATCCTCTTAATTGTCCAAGGAAATCCAGAAATACCTGATTGTTGGATGCCGTATCCACCTCATCAACCATCAGTACCACCGGTTTGTCTGACTCCCGGCACCAGTCACTAAGACAGGAAAATAAAGACGCAAGCTTCCCATCTTTTTGCTCTCCGGCTGCAAACAGCTTCAGACGTCCGGACACATCCGAAGGGATACCGGCTCTTTTGCCGGCCACTGCCAGAACTTCTCTTGCAAAGGCAGCGACAAAGGAGGCCTCTGTCTGAAAATCATCATGGCTCATCATCTGAAAATCCAGGCTCAGCACAAGGTAATCGTCTGCCAGATTCTTCGCAAGAGCGTGCAGCAGTGTGGTCTTCCCGTACTGCCTTGCACGATGAATGGAAAAGTATTCTCCCGCTTCTATTAAGCGGCGTACTTCTTCCAGCCGGCTGTCAAGCCTCACCATATAGTGTGCCTGCGGTCTGCAGACACCTGTTATGTTAAATCTTTTCCTCATACCTTCCACCTCCTGAATCTCATCCGTTTCTTTCCTACTCACATTGTACGCAAACCCGGATAAAATATCAAGTTCTTGTCAAAAATCAGCCTTAATACCCATACCTCTTCCGATATTTCAGAAACATTATTCCCGATAAAACCAGCGCCATCAGTTCCGCCGCCGGTGTTGCCATCCAGATTCCATTTACCCCCAGAATTGCCGGAAGCGTCAGCATCGCAATCATCATAAACACGAATGACCGGGAAAACGCCAGAACCGCCGACACAATTCCGTTGGACAGAGCCGTGAACATTCCGCTGGCGAAGATATTAAATCCGATAAAAAGCAGTGCAGCCGTACAAATCCGGTTTCCTGTAACAGCCAGTTCAAACACCGGATTATCCGGCCTTGCGAATATGGATACCAGCGGTTTCGTCAAGGCAAAAGAACCTGTCACCGTAAGAATCGAAATCCCTCCGATTATCTTCAGACTGTCCCAAACCAGTTTCTTTAGCTTCTTTTGGTTCTTCTCCCCATAATAAAAACTAAGCATAGGCGCCACCCCGTAAGAGTAGCCTGTGTACAGAGAACTTGCGAACATTAACACATACATTATGATTGTAACGGCAGCTACACCGTCTTCCCCTACATAGGTCAGCATAGTCCAGTTAAACATCATGGTAACGATGCCCGTGACCAGTGTTGTAGCCATCTCAGAACACCCGTTTGTGGCTGCATTTTTCAGAACATGAAACCGGAACACCGGCTTCTTAAAATGCAGCAGATTCTTTTTCTTACTGAATACGAATATCCCAACAACTGCCGTCACAGAATATCCCATTCCCGTTGCGATTGCGGCGCCACTGATTCCCATATCAAACCAGGCGATAAATACATAGTCCAGAACCATATTTAAAACACCGCCCGTCACGGAACATAGAAGAGACAGAGTCGCTTTCTCACTGGCAATCATATAGAGGGTAAAGTTATTCATCAACAGGATCGGAACCGTAAACAGCAGGTAACGGCTCAGATATTCCACGCAATATCCCTCCACGCCGGCGGACAGATTCATTACAGCGAATATAGATTTCATACTGAGAAATCCCAATCCGCACATCAGAATCCCCACCGCCACATTCACCAGGATTAGTGAGGTAAAATCCTCCCTGGCTTCCTCACTCCTGTGCTCCCCCATCTTCTTCATGATCACCGCACTGCCGCCTGTGGCAAGCATGGTAGAGATTGCGGTCACAAGCTGGATGACCGGCGCAGTAAGATTGATTGCCGATAATGCGTCTGTGCCGATCAGGTTGGATACAAACAGACCGTCAACCATGGTGTAGAAGGACATGAATACCGTCATGGCAATGGTGGGGACTGCGAATTTCACAATATTTTTTAAGGTGACGGGTCTGGTGTATACGCTTTGATTTTCCATAGATTTTCTCCTTGCATTTTTCTTTTACAAAGAGTATGATAAACCGTACAGTAACAGTACAGTCAATAGGAGATTAGAAAATGAATGAAAAAAATAAACAGCTTACCATCGGACAGTTTGCAAAGCTTCATGGAATTAATAAAAAAACCTTGATGTGGTATGATGAGATCGGACTTTTTAAGCCTGCAGCAATTGATTCGGAAAATGGATACCGTTATTATAATTATCGTCAGAGTTCTGTGCTGGAAACGATTCTTCTGCTGCGGGAACTGGATGTTTCGATTGATGAGATACAGGAATTTATGAAGAATCGTTCCGCAGCAAATTTCAAATGTCTTCTGGATGAAAAGATTGCAGAGCTGGACAGACGGATCGACCATATGCATGCGCTGCGTGAGACTCTGTGCAGTTACCACATAAATATGGCAACATTGCTGTCCATGGATCTGGATGAAATCTGTGTGGTTGAAAAAGAAGCACGCACTCTGGTGACATTGCCGATTGATAAGGACACTTCCTTTGACAAGGAAGTGGAGATGATTACCGCAAAAACGCAGAAACTTCATCTTCACCGGCTGCATGACGCTTCTTATGGGACGATGATCTCAGCGGATCATCTGTATCATGGGAATTTTGATGAGTATTCCATGTTCTTTATTGAGATTCCTGCGGCTATACAGGACGACGCTGTATATAAAATACTGCCGGGGCAGGACAAAACTGCAGGAGAAAATCATTCTGAAAATACAGAGAAAACCGGACTGCATGTACAGCCCGGCGGGAAATATATCAGAGCCTTCCATAAGGGAATCTGGGAGCAGATTCCGGAGAAATACAAGGAGATTCTGGCTTTTGCTAAAAAGCATGGAGTAAGACTTCATGGATATTCCTATGAGATGGGAATCAACGAGAATGTGATTGACCGGATTGAGGATTATATTACGCAGATTGAGATTCCCATACAATAATTTCTACTAATCTTTGAAAATTCTCCTGGATACCGGCCTTTCGATCATCACAATCCTGATCCGGTCAATGATTGTACAGGCAACATATACTCCGATTACCGAACACACTGCATGCACGGCTAACCACGGTGAGTTATAAAAACGAGCATTGTTCAGCGTATCTTTCCATAACCATTGACACATGATACTGCTATTTCCATGAATCAGCAGCACCCCAAAAGTTGATTCCGCTACTTTGTTAATAAATCTGCTCTGCCGGACTGATACATTTTTGAAGAATAAAAAAGCACAGACTGATGTGAGCACTGCTAAAATCTTATTTGAGTCGCTTACAAAAAAATAATATTCAGCATTCAGCCCGAATTTTCTGCCCAGTACAGCTATGATGACAATACTCGCCCATGAAAGTAAAAGGCTTATCAGTAACAAAAAGCCACACCTTCTTGTATCACTAAACCACTTTTTCGGATATAACCGTATATAGGAAGCGGTCAGATAAATTACACCGAACCATGTAATATAGTTAAACCACACATGCGCCTTTAAAAGCGATGGAAGTATCGTATATATTCCCAGCAGAAGTATCAGTAATCTGAGATGTTCTTTTTTACTCATGGCCTCTATCAGCTTATTCAGGAATGGAATAAACAGGTAAAATAGCAAAAAACATGAGGTAAAGCCATCTGCAACTGTAAAAAAAGGAAACAACACATTCGCAAACATTTTAAACGAAAATGCCATATATCCCGAAATTACAAATATCAAAAAAAATATGATATAGTAAAAATAACGTTCAGCTAACAGCCTGACATATTTTCGGACAGTTATCTTCGATGTGCACATAAAAAATCCTGTTATCAGCACGAAGCAGTTTATTCCCGTCTTGCCTCCCCAGCCAAACAATAAAATAAATATATCATTTGCCGTAAGTTTTCCGGCAGCCGGAACCATTTCCAGCAGACCAGAATTTACCACATAGTGGTGTGCAACAATGGTGAGCATGGTGATGATTCTGAATAGTTCAATGTTAGAATTCCGAATACCCCCCCCCAGACTGTCCGAAAATTACATCAATCCAACAATTAAATTTGAATTTT
>CAJULU010000025.1:0-23487 GCA_910587575.1 uncultured Dorea sp.
CCTAATCGTTCGCAGACCAATTCCTGACTGGAAAAATCTTAATGAGTGTTAAGATTGTAGTTATGGAGTGAACAAAGAAATAATAAAAAAGGAAGACGCTTGCTCATAAGAGGAAACATCTTCTCCTTTCTATAGGATTGTATGATAGCGGGCAATGTTCTTCCAGTTATTCGGGAAACCCATTTGCTCCAGCAATTCGGTTTCAGTAATGTAAATGAACTTTTTATTTAATTTCCCTATTTCCAAAACAAGTTTTCTTTTGAAGTTAGAAAAATCTTCTTTTGTTAATAAGTAGCGGAAAGCAATGACAACAGCAAACAAATCCTGTTTTCCATAGGCATACTGGTTTCCCTTTTTGGGGATTTTAAGTTTGGCATGCAGCGAGGTATCTAAAATCTGGTCTACAGTTTTATATGTAAATAGCCGATCTCCGTGGGCACAGGCATTTCTGTATTTTGTCAGGACGGACAGATATCGTTCAAGCTGCCGTTGGTTGACAGCGGGAAAATGGCGGCATACTTTAGAACGGAGGGATTGCGGCAATACATTGTACATTTTTGATAAACTTCCGAAAGTTAATATACTGGTAGTTATCCATAAGGGAATGTTTCCGTATTGTGTCTTGTGATGACTCACATAGCTATGCTCTGTTGAATTTATTGCACCGTGTAACTTTTTCATCAATCCGTCTATAGTTTTTTTGTTCCGTGGGATATTATTATAATTGTTTGGATTCATGTATTCTCTTTGAGAAATGCCATGCGCTTCTATAAAATAGTACGCCATAAGGTTTCCTATATGCCGCTCAATCTGTAGCAAGTATTTTAAAAACAGTTCTCTTAAATTTGCATCAAACTGATAGAGAGCTACAATTTCGTCAAAGGTCGTTCCCGGTCTATATTTTTTGGAAAAAGGAATCCGGAATAATTGTTTATATCCGCCCATTAGTGAGAAATAGCCAATTCGCTGTAAAATTTCTTCTGCATATCTTAAATCTGAGATTTCGATTTGCTTTTCGTTTTTTAAAGACTCGACCTGTTGGGTAAAGGTTAAAAAGTGTTTTGATGCCGCCATAGTAAAATCTCCTGTAATGTAAAAGAGGGAGATACCCGTCGGCTCTCCCCCGCCTGTGGGCTTCACAAGTTTCCACAGAACGATCACTGAGTTTAATATAGCAGAACTGACATCAAAAGTCAATATGCTGGTTCAACTCTGCAATAGTATATGTCGTGCTATAAGGAAAGATACTATAATATGCATGTTGAATTATACATTAATATAGTTTAAATATATGGTTAAGGTTCATGTATCATTCCCTGGGGATGATTGGGTATATCTTTGTCTGCACGCCGGCTTATAGGGAGAAATGGGACTGCCAGAATGATGAAATATTCGAATATGCGAATATCATGCTCCTTGATAAAGATAATATATCCAGGAAGCGTATTAACGCTTACTATGCAAAAAATAATATCATTCCCCTGCATATTCTTGAGGTAAATGAAATGGATATGCTGATTGAATTTGCCAAAATGGGGATTGGAATTTCCTGTGTTGTGAAACAGTTTGTAGGGCAGGAGTTAGAAGCGGGCTGCCTGATGGAAATCACCTTGTCCAATCCTGTTCCGCCTCGTGAAATCGGTTTTTTATATCAGGATATACAGCCGTTCAATGACAATATTCTGAAATTTATCCATGCAAAACCTGTCGCTAACGGTGTTTCTATATCTTGAAGGAAAAGGGCTCACTATGAGTGAAGCCAGCGAGTATGCCGCATTTCGGGTGCTGCCTTTAGACGAAACATGCAGGGAGTTGAACCGGCAGTATATCCTTCCTGCTAGTTATAAGAGAAACAACCTGTTTCTGGTGGATTGGAATGAGAATGATTTCGGGACGTTGGATTTCTATGATTTGTATGACCTGTTTTACCCCAGGGTAAACGGCGGGCAGATCCCGTATGGTATGGACGATAACTTAGGGGTTGGCGCGGTATACAGGATCCCGGAGGATGAATTTGAGAACGTCATTCAAAGATATATCAACATAGACAGCGGCACATTGCAGTCAAAAACGGTTTTTTATCCAGAGGATGGGACATATGAATATAAGCCGAGAGGCTTTTATGAAGTGGAATATCCGGAGTATCCATATCCGGAAGTGGTTCAGTATACGGAAAACAGCGACGGAACCATAACGCTGACAGTAAATGTGGTATTTCCCTATGCTGGCATTGTTTAGTATGTTTCGATTGAAGAAAATCCTTTGATAACAGATTTATTTGAGAGATGGAACGAAGAACGGTATGAAAATGGTGAGATTGGAAAGAATTCATATACCAAATATGGAAATGATTTTAAAAGGTTCTTCCAAAAGCAGGATACATTATGCAGTATTCCTATGAAAGAGATTACAGAAGCGGAGTTATTAGCGTTTATTAAACTGAATATAAGAAGGTTTCATTTGACTAGAAAATCATATGCATCATTGCGAACGTTGATTATGGGTGTATTCAAGTATACCCAAGGGCACACCATAACGCATGCCCTGCGGGCGGGTGGACTCCGTCCAATAAGGTATGCAAAGATGAACAAAATGACCGATATTAGTATTAGCACATTCTTCAGTGATTTGCAGCTTTCAAATAATCTTTTTAAGAAAAACCGTAAAGACGCTTCAAGTCAAGTATTTAATGATGATGAAGTGATTAAACTTGTAAAATATCTAAGGGATCATCCGACAATACATAACCTTGGATTGTTATTATTGTTTGATACTGGCATGAGAGTAGGAGAATTATGTGTGCTTAAGCCAGAGAACATTACAAAAGAAGGAATTGTGATAAATTCTACTGAAATCTACTACAAAGACCCAGATACAAACAAGACCGTTTTTGAGATAAAGGATACGCCTAAAATGGGTGCTGACGAAAGAACCATTATTATTCCAGAGCCGACAAGGGCAATCATAAAGCGGATTAGGCTAATGAATCCATTTGGCGAGTATTTATTCATGAAGGATGGAAAGAGAATCAATAGTACTCGTTTTAATTATCATCTTTATAAAGCGTGTAAAGAAGTTGGGATTCCAGAGAGGTCTACACATAAGATCAGAAAGACATACGCCAGCAAATTGATTGATGGAGAGGTAGAAGAAGCCCTTATTCGTTCTCAGATGGGACATACTGATATTAAGACTACGAAGGATTACTATTATTATGCAACGCAGAACCAGAAGTACAAAGAAAGCCAGATTGCCAAGGCTTTATGTGTATGATTAAGTTTTTCCAGACGGCAAAATCCAGAAAAATAAAAATGCCCGCAAACCCTTTAAAATCAAGGCTTCCAAGCATTCTTATGTACATCACAAAACAGGGGATGAGAGAATCGAACTCCCGCCAAAGGTTTTGGAGACCCCTATCATACCACTTGACCAATCCCCTATGTGTCTCACTTACCTAAATATTTATAACACATATTGTATATATTTGTCAAGTGGCAAAATTAATTTTTATTATTTCACCGCCTGAACGCCGATTGCGTTCATTCCCGTCTTCCGAAATACCTGAATCAGCGCCTTACCCAGCGCCAGAACCAGAATAGCCGCAGCAATTGCTTCCGGAATCCCGGATGCCGTCACCGTCCCCATAATCAGACCCCATACGGCAGAAACGGCAACTTCTTTTGCATCCGCATACTGCTGTGCAAAGAGCAGATAGATACTTCCCATAACCGTAATGGTATTCACCATGGATCCTGCAAATCCCACAATCGGAAGTGCAAGAAGCTGATTCACCTTTAACCTGGTAAAGAGAATCCACAGCCATCCGGCGGCAACTCCGATCAGAATCCGGCAGCCTACGGAAATCCACAGAGCCTTTAATGCCCCCGGTATGCCCGACGTACTCATGAACGGGGAAAAGGCGAAGGACAGAAGGGTGGGCGCCATCGTATTGCTGATTAATGAGCAGATACCGAACACTGCTCCCAGGATTGCCCCGGCCCATGGTCCTAACAGGACGGCTCCGATGATGACAGGAATGTGGACAGTTGTCGCCTTGATAATCGGAAGCTGTATCATCCCCAGCGGCGTATTCGCCAGCACGATGACGATTGCCGCCATAAGTGCAACACTGACCATCCAACGAGTGTCATGTCTTTGTTCTTTCATTATTCAATTCCTCCTTGTTATCATTCTCATATGAAATGAGATACAATACAATTACGGAAATATTATAACACCTGCTACCCTTTAGGACAAGAGTTTATTTTTCGGCACACACTTTCGGGACACATAGAGAAACATCGAGGCATGTAAACACATAGATGACAAATAGAGAAATAAATGTACAAATCCCATTGTATGACATCCGAATTTTTGCTATAGTTGAAGAAATATTTAAAAGATTTGGGAAAGTAGGGGATCGGTATGTTGTTTAAGAAAAAAGATGTAAAAGAAAAAAGTGTAAAAGATAAGAATGCAAAAGATAAGAATGTAAAAGAAAAAAAAGTAACGAAAACCACGGTGAAGAGTACCAGAAAACCGGCTGCAAAGACAGTAAAAAAACAGACTGGCAATACTGCTGCAAAGAGCGGAAAGAACGGAAATAGTGGAAAAGGGGGAAAGACGCCGGACAAAAGCGACCAGATTCTGTCCAAGCTGATGGCAATTGAGAAAGAGGCAAGGCTTGAGCAGGCAAGAGACCAGGTAGACCGGCTGGAAGACGAGAAGATAGCCGAGAATCTTGAACTTCTGCTGAAAATCATGCGGTCGGAACAATAAACGGAAAAGAGTGATGAAGATTAAGTATAGAAAATGGAATCCGATCCGTCAGTTTTTTGTCGGTTCAAAGAAATATTTTGCCATTGCAGTGGCAGCGTCCCTGGCCATGACCGCCATGAACGCTCTGACACCCCAGATTTTCCGTTTCAGCATTGATTCGGTGCTTGACGGTACACGGTATGAATATCTGTCCGGACATCTCTGGATACTGGCATTTCTGCTGGTGGCGGTGGCGGCGCTCTCGGGACTGTCCCAGTATGTGTGCCGGGCGAATACGGCGCTGGCAGGAGAGACATTTGCCCGGAATATGCGTGATATGCTGTTTCGCCATGTCCAGAGGCTTCCCATGAGCTGGCATGACCAGAACCAGACCGGGGACATCATTCAACGCTGTACCTCGGATGTGGAAGTGATCCGTAATTTCGTTGTGACACAATTGCTGGAAGTGTTTCGGACGGTGTTTCTGATTGTCATCTATTTCTCCATGATGGTGTCCATGAATGTCCGTCTGTCCATGGCGGTACTGCCCTTCGTTCCCGTTGTCATCATCTATTCGGCAGTATTTTACCGGCTGATTGCCAGACGTTTTATTGATGCAGATGAAGCAGAGGGCGAACTGTCGACGGTAGTTCAGGAGAATGCGACCGGAGTCCGGGTGGTCCGGGCCTTCGGGCGGGAGAGGTTCGAGATGGACCGTTTCCGTGAGAAAAATGATAGTTTCGCAAAGCTGTGGATAAGGCTTGGCACACTGTCCGGCCTGTACTGGGGTGTGGGAGATCTGATCACGGGGCTTCAGGTGGTCACGGTGATTGTCCTGGGAGCGGCAGAAGCGGTTCAAGGCAGTATCTCTGTAGGGGAGTTTGTGGCATTCGCCTCTTATAATACAACCCTGGTATGGCCGATCCGCGGGCTTGGCAGAATTCTGTCGGACATGAGCAAAGCGGGGGTTTCCTTCGAGCGGGTGGATTACATTATCCGTGCCCGGGAGGAAGTGCATGGAGACGAGGAAGGGATTGCCCCGGAAGAAAGAGAAGCCGGAAAGGCAGAGGCATTTGATATTGTATTCGATCATGTCAGTTTCGGTTATGAGGATGGAAATGAGGTATTGACGGATATGGATTTCCGGATTCCACAGGGGTGTACCTTCGGGATTCTCGGGGGCACGGGGAGCGGAAAGTCTACGATTGTGCAGCTGCTGACCCGCCTCTATGAACTGGAAGACGGCAAAGGAAGTATCCGGATCGGCGGAAAAGATATTCGGGAGATTCCGCTTAAGGAACTGCGCAGACAGGTGGGAATGGTTCTGCAGGAGCCGTTTCTGTATTCCCGCACGATCCGGGAGAATATCGGTGCGGCTTCCCCGCAGGTTACCTTCGAAGAGATCCGTCATGCGGCGGAGATTGCCTGTATTGATGAGGCGGTTATGGGATTTGCGGATGGCTATGACACTCTGGTGGGAGAACGTGGTGTTACACTTTCCGGCGGACAGCGTCAGCGGGTGGCCATAGCAAGAATGCTGCTTCAGAAAGCGCCGGTCATGGTATTTGACGATTCTCTGTCAGCGGTGGATTCCCAGACCGATACGAAGATCCGCAGGGCACTGGGTGAACACAGAAAAGAAGCTACTGTAATCTTAATTTCCCACCGGATTACAACACTGATGGGGGCAGATCAGATTCTGGTGCTGAATCATGGCCGTATGGAAGAGATGGGAACCCATCAGGAACTCATTGCAGGCGGCGGCCTGTACCAGCAGATCTATGAGATTCAGATGAGCCAGGATGACAGGGAGAAGGTAGAGGTGTAAGAGATGGCGGCATATGAAGAACAAGAATACAATAAACCGTTCAGCTTCAGAGTATGGGGGAAGATGCTGCCGTATTTTAAGCCCTACCGGAAGTTTTTTGCAATTACGCTGGGGATGAACATTTTCCTGGCCGGGATTGACGTGGTTGTACCCCTGTTTCAGAGTTATGCGATTGATCATTTCATAACGGCGGAGTGTCTTGAGGGAATCGGCGGATTTGCGGCGGTGTATGTGGCGGTGATCGTGTTTCAGACACTGTGTGTCTATCTGTCAGTGCGTGCGGCGACGATTATCGAGATGAATGTAGGGAAAGATTTGAAATGGGCGCAGTTTGAACATCTGCAGACATTGTCCTTCTCCTATTACAATACGACTCCCGTAGGGTATATCCACGCCAGGGTCATGAGTGATACGCTGCGTATTGCCACCATGGTTGCCTGGGGGCTGGTGGATATGTTCTGGGCGTTGATTTACGTGGTCAGTGTCTTTGGCATTATGTTCCTGCTAAATGTAAGGCTTGCGCTGGTGATTCTTCTGATTGTTCCCTGTATTGCGGTGCTGACGGTTTATTTTCAGAATAAGATCCTTCACTGGAACCGTAAGGTGAGAAAAATCAATTCCCAGATTACCAGCGCTTACAACGAAGGGATTACGGGAGTTAAGACCTCTAAGAGCATGGTCATTGAAGCGGATAACGAGAAAGCATTTTTTGAGAGAACGGCGGATATGCATCGGGCGGCAAGCCGGTCGGCCAGGTTAAATGCAGTCTATATTCCTATGATTCTTATGTTCAGCTCGGCTGCTGCTGCGGTCGTACTAGCACAGGGCGGATATATGGTGAAGGCGGATATTATGAAACTGGGTACCCTGTCAGTGTTTATCTCTTATGCGGTCATTATCTTTGAGCCGATCCAGCAGCTTGCCAGGCTCCTGGCAGAACTGATTTCCTGTCAGGCCAATATTGAGCGGGTGATGGATCTTTTAGAGCAGGAGCCTGACGTGGTGGATAAAGAAGAGGTGCTTCAGAAATATGGGGATGCCTTTCATCCGAAGAAAGAGAACTGGGAGAAGATTCAGGGGGATATTCTGTTCGAAGATGTATCTTTCCGCTATCCGGACGGGAAAGAATATGTCCTGGAGCATTTTAATCTCCATGTGCCGGCCGGCATGAATGTGGCAATCGTAGGGGAAACGGGAGCCGGTAAATCAACCCTGGTGAATCTGGCGGGGCGTTTCTTTGAACCTACCGGCGGGCGTATTCTGATTGACGGCGTGGATTACCGGGAGCGTTCCCAACTGTGGCTTCACAGTCAGATCGGATATGTGCTGCAGAATCCACATCTGTTTTCCGGGACGGTTCGGGAAAATATCCGGTATGGCCGTCTGAATGCCACGGATGAGGAGGTTGAGGCAGCGGCAGAGAATGTGTCGGCAGACGAGGTGGTAAAAAAACTGGAGAAGGGGTATGACAGTGATGTGGGCGAAAGCGGCGGCCGGCTTTCTACCGGGGAGAAGCAGCTGATTTCATTTGCCAGGGCGATTCTGGCGGATCCGGCGATTTTCGTGCTGGATGAGGCAACCTCTTCCATAGACACTCATACGGAACAGCTGATCCAGCAGGCCACAGGCAGACTTCTTAAAGGGCATACCTCCTTTATCATTGCGCACAGGCTGTCAACCATCCGGCAGGCGGATCTGATTCTGGTAGTAAAGGACGGAAAGATTATTGAGCAGGGCACGCACAGGGAGCTGCTGGGAGAAAAGGGATATTATTATGAACTGTATTCCAAACAGTTTGAAGAAGAGGCTTCCATGAAAGTGTTTTCGGGAGGAACCAATTCATAGTTTCACCGTATATTGGAGATGAGGTGAAACATATATGAATGGAATTTTATGGACGTTTCTGGGAACGTTACTTACATTTTCGGTGACAACCCTTGGCGCTGCAGGCGTATTTTTCGTAAAAAGGGATGTGGGCGGCAGGATTCAGAGAGGGCTTCTGGGATTTGCAGGAGGCGTAATGGTTGCGGCTTCGGTGTGGTCTCTGCTGCTGCCGGGAATTGAATTTGCGGAAGAAAACGGGCAGATCAGCTGGCTTGTCATGACGGGCGGCTTTCTGCTGGGCGTGATACTGCTTCTGCTGGCGGATGATCTGATTGGACGCTGGGAGAATCTGCGGGTGCAGAAGAATACCGCCATGCTGGTCATGGCGATTACGGCACATAACATTCCCGAAGGGATGGCAATCGGTCTGGCCTTCGCACTGGCGGCACAGAATCCGGGTGAACCGGCGCTTCTTTCCGGGGCTATTGCGCTGGCGGTAGGGATTGCGATTCAGAATTTCCCGGAAGGGACAGCGGTTGCCCTTCCGCTGGTTCAGAATGGGATCAGTAAGAAGAAGGCGTTTTTCATCGGAAGCATGTCGGCTGTGGTGGAGCCGGTTTTCGGCGTGGCGGCAGCAGCTCTTGCGGGTGCGGTGCAGACGGGAATGCCCTGGTTTCTGTCACTGGCGGCGGGGGCGATGATCTATGTGGTAGTTCAGGAGCTGATTCCGGAGGCATATGCAGGAGAGGATGAAAAGTCAGGAACCCTGGGGTTTATCGTAGGATTTCTGGTAATGATGATCTTAGATGTGGCGTTGGGGTGATTGACCTTATCGCTTCCGGTATGTCTGCCGCAGCTTTGCTGTGGGTATTTTTTACGGCGCAATGTAGGAAATCTCCCGGCATTGCGCCGTATTGGTTAAGATTTCCGGCATTTCTGCCGATATAGAATATAGTAAAAAGAAACATGTGAAAGAAAAAGTATGTCAGGAGGACAAAGACGGTGGAATTATGGGATGCCTATGATTCGGACTTTCATCGAATAGAGGGCATGGTTCTTACACGGGGAGAGCCTGTTAAGGAGGGACTTTTTCATCTGGTCTGTGATGTCCTGGTAAAGCATACAGATGGAACATATTTATTGATGAAACGAAGCGCCGGAAAACATTTTGGAGGTATGTGGGAAGCTTCTGCCGGAGGTTCAGCGCTTCAGGGCGAGACCCCCTGGGAATGTGCAAGACGGGAACTGCGGGAGGAGACGGGAATCGAAGCAGATGAATTCACTGAATTGGGGCGGGTGGTAAACGACCGGAATCATTCTGTCTATGTAGAATTCTTATGTGGAACGGATTGGAAGAAGGACCGCATCGTTTTACAGGAAGGCGAAACGTCAGATTACAGATGGGTAAGCAAAGACGAGCTGATGAGTATGACGGGGCAGGAATTAGTGACCCACAGAATCCTTAAGTTTATAGAAATTTATTAATGATTAGAAAGAAAGGGGTGTCTGAATGAATTTTTTTATGACCCAGTCATTAAATGCATATACGCGGAACATGGAGATGCAGATGAAATGGCAGAAGAAGCAGGACACCAGTGATTTTACTGCGGACGGGAGCATGAAGTTGGACAATGATCCCATCAGGCGGCAGGCGGAACAGATCAGAAAGTCCAGGGCAGACGGGTCTGACAGCCTGTCCAAACAGATTGATCTGAAGCTGAACAGCGGACAGAAGCTGACTGCCGAAGAGATGGAATATCTGAGAAAGAATGATCCCCAGACTTACCAGAAGGTGAAGTCCATTGAGACAGAGCAGAAGAATTATGAGAATGAACTGAAGAAATGTAAGACCAAGGAAGAAGTCGAGCGTGTGAAGATGGCACATACGGCAACGTCTCTTAGTGCAGTGAACAGTATTATGAACAATCCGGTCATCCCGGAGGAAAAGAAGTTTGAACTGGTCATGCAGGAACACCGTAAGAACCAGGCTTTGCAGACAACTGCCCAGGAATTCGTAGAGAGCGGCGAGTATGCAAAGCTTCCTACAGAGGCAGAACGCCAGAAAGCTGAGAAGGATCTCAAGGAAGCGGAAGAAAAGGAACTTGGCATCGGGAACCCGGCAGAGAAGACCGAAGAGAAGGATCAGAAGGAAGATCCGGCAGCAGAAGAAACGGTTAAGGATGAAGCGGCAGCGGCGGAAGAAGCCGTCAAGGCGGCACAGAGGGAGAAAGAAGTCAGGGAACTTACCAGCGAGAGGGAGATGACCCGTATGGAGGCTGAGACGACCCCGGAGGCTCTGAAGGTGAAGCGTGCCAGAGCCAGGGCGGCATATCAGACCAGCCAGGCAGAGATTCCTTCGCAGGTGGTGGATGTGAAAGTAAGATAAGGATGATTTTAACCATCTACCCGCCAACAGAAAGCCTGCCAGGCTTACAGGTCTAAAATGATGCTTTCTAAAGACTGCCCGCAATATGCCTTGCTACATATACTCCGCTTGCGGACGCATGGGAAAGGGAATGGGTGACGCCGCTTCCGTCACCGATGATGTAAAGCCCCCGGTGTCTGCTCTCCAGATTCTGGTCAAGCTCCACTTCCATGTTATAGAACTTCACTTCCACGCCGTAGAGCAGGGTATCGTCATTGGCGGTTCCCGGTGCAATCTTGTCCAGTGCGTAGATCATCTCCATAATGCCGTCCAGGATTCTCTTGGGCAGCACCAGGCTTAAGTCTCCCGGGGTAGCGGCCAGGGTAGGGGTGACTAATCCCTCGCGGATTCTTCCGGCAGTGCTTCTGCGGCCCCGGACCAGATCCCCGAACCGCTGCACGATGACGCCGCCGCCAAGCATATTGGACAGCCTTGCAATGCTTTCTCCATATCCGTTGCTGTCCTTAAAGGGTTCTGAGAAATGTTTGGCTACCAGCAGCGCAAAGTTGGTGTTCTCTGTCTGATGTTCTTTATCTTCGTAGCTGTGGCCGTTTACGGTGACAATGCCGTTGGTGTTCTCATTTACCACAATGCCGTAGGGGTTCATACAGAAGGTCCGTACATTGTCCTCGAATTTCTCCGTCCGGTAGACAATCTTGCTCTCATACAGTTCATCAGTCAGATGAGAGAAAATTACGGCCGGAAGTTCTACCCGGACTCCGATGTCTACCCGGTTAGAGCGTGTAGGAATCTTTAGATCTTCACAGATATGCTCCATCCATTTGCTGCCGCTGCGGCCCACCGAGACGATACATTTCCGGCAGTCAGAAAACTGTTCCCCGTAATGAACCCGGTAGCCTTCTTCCAGACATTCAATGCGGTCGATGGCAGTACGGAAATGGAACTCTGCCTTGTCTTTCAGTTCATCGTATAATTTCTCAAGAACGATATAATTAATGTCAGTGCCGAGATGGCGTACGGAAGCATCCAGAAGCTTTAATTTGTTCTGGAGGCAGACCTTCTTGAACTGGGTTCCCGCCGTAGAGTACATCCGGGTCTTTTCGCCGCCGTGGCTGGTATTGATGTCATCCACGTAACGCATCAGTTCAAGGGCCTGTTCCTTGCCGATATATTCAAAGAGAGTTCCGCCGAAATCATTGGTGATATTGTATTTTCCGTCCGAAAATGCCCCTGCTCCGCCGAATCCGTTCATAATGGCACAGGTCTTACAATTGATACAGGATGTCACTTTCCTGCCGTCAATAGGGCAGTGCCTGTCCTTTAAGGGGACGCCTGTCTCGAAAACAGCGATTTTAAGCTGTGGATTTTTCTGAACAAGTTCATATGCTGAGAAGATTCCGCCGGGGCCGGCGCCTACGATAATGACGTCATAATTCATGATTGTTTCCTCCTTTTTGCAACCAGTTTCCCAATCCTATTATAGCCATAGTTTCAGACAGATGCAATGAAATAATGGCTTATTGTCTGCATTGTTTTCTGTAATAGAAAAACAGGAAAAGCGTAAGCAGCAGACAGAGTCCTTCTGCCAGCAGAGCCGCCCACCAGATCCCGTTTCCGCTAAAGAGAGCCGTCAGAAGCTTAAGGCTTAAGGCAACGAAGAGAAAGCCTCTTCCCAGGGAAATGGCCATGGCGGATCTGGGATACTCGATTGCCGTAAAGAAACCGCCGATGATGACGTTAAAGCCGCAGAGCAGGAAGGAGTAAGAGACGGTGTAAAAGACCCTTACGGAGGTGCTGCGCAGTTCTGAAAGCCCGGGGGATATGAAAAGGCCCACCAGGGGAACGGCGATGATTCTGGACAGGACGAAGGCGGCAATGGAAAAGACGGCGCCGAAGCAGAGTGCATATTTCAGCAGTCTGTGGTATTTCTCCGGCTGACGCCTGCCGTAATAGTAGCTGACCAGCGGCTGTATCCCCTGGGCAATCCCCGCCATGGACATGACGACGATGGTGCTCACATAGGTGACGATGGTATAGCTGACGATCAATTCTTCATTCAGGTATGTCAGGATCGCATGGTTGAAAAGGAAGATCACGATTCCGGCAGAGAACTCCGTGATTCCGGATGAGAGTCCGATCTTCATGGTCCGCCATGCAAGGGACGCAGACAGGGGGAAGCGTACCAGCTTCATATGGGTCTTCTGGCTGCAGAAATGGGTCAGATACAAAAGAACCACGATCAGCTGTGACAGCCCTGTGGCAAATGCAGCGCCCCATACGCCTTTTTTCAGCAGCATCACGAATACATAGTCCAGAATGCAGTTCAGGACGGCGCCTGCTGTGACGATGACGGTGGCCTTCATAGGATACCCATCGGTTTTAATCAGCACCTCAAGAGAGTAGGAGACGATGAAGAAAATGCTGAAACAGGCGATGGTGGTAATATAGGTTCTGACATATGCGGCGGTCTTGCCGGTTGCGCCGAGAAAGGCTGCGATTTCCCCGGATTTCCAGATCACAAGGACCGTAATCATGATAGACACAAGGATGATGGTGAGGAGGTTCTGGGTAAATACTTCCTTTGCCTCCTGTTCTTTCTTCTCCCCCAGCAGCATGGCGATGACCGTGGAAGATCCGACGGCAAACATGAGGGCAACGGAGAACAGGAGCGTTACAAACGGCATGGCGATATTGACGCCGGACAGAGCCAGTTCAGACACGCCCCTTGCGACAAACAGGCCGTCAATCATGGTATAGAGCGCATAGACCCATTGTGCAATCAGTGATGGGATAATAAAGCGGAAAAAATCGTGTTTCAGGGACTTCCCTTCTAATTTCATTGCTAAAACCTCCTGGTATTGATACGTGCCCGGATGGGCTATGAGTATTTTAAACCTTGGTATTATACGAATGTCAATAGGGATTGAGTTTCATTGGAGATTCCTATATAATGAAAGAATCACATGTAAGACCAAATTGAGGAAGACAAAATGGGAAAGTATTTTAAAATCGGCGAGATTTCAAGAATGTACCATATCGGTACGGATTCCCTGCGGTATTACGAGAAGCTTGGAATCTTAAAGCCGAAACGGGGAGAGAACCAGTACCGTCTCTACCGCACGGAGGATATCTGGCGGCTGAATGTGATCCGGGAACTGCGGGAACTGGGGTTTTCCATGGAACAGATCGGGATTTATCTTAAGGATCATACCATCCATACGACCAGGGAACTGCTGGAGGACGAACTGCATATGATTCATGAGAAGCAGGAGAAGTTAAGGCAGCTTGAGAAGAATGTAAAGGAGCGTGTCCGTATGCTGGCGGAATGCGGACGCAAGGAGATGGGAAAGGTACAGATGTGCCGTCTTCCGGAGAGGCGCTGCCATTATATCCGGGAAGGATACCGGCAGGATGAGGAGATGGACGTGCTGATCAAACAGCTTCTGAATAAGAATCCGGAGTCTTTGTATGTGATCGGAAGCAACCGGATTGGTTCGGTCATTCTTAAGGAAAATGCCAGGAACAACCAGTGCAGGGAATATTCCGGAGTCTTTATGATTGATGAGGAAGGGGATACCGTGATTCCGGGCGGGGATTATCTGAGTCTGTGTTACCAGGGAGACTGCGGACAGAATTACCAATTTCTGCCGGAACTTCTGGAGTATGCCAGGAAGAACGGATACCGGATGGCAAGCGACGTGTATGAGATTCTGTGGGTGGATATCCATGTGTCGGAGCGGGTGGAGGAGCATATGACAGAGCTGCAGTTCCGCATCGAGAAGGAGAGACCGACTGTCTGGGAAATGTGAAAGAAAAGAGAGGAATAGGGTATCATGTTAGAGAAAATGAATGGGAAGAAGAAAGAAAGTCTGATTCAGAACGGTTATATTGTGCTGGGCTGTCTGACCTATGCGGTGGGCTTAAATATGCTGATCACGCCGCTTGACCTGTATAACGGGGGATTTATGGGGATTGCGCAGCTGATCCGTACCTTCCTGGTGGGTGTGATAAAGCTTCCGCTTCCGCCAGGGATGGATATTGCCGGCGCAATTTACTATATCCTGAATATACCGCTGTTTCTCATGGGGCTTCGGGTGATGGGGAAGGAATTTCTCATGAAATCTCTGTTCGGGACAACGGTGATCAGTGTCTTTCTGCTGCTGGTGCCCGTGCCCCAGAGTCCGGTTATCGAGGATTATCTGACGGCCTGTATCATCGGAGGAATCATCGCAGGCGCCGGAAGCGGAATGATTCTGCGGGGACGGGGATCGGCGGGCGGGCCGGACATTATCGGAATGTGCTGTGCGAAGAAATACCGGAACATCAGTGTGGGACAGGTCAACATCCTGGTGAATCTGGTAGTATACGGAATCTGTCTCTTTATGTTCGACATCGAGATTGTGGTGTATTCTCTGATCTATGCTACCGTGTTTGCGCTGACGGTGGATAAGGTCCATATTCAGAATATCAATACCAGCGTGATGATATTTACCAAGAAACTGGGGATATCCAAGGCGATAATGGAGCAGACCGGGCGGGGCGTGACCACCTGGGACGGTGAAGGGGCCTATACACAGATGAGATCGTACATCCTGTTTGTGATGGTCTCGAAATACGAAGTCAATCAGATTAAACATATTGTACATAGTATCGACCCCAATGCTTTTATGATTCTGACCGAAGGCTCGGCGGTGGTAGGGAATTTCGAGAAGAGGTTATGATCCGCAGTATCTGGGGTAGTCCTCTTCGAAATGCTGGAACTGCGTCTCAAGGGAAGAAAGGGACGCAGCACAGAGGCCGTCTATCAGTGCGGTCATATCTGCTTTCGTCTTTGCGGGATTGCAGGGAACTTCTAATGCAAAATCGCTGTAAGCCCGCAGTTTGTGAAAATACATACCCGTATCGGGTTCTTCATGCCCGCTGCGGCACATCTCGTACATGGTGACGCAGTCCGCTGCATCTACTTCTGTACATTCCCGGCAGATCCATCTGCCAAGATAGTAATAGGAATTCCCCACCTGGTACACAAAGCCAGGGGATTTTAATAATCGTTCTGTTATCATCAGCTTACCTCCTCGTATCGATACCTTCATTATACAAATCTTTTATGACGGAATCAAGGTAAAACCGCTTTCCTGTGTCTGCATTTCCAGGCCAGATGGAGAAGTCCGGCTCCGGTCAGGATTGCCAGAAGATAGGAAGTGACGGCCGCCCCGTTTCCGAACATTCTTCCTATATCCCGGAAAACAATCTGTCCCATCCGGTAGTGAGGGCTGATATAGAACATATTAATCCGTCCGAAAGGATAGAAGGCCAGATTAAAGCCGGTGGCAAGCAGGCAGCAGGCCAGAAAGACAGCAGCGCTTCCTGCGAACCCTTTCCAGGATTCATCGGCTCTGCCCGTAAGCCCGGCATAGAATCCGAGGATGATCAGAAGGATATGCCATGCAAAGGAATGGAAGGTGAGCGCAGGAAGGCTGTAGTACATCCCGGTGGTGTCAAAAAATGTAAAGATGCCGCCAAGAAGCCCGAAATCCATGAGGAATGTCAGTAACATACCCTGGATCCGTTCCGATGAAAGGAAAGGGAACACAAGGCAGACATACATAGGAATGCTGCATAACTGGAAGGGGAAATACCACCAGTTATACGTTCCGTGACCGATGATGAAAGTAAGAGTATATTGTTTCCAGATTTCACTCAGAAGCATGAGACATCCACAATAAAAAAGTTTTTTCTGCATACAATCCTCCCGGGAAATAGTATTTATGGAAATGATATTTATTATACACTGGATTGGACAAATATGCTATAATTGGTAGGCGTGTCCAAATAGACAGATTTTTATGAGGTGATGTACGATGAAGACAAAGAATGTATTAATGCTGGTGCTGACTGCATTTATCTGGGGAACCGCCTTTGTTGCCCAGAGCGTGGGGATGGATTATCTGGAGCCGTTTACGTTTAACGGAGTCAGAAGCCTGATCGGGGGAGCGGCGTTGATTCCCTGTATCGCCATTCTGCAGATGATCAATGGAAAGGACGGGGGGAAGGTTTCCGGAAGCCGTAAGGAGCTGGTGGCCGGGGGGACTGCCTGCGGGCTGCTTCTGTTTGCCGCCAGCAGTCTCCAGCAGATCGGGATTCAGTATACGACGGCGGGGAAGGCAGGATTTATTACGGCATTTTATATTGTGATTGTTCCTGTTTTTGGCATTTTCCTTCGGAAAAAGCTTGGGTACAAGATATGGACTGCCGTTGTGATGGCGCTTCTGGGGCTGTATTTTCTCTGTATGACAGAACAGTTTTCCGTTGGAAAAGGGGATATTCTGATCTTTGCCTGTGCCCTGGTATTTTCTGTGCATATTCTTGTGATTGATTATTTCTCACCCAGGGTTGACGGGGTGAAGATGTCCTGCATCCAGTTCTTTGTATGCGGGATTGCGTCCCTGCCGTTCATGTTCCTTCTGGAGACGCCAAGAGTGGAGGCCATGGTGAATGGCTTAATGCCGCTTCTGTATGCGGGGGTGCTGTCCTGCGGCGTGGCGTATACTCTGCAGATTATCGGCCAGAAGAATGTGAATCCGGCCATTGCGTCCCTGATTCTGAGCCTGGAGTCCTGCTTCTCGGTCCTGGCCGGATGGGCTGTGCTGGGGGAGAGGCTTTCTGTACGGGAATCCATAGGGTGCGTGCTGATGTTCGGGGCGATTATTCTGGCGCAGTTACCAGACAAAAAGCGGAGTGTCAAAGAAAAAGATAGAAACGAATCAGATAATATGTTATAATTTTTTGTTGCGCACCGATACCCAGCAACAGGGAGGAGGTGTCAGCGTTGGAGTTTTTCATTTCTTTTTTACTCACTGTTATGGCTGGTGTAGCTTGCCACTACATCATCAAATGGTTAGACAGTGACGGCAAGAGCAACAAATAGCCTAGTGGGTGCTTTGCCACTATAAAAGTAAAGAAGAATCCCCAGACTGTACGGCAATACAGTTTGGGGATTCGATTCTTTGTCAACGTGGACTTTTCATTTCTTTTTGCCTACTGGCATTATAGCATATGCAGAAATCTTTTTCAATATCCATTTTATTATACGTTATTGGACGGAGTCCACCCGCCCGAAGGGCATGTATTACGGTGTGCCCTAGGGGATATATTATCGACCGATAGTCTGTCCACTCCGTAAGAAGCATGCATCTCGGGATGCCTATTTTTATTCTTGCATCATATAGAAGTCAAAATAATATTGTTTTTTGTATAAATAGTGAAAGAAGAATCGTTAAAACTGTAATATAATAAAATTTAAGAAGAATGAAAAGTCATGAAGGAGGAAAAGGTATGATACGAAAATATGTATATGGAGAACCCTTTGAGACAGAAGCCGTGGTTGGGAAACTGGAAGCAGAGCAGGGAACGGAGGCTGTCGGGATCGGACAGGTTTCTCTGACGGATGGATTTACATTTTCTTACCAGATGAAAGAGGAGGACATCATCTATGGGCTCGGCGAGGCCAACAGGGGACTGAACAAGAGGGGATACTGTTATATCAGTAACTGCACGGACGATCCGAACCACACGGAGGATAAGCGTTCTCTGTACGGCGCCCACAATTTTATCGTGATTTCCGGAGAGAAGAACGTAGGCCTGTTCTTCGATTATCCGTCGGAGATTATCTTTGACATCGGATATACCAGGTCGGATCTTCTGGAGGTCAGCTTAAAGGAAGCGGATCTGTATCTGTATGTGATTGAGGGAGAGACGGCCTATGACATTGTGAAGCAGTTCCGTAAGATGATCGGCAGAAGCTATATTCCGCCGAAGTTTGCCTTTGGGTTCGGGCAGAGCCGCTGGGGATACCGGACGCAGGAAGATTTCCGCAAAGTTGCAGAAGGATACCGGGGAAATGACATTCCGATAGACATGATCTACATGGACATTGATTATATGCAGGATTATAAGGATTTTACCGTAAATGAAGAGAACTTCCCGGATTTTCCTGCATTTGTGGAGGAGATGCGCAGAAAGGGAATCCGTCTGGTTCCTATCATCGATGCGGGCGTGAAGGTGGAAGAAGGTTATTCTGTGTATGAGGAAGGTGTGGAAAAGGGATATTTCTGTAAGCGGGAAGACGGCAGTGAATTCGTGGCAGCAGTATGGCCTGGTGACACCCATTTTCCCGATGTACTAAACCAGGATGCAAGGAAATGGTTTGGCGGTAAGTACCGTTTTCTGATTGAACAGGGAATTGAGGGATTCTGGAATGACATGAACGAGCCGGCAATCTTCTATTCACGGGAGGGAATGGACGATCTGCTTGCAACGCTCCGTAAGTATGCCGGGGAGAATGTGGACAGGATTCCCCTTGAGGAACTGGAAAAGGTAACAGGGCTTGCCAATTCTCCAGAGGATTACAGACGGTTCTACCACTGTGTGGACGGGAAACGGATCCGGCACGACAAGGTGCATAACCTTTATGGTTACAATATGACCAGGGCAGCAGGGGAGGCTTTCGATGAGATTGCAAAGGGCAGAAGGATTCTCTTATTTTCCCGTTCTTCCTATATCGGAATGCACCGATATGGAGGAATCTGGACGGGAGACAATAAGTCCTGGTGGTCCCACATTCTTCTGAACCTGAAAATGATGCCGTCTCTGAATATGTGCGGCTTCCTGTATACAGGTGCGGATCTTGGGGGATTTGGTGCGGATGCCACCAGAGACCTGGTGCTTCGCTGGATGGCGCTTGGTGTGTTTACGCCTCTGATGCGTAATCATGCGGCTCTTGGAACCAGGGAGCAGGAAGGGTATCAGTTTGAGAACGTAGAGGATTTCCGGGGAATCGTTGAAACCAGATACAGGCTCGTGCCCTATCTGTACAGTGAGTATATGAAGGCAGCCCTTACGGATGATTTGTATTTCCGACCGCTGGCATTCGTGTATCCTGAGGATTCTTTTGCGTCAGGTGTGGAGGATCAGGTCATGCTGGGCGATGAGGCCATGATTGCGCCGGTGTATACCCAGAATGCGAAGGGCCGTTATGTCTATCTGCCGGAGCGGATGCTGCTTGTGAAGTTTCGGAAAAATGGGGAGTATTCGGAGGAGATTCTGGAAAAGGGGCACCATTTTGTGGAAGTGGCCCTTGACGAGGTTCCGCTGTTTATCCGGGAGGGAAGATGTATTCCTCTGGTGGATCCGGCAGGCTGCGTGGAGGCGCTGGATACCAGGTGCCCGGAGATGGTGGGATTCGAAGGCGCTGAGTATGTGCTTTATGAGGATGACGGGGTTACGAAGGAATATGAGAAGGAAGGCCATTACCGGAAGCTTGTGAAATAGAAGAATCAAAATCTTCGGATAGATTTCAAAAATATCAGACAAATTAATGCAAAATCCTGCATTTGTTTTGATATTGTTGATTGTTCTGGAAAAAAAGGATAGAATAACTGTAGACGGATTAAGGAAGGCTGCAAGGCCATAAATAGTTTACAGGAGGTTTCATGTATGAGATTGGATGGAAAGGTAGTATTGATTACTGCGTCAACAAGGGGAATCGGACTTGCGACGGTGAAAGCTTGTGCGAAGGAAGGCGCAAAGGTTTACATGGCGGCGAGAAATCTGGAACTTGCGAAATCGGTTGCAGATGAGCTGAATGCAGAGGGCGGCAATGTAAAATATGTCTATAATGACGCTACGAAGGAAGAGACTTTCTCTTCCATGATTGAGGAAGTGGTGGAAAAGGAAGGTCGCATTGATGTACTGGTGAATAACTTCGGTACTTCAAATCCGAGAGAAGACTTGGATCTTGCCAATACCAGTGTGGATGTATTCATCAATACTGTGAATGTGAATCTGAAGAGCGTGTTTATCGCATCCCAGGCTGCGGTGAAGTATATGGCGAAGACGGGCGGCGGAAGTATTATTAATATCTCTTCCGTGGGCGGACAGGTGCCGGATATTTCTCAGATTGCTTACGGCACCACCAAGGCTGCCATTAATTATCTGACCAAGCTGACGGCGGTTCATGAGGCCCGCCACAATATCCGCTGCAATGCAGTACTGCCGGGCATGACGGCAACGGATGCGGTTCAGAATAATCTGACGGACAATTTCAGGGAACTTTTCCTGAAGCATACGCCGATCCGCAGAATGGGCCTGCCGGAAGAGATTGCGGCTGCGGTTGTGTATTTTGCCAGTGATGATGCGGCGTTTACCACCGGCCAGATTATGACGGTTTCAGGCGGATTCGGTCTTGCGACTCCGGTGTTCGGAGATCTGGTGGAGAGTTCGGAACGCAGATAAGGGGCGGGAGACTCTGGGTAATGAAAGATGTGAGTATGAGGGACGGCATGGTTTTGTGCCGTCCTTTGTGTTTAACTTATATTATCCTCGGCAATCTTTGCATCTTTTGGGAAGTTCCAATCCTTTACGATCAAAGGATTCCTTTTCTCCAAAAGTAATAGAAAAGGGATTTCCACAGCCTTTACAATGATCAATTTCTTTGAATATTTTATCCCTACATTTTTTATGAAGCGTTTGTCTGCCAATGTTATATTTATTTACAATATATGATTTTTCTGTGATTTCTTTCCCACAGGCATTACACACTCCCAATGTAACTAATTTATTACCATTTTCTTTACATTTTGAACAAATCGTCGGTAACAATTTTCCTTGTTCTTCCCGTTTTTTTTGGTAAGCATATGTAAATTCCATTCTTTCTCCACATTGCTCACAAGAACAATAAACTTTTTTCTTATATTTGTTGATACATGCTCTGCACAAACATTTTTTCCCGGACTTTTTTAATTGTTCTAAAGTATTCCTTTCTATCAAAAATCTATCATTACATTCTTCACATATGGCCTCTTGACAGAATCGACAAATCATTACAGGTTCCTTTTTCAAAATATATTTATCATATAATGGATATAAAATTTTTCTATTACAACATTTACATTTTACTGTTGTGCTTTTTTCAAGACATTTCGCACATAATATATTTTCATTTGTATCAAGTTCCTTTCCACAAGATTCACATATTCTCTTCACAGGTTCTGTTTCTTTAACCGATTCAAAAAATTCGTATTGTGTAAAGTCTGTTATAATGTTTTTTTGTGAGTAATTAAAATTTTTCTTTTGATTAAAATTAACATCGTAGTGCAAATTGAAATCTGAATCTATCCATTGCTCATAATTAACTATACAGGCTTTATCAAACAAATAGTCACTTACTTTATGTAAGATATGATCCATAGGGTATTTTTTTAAATAACTGCTTGATCCTAAAAATATCAATGTATTTTTTGCTCTTGAAAACGCTACATTTAGCCTTGCATTATCAGAAAAATAGAGAGTTTTCTTTTGTGAACGCGTGGTACAATATATGACAATATCTTCTTCGTCTCCTTGAAAAGCATCAATTGTATTTACCCATACATTTTTATTATTAAATTCATTAAATGCTTTGATTAACAGATTCTTTTGCTTTTTGTATGGAGTAATAATTACGATTCTTCTGCTATAATATTGTCTTATCTTCTTTACTATAACTTTGGCTGCTGATATTTCCTCTAAATTATATGGTCCAGACTTTTCACCGTTTTCATACACATCTTGTATTTCTTTGTAATTCGGATTATTTTTCATATCCACAAAAATCAAGTTGTTTTTCAAAAACATTGGTTTTTTATCGTAACAGTTTTCTCCAGTTTGAAGTTTTCCATCATAAAAAAGGTTTACCAAATCTGCAATAACCGGAGGCATTCTGAATTGAGTTTTCAACATACATTTCATAGTATCCGGACAATCTTCATATAAACGTTGGAAGAAACTTCTGTTCAAAAAGTCAACTTGTTGTTCTTCTTCTACAACATCATCAAAATTTACTTTTCCACCTTTGTATAATGCAGGATTAATTACAGGTGGAAGTTGCTTGTGATCACCAATTATAATTGCTTTTTTTGCTCGATTTATTGGGATTAACAATTCTCCTGCCAATGCCTTTCCGGCCTCGTCAATTATAACCAAATCAAATTCAAATCCGTTTAATCCATAGTGTCTGCTTTCTAATCCAACACATGTAGCTCCAATGATTTGGAAACATCCCAAAAGGCATTCTCCCACTACATCGCTATTATTTTTATCTGCAATGATGTCCAACCATTTCTTTCTTAGATTCATTATCATAGTGTCATTTGCCACATATTCTTTGAGGTTTTTATTATATTTTATATATTTATTTTCAAATGAATATTCCTCAATATCTTCGGCAATCTTTTCAGCAGATCCACATCTGACAATTTGACTTTTTTCAATACATTTGGATGTTTGTGCTATTTCTACAATTCCCCTAAGAACATTATCAACTGCTACATTTGCTTGAGATACAACTAATATTTTTGAATTTGGCACTCTGTGTAATTGTTGCAGAATTAATTCTTTTATTACTGTTGTTTTTCCAGTTCCTGGAGGACCTTGGATCATAAAAAATTTCTCTTCGCTAAACGCCTTGATTACTGCATCAACTTGAGCGGTATTTGTTTGAATATTTTTATTGAAAAAATTATTGATTCTATATCCGTTATCTGAATATTTTTCTTCTTTCACATTTATAACGGCCATTTTAACTTTCTCATTTACAACTCTTCCTTCTTTAAAAGCGCAAAGTGCATTAACATGTTGTTTTTCTGCGTATGGT
>CAJULU010000025.1:23497-45273 GCA_910587575.1 uncultured Dorea sp.
CAAGGGAATAAAGGTCTAATATAAAATTCTTTTCTATTAAAACCTCTGCGTTGATGATTCCAGACACTTTTAAACTTATTTGCCCTTCGTCATCATGAATTTTACATGGAAGTTTGTCATTTTCATCTGTTGGAAGTGATAAAAAGAATTTTGTTCTGTTCTTATTTTTTTCTTTTTCAATGAATTTTCGGAGTTGCCCTGAATTATCAGTATATAATATAGTAAAGCAATTGTCTTTTCCGAAGCTGAATTCATTTCGTTCAACAATATTTATTTCTTGTTTTCCGCCATATCCAAGCAGTTCGATTAATCTGTTCGTAATTTCAGTCCATTGATCCAGATAAACACTCATAGGAGAAACGACCATCATTTTTCTTTGTGTAAGAAATTCAGATGTTAAATATAATTGTAATTTAAAACATTCTTCAAATAAATCATTATATTTTGACTTATCTTTGCTAATTTGTAATGGCGAATAGCAATTCACAGTTACATTTGTTGTAACAAAGACATCATCAAATGAAACAAATTCTTCCTTTTCAAGCATTCCTTTATATCTTAATATTAGTTTTTCAGGCTCTAGTTCTTCAAAGAATGCCTTGTATGCATATTGGTTTCCAATCTGCATGATAATACCTTTTAATATTGTCCCGTCGTCTTTATCCCAAAGAGGCGCTATTCTCCATTCATCGTCTTCATCTAGTAAATCATTCTTCTTTAAATATGATTGAAACTCTTTCATTTCAGTGCCAGTCTGAACCATCATAATACTTTCAAATTGTGCGATTGACAGTCCGTCACCAACTTTTTCACTAGCCATAATCGGTCGCTTAAGTGCAAAATCATAATCCTTAATATAAACATGCAGACTGGAACCTATAGGTGTTTTTCTCCTTTGATTTAACATATCTTTTTTTAACATATTAATTTTTATGTAATCGTTCCCCAGAAATTTTAATCTCAATACAGATGATGTCACTCCTTTTATTACTTCTGCATCAATCCCAATTGTTCCGCCAATTGAATTTTTAAGCATGCCTTTAGATAATGATAAATATTTTTTGCCTTTCTTGCTTTTATACATCATAAAAGGTAATATTTCTGAATCATTGCGCTGTTCAAATACATCTATATCACTTTGCTCAATTTTTATATACCCTGCATCCTCAAACAAATAGCCATAATTTTGAAAATTTTCTTTTTGGAGCATTATGACTTTTCCTTCGTATGGATAATCTTTAGGTAAAGTCAACGAAAAGGGTTCTTCAATTTCTCCCGAATTCTCAAATGTTGTTTCAAATCGAGACTTATAATCTTCCAGATACTCTAGATACGCCTGTAATTTGTATGTAGCTTCCTCAAGTGATATCAGAGCCGTTTTTATTGACTTAAAGCGGATATAAGTGTTTTGCTGTTTTCCAATGTTCTTTTCGCATAAGTCTTTTATTTTGATACACTCTTTTAATAAAGTGCATTTTTCAGCATACTGTTCGGTATGCAGTTTCAACATATCATTATATATCGGTCTGTTCTCTTTTTTTCTCCTTACTATTATTTGCTGCTGATACTCCGATATTGCTTGTTGATAGTCTTTTTCTAATTTTCTTCTGGCATTTTCGTAATATCTGTAAGTCTCATTATATTCCTGACGTCTGCGGCTTTCATATACATCGTATTCATTCTGCATTTTAGTCTGACGTTGTCTTTCACCTTCAGATAATTCATCACAAATAAAGGCTGTGGCAGCACCAACAACAAAAATTGCTGCAGCACCTAAAGCAAGTCCTAATACCCCCATTGATTATTCCATTCCTTTCGCAGATATGAGTTGTTTGGTAATCTCAACTAATTGCATATTTGCTTGATTCAAATTATGTAAACATACTTTTTTTTGTGAAATGTCAGTTTCCTGCAAAAAAGCATTTCTCAAAAATTCTGTAGTTTTCATTAGCTCATTAACTGTCTTTTCTATTTGAGCTAACGACTCCATATATTCGCTATGTGAAACCTCTCTTTTATAAGTTTTAAATTTATACTTATCACGTAGTTTTTCCAATTCAAGTTTTTGGCTTTTTAAATTAAATTCACAAGACACGATTAAGCGCTTAGTTTCTGCTTTCTCATGAATTTTAACTCGTTCCGTCTGTTGTTTTGACTCTATTATTTTGGCATTCATTTCTGCTTTAACTTGTTCAGTTTTTTGTTTTTCTATGGAAACAGCTGCTATGCATTTCGATATTGTATCTAATGACATATTAATGCAATTAGTAATAGCAGCAACAGGACTAACTGCATTAGCCAGAGCCTGTCCATTTCCATGCGAAGTATTATTCAATAAGTTATATGAAGTATTTGCCGGTAAAACCTCCACTGATTCCGCTGGAATTATCTCGCATTCATCTTCTTTAAAGTTGGAGTAATTCATTTTTGCCATAATACATTTCCTTCCTTATATCATCAATTTAAGATAATTATTTATTAGTTCTAGACTCTTCCGTTCACAATCGCAATATAAAATATATTCTTTACGATTGGAAAAATTGTCACCAAACAATTCTATATACCTATGGGTTTCTTCTAAAAAGTTTTTCTCGCAAGTTATTATTTTTTTAAATAATTCGCTTGATTTTATGTGCTTTTCATACGAAAATGTAAATTCCTTCGCTTTTTCACTTGTTTCCAAAGCCAGTCTTTGCAGTTCTAAATCCATTTCCTGTTTTTTTTGCTCTATTTTGAGTTGTAAACGCTTAGCTTCTTCTTCGTACTGGATTTTTTCTTGCTTAATGTCATTATCAATTTCCACATCCAAGGTTCGTTTTTGTGAATTTAACTGTTTCCCTAATTCCGAAGTTCTGCTTTTTTGGATAATAAAGCCTGTTAAACTCTCAAGTGCATTAAATGTTTTAAAAAAAGTCTTTTCTGTTGTTTTAACTGTGGTTTCTGAAAATATACTAAGTGATGATTTTGTATCAATATTTCCATAGCCTGGGAATCTGACGGCATATTTATTCAATCGCATATGTCATACCTCATAATTCTTTTAAGCAAAATCCAATTTTATAGATATGTTCTTTCATATCTACTATTTTAAAATGGTATTTATCATCCAATTTCCACTTTGTTTGAGCTGCAATGAAAACTTGTTTTTTTATTTCATTGTCAGATTTTTTTTCTGAAGTTAACAATAACTGTGTTCTTTTGTTTTGAGAATCCATGATATCGTGTTTTTCTTCTGAGATTTTTCCTGATGTATGATCATACACAAAGATCATTTTTTCCTTATTGTATTCTGTACAATTCTCATATTCTTTAATTAAATCTCTTCCTAAATCAGAAATCAGTTCTGGCGTTTCAGTGTGTAATACCATAATATTTTCTATTTGTTCTCTATATTGTTCAACGTTATCTGTTGATACTTCTATTGCAATAATTGAATATTTTCCCTCGGCATATGCATTGCTTTCGAATTCTAATTTATCGTCACCTATCAAGCACGGCAATTTGTTGATTTCCTGCAGTTTATATATTATTTTTTTATCAATTTCATTAAATTCTGCATATATAGATGTAAGTATTTTTTCAATTTGTTCTTTAGAAAATCTGTCAAAAGTAGACATATAATCAGCAAAAAAAGTAACATTATCCTCTATACTAATTCCGTCTATCTCTCCGGATCTTATTTTTCCTTTCATTACCAAATCATCTTGTCCTATATCATTAAGAATATCTTTATCAAATCCTTCAATCTCTCCGGTAACCAGATTGAAACATAGTATCCTTTTTTCAGCGTTCAACATTTTAACGCTTTTTGAAATCATTAAAATATTTTTAGATAATTCTGATAACGCAACGTAGTCCCCGTCTTTTACCAATAACTTTTGACTTACCATATGTAATAGTTCAGATTCAATCACATTTCTTGTTAATTGTGTTGCGTCCGCCATCTGTTCTATTGTAGCGTCTTCTTCAATTGCTTCTAAAATAAATTTTTGAAAAGCATTTAGTTCAACTTCTTCTTTTTCATGAAAAGTTACTATTACTTGCTTTAAAGGAACATACATATTTTTTTTGCAATTTATATACTCGCTCATTGAAACACCTCTAAAATTAATAAATGTGGAATGCCTTCGTAATCACTGTATGACATATTATATTAATGTTTTTCAAATATACGATAATTATAGGGCTATGAAGCGCATTTTGTCAATTATGCTTCGCATTTGTCGCAAAAAGGCTCAAGAGTATTAGTACAATATCATGACGCTGGGGTCAAAACATAGAATTTTCTGTGACTGAATCCTTATAAGAACCTTGCTGCGAGTTTTATTTTTGTAGCAAGGTTTGGTAGTTGGGCTTTTGACCTCAGCATCATATCATTAAGATATCAGCAAAACAGCAAAAGAACTCCTTACAGAGCAAGGTATATAGTAATATGCGGGAACGTCGATTCACGATCATGAAACAAGCATGTAGTGCTTTGGGAGCCGGCACGTAGAATACGAGGTGCAACTGGGACGATATCTTCGGAAGAATACGGAAAAGACTGGGAATGTCTGGAGCCATGACATGGAGAGAGGATCCGCAATGGAGTGTTAATGTATTAAACTTTCATATAAGGTATTTTTTACAATAAAATAATCGCAGAGTAAGATACTCTGCGATTTTTCTTTAAACAGCATATCTATTATAGCCATCGGGAATAAATAAATCAATACTTAATTTAATTTTGTAAAAATTTAGTGAAATTCACGAATGTTTGGTGAAAATAAAAACTGTAAAATTTAAAAATAAAATATAAAAAACTGTTTTTATAATATAAATTTATCTATAATCTGTTAAAAATATCAAAAAATTTTCGCAGAGTATCTTACTCCACGAAAGAAGGGATTTATATCTGGTACTTACTTTCCTGTCAAAAACTTAATGAGCAGAAGATCCTTAGTCAGTGTCAAAAAAATTTATCAGACAGAGGGCTTAAAGATGCGTTTATTCTGACTTATGATTGTCTGCGTCGGTATGAAGGATCCTGGCATATGGAACAAAAACATGTATTTCCTGATTATGTAGTTCTGGAAAGCGATAATGGACAGAGGCTGTTGGATGAATGGAAAGATTATAATAATATCATGCAACAGAATTCTTTATTGCATATGAGTATGGAAGAAGAAGGAATTTTGAAGCTTCTTTGCGGCAAAACCCACAATATAGAGATGTCCAGAGGAGTTATCTTCAGAGGAACTACAAAGGTAATGGAAGGGCCGCTTAAGGGAATGGAGAACAGGATACAGAAAATTGATCGGCATAAACGGCTGGCAAGAGTCCATTTGCGGTCTGAACGTTATATAATGGCAGGATTAGAAATTATCGAGAAAAGCTAGAGGTGTTTCTGGAGGAAGGTTTTATGAAGAAACTGGCAATTACAGGGATTACAGGAAAAAGTGGAAGATATTTTTTTCAATATCTGGTAGAGAATGAAACACTTATTCTGGAAAAATGGAACGGAATAAAACTGAATATCCGTGATGAGAAAAAAGCTGATTTTTTATCAGAAGCCCATTCCGGGATACCGATTGAGTATGTTTACGGGGATCTGTATAGAAAGAATGTGGCAGATAATTTATTAATGGAATGTGATACGCTTTTCCACATTGCCGGAATACGGGAAAGCATAAATCTGATAAATTCTGGAATAAGAAATGGTGTGAAAAGAGTCATATTAGTTCACACTACAGGGATTTATTCTAAATATAAGAAAGCAGGACAAGATTATCGTCAAATTGATGCCAGGGTTGGTTCACTTGCAAAAAGTAATGGAATTGCGCTTACAATACTAAGACCAACCATGATTTATGGAACTATGACAGATCATAATATATCCTTTTTTATTAAAATGGTAGACAGATTTAGAATCATACCAACTGTGAATGGTGCACATTACGAATTGCAGCCAGTCCATTGTGCAGATTTGGGCAGGGCATTTTATCAGGTATTAATGAATCCTGAAAAGTGTAATAATCAGAATTATATATTATCAGGTGGAGAACCGATAGAATTGCGGGGGATTTTTGAAACTATTGCAAAAAATCTGGGAGTGAAACGGAAATATTTCAGCTGTCCGTTTGGTATTGCTTATGTCGGAGCCTGGGTGATTTGTATACTCACTTTAAAGCAAAAAGATTATAGAGAAAAAGTCCAGAGATTGTGTGAACCAAGAACATTCAGTTACGAAAAAGCGGCAAAAGATTTTTTATATACGCCTATGACATTTCAAGAAGGAGTAGTCCAGGAAGTAAAAGAATATCTTCTGGAAAAGAAAAAGCAGGATCATAGTAGGAGGACGTTAGGATGAATTACCTGTTTGTTGTGGCTCACCCGGATGATGAGTCAGATGCTGCAGGAGGAACAATCAGTAAACTGATTAAGGAAGGAAATAATGTAGCGGTAGCTATTATGGTAAGCAAAGCGGCTGCAAGAAGGAACCTTTCTGCAACATTGTCGGAAGATGAAAGAGAGGCAATGGAAATTCTTGGTGTAAAGAAGATCTACCATGCGGATTTCCCTAATATTAAAATGAATACGGTTCCTCATTTAGAGTTAGTGCAGTATATAGAATCCTGTATAGAAGACTTTGGTGCAGAGATAATTATCACGCATCATCCGACAGATATGAATAATGACCATGTCATGACAAGCTATGCTGCACAGACAGCCTGCCGCCTTTTTCAGAGGAAGCCGGATATTCCTAGACTAAAAAAATTTATGTACATGGAAACACCATCATCTACAGAATGGGCACTGGATACATCGTCCAGAAGATTTATGCCTAATTTTTATGTTGAAATCGGCAGGGAAGGATTGGTGATTAAAATGAAAGCGCTTAAGGCCTATAAAGGAGTCATACGTCCTTACCCTCATCCTCGGTCTGAAAAAGCATATGAGGGTCTTGCTGCTTATCGTGGCTGCCAGGCGGGATGTAATTATGCGGAAGCATTTGAACTGGTTTTTGGAGCGGATTAAGAAGAACAGAGGGTTGCCATGTATCGTAAAACTGTAAAAAGGATTATTGACGTATTTTTATCCATATGTGGTCTGATTGTCTGTGCAGTTCCAATGATGATTATTGCCATATTTATAAAAATAGATAGCAAAGGTCCAGTCCTGTTTAAGCAGGAACGTCTGGGAAAAGATCAGAAAATATTCACAATTTATAAGTTCCGCAGTATGTGTCAAGGTGCATATGAGATGGGGGGAATCGTGAAAAGACCGGATGATGAAAGGATTACAAGAGTTGGTGCATTCCTTCGCAGGACGAGTCTGGATGAGCTTCCGCAGATGTTTAATATTATACGGGGAGATATGGCAATTGTGGGACCAAGGCCAATTCTTCCGTGGGAGTTTTATGACTATCAGAATCATTTCGAATTTTGTAGAAGGTACGATGTTCTGCCAGGTTTATTTTGCAGTATTGATATTGATTACCGCGCCTCTGCAGATAGAAATCTGCAGTTTGAAATGGATGCAGAGTATGTAAAAAATATTACATTTTTCAATGATTTAAAGCTGTTTTCAAGTGTCATTAAGACGGTAATATCTGGTAAAAATGTGTATCGTGAAGAAATGCAGAAAAAGTGAGAAAGGAATTTCAAGTATGTATGATCTGAATACCATAAAGAGATTGACTAATAAGTATGGTTCCCCGCTCTATGTGCTGCGTGAGGATGATTTTATTGAGAATTACAGAATTTTTGAAGAATCATTCAGAAGCAGATATTCAAAGTATAAAATAGCGTATTCTTTCAAAACAAATTATACGCCTGCAATCTGCAGGATTATAAAAGATCTGGGAGGTTATGCTGAAGTTGTCTCGGATATGGAACTTACGGCAGCAGTCAGGTTAGGTTATGAATATAATAGGATTATCTACAATGGTCCATATAAGGGAAAGATGGGGATTGAGCATTTCATGAAGGGTGGAATTCTTCATGTTGATCATTTGCATGAACTGAAAAAAATATGTGACCTGGCAGGAAATTATCCGCATCACCAGTTTACAATTGGTTTTCGTCTGAATATTGATATTGGACAGAATTTTATATCGAGATTTGGTTTAGATGTGGAAAATGGAGAACTTCAGAACGCATTTGATATGGTTTCAGCAGTGGAGAATCTGCATGTCACTGGCCTGCATTGCCATATCGGACAGTCCCGAACGATAGAAGCCTGGAAAAACAGAGTCAGGATTATGCTTGCATATGCGGACAGATATTTTGAAACTCCACCCCGATATATTGATCTGGGAAGTGGTATGTTTGCCAGAATGAACCCGGTACTGGCTGAACAGTTCGGGGATTATATTCCTTCTTTTGAAGACTATGCAGATGTGGTAGCCAAAGCTTTCGATGAACATTATAAAGGATTTCCTACGGAGGATAAACCAGTCTTATTTACAGAACCGGGAACTACGCTTATTAACAGCTATATTGATTTTATTGGAAAGGCAGAGTGTATCAAACATATTAAAGGGAAAGAATTTGTGATATTTAACTGTAGCAAGGATAATATCGGGGATATCTGCAGGATAAAAAATCTTCCTATTACAATTGTTCCGGGAGGAGAACGGACGTACGAATGTAAAAAAGCCGATTTTGTGGGATACACATGTCTGGAACATGATGTTATGTATAAAGGATTTCGAGGAAAAATCGCACCGGATGATTATGTAATATTCGAGAATGTGGGTGGGTATTCAAATGTATCCAAGCCTCCGTTCATATCTGAAAATTGTGCAATGATAGCCTTGAAAAGAGATGGGAAAGCAAGAGTCATAAAAGATAGGGAAAACTTTGATGATGTTTTCCGGACGTATGTATTTTAGAAAGCATATTGTTGGATTTTCATAATGTATGCAGCAGGAGAAAACATATGCAGAAATTAAAAGATATAACCGTACTGGTAACGGCATGTGGAGCTCAGTTTATGCCAGGACTCGTAAGCTGTCTTAAGAGGAATGGGGAAAGAAGAATTAGGGTGATAGGTACTGATATGCAAGGTGATGCCACGGTGCTCCAGATGATTGACGTATATTACAAAGTACCGCATGTTGCAGATGTTTCTTATACGGACGTTTTACTAGATATTTGTAAAAAGGAGAAAGTGGACGTACTTCTTCCATTTATGTCATCTGAATTGCTTCTATTAATTGACCGGAAGTATGAATTTGAAAGAATTGGAGTTAAAATTTCGGTTTCAGACAGACGAAGTGTTGAAATCACGAATAATAAATTCCGGTTGTATACTTTTTTAAAAGAAAGTGGATTTTCTGTTCCGAGATTTGCACGTATTGCCAGAGCCGATGAGTTTGCCGATGCCTGTAAAGCATGTGGTTATCCCCAAAATGCGGTCTGCGTTAAGGCAACGGAATTAAGTGGAAGTCGTGGGATCAGAATAATTTCGCCTGATATTTCACGGTTTGACATTTTGTTTGGAGAGAAACCAAATTCATTCTACACAACCATGGACGAAATGCTTGCCACGCTTCATGAAAGAGACAGTATGCCGGAAATGATGGCAATGGAATATTTGCCAGGCGACGAAGGTTCTGTAGACCTTCTGGCAGATCATGGGGAAATTCTATATATGGCGTATAGAGAAAGTAATCTGAATTTACATAGCATTCCGCAGATTGCTACTCTCAGAAAAAATGAGGAAGCATATTTTATTGCCGAAAAGGTGACAGCGGCTCTTGGTATGCATGGGAACGCAGATCTGGACTTTAAAAATGATGCACAGGGTCACCCGGTTCTTATGGAGATTAATCCGAGAATCGCTGCTACGATGCAGATTTTCGCCGTAGGTGGCCTGAATCTGCCTTATTTAAGAATCAAACAATTATTAAAAGAAAAGCTTCCTGAAGTTGAAGTAAATTACGGAGTGAAAATGACGAGAAGATATCTTGAAATGTTTACATCGTCCGAGATCACTGAGAATGGAGAGGGAACATATTCATGATGAGAATTGCAATTGTAGCTACTGCAGGTGAATCATTGATAAAATTCCGGGGACATTTAATAAAGGAATGGGTGAAAAGAAATTGTGAAGTATGGTGCATATCCATAGAACCCCCCGGTGAAATGGAACAGAAGATTTCAAGATTAGGAGCACAATACTACCAGGTTTCTGGCAACAGAACAGGCACATCGATCATAGATGGAATCGGGATGATTCATAGATATAAAAAAGCATTTAAGGAAATAAAACCGGATTTATGCTTTTTATATATGTCTAAACCAGTTGCATTTGGAGGGATTGCAGCAATACATTGTAAGATTCAAAGAATTGTGGTATTTCAGACAGGGATGGAAATTGCATTTTACAGTACAGGACTTAAGAATCTCTTTATACGGCAGGTTCTTAAAATACTGTTTAAATACGTCCACAAATCCTGTGAGACAGTCTTTTTTATGTGTCATGAAGACGAAAGGAAAATGCTGAAATGGGGACTTGTAAGTGCGGAACAGACCTGCTATGTAGATGGTTCGGGGGTTGATATGAATCATTTTGCCCGAACAGAGCTTCCCGGAGAGGCGGTTGTTCTAATGGTTGCACGGCTTGTCTGGAGTAAAGGAATTCGGGAATATATGGAGGCAGCCAGACTGGTAAAGAAGAAACATCCAGAAGTCCGTTTTCTTCTAGTTGGAGGAATCGATGAAAATTCGGAGGCACTGTCAAAAAAGGAATTGAATGAACTAAGGAAAGAAGGAGTGATAGAATATAAAGGCTATCATGAAGATGTCAGGCCATATCTGAAAAAATGTTCGATTTTTGTTCTTCCATCATATCATGAAGGAAAAGGAACTGCGATTCTCGAAGCACAGTCAGTAGGACGTCCAATAATAACGACAATGGCACCAGGCTGCAGTGAAACGGTTATAGAAGGGTACAACGGGCTTTTAGTACCTGTAAAAAACGCCAGAATACTGGCAGACAGAATCGAATACCTTGTTGTACATCCGGAAGAGAGACAGAGAATGGCAGATCATGCTTATCAGTTCTGTAAAAGGAAGTTTGAATCCGGTATCATCAGTTCTTCGATTTGTGAAAGATTAAAAATTCAAGAGGATTAAAAATGAAAAAGGAAAGGATACTGAATATCATATTTCGGGAAGTTCCCATTTATTATATTTCGAGAATGGTTAGTTTATTACCAAACCATGGAATTGTCTGCAGGATTCGGGGAAGTCTTATATGCCATTTTCTGGGGGCATATGGTTCGGGGTTCAGAATGGCACAGGGTGCAATTCTGAATTATCCCGAAAAAATAAGAGTAGGAAAAAATGTTTATATTGCCCATCGGGCTTACATAAATGCTACAGCAGGATTAAAAATAGGCAATCATGTAATGATTGGGCCAAACTGTATTATTGCGACAGAAAACCACAGCCTGGCAGGTGGAAAAGTTATGGATAGGGGAACAAAAGGGCAGATTACAATCGGTAGTGGCACATGGATTGGCGGAAACGTGACGATTACCGCAGGGGTGACGATTGGCAGCGGCTGTATGATCGGAGCTGGTTCGGTAGTTACCCGGAATATTGAAGATCATTGTATGGCTGCCGGAGTACCTGCAAGAGTAGTCAGAACAATATGAGAAAGGCGGATTTGCAGTAATGAAAGCAGTATTTGTTCATGACCATGCATTCCCGATGTACGAATCAGAATATTATGAGTCATCGGGATTTGATGAAAAATTTATAAACAGATATCTGGATATTTTTGGGAATCTGAAGATAATTGCACGACACGAAATCACAGATGAAAAGTCTATTGAAAAGTGTAAGAAAATATGGAAGGAAGGGGTAAATTTCTGTACGTTTCAGTCTACAAAAGAGGCGCTGACAACCGGATATAAAACAATCAGAAAAACAATCAGTGATTGTGATTTTGCAGTCATCCGCATACCAAGTATTTTAGGGATAGCGGCAGCTGACATATGTAGAAAATTGAAAAAACCTTATTTGATCGAAGTCGTCGGATGTGCAAAAGATGCATTGGCAGCACGCGGTGGGATCTGGGTACCCGTGGGTACTGCTTTTTCTTATTATACCGGACGGGCTGTTTTTAATGCGCCGTATGTTGTCTATGTTACAGAAAAATATCTGGAAATGGTCTACCCTACAAGAGGAAAATGGACATTTTGTTCCAATGTTACACTTGAAAATTATGGAGAATATGATATAGAAAAAAGGATAAAAAAAATCAGGGAGAAAAAAGAGAAAGATACGATCATTATTGGGACATGTGCATCGATAGATATGCCATATAAAGGACAGGAAGATGTTATCAAGGCGTTAAAACAGCTGTGTGGCAGATATCCGATCAGATACGAATTAGTAGGGCCCGGAAAGAATACCAGATTGAAGAAAATTGCACAGAGTTGTAATATCATGGACAGAATTTACTTTTTAGGTGAACTTCCCCATAATGATATCTTTCGATGGCTGGATACAGTTGATTTATATATACAGCCCAGCAGAGCAGAGGGACTATGCAGAGCAATTATTGAGGCTATGAGCAGAGGATGTCCGATTATTGGTTCGGATGTAGGTGGTGTGTATGAGCAGATAGATCATAAATTTATATATAAAAAGGGAAATATTAATCAGTTAGTTAAAATCATAGAATCCATGGATAGAAAAGAGTCTGAGACACAGGCGTTACGCAATTATCAGCATGCAGAAAGATATTCATCAGAAATATTGTACCAGAAGAGAAAAGAGTTTTTTCGTCAGTGTATAGAAGAGAGTGTAAAATAACTATGTGCTCTCATCAATAAGTAAGCAGGAGAATCAGAATGTTAATTTCAAAAAGTATGGTTAAAAAATATGGAATACTGTTGATTTCTTTTCTTATTGCATTCATTATCGTGATTTTGAGTAATAATATATGGATTCATATAGCTGTATTTACTGGGATATGTATACTTCCTGTTTTTCTGGTTGGATTTGACCTGCTTCATCCATATTTCTGGTTTTCGATCTTTTTTTATTTATATGGGGTGGGATTCCCAGTTCTAAGTGCGACAGATTATGTAACCAGGACTATATATGGAAAAGAATGTATGATTTATCAGTTATTAGCACTGGCAACGGTTCTGATTGTGATATCGCCGGAACCAGCAAAAGGAGAGAAGGACTTTAACAGATATTTATATAAGTCTGAAATTGGATTTTTTAACAAGATAATATATCTGATTTTAATGATTCTGATTTTTTTTGGAGGCATATACACTCTGAAAAGCAAATTTACTGGAAAGAGCGATGTTTATGCAGTCGGCGGATGGATCATAAGGTTTATATATAAAATGCCAATGGTTCTTGTATTGATGTTTGCTATTTTTTTAATTTCATATTATGCAAAATACAAGAAAATTAATGTACAATTGATTTTAGTAACGGCTGTAGCGTTGATTGTTATTACGATTTATTCTGGAGAAAGAGATTTTCTGTTTCGATTTCTTCTGATAGTATTAATTTCCTTTTGGTTCTTAGAGAAAATAAATTTGAAGCATCTGATCATATTGTGTCCGGTTTTGCTGGCTACACTGCCTTTATCCACAATTTATAAGTATTATTTCATTCGAGGAACCAGAACAATGTATAAAGATAATATTATACATTCTATTTTTGCGGCAGAATTTGAATCAGCTGCAACAAATTTGCAGATTGTACTTAATCATAGTTCATCTACAAATGGAATGCTGGGATTTAAGCAGATTATATATGATATAGCAGGAGGATTTTTTTCTGACATACAGAGTACAGGGGCATTATTTAATCAAATGTATTATTCGAACAGCAGATATGTCCAATATGGATTTTCTCTTGTGGGAGAAGGTTATTTTATAGCAGGTGCTTTGGGCGTAGTGGTTTTGTTTATACTTGTAGGACTGATTGTCAAGTTCTTTTTTCTGTATCATAGACAAAATATTTATACAGTTGCATCATATTTTTATTTTATTACATTAGTGATTTATTCGATCCGGGGTGATTTCAGTGTTATTATTGCCGGACTGGTCAAGCAGATTGGTGTTGTCGTTATAATACTTTATTTTTTTGAAAAGCTAAGCAAAAAGCATATGTAGGATGAGATATTAATGTTAGAGAAAAAATATTGGATTGCTGTAGTATGTAAATTCTGTCTCATAATTACTTCGTTTTTGGTAACAATTTTCCTTAATCGGGGACTAGGAGTGGCTGGGAAAGGGGAGTATGCATACATTATTAATTTTGTAGAAATGTTGTACATTATTTTTAGTATCGGGTTAGGACAGTGCTATTCAACTTTTAAACGTGCATTAGGAGGAGAAATAAAAAATATTTTTGTTGCACTTGCTTTTATACAAGGAATAGCTGTTCTTATTCTGGGATATGCCATTATAGGAATCAGAAACGTACAGTTTGGTATGGTAATAGTTACGTTGACGGCATTGGCAGTTGTAAAAGTGATTATTTCAATGATTGCAGTTACAGAAGAAAGTATCAGACGGAATATTATACAGTCTGTTATAAATCTGATTTATGTACTGTGTCTTGCAGGTCTGTTTCTGGTTGACAGGATAAACCTTACTACGGTTTTGATTTGTTATGCTTTAAATGACATTTTTACGATAACCTTTTTAATGAAAGTTTATCATTTGAAACCTGTTTATAGAATGATCAGACTTAAATTGATAAAGCAGCTATATTCAGTTGGAATTGTAACCATGATCGTTATGCTGCTGATCAGTATTAATTATTCGGTTGATACAATTATGCTAAAAAGAATGTCCGCTTCCTATTATGTGGGATTATATAGTGTAGGGGTTAATTTTTCAAATATGTTTTTGTTAATTCCGGATTCTTTTAAAGAGGTTTTATTTGGAGATTCAACAAGAAATAGTTTTTCAAAAAGGATAGCAATTAATGCGATAAAAGTATCTTTGACGGCAAGTGTAATCTGTCTTTTTGGATTTATCTTTTTTGGCAAGTTTGCAATTAAGGATTTTTACGGTGTTGAATATGTTCCGGCATATTATATAACGTTGATATTATTTTTGGGAAGTTTATCTATGATTTTTTTTAAAATATTACAACCAATCTATATTTCACATGGTAATCAGAAAAAGGCGGCATTTTTTCTGACTTGTTCAGCAATTGCCAACATTGCTGCGAATTATTTCTTGATCCCCAGGCTGAATGCGATAGGAGCATCCATTGCCTCGGCGGTTTCATACACAATTTGCGGAATGCTTTTCTTTTTAGATTATGTAAAAAATAAAGATTAATATTGTGTTTATATTTGTGGCAGTCTCAGAATAAATGCAGTTTATCTGAAAGATAAGGAGGGAACGAAAACATGGAGTACAAGAAGTCAGAGTTTACAGAAATATATCAGAAGCTTTTAACAAAAAGCACAGCAATCGCCGTGGTAGGTCTTGGATATGTGGGTATGCCGATTGCTGTGGAATATGCGAAAAAAGGGATTTCTGTGATCGGTTTCGACCATGATGTGAAAAAAATCAGGATTTACCAGGATGGGTATGATCCCACAATGGAAGTTGGGGATGAGGAGATAAAAAAGACAAAAGTAAGTTTTACAGCAGATTCCTCAGAATTAAAAAAAGCCTCATTTATTATTATCGCAGTGCCAACACCTGTCAATTCAGATCATACTCCGAATCTGACGCCTGTTGAGAATGCCTCGGCCATTGTAGGAAAAAATCTGTCCCAGGGGACGATTGTCGTCTATGAATCAACGGTCTATCCTGGTGTTACAGAAGATGTCTGTATTCCCATACTGGAACAGGAATCCGGCCTCAGATGTGGGGTGGATTTTAAAGTGGGATACAGTCCCGAACGGATTAATCCCGGGGATAAAATACATTCATTGACAAATATACATAAAATTGTCTCCGGGATGGATGATGAAAGCTTAAACATCATAAAAAATGTCTATGACATCGTCATAGAAGTGGGAACCTATGCCGTCAGTTCTATTAAAACCGCAGAAGCTGTAAAAGTAGTGGAAAATTCACAGCGGGATATTAATATTGCATTTATGAATGAACTTGCAATGGTATTTGACCGTATGGGAATCGATACGAATGAAGTAGTAGACGGGATGAATACTAAATGGAATGCGTTAGGATTCCGCCCGGGGCTGGTAGGCGGACATTGTATCGGTGTGGATCCTTACTATTTTACTTACAAAGCCGAAAAATTAGGATATCATAGCCAGATCATTCTGAATGGAAGGATTGTGAATGACTCTATGGGAGGATATGTGGCGGATGCGGCAGTAAAGAAAATGATTGAAGCCGGACAGGCCCCCAGAAAAAGCCATGTGGTAATCCTGGGGCTTACATTCAAAGAGAACTGCCCGGATATCCGTAACAGTAAAGTGGATGATATTATCCGACGGCTAAGATCATATGGTATAGAACCTACCGTTGTAGACCCTTGGGCGGCCAGACAGGAAGCGGAACGGGAATACGGAATTAGGATTACAGAATTAGAGAATGTGAAAAATGCCAGTTGTGTCATTGTTGCGGTTGCCCATGAGGAATTCAGACAATTGGAAATGGCAGATATGAAGCGGTTGTTTCGGAAGGATGTGAATGAAAATGAAAACGTGCTGATTGATGTGAAAGGGCTGTACCGTATTTCTGATCTGGAGAAAAGCGGAGTGAGATACTGGCGGCTGTAACAGAGAAAATGGATATATGGTAAGTGAAAGAGTCTGTGGCGGTATTGATGGATGTTATCTGTGATATTGCCAGGACTCATATTTCTATTCTGACTTCTAAAGAATTCTGGTTATTTTGGAAAACCTCAGGAAAATCATAGTAAAATCCCCAATAGTAAAGTAAGAAAAGCAATCGTTTCGTTAATTCCATTGTCAGTATGGCTGCTTTTTGCTATAGTAAAGGCATATGATGAATGCCCCAGATACGATGATTGTCAGAAACAGCTTTAAAAGGGAGCTGCTTTCACACAATCTCCATATTTACCTGCTATAATAAAAATAATATTATTCTCAGACGGAGGTTATACAACTATGGAAAGAATCAAGATCTTAGTCGTAGACGACGAGAGCAGGATGCGAAAGCTGGTCCGGGATTTCCTGGAGCGGGAAGGATTCCGCGTGCTGGAAGCCGCAGACGGCGTCAAAGCCATGGATCTGTTCTACCAGGACAAGGACATCGCCCTTATGATCCTGGACGTGATGATGCCGAACATGGACGGCTGGCAGGTGTGCCGGGAGGTACGCCAGACATCCAAAGTACCGATTATCATGCTTACCGCCCGGTCAGAGGAGCGGGACGAATTACAGGGATTCGAACTGGGTGTGGACGAGTATATTTCCAAGCCCTTCAGCCCGAAGATTCTGGTGGCCAGGGTTACCGCTATCTTAAGACGGGTGAATGCGCTGGATGCGGGCCAGGTGATTGAGGCGGGAAAGATCAGCATCGACAAGGCGGCACATCAGGTGAAGATCGGAGAAAAAGAGATTGAACTGAGCTTCAAGGAATTCGAACTGTTGTCTTATTTCATAGAGAACCAGGGAATTGCACTGTCCAGGGAGAAGATTCTGAATCACGTGTGGAATTATGATTATTTCGGAGATGCAAGAACCATTGATACCCATGTAAAGAAGCTTAGGAGCAAACTGGGCGAAAAGGGCAATTATATTAAGACCATCTGGGGAATGGGCTATAAGTTCGAGGTGGAATAGGATGAAACATTCGATTAAACGGCAGATGATCACGGTCTTTCTGGGACTCCTGGTGAGTTTTGTGGCAGCCCTGTTCTTAATCAATCTCTGGCTTCTGGAGCCTTATTATATCGGGAATAAGAAGACCCAGTTTATCGCCATGTATGAGGAACTGAATCATGCAGTGAAGGAGGGAGTGCTAAGAGACGGAGCGCTGACGGATTCGGAAACGTCGGGAAGGCTGGTGTTCCAGGCAGAAAAGAATAACATCTCCTTCCTTATTGTGGACGAGAAAGGGGGATATCTCACCAATGTCCATGATAAGGAACAGCTTAAGAACCAGCTTCTGGGATATCTGCTGAACCAGGCGCAGAAAGACAGCAAGGTTCTGGAAAGTACGGACGAATACCAGATTAACCAGTCCTGGAATCCCTGGAACCAGACGGAGTATGTGGAGATGTGGGGAGAACTGGAGGATGAAAGCCAGTTTCTGCTCAGAAGCCCCCTGGAAGGGATCAAGGAAAGTGCAAAGATTTCCAACCGTTTCCTGCTTTCCATCGGAAGCATTCTGATTCTGCTCTCCGTAATCTCGGTCTGGTATTTTGCCAGACGTCTTACGGCTCCTGTCCTGGAACTTGCGGCGCTGTCGGACCAGATGGCAGATTTGGATTTTAATGCGAAATATACCAGCGGGGGCTGTGATGAGATCGGGGAACTGGGGGCCAACTTTAACCGGATGTCAGAGAAACTGGAGAGCACCATCTCGGAACTGAAGAGTGCGAATAACCGCCTGAAGGAAGATATCGAGCAGAAAGAGCAGTTAGAGAAGATGCGGAACGACTTCCTGGGAAATGTATCCCATGAGCTTAAGACTCCCATTGCCCTGATCCAGGGGTATGCGGAAGGGCTGAAGGAAGGCGTCAGCGACGATGCCGAGAGCCGGGAGTTTTATTGTGACGTCATCATGGACGAGGCGGCGAAGATGAACCAGATGGTGAAGAACCTGCTGACGCTGAATCAGCTGGAATTCGGGGATAAGGATATCGTGTTTGAGCGGTTCGATCTGACGGCGCTGGTGTGCGGGATTCTCCAGAGCATGGAGATACTTGCGGAGCAGGAAGAAATCCGTGTCATTTTCCGGCAGAAGGAGCCGGTGTATGTGTGGGCGGATGAGTTCAAGGTGGAACAGGTGGTGCGTAATTATGTCAGCAATGCCTTTCACCATGCAGGCGGTGAGAAGATTGTGGAGATTAAGATCCTCACAGACGGAGGGAAAGCCAGGGTAACGGTGTTCAATACAGGAAAGCCGGTTGCTGACGAGGATCTGGAACATATCTGGGAGAAATTCTACAAGGCGGACAAGGCGCACAGCCGTGAATACGGGGGGAACGGAATCGGCCTTTCGATTGTAAAGGCAATCATGGAATCGTTTCACGAGAAATACGGAGTAAATAATTACGACAATGGTGTTGAATTCTGGTTTGAACTTGATGTACAATGATACTGACGTGTCAGTATGCAAGAATCACAAAAGGAAGGATGAGGTACGGGTTTGATAGCGATACTAGATTATGATGCCGGCAATATTAAGAGCGTGGAGAAGGCAATGCAGCTGCTGGGGCAGGAGGTAACGATTACCAGGGACCGGGAGACGGTTCTTGGTGCAGAAAAAGTAATACTTCCCGGCGTCGGGGCTTTTGGCGATGCCATGGGAAAGATTCACCAGTATGGGCTTTTTGATGTCATTCATGAGGTGGTGGACCGGGGAACTCCTTTTCTTGGAATCTGTCTGGGACTTCAGTTATTGTTTGAGAGAAGTGACGAATCGCCGGGAGTGGAAGGGCTTGGAATATTAAAGGGTGAGATTCTGCGGATTCCAGAGACTCCTGGTCTTAAGATTCCGCATATGGGATGGAATTCTCTGGAATTTCATAATCACGGGAGACTGTTCCGGGATCTTCCCCAGGAATCTTATGTGTATTTCGTACATTCTTACTATCTGAAAGCAGAGGATGAGGGGATTGTGACGGCTGTGACAGAGTATGGGACGCAGATTCATGCGTCTGTAGAGCAGGGGAATGTATTTGCCTGCCAGTTCCATCCAGAGAAGAGCAGTGACGCAGGGATCCGGATTCTTAAAAACTTTCTATCCATATAATAACAGCAGAAAACGGAGGGCAGTACATGCATACAAAGAGAATCATTCCCTGTCTGGATGTGAATCAGGGCAGGGTAGTCAAAGGGGTGAATTTCGTAGACCTTAAAGATGCAGGGGATCCGGTGGAGATCGGGCGTGCCTATGATAAGGCCGGGGCGGACGAACTGGTATTCCTGGATATCACGGCTTCTTCCGATGCAAGGGGAACCGTTGTGGATATGGTACGCAGGGTTGCAGAGACGGTGTTCATTCCGTTTACGGTAGGCGGCGGGATCCGGACAGTGGATGATTTCAAGGCGTTGTTAAGAGAAGGGGCAGATAAGATTTCCATTAATTCCTCGGCAATCAATACGCCGGAGCTGATTCATGATGCTGCGGAGAAGTTCGGCAGCCAGTGTGTGGTGGTGGCGATCGATGCGAAGCGCAGAGCGGACGGCAGAGGATGGAACATCTATAAGAACGGCGGACGTATTGACGTGGGGATCGATGCAATAGAATGGGCGGCAAGAGTGGAGCGATTAGGGGCAGGAGAGATTCTTCTTACCAGTATGGACTGTGACGGCACGAAGGCGGGATACGACCTGGAACTGACGCGGGCGGTGGCGGATGCGGTATCCATACCTGTGATTGCATCGGGTGGTGCGGGGAATCTGGAACATTTCCATGAGGCGCTGACTGAAGGCGGGGCAGATGCGGCGCTGGCGGCCTCGCTCTTTCATTACAAGGAACTGGAGATCAGAGAGGTGAAAGAGTATCTGAGGAGCAGGGGTGTACCGGTACGTTTATAACTGCCAGGATACGGAGCGGTCCGGGATATAAGGGGAAACGGAATCTGGCAGATAAGAGGAGTCTGCCAGGGTGTGCAGAAGGATAGAATGAGGTAGAAAGTATGGCGGCAATTAACAATGACTGGCTGGAAGCGCTGAAAGAGGAGTTTCGTAAGCCATATTATAAGCAGCTGTTTGCAACGGTGAATAAGGAGTATCAGACCAGGCTGGTCTTTCCGCCTGCGGATGATATTTTCAATGCGTTTCATCTGACGCCGTTACATAAGGTGAAAGTGGTGATTCTGGGACAGGATCCCTATCACAACCGGGGGCAGGCACATGGTTTGTGTTTTTCTGTAAAAAAGGGGGTGGAGGTTCCGCCTTCTCTTGTAAATATTTACCAGGAACTCCATGATGATCTGGGATGTGACATACCGGATCACGGCTGCCTTACCAAATGGGCAGAGCAGGGCGTCCTAATGCTGAATACGGTGCTGACGGTGCGGGCGCATCAGGCGAATTCTCATCAGGGGATCGGATGGGAGGAATTTACGGATGCGGCGATTATGGCGTGCAACAGGCAGGATCGTCCGATTGTGTTCATCCTGTGGGGATCACCGGCACAGCGGAAGGCAAAGATGCTGACGAATCCCAATCATCTGATTCTGAAGGCTCCCCATCCAAGCCCCTTGTCAGCGTTCCGGGGATTCTTCGGAAGCAGGCCGTTCAGCCAGACCAATGCCTTTCTGGAAGCCCACGGCGTGGAACCGGTGGACTGGCAGATTGAGTAAATGCATGGGTAATGAGAATGTAGGAATGTTAGGAGGGAAACCATGGGGAAACAGTATGATCTGATCATCATCGGCGCCGGCCCCGGCGGGTATGTGGCGGCGAAGAAAGCAGCGAAGCTTGGGATGTCGGTTGTGATTATTGATAAGGGAGACGTGGGAGGCACCTGTATTAACCGGGGATGTATCCCTACAAAAGCGCTGATTCATACGGCGACGCTGTACCGTGATATGAAAGAGTGCGGGAAGTTTGGATTATCTGCCGAAAAGGTAGGGTTTGACCTGCAGAAGATTTATGAGTATAAAGATCTT
>CAJULU010000025.1:45283-58790 GCA_910587575.1 uncultured Dorea sp.
CTTTCTGCCGCAAGGATGCGGGGGGATCTGGAACGGGAATTTGCGGAACTTGGCGTTACTTCTGTCCGGGGGACGGCGGCGATCGCAAGCGACAGGAGAGTGCGGGTGACGCTGCCGGACGGCACATTAGAATATTTCACAGGGAAAAAGATTCTGATTGCAACGGGGGCAAAGGCCCGGATGGTAGATATTCCGGGGATGGAACTGCCGGGCGTGATGACCAGTGAGGAACTGCTTACGGCAGATGAGAGAAAAATCCGCCGTCTTCTGATTCTTGGAGGCGGTGTGATCGGAATCGAACTGGCAACGGTATTCAACGCCCTTGGCGGGGAAGTGACCATTGTGGAGGTATCTGACCGTCTGCTGCCGAACATGGACCGGGAATTCTCGGATACTCTGGAAGAAATCCTTGTGAACCGGGGAATCGTCATACAGAAAGAGAGTATTCTGGAAGAGGTCAGAAAGAGTGACCATGGTCTGAACTGCCGTTATGTCTGCCATGGAAAGAATCAGGAGGCGGAAGTGGACGTGGTGCTGGTATCCGTGGGAAGGACGGCCAACACGGAGGGGCTGTTTGACCGGGACGTACCGGTCCGGATGGAGAATGGACGGATTGTGGTGGATGATTTCTTTGAGACGAACCTGCCGGGAATCTATGCGGTGGGAGACGTGACCGGCGGGATACAGCTGGCTCATGTGGCTTCTGCACAGGCGACTTATGTGGTAGAGCGGATGAATGACGTTCCCTCTTCTGTGATTGTAGAGATGGTGCCAAGCTGCCTGTTTGTGCCGATCTCTATTGTGCCGAGCTGCCTGTATACAGATCCCGAGATTGCTTCCGTTGGCCTTACGGAGGAACAGGCAAGGCAGAAAGGCGTGCCGGTCCGCTGCGGAAGATATGTGATGGACGTGAACGGCCAGTCGATCATATCGAAGGAGGAGCGGGGTGTGATTAAGATTCTGTTTGCAGCAGACAGTGATGTGATCCTGGGGGCACAGCTTTTGTGTCCACGCGCAACGGACATGATCGGGGAACTGGCAACGGCCATTGCCAATGGCCTGACCTCGGCGCAGCTGATGTACGCAATGCGCGCGCATCCTACTTATAATGAGGCGATATCCTGTGCGGTAGAAAACAGCAGGCAGTAAGACGGGAGGAAAAATGGAAGAAAACAGGCTGGACAGACAATTTGATTTTTTTCGTGAGATAGACAAAGAGAAATTTATCGGAAGACAGACGTATCTGACGGATGGCTTCAGGAAAGAAAATGATGCGGAGCATGCCTGGCATATGGCGCTCATGACCATCCTTCTGAGTGAATACTCCAATGAGAAGATTGATGTGTTAAAGACCGTGACCATGCTTCTGATTCATGACCTGGTGGAGATTGATGCCGGGGATACTTACGCTTATGACGAGGAAGGCAAGAAAACCAAGCGGGCGCGGGAAGTGGCGGCGGCGGACCGGATTTTCGGGCTGCTGCCACAAGACCAGGGGGAGAAGCTTCGGGCGCTCTGGGAGGAGTTCGAGGAAGGGCAGACGGCAGAGGCGAAGTTTGCCCATGGAATGGACCATATTCAGCCTTTAATGCTCAATGCGGCCACAGACGGGAAGAGCTGGATGGAGCATGGAATCCGCCTGAGCCAGGTTCTGGGGCGGAACCAGAATACGGCGGAAGGGTCTGAAAAATTGTGGGAGTATGCGTATCAGAAGTTTATTGAGCCGAATGTAGAGAAGGGAAGGCTTCAGAAAGATGTATAGGATTTGGGGTTGTCGGAAAAAGGGGTTGTATTTCCCGGCAGCCCCATTATTTTGAATCACTGCAGGAGAATAAAAAGGAGGAAGAGGCCGTGCTTCAGATTGCAGTCTGTGACGATGAAACATATTACAGGAACCGGATTTACAGCCTGCTGTCCGAATATCTGGAAGCCCGCAGTCTCAATGCTTCCATAGATATATTTTCTTCGGGAAAAGAATTTCTCTCAGAGAGGGACAATCTGGTGAAATACGACATTGTGTTTCTGGATATCAACATGGAGGAAGTGGACGGAATCCAGACGGCACAGAAAATATGTGACTATCAGTCCGGCACCTGTATTGTACTTGTGACCGCTTTTCTGAACTATGCGCTGGAAGGATATAAGGTGGGGGCTGTCCGTTACATCATGAAAGACGCTCTGGAGATACAGATGCCGGAGTGTATGGAGGCAGTCCTTAAGAAAATGCAGATCCAGAAGATTACGTTTTCCTTCCTGGAAGGTGAGAAAACCTTATATACAGACAATATCCTCTATGTGGAGAGCCGGAGGCATAAGTGTCTCTTCTACTACATGGAGAAGGAGACCGTGACCTATCAGATGTATGGGAAATTAGACCAGTTGGAAGAAGCATTGTCAGCATACAGATTTCTTAGGATTCACAAAAGCTTTCTCGTAAATATGAAACATATCAGAAGAATCAGTAATTACCTGGCAGTGCTTGACTGCGGGGAAGAACTGCCGGTGCCAAGGCTTCGGTTTCAGAAGGTCAGGGAGGCTTTTGTGGCATATAAGGGAGAAATGTAGACGATAGGCAGCAACGGGAAGGAGCAGCATGGTATGGAAACGATTTTGAAAAGCCTGGTGCTTAGTGCGGCGGCGGGATTCAGCTGTAATATTTTTTTCAGAACCCTGCTGCCCTTAAAGCAAAGGCAGAAAGCGTATCTGTCTCTGGCCGGGTTCAGTGCCGCATTCCTGGTCATGGCGTTTTCGGAAGCGCCGGGTTATCTGCTTCAGCCGTTCAGAGTGATTGTGCTCCTTGGTATTGTGATTCAGATCTTTTTTTCTGTGGGAATCAGAAAGACCATCGTTCTTTCGGTGTTCTGGTGTGCCTTATTCTGGGTACTGAATCTGCTGGCAGTGTCCCTTGTCTACATCCTGCCCGGGCAGTATGGAAGCATGCAGGGGCTGTCAGACTGGATTTGCGGCGGCCTTCTTTTCGGCCTGTCGGCGGCGTTTCAATATTATTACAGGAAGAAGCCGGGCGGACTGGTGAAGGGATGGGGCCGGTTTGCATGGGTTCCGGTACTGAGTCTTCTTGGTACGGTATTGATCACAATCTCCGTGTGGTATGGAGATTCCAGGGACAAAAGTGATGTACTGCTGATTTCCATCGGGTACATGGTGATCAATGTTCTGGTTTTCTGTTTCATCGGAAACATTCTGGCCAAGGAGGCAGAGGTGCAGAAAGTGCACTTTATGCAGGAAAAATTGCAGAATCAGATGGAACTTTATCAGAATATGCAGGAAAGTGACCAGAAGCGCCGACAGTATCTGCATGATTATAAGAATCAGTTAGGATGTATCCAGGGGATGTTAACCGCAGGCCGGACAGAGGAAGCCCTTGCCTATATAGAAGAACTGAATGGAAGTATCCGCAGAGGAGAAGACTGTGTCAATACCAGTCATCTGGTGGTGAATACGGTGCTGAACCAGAAATACCTGTATGCGAAGGAGAGAGGGATTACGCTGGTGATGGCGGTCAGTGACCTGTCGGCGCTTAGGATGGAGAGGGAAGATCTCGTTGCCTTACTTGTAAATCTGCTGGATAACGGGATCGAAGCCTGTGAGAAGCTGGATGAAAATAAGGTGATACGGTTTAAAATGACGCTGGAGGAAGGGGAATTAACCATCTCGGTACGCAACCCGGTGGCAGAACCGGTTCTGATAAAGGGAAAGACGGTGGTTACCACAAAGGAAGACAGGAACAGTCATGGAATCGGGCTGATGAACATCCATTCCGTGATTGAGAAGAATCATGGAACAAGCGTTATGGAATGCAGGGACGGATGGTTCTGTTTTTCGGCTGTGATACCGGAAATGAAGATACAATCAATCTGAGAAAGTGAGGTCAGTTTATGAGATTCAGAGAATTAGGAAACACGGGGATCAAGGTCAGTGAGATCGGTCTTGGCGCAGAATGGCTGGAACGCCACAATACAGAGGAAGTAAAGGCTGTGATTGATGCATGCGAAAAGGAGGGAATCAACATCCTGGACTGCTGGATGTCGGAACCTAATGTGCGCTCGAATATCGGCCTGGCGCTTAAGGGACGGCGCAGGAACTGGATCATACAGGGACATATTGGTTCCATCTGGGAAGCCGGTCAGTATGTCCGTTCCAGGGATCTTAAGAAGGTGAAACCGGCATTTGAGGATCTTCTGGCAAGGCTTCAGACCGACTACATAGACATGGGAATGATCCATTTCGTTGATACGGCAGAAGAATTTGAACGGGTGGTCAACGGAGAATTTATGGAATATGTAAGGCAGCTGAAGAAAGAAGGAACCATCCGTCATATCGGCATGAGTTCCCATAACCCGGAGATTGCGAAGATGGCGGCGTGCCAGGGAGAAATCGAGATGATTTTATTCAGTATCAACCCGGCTTTCGATATGCTGCCTCCTGTGACAGACCTGGAAGAATATTTTGCGGAACAATATGACGAAAAACTCGGGGGAATTGCTCCGGAGAGGGAGGAATTATATAAACTCTGTGAGCAGAACCGGGTGGGGATCACGGTCATGAAAGGGTATGCGGGAGGACGTCTGTTTCATGCACAGACTTCGCCCTTCGGGGTTGCACTCACACCGGTGCAGTGTCTTCATTATGCGCTGACCCGCCCTGGTGTGGCTGCCGTAATGGTTGGATTTGATAATCCTGGCCATGTAGCCGATGCCATTGCATATGAGACGGCATCCGACGAGGAAAAAGATTATGCCAGCGTCCTGGCATCTGCGCCAAGTCATGCCTTTTCAACGGGTCAGTGTACCTATTGCGGGCATTGTGCGCCCTGTCCGTCCAGAATTGATATTGCCATGGTCAATAAACTGTATGACCTTGCCGTGATGCACAAGGAAGTGCCGGGGACAGTCCGGGCCCACTATGGACAGCTTGAGGCGAATGCGGCGGACTGTATCGGCTGCAAAGGATGTGAGAGCCGCTGTCCCTTCCATGTACCGATTGCCGAGAGAATGCAGAAAACGAAAGAACTATTTTCATAGGCGCCTTTTTGTGCCGTCTGACCGTTGATTCGTGTCCTGTGGGTTGCCATGTCTGCTGAGGGGGAATAAGATGGAACGTAAAGCTGACAAGATACACAAAACGGAGGTGCAGACGTATGAAAAGATCAGATGGCAGGACACAAAATAAGAAAGGAAAGGTAGTATCCATAGTTCTTGGGGTTACGATTCTTCTGACCGCCTGTGCGGGACGCACGAAGGATACAGACGCACGAGCGGATACGCCCCGGGAAGCGGCAGAGAAGGTGCTGCAGTCCGTCAAAGAGCTGGATTTTGAGACATTCAATGCATATACGGACAACGATGAAGGAACCAGCCGGAATTTTATAGGGATTCCGGTGGAGAAGGAGTATAAAGTCTTTCAAGAATTTCTTCAGCCCCATATTTTTGGAGGCAGGTATTATAAAAAAAAATACAGGTTTGCCGGGAAGGTTGTGGAAGAACTTGACTGGGAGATTGGCAGCATCCAGGAAGAGTCCGGCGGCAGAAAAGCCCGGATTGAGATGACGCTTACGAACCGGGACATAGAAGAGGCCATGGAGCGTTACACGCTCTGGATGGTGGAAGATGCTGTCAACGGTGCAGGAATGGGTGTGGGTTCGGTTATCAGAAACATATCCTGGAAAGTGAACCGGTGTGATGATGATCTGATCCGTTTTATAGACGAGACGGAAAATATGTGGACGGATCAGGTCACTGTCATGGCATTCAAGGAAGACGGAGTGTGGAAAATCGGGCTGACAGATGAATTCATCAACGCATTTATGGGAAATATAGAGTCAGAAGAGATATTTGAATAAATAAAACCGGTTTCCGGTAAAGAACAGGACAAGGCTGCAGGAAGATGGAAATTCCCATTTTCCTGCAGCCTTGTCCTGTCTTGACGATATGTCTAAATACAGTATCGTAAATATATAGATTTTTCAAATAAGTGTATCTGTTGATAATAAATATCAATTTAACTTTTCTCAAATTCTGTGTTACAGTATCTGTTAATACCAAACAGGATATTTATCCCAGTATGGTCAGGTAATTTTATGTGATTTAGGAGAAAGTTATGTCATCAGAAAAACAACAAAATGATAACAATCATGTGGACAAAAGCCAGCTTGCGAATCTGACGAGACAGCAGCTGCGTGAACTGGAAGCAAAAGAAAAGACTTCATGGCAGAAAGCGCTGGACTGGATCATCATGGTTCTTCCATTTATCTGCGGGGGCGTGTCAGTTCTGGAATACTGGATGATTCCCAACGGAAGCCCCAACGATCATCCCTATACATACGTGGGCTTTCTTGCCGTGCTGATCGGCGCATATCTGATTTATTTCATCTTCTGTATCGTGAAAAAGCTGCGGGGAGACAAGACAGCATTAGAGACGTTACGTTATCGTGCGCCGCTTTTTTCAGCTCTGTTTCTGCTGCTGGCAGGTTATGATTATCTGACATTGAAAACAGGTATTCTGACACAGCCCTTCGTTCCCTGTATGAATTACATTATCAATATCGCATGGATTGACCGTGCATATCTGCTGGAATGTACGCTGCATACGCTTCGTCTGCTGTTCCTGGGATATTTTATCGGAATTGCACTGGGACTGGTGACGGGAATCACCTGCGGCTATTCCGAGAGGGTACGTTACTGGGTGAATCCGGTGATCAAGTTTCTGGGACCCATCCCGACTTCCACCTGGATTCCGATCGTAATGGTTGTGGCAACTTCATTGTTTAAAGGAGCGGTATTCATCATCGCACTGGGTTCCTGGTTTGCGGTAACGGTTGCATCCATGACGGGAATTTCCAATGTGGACAAGGACTTTTTCGATGCGGCGAGAACGCTGGGGGCAAGTTCCAGACAGCTTGTGTTCCGGGTTGCGATTCCTCATGCGATGCCCTCGATCCTGCAGGGATGTACGCAGGCCATGAGTTCTGCGTGCGTGGCAATCATGATCGCAGAGATGATGGGTGTAAAAGCAGGACTTGGCTGGTACATGAACTGGGCGAAATCATGGGCGGCTTACGATAAGATGTTTGCGGCATTATTTGTGATCTGTTTCATATTCACGGTGGTTACAAAGGCGCTGGATCTGATCAAGAAGCGGGTATTAAGATGGCAGAATGGAGTTGTGAAATAGATGGCAGAGAAGAAGGTTACGTTAGAGATCAAGAATGTATCAAAGAGTTTTGCGAAGGTGGAGAATGACGAAGTGACCCATGCGCTGAACGCCATTGACTTAAGTCTGACAAGCGGCGAATTTGTCAGTCTGGTGGGGCCTTCCGGCTGCGGAAAGTCTACGATTCTCCGTCTGGTTGCGGGGCTGATTACCCCTACTACCGGGAAGCTTACCGTGGACGGCAGGGAGATTACAGAACCGTCCCCGGAGCGGGGCATGATGTTTCAGAAGTCAACCCTGTTCCCCTGGCTGACGGTGGAGAAAAACATTGCCTTCAGTCTGAAGATGCAGGGGAAATTAAAAGGGAATGAAGACAAGGTGGAACGTCTTCTGAAAGTAATCGGGCTGGAAGCGTTCCGCAACGATTATCCGGGACAGTTGTCCGGAGGTATGGCCCAGAGGGTTGCATTAATGCGTTCGCTGATTAATGAACCGGACATTCTTCTGTTAGATGAGCCTCTGGGGGCATTGGATGCATTTACCCGGATGAACATGCAGGATGAGATCTTAAAGATCTGGCAGGCAAAGGGACAGCTTGCGCTGATGGTAACCCATGACGTGGACGAGGCGGTCTATATGGGAACCCGGGTCATCGTCATGGATGCCAATCCGGGGCGTGTGGTAGCGGATATTAAGATTGACGAGGACTATCCAAGGGACCGCTCTTCGGCGGCGTTCGTGGAATACCGGAACGAGATTCTGAACCGGCTGCATTTCGGCGGCAGAGGATAAATACTTCATTTGTTCCAGTAAATCACGCAGGAAGGAATCTTCCCCGATGATTTTTATGGATAAATATTTTTAAGAAGAAGGAGAAAAAGTACAATGAAATGGATGGATGTCAAACGTCTGGCAGCAACGGCGATGGTTGCGGCTATGACGGTATCACTGGCCGCCTGCGGGACACCGGGAGAGCCTGCAGGTGACGGGGGTTCTGCAAAGACCGAGAGCGAAAGCAAGAGCGATGACGGCGCAAAGACTGACGCTGAGCGTCCGGAGGCTGTTCCCGAGGAAGACTGGGAGGCCATGCAGAAGGAGCCGGTATTCGGTACAGAGATTCATTACCTGTTTAACGGCGGCGCCTGCGTGTCTGCAAAATATATGGCAGAGGTACAGGGATACTATGAGGAATATGGAATTAACGCTACTTACATGGAAGGTGATTCTGTTGTTACCACCGTTGGTACAGGACAGTGTATGTGGGGAACAGACCATATTGCCACCATGCTTGTCCCGGTAACCAACGGAGTGGACATGACCTTCGTGGCAGGTGCACATATCGGATGTAAATCTATTTTCGTGAATGCGGACAGTGACATTAAGACGGTAGAAGACTTAAAGGGCAAGAAGATTGCGATCCACGACGGTATCGGCAATTCTGACCAGAACATTACCTACCGTCTGTTAGATGAGTACGGTGTGGATCCTACGACAGACGTAGAGTATCTTGACATTGCTGACAGCGCTGCCACGGTGGCTGCCATGGAGAGCGGCGAGGTGGATGCCTCCATCTTCTCGGATTACTTCGTGCTTGCAAATTATCCGGAAGATATGCGTATGATCTGCTCGATTACTTACAGTCCTGAATTCCAGGATGAGCCATGCTGTGTGACGGCCATGAATAACAAGTTCATCAAGGAGAATCCTGTTCATGCGAAATATGTAGTAATGGCAATCAAACGTGCCGGGGAATACAGCCGTCTGAATTCCGAGGATGCCGTACAGGCAATGTATGATACGGATAAGATGACAGGTGAGAAGGAGAATCAGATGGTATTCTGGGATTCCCTTCATTTCGGACTGTCTGATGCATTTACCGAGAGAGCGCTCCGGGAGATTGCAGAAGATTATATCCGTCTTGGAATCATTACGGAGAAGGATCTGACCGCAGATGATGTCATGGAGATGGCATGGACGCCGGTCTGCCCGGATGAAGAGATCGAAGGGCTGACGGTCGGTGATCCGGTGGAGCCGGAGAATGCGGTCGTTCCCGTAAAGCAGAAAGAGAATCCGGTTGTGTCTGAGAAGTTCGGACTTTCTAAGTAGTAAATATCATTGTATCTCACAGCCTGCCATGCTGTGGAGAATCCATAAAATGAAAACAGGGCAGTCAGAAGATGGAGAATATCATTTTCTGGCTGCCCTGTTTTTCTGGCGGCAGCATTTCCGGCATTTTCTCAGATATTACTACAAGGAACACATTTTCTGTGCTATGATAAAAAACAGACAGATACTCTGGGATAAGGAGGAAACGTATCAATGGAAAAGTATACCTATGAGTGGGTCCGTTCCCGGCGTAAGACGGTTGTCATCCAGATCCGGGAGGATGGAGGCGTTGTTGTAAGAACACCTTATTCGGTATCCCGAAGACAGGTGGAGCAGTTCTTAGAAGAGAGGCAGGCATGGATCCTTAAGAACCGGCAGACGATGAAGGAAGCGCAGAACCAGAAGACAGTAATTACGGAGGAAATGCGTAAAGCGGGGATTCAGAAAGCGAAGGAGATCTTCCCGGAGCGGGTGGAATATTATGCGCAGACGATGGGAATCTCCTACGGCAGAATTACCATCCGGGAGCAGAAGACAAGATGGGGAAGCTGCAGCAGCAAAGGAAATCTGAACTTTAACTGGAAGATGACGCTTCTGCCCATGGAGCTTCTGGACTATGTGGTTGTCCATGAACTGGCGCACCGCAGGGAGATGAACCATTCCAAGGCTTTCTGGGAGATTGTGGAACAGGTATTGCCGGATTACCGGGAGCGCAGGAAGCGGCTGCGTGAACTGACCGCGGCGCTCTGAGTAATCCTCAGGCCAGTCCGTCAGTTTCATTTCCGGCGGGATGGAACACCGGTATATCGCAGAAGAAAGGCAGGACATGATATGAAGAAACCATATTTCCCATTATTTGTGGATCTTTCTGAGAAAAAGATCCTTGTGGTGGGAGCCGGAAAGATTGCCACAAGAAGGGTGGAATCACTTCTTGATTTTGCCGGATCCATTACGGTGGCAGCGCCGCAGGCGACTGAGAGAATCCGGCAGTTAAGCCGGGAAAAGAAGATCCGCTGGATTCCCGGCATTTACCAGAAGGAGATGACGTGGGAAGCTGATTTTGTGCTGGCGGCAACGGATGACAAGGGATGTAATACCCGGATTGCAGAAGACTGCAGGGCCCGGAAGATTCCGGTGAATGCATGCCATGACAAGGAACTGTGCGATTTCTATTTCCCGGGGATCATACATCGGGAGAATCTGGTGATGGGGTTTACGTCCAGCGGGCAGGATCATCAGAAGGCCAGGGAAATCCGGGAGAAGGCAGAGCACATTTTTGATTCTTATTGATCGTGAAATATCAAACGAAGATGTCAGAAAATTAACGCAATTTAATGGGGAAATTTGTAGATTTTTGAAAATTTATGTGCTAGAATGGAGTCTAGCGGATATGTTTTAAACGTTACCAAATATATTTACTTAAGGGAGGTAAAATACGAATGCTTTCTAACAAATCTACGGTTCAGTTCAACGGAACAGAAGAACAGGAGAAAGAACTGCTGGCAGTGATCCATGAATTGAAGGACGAGAAGGGTGCTTTAATGCCGATCATGCAGAGAGCGCAGGATATCTACGGATATCTGCCTTATGAAGTCCAGAAGATGATTTCTGATGAGACGGGGATTCCGCTGGAGAAGATTTACGGGGTTGCCACGTTCTATTCCCAGTTCAATCTGAATCCAAAGGGACGCTACCGCATTTCTGTCTGTCTGGGGACGGCCTGTTATGTCAAAGGTTCTGGGGACATCTATAACAAACTGATGGAAAAGCTGGGGATTGTCGGCGGGGAGTGTACGCCGGACGGTAAATTTTCTCTGGATGCCTGCCGGTGTGTAGGCGCCTGCGGCCTGGCTCCGGTCATGATGGTGAATGACGAAGTATACGGACGGCTTACGGTAGACGATATTGATGACATTCTGGCGAAATACGAATAGCCGGCAAAAGGAGAATGATGGATGAACATAATGATGACCAGTAAGGGAGGAAGAAGGATAGAATGAAATCTCTGGAAGAATTAAAAGCGATAAGAGAAAGAAATCAGGGGGAAATCGGCATCCGCTCTGGCAATCAGACCCAGGCAGGATCCAGATATCGTCTGCACGTCCTGGTCTGCGGCGGAACAGGATGTACGTCTTCCGGCAGCCAGAAGATCAGAGAACGGCTGGAAGAGGAGATTAAGAAGAACGGACTGGAAGAGGAAGTCGGCGTGGTAAAGACCGGCTGTTTCGGCCTGTGTGCGTTAGGGCCGATTATGATCGTGTATCCGGAAGGCGCATTTTATGCGATGGTGAAGGAAGAGGACATTCCGGAGATCGTGACCGAACATTTATTAAAAGGGCATGTGGTAGAGCGGCTTCTGTATGACGAGACGGTGAAGGGGAATAACGAGGTACTTCCTCTCCAGGAGACCCAGTTCTACAAGAAGCAGCACAGGGTTGCACTGCGTAACTGCGGAGCCATTAACCCGGAGAATATTGAGGAATATATCGGAACACGGGGCTATGAGGCGCTGGGCACGGTCCTGACCACGAAGAAGCCGGAGGACGTCATCCAGATCATGCTGGACAGCGGGCTTCGGGGACGGGGCGGCGCAGGATTCCCCACTGGATTAAAGTGGAAGTTTGCGGCAGCCAACCAGGCGGATCAGAAGTATGTGTGCTGTAACGCAGACGAGGGCGACCCGGGAGCATTCATGGACCGTTCCGTGCTGGAGGGGGATCCCCATGTGGTATTAGAGGCAATGGCCATTGCGGGCTATGCCATCGGGGCTTCGCAAGGATATATTTATGTCCGTGCAGAGTATCCGATTGCGGTAGAGCGTCTGAATATTGCGATTAAGCAGGCAAGAGAGTACGGTCTGCTTGGAAAAGACATTTTCGGTTCGGGATTTGATTTTGACATTGAACTTCGTCTGGGCGCAGGCGCATTCGTCTGCGGGGAAGAGACGGCGCTGATGACTTCGATCGAAGGCAACAGAGGCGAACCCCGTCCCCGTCCGCCGTTCCCGGCGCTTAAGGGACTGTTCCAGAAGCCGACCATTCTGAATAACGTAGAGACTCTGGCGAATATTCCCCAGATTATCTTGAACGGCGCAGACTGGTTTGCGGCTATGGGTACGGAGAAGTCCAAAGGGACGAAAGTATTTGCACTTGGCGGTAAAGTAAAGAACACGGGTCTTGTAGAGATTCCCATGGGAACGACGCTGCGTGAGATCGTAGAGGAGATCGGCGGCGGTATTCCGAACGGCAAGAAGTTCAAAGCGGCGCAGACCGGCGGACCTTCCGGCGGATGTATCCCGGCAGAGCATTTTGACGTACCCATTGATTATGACAATCTGATTGCGATTGGTTCCATGATGGGCTCCGGCGGCCTGATCGTCATGGATGAGGATACCTGTATGGTGGATATTGCGAAATTCTTCCTGGAATTCACGGTAGACGAGTCCTGCGGAAAATGTACCCCATGCCGGATCGGAACCAGACGTATGCTGGAGATCCTGGAGAAGATTACCAATGGCCAGGGAACGATGGAAGATTTGGACAAGCTGGAGGATCTGGCGGCACACCTGAAGTCCAATTCGCTGTGTGCTCTTGGACAGACTGCCCCGAACCCGGTACTTTCCACCTTACGTTACTTCAAAGACGAGTACATAGCACATATCGTAGACAAGAAATGTCCGGCGGGCGTATGTAAGGCGCTTCTCTCCTACAAGATTGACGCCGATAAGTGTAAGGGCTGTACGCTGTGTGCAAGGACCTGTCCGAATGACGCAATCACCGGCTCTGTAAGAGAACCGCATGTGATTAATCAGGATAAGTGCGTGAAATGCGGCGCCTGTATGGAAAAATGTCGTTTCGGCGCTATTTATAAAGAGTAATAAGAGTAATGGAGGATGGAGAATATGGAAAATATTAATCTTAAAATCAATGGTCTTGACGTATCCGCTCCTGCAGGCTCTACGATCCTTGAAGCAGCGCACCTTGCGGGAATCAAGATACCGACACTTTGTTATCTGAAGGAAATCAATGAGATCGGCGCATGCCGTATGTGCGTGGTGGAAGTCAAGGGCGCCAGGAACCTGGTGGCTGCCTGTGTACATCCGGTTAACGAAGGGATGGAGGTATATACCAATACCCCGAAGCTGATTGAGTCCAGGAAGAAGACTCTGCAGCTTCTCCTGTCCAACCATGATAAGAAATGTCTGTCATGTGTAAGGAGTGGGAACTGCGAG
>CAJULU010000026.1 GCA_910587575.1 uncultured Dorea sp.
CATCTACCTATTAGTTTTATTCATCAACTTATTAGTTTTCGGACAGTCTCCCCCTTATCAGAAACGGATATTTACTGATTTTATTATAATATTCCCGGAGAAGTTCTGCAATATGAAAAAGATCGGGATAGAAGTGGCAGATAAAAACTTCAGATTGATAAAGGTGTTGTATAATAAGAAAAATACCCGTATAATCATACCCAAGGGCACACCGTGATGCATGCCCTGCCGGGCGGGTGGACTGCGTCCAGTAAGGGATACCCAAGGGCACACCGAAATACATGCCCTGCCGTGCGGGTGGACTGCGTCCAGTAAGGGATACCCAAGGGCACACCGAAATACATGCCCTGCCGTGCGGGTGGACTGCGGCCAATAAAGTATGTGATAAGACGCAGCTATCATTATTTTACAAGTATTAGGAAAGATATAAGCAAGAAACAGGAGGAAAATATTGATCGAATATTATGAACAGATACCCCAGGAAGAACAAGAGCTGCTGACAGAGGTTATCCAGATCCTCTTTCGTCAGACCTATCTCCTGGAACGGAAATATGACCGGCGCACCGGCCGTATGCAGTATGTAAAGGAATACCGCACATGCAGCCGGCATCTGGAATTTCTGCGTGAATATTTCTCCATAGCAGGTATCACAGTAAAGGAAAACGTCCATATGGGCGTGATCTACATCCAGGGCGGGCAGGTATGGGCAGAGAAGCTCTCCAGGCTTGCGACCATCTATCTGCTGGTGCTGAAACTCATCTATGATGAGCAGATGGCAGGCGTATCTTCCAGCAGCCACATTGTCACCACGCTGGGGGCGGTCAACGGCAAGGCGGGAGAATTCCGCGTATTAAAAGGCCTGCCGTCCGTTACGGAGATGAGGAGGACTATCGCCCTTCTGAAAAAATACCAGATCATCGAGCCGCTTCAGGCGCTGGAAGAGATGAACGAGCAGACAAGGATTATGATATACCCCTGTATCAATGCGGTACTTACGGGGGACGAGATCCGCGGACTGCTGGCAACATTCGGGGAGGAGGACAATCTTGGAGACGAAACAGCCATTCAAAGCACTATCGAGGATCTGTCTGAATAACTGGCATTACATAGACAGAAAAATTCTGACGCTGAATCCGGGGATCAATTTCTTCACCGGACATTCCGGCAGCGGGAAGTCTACAGTCATTGATGCACTGCAGATTGTACTGTACGCCAGCACAGACGGGCGGGGATTCTTCAATAAGGCGGCAGCAGACGATTCAGACCGTTCGCTGATTGAATACCTGCGGGGAATGGTCAATATCAGCGAAAACAATGAGGCGCAGTATTTAAGGAACCAGAACTTTTCCAGTACCATCGTGCTGGAAATGGAGCAGACGAACACCAGGGAAAAACAGTGCGTTGGAGTGGTGTTTGACGTGGATACCGCGGCCAATGATGTGAACCGGCTGTTCTTCTGGCACGCCGGCGGATTCCTTAAGGACTGTTACCGGATTGGGAAACGCTGTCTGACCACGCTGGAACTTAAGGAGTATCTGCAAAGGACGTTTTCGCCGGAACGGTTCTACTGTGGAACCAGCAATGAACGGTTCCGCCGCCAGCTTTATGATATCTACCTGGGTGGTCTGGATATGGAGAAATTTCCGCGTCTGTTTAAGCGTGCAATTCCATTCCGCATGAACATCCGGCTGGAGGAATTCGTGAAGGAATACATCTGTATGGAGCAGGACATCCAGATCGAGGATCTGCAGGAGAGCGTCATGCAGTATGGACGGATGCGGGGGAAGATTGAGGAAACGGCAGAGGAGATCCGGCGTCTTAAGGAGATCCAGGCGTGTTACCAGGATTTTGACGGAAAACGTAAGGAAACGAAATTGTGTTCTTATCAGATTGAAAGGCTGGAAATGCTGCGTTTAGAGGCCCAGGTACAGGAATGCCGGGACAGGATGGTAAGCCGCCGGGAAGAGATTGCCGCCGGGGAAGAACGCAAAGCAGGACTTGAGGAAGAACAGCGTGCCATTCAGAAGGAGTATGAGGAAGTCATCTTAAGGATAGCAGACAGCGGTTATTCCAGTCTCCATGCGGAACTGTCCGCCGTGGAGGAGGCCTGCGTGCGCCTGGATGGCAGCCGTGCCAGATGGCGGCAGACGGCAGAACGGCTAAAAGCATGGAAAGACGAGGATATCACGCCAAACCAGACACTGTGGGATATTGAGAAATTTGCCGGCGAGGACATCTCAGAGGAGGAACTAAAGCGGCTGGCAAAAAGCCTTAAGGAAGTCCGGGATGATCTGGAAGGGCAGCGGCAGGAGGCAGATGCAGATCTTCGGCGGATCAAGAAAGAGGAGCAGGAGGCAAGAGACGAGCTGAAAGCCTTGAAACAGGGGAAGAAGGCCTATCCAAGGGAACTGGAGGAGGCCAGGTTCGAACTGCGCAGCCGTCTTCACGAACGCTGCGGCAGATTTGTCAATGTCCAGATTCTGGCGGATCTTCTGGATCTGAAAGATGAACGCTGGCAGAATGCGGTGGAGGGCTACATGGGAAATAATAAGCTGCTCTTAATCGTAGAGCCTGCATTTGCAAAGCATGCTATGGATATTTACCAGGAGATGGACAAGAAGAAGTTCTTCCGTGCTTCCGTGCTGGATACCCAGAAGGTGTTAAAAGAGGCTCATCCGGCACGGAAAGGGTCGCTGGCAGAAGAGGTAAAAGCCAGAGAAGATTATGTGCAGGCGTATATTGATTTCTTCCTGGGAAATGTGATGAAGTGTGAGACCGTAGAAGAATTAAGAGAAAGTAAGATCGGTATCACGCCGGACTGTGTGCTGTACCACAGTTTCCGGCTGCAGCATATCCATCCCGAAAATTACACCCGGTGCGCCTATATCGGAGAGGTCAGTATGCGGCAGAGGATCCGCCGTCTGGAAGAGCGGTGCCAGAAGATGACCGAGGAACGTCTGCCGCTTCAGGAACGGCTGGAAGAGATCCGCAAGGCTATGGAACTGGAGGGTTTAAGCCAGCCTATAGAAGATTATCTGGGATGGCTCGGTGATATCCGGGAAATTCCGGAGAAAATGCGCAGAAAAGACCAGATTACGGAGAAGCTTCAGAAGCTTCGGAGCGAGTCGTTAGACGGTCTGGAACGAAAGAAGCAGGAATTACAGGACAGGCAGGATGAGAAGAAATCCCAGGTGGTGAAGATGCAGGAATCCATCTGGAATTTCCAGAAGGAGATTGAGAAGCTTAACGAGGAACTTCTGCAGGCAGAGACCGGGATAATGGAGCAGAGGCGTAAGCTTGGGCGGGAGATGAAAGCGGAGCTGGAAGAAGCCGGGAAGAATGCGGCAGGCGCATCTGTCCATGAAGAGAGAGGGCCAGGGGAGGCGCAGAAGAGCAGAAGAGACCAGACCGCCGGGGAAATAGAAAGATACGAGCAGGAGTTCCAGAAATATCTGGCAGGCAGAAAGTCTGTGAACTATGAGTATCTGAAACGGCAGAGGCTTTCGGACCTTTACCCCATGCGGGAGGCAGAGGAAGCAGCGTACCAGAAACTGGTGGAGGAGCGGAGCAGTTATGTGAGGAGTTACCCGAACCGGACATTTTCTACGGCCATCCGGGATAACCGGCCTTATGATGAACTGCTGGAAAATCTGCAGTGCGATGAACTGGAGACATTCCGGGAGTCGGCAAAGGAGCAGGCACGTTCGGCAGTGGAGCATTTCAAGGACGACTTTATTTTCAAGATCCGCAGCGCTATCCGGGAAGCATACCAGCGGAAGGATGAACTGAACCGGATTATCAGCAGCCTGGACTTCGGGAAGGACAAGTATCAGTTTGTGATCACAAAGAATAAAGGGTCTGACGGAAGATTTTATAAGATGTTCATGGACGATTCCCTGCAGATCCATCCGTCCCAGCTGACGGATTCCATGGAGAACCAGTTAGATATGTTTACCATGGAGCATGAGAATCAGTATGGGGAGCTGATGAATGAACTGATTAATATATTTATTCCGCCCGAGAACGCCACCCAGGAGGAACTGAATGAGGCGAAGAAGAATATGGATAAATATGCAGATTACCGCACATACCTGTCTTTTGACATGCAGCAGATCATAAAGGGTCAGAAGGATATGGCCATTGGCCTGGGAAGGATGATTAAGAAAAATTCCGGCGGCGAGGGTCAGAATCCGCTGTATGTGGCTTTGCTTGCCAGTTTCGCACAGGTGTATAAGATCAACACTCCGGCCCGGTTTCAGCGGAATCCTACGATCCGGCTGGTGGTACTGGATGAAGCGTTTTCCAAGATGGATGCGGAAAAGGTGGCAAGCTGTATTTCCCTGATACGGGGGCTTGGGTTCCAGGCAATCATCAGCGCCACCAATGATAAGATACAGAATTATCTGGAGAATGTGGACAAGACCTTTGTGTATGCCAATCCGGATAAGAGGCATATTTCCATACAGGAATTCGAAAGGAAGGATTTCGGGGAACTGGCGGAATGACAGTCCGGAAATTGATTCTGCTTTTGCATTATGGCAAATAGCATAGGGCTGTAAAGTGAAATGAAAATGAACTGACTTAAGGGGGCTGTTATAAAAAGACAGTCCCCTTAATTTATCCAAGTCTATTTTCAAAAAAATCCAAGTAAAAGAAAATAACTACATGTTATAATAAACAAAAGAATGATACCGTAAAATGTATATCAGAGAATGCGGAGGGAAGTATGAAACTGAGATCCCGGATTTTATTTTTGTGTTTGGGTAGTACGCTCCTGGCATTGGTTCTGCAGACGTTTTTATTTCAGAACTCCTCTTCACAGTTTATTTATGACCGATCGAAACTGGAAAGTGAGAATTCTCTGCAGAATATGCAGAATGAGATTTATACATTTGTCAAAGGGATTGAGAGTAATCTGATTGAGGTCTATACGGAGAAGGATTTTATCAAAGCCCTGAAAGAAGATAGTGTAATAGAGCTGCGGTCAGAGTTTTACCGCAAAGCCTATGAGATTGGAAATACCAAATTCGAGACAGATGACGGAGTGGTTTCTCTGTATCTATATACGAAGCAGCATGAGATTATCAGCACCTACCGGCGTGCAGTGACGCCGAAGCATAATTATGCCACAGATATCTATGAAAACCCTGAAGAAGAGAATGCAGGAAAAGTACTGGAATATGTTGGTTCGGATGAATCTGTGATGTTGATTTCCAGCTATTATAATCCTTACAGGGAAAGGGATATCCTGCGTTTTGTTCTGAAGCTCTATAACAATAGTAACAGAGGCCAGGTAATCGGTTACATAGTATGCGATGTAGACAGTAAAGTATTTACTTCTATTATGGAGAAATACCATACGAACAATATGATATATATCTGGCTGCAGCCCTATGGAGACCGTCCTGCGGTTTCCCTTGGAGAATTATCCGGGGACGAGGAGGGGTATTATGAAGAAATGTCGGAACGGGTCATGAATGAAGATACGGCGGAAGAGGTGGATTTTGCAAAACAGGAGGTTTTTCGGGTCAGACAAAATAAGTACAACCTTATGGCATACTCCATCATGCCGCAAAGCGTACTAGAAGAGAATCAGAAGACACTTACAAGGAATCTGTTTCTGATTGCCTTTCTGATGGTGGCGGCAGCGGCAGTACTGACGACAGTTGTTTCCAGAAGTGTAATCCGGCCGCTTGACATCCTGATGGGAACCATACAAAGGATTAAAAATGGGGAGACGGGTCTGCGGACGGAGATTGTCAGAAAGGATGAGATTGGAGAACTGGGACAGAATTTCAATGAAATGCTGGATCAGATGGAGGAATTGCGCAGAAAAGAGAATCAGGCGACCCTTCTTTTGGGACAGGCCGAATATAAGGCTCTGCAGGCACAGATTAATCCGCATTTTCTTTATAATACACTGGATACTATGAGCAGTATTGCGGAGATCAGAGACTGTCCGGAGGTAAGTATGCTAAGCCATTCATTGTCTAATATTTTCCGGTACAGCCTGAATATGAAAGATCCTTTTTCCACGGTAGCCAAGGAGATTTCGCATCTGAAAAATTATACCTATGTCATGGATGTGCGGATGCAGAATCATGTGAGATATATTTATGATATAGATGAAGATGTGCTTCAGAATCAGATTCCAAGGATATCCATACAGCCGTTGGTGGAAAATGCGTTGAATCACGGTCTGCGGAATAAAAGAGGAGAGAAAGAGATCCGGATCAGAATTCGGAAGAAAGCGGGAATTCTTGAGATTTGTGTTGCAGATAATGGCGTTGGAATGGATGCAAAAGAACTGAACCGGTCTTTGACAAAGAATGATCTTCAACGTGTGGAACAGGGGAACTCTATAGGGTTATTTAATATTAATGCGAGAATTAAAATGCTGTATGGAGAGGAATTTGGCATTATATTAGAGAGTACGCAAGGAGAAGGAACGAGTGTATATGTAACGCTTCCGGCCGGTGCGGCAGAGGCGGACAAAGGAGAATAAAGTGATGGAGAAGCAAAAGTATAAAATATTATTCGCAGATGATGAGTATTGGAGCAGGGAGAAGATCCGTCGTATGATTCCCTGGGAGGAGTATGGACTGGAATTTCTGGAGCCGGCAGAGGATGGGGAGACTGTGCTTCAGCGAATGGAAGAATCCAGGGTGGACATCCTGATCACGGACATTAATATGCCGTTCCTGAACGGGGTGGATCTGTTGGCACAGGTACAGAATAAATATCCGGAGGTCATTACCTTTGTCATCAGCGGTTATGATGATTTTGATTATGTGAAGGGGACTTTCATGGCAGGAGCCACAAATTACCTGAAAAAACCGGTCAGTAAAGTGGAACTGGTCAATGCGGTCGTGAAGGCGGTCGAGATTATTGGGGAACGGGAGCATGAAAAACTTCAGCATATGAGAGCGGCTTCGCTGATTGAGGATAGAGAATTCAGTGCAATGATTCAGAAGGATAAGCTTAGCTTTGTACCGGCAGTGTCTGTGAATGATCGGGATATTTTTGTCGGAACCAGTCTTGTGCTGATCAAGCTCCACAATATGCAGGAAGTAATACAAAAGAATCAACTGGATGTAAATCTGTTTTCCTACAATATAAAAAAAGGATTCGCCGGCTTTTGGAAGAGGAGACGGCAATTGTGTTCAATTATATCTACCGTTCAAATGAATTTATTATTGTAACGGAAAAGATGGAAAAAGATCTGTTGAGATTTGCAGAGAAGGTGAAACGCTTTTTTGCAGGATTTTCATGTGCCTGCATTACCATATGTATCAGTGGGCGTTCTTATACGTTGGAAAGTATCCATATGGCATATGTTGAGGCAGTAGGGCTTTTGATGACGAGAAAGTTCTGCCGGGAAGATGTGGTGGTTGTGGCTGGAAAGGACGGAACCGGGAATCATGTAGTGAATTCCAGGATCGGGAATGAATATGGGAAGCAGCTTCGCAATCTCTTACTGGCAGGAAACCGTGCAGGGGCGGGACAGATGATTTTTGAGACGATTGGCCTGCAGGATTGTGAATGCAGAGGATGGACATATCTGGAGGTTAAGCAGGTTACCCGTCAGGTAATGAATATCCTGGCGGATTATGCGTTGGAGGAACAGCCGAAGCTGTCGGATTTTGAGAATATCATCGAGTCTGTAGATAAGAAAACGGAGGAACTGAATATACAGGAATTATGCGATATGGTCAAAGAGATTATCCTCTATATCATGCCAGGCAAAGAGATTGCGGCAACGGACAGTATGCGGGACATTGTCCGTAAGGCGGTGATGTGGGTGGATGACCATTATGCGGAAGAAGTAACGCTGGCTTCGCTGGCTGAGCGGTATCATGTGGAACATTCTTATTTCTCCAGGATATTCCGGCAGGAGATGGGAATCAGCCTGATTCTGTATATTACGAGAAAAAGGATGGAGAAAGCCAAGGAATACATCCGGGGCAGTGAGATGAGCTTGATGGAGATTGCTTTCATGACGGGATATGATGATTATACTTATTTCAGCCGGGTATTTAAGAAAAATACAGGGATGAGCCCCAGAGAATACAGGGATCATTTTAAGGAGGAGAAGAAATGAGAAGGCCAGGCTTTCTGCTTCTGCTGCCGTTTGTGCTGGCAGGCTGTGGGGCAGAAGCTCCGGCACAGGCAGAGGATACTACGGTAACCATCAGTGTGCTGGCAGGTCAGTCAACTTCGGATGCCGGAATCGAGGACATGATTGATGAATGGATGTCAGAACATTTTCCGCAGGTGGCTCTGGAATGGGAATGTGTAGACTGGGGAGATGGTTTTAATTCGAGGATACAGGGGCATTTTGCGGCAGGAGATGTGCCGGACATTATCATTGGGAAGGCGCAGGATGTCAAGACCTATGCAGGAACCGGCAATCTTGGGGTCATGCCCGGACAGTGCAGCGGGAAGATAGAAGATGAGGCGCTTGAGGCGGTTACGGTGGATGGGAAAGTATATGGCATTCCCTATAATGCATGGTATCAGGGAGTCATATATAACAAGAATGTCTTCCGCTCGCTGGAAGTGGAACCGCCGCAGACGGAAAAGGAACTGGAAATAGTGGTTCAACGGCTGAAAGAGGCGGGAATCGTGCCGTTTGCAGCGCATTTTCAGGAAAGCTGGAAGGTTGCTAATATGACTATGCAGTATATGATGAATGATATTTTTATGGAATTCCCGGACTGGGGAGTGCAGTTTCGGGAAGGGCGGCAGAGTTTTGGCGGAAATGAAAGAATCAGAAATTGTATGGAAAACAACCGGAAGATTCTTGACAATTCATGGGAAGATGCCCTGCAGCTGGATCAGTTTGAGAGTGACAGCCGTTTTACGAAAGGGGAGGCGGCCATGTATCTGACTGGTTCCTGGTCTTTGCAGTTTGCCAGTCAGTATGGAGAGGGGATTGAGTTTGGAATCTTTCCTTATCCGTCCCAGTCAGGTGAGCCGAAGCTTCTTCGGGAAACAAATCTGACATTTATGAAGAGCAGGGACAGTGAGTATGAGGAGATGATAGATGAGATCCTGCTCCGGTTACTGGAGGATCAGAAGCTTGCACAGGAGATTCTGAATTTTACGCAGTCTGCTTCTGTGGTGAAGGGAATTATGCCGGCATACGAAAGTAAGATACAGGACGATATAGACTGGTATGAGCAGCATGGAATGATTGTAGATGTTGCGGCTGGAAATTCACAGCTGACCTGGGAATTTCAGGATATGGTAGCGGCAGAGCAGCTGTCCTGGCTGAAGAATGAGAAGACATTGGAGGAGGTGCTGCAGTATGCAGACCAGAATCGGGAGTTTAGCACATATTAAGGAGGGTTTGTATGTTGGCGGAAAATCCGGTAATGAGTGGATTGAATAAAATGGTGGATCTGATTGTACTGAATCTTTGTTTCCTGATAAGCTGTCTTCCGGTCTTTACGATTGGGGCCGGAGTTACGGCCTTATATTCTGTAAATCTTAAGATGGTGCGCAATGAGGAGTCTTATGTATTCCGGAGCTATTGGAGGGCTTTCCGGGAGAATTTCAGACAGGCGACCATGTGCTGGCTTTTATTGGCGGCTGTTGGCGCTGTGTTCGCATGGGATCTGAGGATGATTCCTCTTTTTCCGGATGTGGTTCAATACGTGTTCTATGCGGGAGTGGTCATCTGCGGTGTGGTATATGTGATTGAGCTGTTGTATGTCTTTGCATATCTGGCAAGATTTCGGGACGGACTGTGTAAAAGCCTGAAAAATGCATTTCTGATTGGAGGAACGAGGGTTGCCTGTACAGGGACGCTGCTTCTGGTAACGTCAGCATTTACCGCATTGGGGATTGCATGTCTGACGGAAAGTATTCTGTTCCTGTTCTTCTGGCTGGCGGCAGGCGCCTCTGTAATGGGATATGTTCAGGCGTGGATTCTGAGGAGTGTGTTCGATCGGTATGAAAAGAAATAAACCCACAAAAAAGTGCAACTGATATTTTCAAAAACGTCCTATTAGTCTGAGATTGAATTCTTCTATAATACATATTAACAAAAACAAATCAGTCGAGGAGGACGAAAAATGAAGAAGAAAAAAGTAATGAGCCTTTTATTGATTGCGGCGATGACAGCTTCTATGGCGGCTGGGTGCAGTTCATCCGGAGGCAGTAAAGACGGCGGGGACAGTAAGGATGATGGAAGCAAGGCGGACAGTGGCGGAGAAGAAGTAACGCTGACGGTTCTGGCAGGACAGTCGACCACGGATGCCGGAATTGAGGACATGATTGATGATGCCATGGCCGAGAAGTATCCGGAGATTACCCTGGAATGGGAATGTGTAGACTGGGGAAATGATTTTCAGCCTAAGATGCAGCAGTATCTGCAGTCAGGACTTCCGGACATCATGATTGGAAAAGCGCAGGATGTGGCAACGTATGCGCCTCAGGGTGTACTGGGCGAGATTGATTCAGAGTATCTGGACAGAGGGCTGGACGCTGCAAGAGAGAATGTGACAATAGACGGAAAGACCTATGGTATGGTATACAACGCATTATATCAGGGCGTTTACTACAATAAGGAGATGTTCAAGGAGAACAACTGGGAGATTCCGAAGACGCAGGATGATTTGAAGAAGATCATTGAGGACTGTAAGGCAAAGGATATCATACCGTTTGCCAGCCATATGGTAGATACATGGTCGATTGGAAATGTGACTATGCAGTTCATGATGAACGACGTGTTCAATAAGGACGCATTATGGGGAGACAAGTTCCGTAAAGGGGAGGTATCTTTTTCAGAAGACGAGGCAGTGCAGACGGCGTATGAGTATAACAAGCTGATCTATGACAATACTTATCCGGAGACGTTTTCTACGGAACAGACGGACTGTGACGCCAAGATGGTACAGGGGGAGGCTGCAATGAAGGTTTCGGGTTCCTGGTCCATCCAGAACTTCCTGGATATTGACGATACCTTTGAATTTGGTATTTTCCCGTTCCCGAACCAGACCGGAGATTCCAAGCTGATCTTCGAACCCAACATCACCATCATGACAAGCGCGGAATCCGAGCATCAGGATGCGATCAACAAGGTGCTGGATGTGCTGACCAGCGATCAGGATCTGGCAGTAGAGATCCTGGACTACACCAAGACCGCTTCCATGCTTAAGGATGTGACGCCGACCTTCCCGAATCCGAGTCAGGAGGATATTGACAAGTATGCGGAGGAAGGGAATATCGTAGACGTAACACTGGGAAATAACCAGCTTGTATGGGGCGGTTTCCAGGAAGAGAATGCCAAGGATATTGCTGCATGGCTTCAGGGTGATGAGACGTTCGAGGAATGTCTGAAGGCTTCGGACGACAGGGTGGATTCCAGTTCTGCAAATTAGATTGAATCGGTTCAACATATATGACGGGCAAAAACGGGAAGAGAGCGCTCTTCCCGTTTCATATAAGAAAGGATTGCGGGTATGAAGGAAAAGAACATTAATTATATGGAACGGAAGATGTCGCGGCAATATCTGGCGCTGGTACTTCCGGGGTTTGTAATCTTTACGATTGGGCTGATCATCCCATTGTTCATGGCAGTCCGTTATTCGTTTACCAGCTGGGATGGGATGTCCCTGGAAAAGCCGTTTGTCGGAATACAGAATTACATAGACTTATTTAAAGATTCGGATTTTAGAAATGCATGGTGGTTTACGATAAAATTTACGATTGGAAATACGATTATACAGAATGTGGTTGCGCTCTTGTTTGCCATTGCGTTGGACAGCGGAATTAAGGCACAGAAGATTTACCGGACGATATTGTTTGTCCCCTGTCTGATCAGCGCTCTGGTGGTGGGATTTGTGTGGCTTAAGATGTTCTCTAACGTGCTGCCGGAATTGAATGAGATGTTGGGCACCAATATAGATTTTCTGCTGTTCGGAAAGAAAGAGACCGTACTGACAGGACTTCTGATTGCGAATAACTGGCAGTGGATAGGATATTGGATGCTGATTTATCTTGCAGGACTGCAGTCTGTGCCGTATGACTTGTATGAAGCGGCGAAAGTAGACGGTGCGGGACCGGTTAAACGGTTTATAAATGTCACGGTTCCTATGCTGGCTCCGGCGATTACCATCTGTGTTGTGGGAATCACCACGGGGTCGCTGAAGGTATACGATCTTCTGGTATCATCTACAAAGGGAGGACCGGGAAGGGCTTCCACATCTATAATTTATCAGACCTATACGACGGCGATTAATGGGCGGCAATATGGTTATGGATGTGCGATGTCTGTAACGCTGGTCATCGTGCTCCTGATGGTTGCCATGATACAGGTCAAGGGGCTTAAGAAAAGGGAGGTGCAGGCATAATGGCATTGAAAAAGAAAAAAGAAGAGCCGCCAAGAGAACCGTATGGCAAGGGAACGTTCATTACGCAGATTATTATGACCATTGCGGCTCTGTTGCTTATTGCTCCCATATTTATTATTTTTAATTATTCGTTTAAAGGAAAAAGGGAATTATACTTAAGCAGCCCGCTGGCATTACCGGAAAGCCTGAATTTCGATAATTATGCTGCAGCATACAAGAAACTGGATCTGGCTACCACATTTACAAATACGCTTGTCTATACGGTGATCAGTGTCCTGCTTCTGGCAATCCTCTGCGGCACAACGGCATGGGCGATTGCGCGGTGCAGAAGGAAGTTCTTCAAGTTCTGTTATGTTTACTTTATTGTGGGGATTCTGATTCCATATCAGGCGTTGTTCCTTCCAATCTATATGATTGGGTATCGGATGCACATAACGAATACCAGATTTGGGATTATATTCATGTATGTGGCCACTGGGATTTCTTTTGGAGTTTTTTTGATGAACAGTTTCATGTCGACCGTTCCGATTGAACTGGAGGAAGCGGCGAGGATTGACGGCTGTTCGGTTTTCCGGACATATTTTTCGGTGGTGCTTCCTTTGCTGAAACCGGCAATGGCGACGTTGGTCATTATGCAGGCATTCCAGATATGGAATGATTATCTGCTGGCAAGTCTGTATTTCAGCAAAAAGCAGTTAAAGACCTTAACGGTAGCGATCCATTCTTTGTTCTCGGCGCAAAGCAGTGATTATACGACGGCGATGGCGGCAATTGTGATTTCAGTACTGCCCATTGCGATTCTGTTTTTGAGCCTGCAGAAATATTTCATCAAAGGAATGACAGTCGGAGCTGTAAAGGGATAATAAAGTGAAAGGCAGGAAGAAAATGGAAGTTCAGATATTGAAGGAGTATGAACTTGGAGATATGACGGCAAGGTATCTGACAGATGAGGAACATAAACAGGTCGGGCTGGTATTACTGCCAGCCGGCCTGTCTGTTCCTGCTAAAGCCATAAAGAATGAGCATATTGATTCTTTGGTTCAGCTTAAGTTTACGGGAGATATCTATGATGAAGCATACGCTATGGGAAACTCCATGCGTAACAGTGAGACTGTCCGTATGCTCAGATACCGGGGGCAGCAGATTCAGGAAGAAAATGGAAGAACAATCATTAGGACGATTCTGGCGGCGGAGAGAAAATACCAGGTGGTTCATTCTCTTGTATGGAAAGCGGGAAGCAGATATGTGCGGATTTTTTGTACCGTGGAGAACCAGGGAGAGGAGGAACTGATGCTTGAGATGTTTGAAAGTTTTTCTCTTGGCAGTCTCTCGCCCTATCTTGAAGGAGACGGTCACGGGCAGATGTATCTTCATCGGATTCGCAGCGTATGGAGCCAGGAAGGAAGACCGGAGAGGATTCCGCTGGAGGATCTGCAGTTAGAACCAGCCTGGGATCCCCATGCAGTACGGTGTGAGAAATTCGGGCAGGCAGGTTCTATGCCTGTAAATAAGTATTTTCCGTTTGCGGCCGTGGAAGACAGGAAGAATCGGGTTTTCTGGGGGGCGCAGATTGCGCACAATGCTTCCTGGCAGATGGAGCTTTACCGGAAGGATGATGCTCTGGCATTTAGCGGAGGCCTTGCAGACAGGGATTTTGGACACTGGATGAAGGGGATTGGACCGGGAGAGTCATTTGGGACGCCGGAAGCAGTGGTAAGCGTGGCGCATACGGATTCTTTTGACATTTTTACCGCAAGGCTTACCGAAGCAGCATCGGAAGGATTGGAGCATGTCCCGGAGATGGAGAAAAGCCTTCCGATTGTTTTTAATGAATACTGCACTACATGGGGAAATCCGTCTCATGAAAATATCTGCGGGATTGTTGACTGCATAAAGGATAAGGGGTTCGGATATTTTGTGATTGACTGCGGCTGGTTTAAAGAAGACGGAATTCCGTGGGACATCAGCATGGGGGATTATGAAGTCTCTGAAAGTCTGTTCCCCGAAGGAATGGATAAGACGGTGGAGAAAATAAAAGCAGCCGGAATGATACCGGGTATCTGGTTCGAGTATGAGAACGTGGGAAGCGCTTCCAGAGCCTATCAGAAGGAGGAGCACCTGCTCCATAAGGATGGGAAGGTTCTTACCAGTTATTTTCGGAGATTTTTCGACATGTGCGATCCCTGGGTGGATTATTATCTGGAGAAAAAAGTAATTGGAACCTTAAAGAAGTATGGGTTTGGTTACATGAAGATTGATTATAATGAGACGATTGGAATCGGCTGTGACGGGGCTGAGTCGTTGGGTGAGGGACTGCGCAGGAATATGGAAGCGTCGAAGTGTTTTATCGAAAAGGTGAAACGGGAGGTTCCGGAGATTGTGCTGGAAAATTGTGCTTCTGGCGGTCACAGGCTGGAACCGGGACTTATGAGCCAGATGAGCATGGCTTCTTTCTCTGATGCCCATGAGTGTGAAGAGATTCCGATCATAGCCGCTGATCTTCATTGGGTGATCCATCCGGCGCAGAGTCAGATCTGGGCGGTTATCCGGCAGGAGGATACGCAGAAACGGATTGTATATTCCATTGCGGCGACGTTTCTGGGAAGAATGTGTCTTTCCGGGGATGTGATGAACTTAAGTGCAGAACAGTGGCGGATGATTGATTCCGGAATCGAATTCTACAGAGAGATCGTACCGATGATTCGGGAGGGACAGTCGTATCACTTTGGCACAAAGGTCAGGAGTATGCGGCATCCGAAAGGATGGCAGGCATTGGTGCGTGTGGGAAGGAATGAAAGGGCGTATCTGGTACTGCACATCTTTGACGAAGAGTTGGCGGAAGAATGTGACCAGAAGCAGGGGCAGGGAAGGATTTGTGTTCCGCTTCCAAAAGGATGTCCCGAGAAAATCGTAAGGGTATATTCGGAGCAGAAAGAGAAGATTGAAATCAGAGACCATTGCTTCGAATACGCTATCGGAGAAAGGCGGAAAGCATTGGCCGTGATGTTTGAATAGCAGGGAAACAATTCCCGTGGACAAGGTATATGTGCAAATCCCTTGTTCACGGGGTGTATATTATTGGTTAATGACCGGAGAAATAATAGGTTTTCCTTCCCGGTCAAGCAATGGGGTTAAGCCTCCTGATTGACCGCTGACACGATCCAATGTCCGTTGGCTTTCAACAGGCCCCATTGTGCTGTCACCATCTATGAATGCCCAGTAGAAACGAGTCCAATCGGCAAACGGAAGATTATCAACCATCTTCAGGATTGTGGAGGCAGCAGAATATCTACACACAATCCCCCGTAAGCGCTCTGGCACATGCGCATATCCCCGCCGTGTGATTTGGCAATCTGCCTGACGATCAATAACCCCAGTCCATGCTGCTGCTCCGTAGTATGACTGTCGCACATCATATAATGAGGCGTGGAGTTCAGTTTATGAAGTATTTCTGCCGACATGCCAGTTCCATCGTCCTCCACCCGGATGAGACAGAACCCGGGGGCATTTTCCCTCAGTACGGAGACATAGATGGTACATCCGTCCGCATTGTGATTCATGCAGTTCTGGATCAGGTTAGAGATTGCCCGGAGAATCAGGTTTTTATCCACAGAAACAGGACAATCCGTAATCTCGCAAGAGGTCTTCCATTCTATGGAATATTTTCCGCTGGCCTCCATATTAATAAAATCAACGGCGGCCTGTCTTGCAATAGCGACCGCATTTTCCTGCGTCCTGTGGAGCGGCTGCATGTCATACTCAAGCTTTGATGCAAGGTTCAGGTCATTGATCAGATTGCGTATCCGGCTGCTCTGCTTTAAGATGACAGAAGCTTTCTGCCGTACATCTTCTGTAAGACTGCCGTCTTCTTCTAACTGTCCTGCGTATCCCATCACCATGGAGAGGGGTGTGCGGATGTCGTGGGAGACTCCGGCAATCCAGTTAGCTCTTGCATTCTCCTTTTTCCGCAGCTGGTAATTCTGGGATTCCAGAATCTCAGAGGTCTGGTTGATCTTTGCGGCAAGTTCCGATAACAGCCCCGTTTCCTTTATGAAAACGGGCTCGCCGGCCGGCAGTTTCTGGATTCCTTCTGCAATCGGTTTTACGGAGCGCAGAAGCTTCATATTGGCGATGAAGTAGATCAGAAATATAAGAACAGCGTTTACAAGCAGCGTATTCAGCATATATTTTGGAAGATTTGCAATAAAATGATAATCCCAGTTGGGATACAGGTGTTTCCAGTAACGGTCTTTGGGATAGCCAAGGACAACCAGCCCGTCCCAAGATTCACCGGGAAAAGTAGGGTAATCCTTTAAGTATCCCCGGGTAAGGGAGGCAATATCTGCCAGGGAGTAGGTGAGGGGAATGTCTTCTGGAAGATTGTCCGTATGCCAGACCACCTGGTGTGTACGGTTGTCAATCAGGATTCCCCAGGCGTTTTCTCGGGCTAATTCTGAAGCGGCAGTTTCTGAAAGGACATAACCCTCGCCAGAGGTATCCTTCTTAAGGGCGGCTGCGGTTTCCAGGGCGGTGGTCCAGGGAGAAGCACCGGGCGTCTGCTTAAGATTCAGCGTGAATAATACGATAATATTCAGAAAGAAGAGAAGAATGGTACTTAATAATAAGATGGCGATAAACCGCCGTATTAATTTGGGAACACTTTTCATAGAATCCGCCTCCATTTACAGAACAATCAGTTTGTAACCCAGCCCTTTGACGGTAATCAGAGATTCCGGTTTCGACGGTACTGCTTCGATTTTTTCACGGATCCGGCGGATGTGCGCCATCAGAGAATTCTCATACCCGTAGGGATTGTCGCCCCAGGCTGCTTCGCACAGGGCATCAATGGTTACAATCCGCCCGGCATTGCGGTAAAGTGCCTGAAGAATGGCATACTCTTTGGCAGTCAGAGGGGTGCGCTCTTGTGCTGCATTCTGTATTTCCGCACGTTCAAAATCAATTTTGCAGTGTTTCAGTGTCACCAGTGGATTTTCATCCTTGTAAGTTCTCCTTAAGATTGCGGTGACACGGAAAACCAGTTCTTTGGGAAGGAACGGCTTGACCATGTAATCGTCTGCACCAAGCCCGAAGCCCCGGAATTTATCCTCGTCTTCGCCCCTGGCAGTCAGAAAGAGGATGGGATAGTCAGAGCTGCGTTTTAACTGTTCCATAAGGGAAAAGCCGTCTCCGTCCGGGAGCATAACGTCAAGGATTGCGAATTCCGGGTGAAACTCACTGGCGGCAGTTACGGCGTCTCGGACATTGCCAGCAGTGCGGATATTCGAAAATCCTTCTTTTGACAGGATGGATGTCACCATATTCTGTAACTCCGGTTCATCGTCTACAAGCAGGATCCGTTTATTTTTCAGATAGTCAGAAATCATAGCAAATCTCCTTTTCTAAAGAAATCATAACATATGCCGTATGGAAAATCGAGAGGATTATGGGAAATGTAAGGTAGTTGTAAGGTTATGGGAATGTGGCTGTAAGGTTGGCCGTGTACACTATAAGAGAACCAGAGCAGACCAGAGGCTTTCGGTGTACGGCAGCCTGAACAACGCTGGTAAGAAAGGAGAAAAAAATATGAATATCATAGAAACCAGTAATCTGACCAAAACATATGCAGGCTTCACTGCGGTTTCCGGTGTAAACCTTCACATCCAGAAGGGGTGCGTCTATGGCTTCCTGGGACCCAACGGTGCGGGCAAATCTACCACAATGAAGATGTTCCTTGGGCTTACGAAACCAACGGACGGTGATTTTGTCATAGATGGTAAAAAATATCCCAGGGACAGGATAGAGATTCTCAAAGAGGTCGGTTCTTTCATAGAGGCGCCTGCATTCTACGGCAATCTTACCGGCGAAGAGAATCTGGATATCGTCCGCAGAATCTTAGGACTGCCCAGATCGGCAGTCGATGACGCATTGGAACTTACCGGGATGACACAGTGGAAGAAGCGTCTGGCAAGAAAATACTCCCTTGGCATGAAGCAGCGGCTTGGACTTGCCAGTGCATTGATTGGGAGACCGCCCATTCTGATGCTCGACGAACCCACCAATGGACTTGACCCGGTAGGGATTCACGAGATCCGGTCCCTGATCCGTACACTGCCGGAGAAGTTCGACTGCACGGTGCTGGTATCTTCTCATCTTTTGTCGGAAATCGAACTGATGGCAGATCACATCGGGATTCTGAACCATGGAAAGCTTCTGTTCGAAGGTACGCTTGAGGAACTTAAGAAGGATGCTGCTGTGAAAGGGTATCCCACAGACAATCTGGAAGATACGTTTCTGGCAATGATTGAGGAAGATAACCTGCAGAAAGGAGGCATGGTACGATGAAAACAGCGCTGGAATACCAGAAAATAAGAAGGGTGGGAGTCATACCGGGATGCATTCTGGGCGGGCTGCTGGCGGCGTTCATTCCGGTTCTGGAACTAACGGTCCGGTCAGAACAATATACAGGACTTCGGCAGTCACCCCTTCGGACCATCCTGCAGGCGGACTGGCAGATGATGGCTATGCTGAATATGCTTCTGGTCATTAGTATTGCCTGTATGATGTACCATACGGAGTATGCGGATCATGCTATTCAGCGTATGACCACACTGCCCGTCACAGAAGAGAAAATATACTTCAGAAAATGTATTCTTCTGTCCGGTATGTGCGTCATTGTCCTGGTGATGGAGATGTTATCGCTGATTTTCTGTACCTTACACTGGTTCGGGGGAGATAATGGTGCATATACAGCATATTACGGCGGTTCGTCCGGGGAAGCGTATCTGGAATTTATTGTTGATCTTCTAAAGAACTCCGGCTACTGCTTCTGCATGCTGCTTCCGGTCATCGCCATATCGCTGCTGGTGGCTTCGGTGTGCAGGAATATGTGGATTTCTCTTGGGACTGACGTGGTGTGTGTGTTCCTGGCAACCATGATTCCGGTAAAACATTTTGCGCTGTCCCTCTTCCCCTTTGCCCTGCCGTTCCAGATCTTAGAAGGGGCAAAGCGTGGAAGAGCAGTCAGTTATCTGGCGGGCGCAGCGGCGGAGGTTCTGCTGACGGGCGCAGCGGAAATGATAGTTTTGAAGGTCAGGAGGTCACTTGCATGAGTTTTTTATCATTACTTGGAGTGGAATGGAAGAAGATACGGCGATCCAGAATCTTACTCATATTGGGGATTGCGGCTGTTATGCTGTGGATCCCGTCGATTATCAATGCACATCTGAATTTTCAGATGGAGGCGGAAGGCATTTCGCCGGAACATAATTTCCTTATCCAGGGGTTCATGGGGATGGCATGGTTTATGTTTCCGGCGAGTATGGTGGTAGGAACCGTGCTTCTTGCACAGACGGAACAAAGCGGCCATGGAATCCTGCGGATGCTGGCCCTTCCGGTCAGCACGGGAAGGCTGTGTCTGGCCAAATATGTGATTCTGCTGATTCTGGCGGCAGTCCAGATGGCCATGATGGTGGGAATGTATTTTGTCAGCGCTGCAATCGCATCTTGGATCCAGGATTATGATTTTTTACTGAATCCGCTGTTTGTGGGGAAACTGGCTCTGGGGATGTATGTATCCGCATTTCCGATGATCGCATTTTTCTGGCTGCTGTCTGTGTGTATCAAGACACCGGTCTTCTCAGTGGGAGTGGGGCTTGCGTCCATTGTGCCGTCAGTGCTGATGATCAATACGAAGGTATGGTTTGCCTATCCCGTGGACTATCCGTTCTATGTGGTTACGGCAAAGTATGGAGAACTGGCGGCGAATCTTTCGGAGATGAAGATGGATCTGGTTCCGTGGATTCCTTTGGCAGTGGTATTTACGGGAATCTGCCTGCTGGCGGCGGTTGTATGTTTTGGGAAAAGTGAAAGGAGATAAGGGAGAATGAAACAAAGTATGAAAGGGATTTTAACAGGATTAGCGGGCGTGATGGTGTTCCTGCCATGGACAATATTGCTGCTGCGCCGTCATGAGTGGGCGCTCAAGTCGCCGGCGGCGGAGATTACGATAGGATGCTATGCAGTTTTTATGATTTTGGCGGGAATATTCACATTTGCCGTATATATGAAAGGGAAAGTGCAGAACCCGATTATGAAAATCTGTCTGGTCGTCAATGAACTTTATGCCATGGCAGGGGGGATAGCGCTGGTCATGATGGGGGTAGGAAAGATTTTTTGACTATATTTCTGCAAATTGTTTTCCTATGTTTACATTCTCATCCGGCGAAGAAACGGGAAGAAGAGATTGATATGCGAAAACAAAAGGGACTGTCAGAAAATGAGGTTTTCAGACAGTCCCGGCAAGGCTGCAACATCATAGCAATGATATGCAGATTTGAAAAAACGAATATCACACATCTTGCTGCCTCCTATATACGATTACACCGGTTTTGCTTATCTCTGTTTTCAAACGGCTGCCTAGTACACCGAATAATAAGTAACCAGCCATATAACTTGTCTGATTTTCCATCTGCGTCGTTGTCGTCAATCAGCGTAGCGCCCACTACGCCTCATTCCTCCGCCTTGCATATGAAAAATCATCCTGCGTTATATGGCTAGGAACTTATTTTTCGGTGTACTAGTTTTGAATGAAAGATAATGTCTAATTCACTTCTTACTTCTGATAAGGAGGCGTCGATTTTCAGAAGGGAATCGTCCCGTATGATTAATACATCCAAGTCGCTCATAGAATGGCAGTCGAAACGGATAGCGCTTCCGAATACAATGATACCTATAATATGAGAATCATTTTCAACAGCTTTTATAAGTTCAAAAACATCCCTTTGTTTTAAGGGATGAATACGATTAACATTTTCATATTGAAAGTCGGATAAAATTTCAAAATCCCACAGATGTTCTCCATGATGGGAGATATAGGAGTCTACCGATGTAACCATGTTTACCATTCCTTTTCGCTTATAGATTATCCGGCATATACCTGATGGACAAATTATACCATGTTAAGTACGCAAAAACCAGTATATTTTCAAGATATAATATGGTATCATAAGCACAAAGATTTGTGTAAGGAGGCTTGAACCATGCGGATCGCAATTTGCGATGATGACGAGCAGGAACTTGCCCGCCTCTCGGAGCTGATTGCAAAATACCAGTTAAACAGCGGGGAGAATATAGACTGCCGTTCCTTTCAGAACAGCACCGATTTCCTGTGCGGGCAAAAAGGGGGAGAATATGACCTTATTCTGCTTGACGCATCCATTTCGGGGAAAAGTGGGGTGCAGGCTGCACGGGAATTGAGGGAGCGGGACAGAAATGTTGAGATTATCTTCGTATCTTCCTCGCCGGAATTTGCGGTGGAGAGTTACAGTGTGGGAGCGTATTATTACCTGCTCAAGCCAATAGAGGCAGATGCGCTGTTCCCATTGCTTTACCGGATAGGAAGTAAATTGTCCGGGCAGGAGGAGCAGGGGTTCGTGCTGAAGAGCCGGAAGGGTGTTGTGAGGGTCGTTTTTTCCAGGATTGAATTCGTGGAGGTGATTGATAAGACGGTGTCCTTCCATCTGGCAGACGGAACCGTCTATGAGGTGACGGCAGCGTTGGCCGATTTTGAGGAGAAACTTTTGGGCAGGCCAGAGTTTTTCAAGACACACCGTTCTTATCTCGTTAATTTTCATTATATTCAGTCTATCGGTATCAACTGCGTTGAGACAAAGAATGGACACGATATTCCGGTATCAAGACAGCGGCGAAACAGTTTACAGGACGCTTATATGCGCTTTTTATCTAAGACAGAGACGGAAATTTTGCGAAATGACGGGCAGACAGGGAGAGGGTCCGAGGGAGTGGAAAGAACGGAGGACGCATATGGAGGCGCTTGGAGGATTTTGCTGGTGGATGACGATATGGCAGAACGGACTTACTGGGCAGATATCCTCAGGGTCCATGGCTGTATGGTACAAATTGCAAAAAACGGCGGAGACGCAGTGAAACTGGCGGCGAAAGAAGCCTTTGACTGTGTGCTGCTGGACGTGATGATTCCTGGCGAAGACGGATTTTCCATCTGTGAGAGACTTCGCAGGCTGGCGGATGTCCCCATTATTTTTCTCAGCTGCATTACCGAAGCAGACAGACAGTTAGAGGGATTTGCAGCCGGCGGCATAGACTATATCACCAAAGATACGCCTCCGGAACTTTTCTGGGCTAAGGTGGAGACTCGTATCAGGCTGGCGTCGGCAGACCGGAGCAGAACGCAAATATGCTATGGCCCGCTTCTTTTGGATTTGGCAGGGCGCAGGGCGGTGATGGATGGGAGAGAATTACTCCTTACATCGGAAGAGTTTGATATTTTATGGAGGCTTTCGGAGCATGCAGGGCAAGTCTTTGCGCCGGAGGAAGTCGGTGAACTTGTCTATGGCGGCCAGCCGGGAGAAGACGGACAGCGGATACAGATGCATATGTCAAGACTTCGCAGGAAACTGGATCAGGCGTGTGGAGAACATCACTTTATCGAGACGGTCTGGGGACAGGGGTATCGCTTTGTACCTGTATAGCAATTTGGCGGCAAAAAAGGGAGGCGTATATGAAATATCATAAAGCCTTGTGGCAATCTCTGTCAGCTTTGGCTGTTATGGCAGTTTTTTTTTTACATTGCTTTTTTATATGGATAATAAATATCAGACACCGCCTCCTTATGGGAAATCTGGGCTCATAACCTTGTCTGAGCAAGATATTGGACGTCAGGCGCCTATCTTTCTGATTGACGGCTGGCTTCTTTCGGATGGGCGCGTAACGGACGAACCTACCTATATCGGTGAATTTTCAAACCTGCAGCGGGGAGATGCGTCGGTATCGCCTCATGGACGGGCGAGCTACCAGATGACTCTGCGCTATGTGGGCGTCCCTCGGATTGTGTCTGTTGATTTCCCTTGGCTTGCTTCCAGGTATGAGATTTCATTGGATGGGAGAGGGATTTCCCAAGGCTTGGGAAACGGGCGGATCACGTTCCTGCTGACGTCGGGTGATCATCTCCTGACGGTAGAGACATTATCAGAACTGGGATATTACAGTGGAATGTATTTCCCCCCCTGCGCTGGGCACAGAAGAAACCATCCGGCGGATGAGCAGTATCCAAAGTTTTGCCTATGCCCTTGCTTTTCTTGTCCCCTTGGCGTTGGCGGTATTCACGTTTTTTCTGTGGCGGACAGGGGGAAGGTTAAGCCGTTGGTTTGGGATTCTTTGCGGCTGTTATGCCCTCTATATGTCCCGTTATTTTGTGTATCTTTTTTCCATGGCTTTTGCGCAATATTGGTTCTTCGTGCAGATTGCGGCATTGTACTGCCTGTGCTTTTGTGTGGTGCAGCTTACCGTTCTGGCATCCGGCTCTCAGAGGGGCAGAGTCTGGAAATGGATACGCCTGGCGTTATTTTTGCTGCCGCAGCTTCTGCTGGCTCTGTGCCTGCTGATTCCGGTTATACCCGGGGCAGTTCTTGTCCATGGCAGACTGACAGATTTTTACTATATGTTTACCTTTTGCTGTTCGGCATTTTTTGCCTGGCAGGGAATCAAGGCGCAAAGCTTTGAAAGCCGGTATACGCTGACGGGCTGTGTGGTGTTTGGAGCAGGACTTTTTGCGAACCTCATATATTCCAACCGGTTTGAGCCGATTCGGTTTTTCTGGCAGTTTGAGTGGTGCGGCCTGTTACTGGTGCTATTGTTCGGCGTTATGATGGCGTTGCGCAACCGCCGGATTCTCAAGGAAAATGAGGCGCTTACGAATCACTTGGAAGAACAGGTAAAGAAGCGGACGGAAGAAGTGACTGCGCTATTGCATGAGCGCAAGGCATTCTTTTCTGACATGGCACATGATTTAAAGGCGCCTGTATTTGCTACCCAGTCCTTCATCCGAGCCATCCGCAGAAGCGGAGTCGGCGTGGATACGGAACTGCAAGGCTATCTTGACCAGGCAGAAGCCAGACAGCAGGAAATGGCGCGGCGTCTCAAGGGGCTTTCCGCTATGAATGCGCTGGATAAAATCGAAGGGGAACGGGTTCGGATGTCGATTCAGGAGATACTTTCAGATGTTTATGATACTTATCGTGGTGAAGCCGAAGTGCGGTCAGTGTATTTTTTCATGAAGTGTCCAAAACAGGAGGCGTTTCTCATGGTTTGGCCGGAAAAGATAAATATACTTTTTGAGAACCTTATTTACAATGCCCTCAGGGCGACGGCCGATAACGGAAGTATTACGGTATCCGCATGGACGGAAGACAGTAAAATCTGCGTGGCTGTTAAGGATACGGGCTGCGGCATTCCGTCTGAGGAGCTGCCGCACATTTTCCGGCGGTTTTATGTGGGAGAGAAAAACCGGGAAACCGGGACCGGACTGGGGCTTTATATTGTATCCTGCATTATGGCGGAGCTGGGCGGCACAATCAGCGCCCAGTCCACCGTAGGAGAAGGAACAACATTTACCATGGAGTTTCCGGCTTGTTCCTAGTGTGCTGACCGCTTTCTGGCAGATGCGGCGACACAAAGACCAAAGATACCAAGGGCGGCAATTATGAAGATGAATACAATAAAAAGCAGTATGGGGCTTTTTGTCTGTGTTTCGGTCCCTGCATTAGACAAAGAGTCTTTTGCCGTACTGCTTTCTTTGGCAATCGTGTCTGCTTTAGCCTGCGCCGCTGTAAGAGGCTGTGGCGCAGCATAATATCCGCCGTCGTCCATGTGTGAATTCCCGTTATTTTGCTGCTTTTGAACAACAGATTTCCCGGCTGGCGGCACTGTGCTGCCCCTGTTCCCATCAGTATTCTGCGACGGCTTCGTTAGCTGCCCGTTACCGTTCTCCCCGGTATTCTGCGACGGCTTCGTAAACTGTCCGTTACCGTTCTCCCCGGCATTCTGCGGCGGTTCCGTCGGCTGAGCGCCGCCGTTTCCTACGGTATCCTGCGGCAGATTTGGCCGCTGCCCCTCCTCTGTGGCATCGCCCTTGTTATCAGCGCCGGCGTTGTCTTCATTTCCTCCGGAACCGTCCAACTTCGGCAGCTCAAGAGGAAGGTCGTAGGTGTTGGGCCATGGAAGTATCAGCTCTTGTCCATCGTAAACACCGCCTTCGATTTTAAGGCCGATAAAGAAGGGGGCGGGTTCTCTTCCTTCGCTGCAGGCAGCCATATAAGACTTATATAACGCATGGGTATTGTCCAGTACATATGTATAACCGCTGCTTGAGGTAGAGGGCTGTGCGTTGACGGCCGCAAGCAACGGAAGATTGAAAAGCTCCGTCCATTTCGTCTCTCCTTCGGTCAATGTATATGCACGAATCGATGCGGCCCCGGTGGGTTTTTGGTGAAATGCCATACTCAGTCCGCCGAAATCACAGGACAATACTCCTGTGGGGCTGCTGTCTTTTGCGACGACGTTCAGAACCAGCCGCACCTCGTCATTCATTCCATATTGATCGATTCCCAATGAGTCATTCAACTGAAAATCACCCAAGGGTGTGTTCAGTATCGTGCCTTCCGGAACCACGATTTCTTCTGCCGCATCCATGATGGTTACGCTTTCGCCAGAAGTAAGCGTAAGGTCTGCCAAAGGCTTCCAGGTGACAGGACAGTCAACGATACCGTCCGCCACATGGTTGTTTTCCTTTTGAAGATTAATTTTAACCGGAAGTGTATCCGGTAAGAAGGAAAAAATTTCCTCCGGTGTGCTGTCCTCGCATACGGTAATCTCATATCGGCCGTAATAGGAGAAGGGACGGAAGGTCCGAATGCATATGGAAGGGGCAAACTCGGCAATGGGAGTCATATCTTCGGGCGCTGGGCGGAGATTGCCGCGGTCAATGAGGGCGGCCTGCGTATCATAAGTGATTTCATTTTCTCTGGTAAGGCGCAGCTTCACATAGAAACGATTAAGAGTACCTGCAAGGTAGCTTTTCAGAGGCTCGGTATTGGAATGAAGGCAGGTCTGGTTCTGGAATTTTCCCAGCGATTCTTCATCCCACTCTGTCCAGGGACCGGCGCTCCAATTGGTAATATTCCATTCTTCTCCGGAAATCTCATATGTTTCCCCGTCCAGAGAATAGAGAACCTCAGCAGAATAGATATCAGGCGGAAATTCCGTAAATGTACCTTTTACAATATATCCCTGGGGAGAATACTCTATGCAGGCGGAAAACATGGGCGCTTCTGCAGGCAATTCCTCTGCTTTTGCGGTAAATACCGCAAAAAAGCAGCATATCATCACAAGTGTCATCATAAATTTTCGTCGTATTGTCATACATACACCCCATTTTAAAAGATTCCGTGTTACTTACCATTCGCGCAGTTTCGGCTACATTTTGCGCCAATGGCAGTTACAGAGTCGAATTTTGTCATATCATGTTATATAAAGTTATCTTACTAAGAACCATTTACCATGTCAAGGGTTGGGATTGCATTGTCATTACGTCCCAATATGTGGAAGGGGATTATCATGATAAAGATTGCGTTTTGTGATGATGATTTGTCTGTGCTGAACGAAATCAGCGTACTGCTTAGCAAATACCGCATAGAACATCAGCGGGAAATGGAATATACGCCGTTTCGCAGTCCGTTTGAATTACTGGCTGAGATTGAAAAGGGGGTGCGCTTTGACATCTTTTTTCTGGATATCCTCATGCCGGGCGAAAACGGAATCAGTGTGGCGAAGGAAATACGCCGGTATGACAGCGCCGCAAAAATCATCTTTTTGACGTCTTCTTCTGAGTTCGCGGTGGAATCCTATACGGTCAGCGCATATTTCTATCAGATAAAGCCTGTCAGTGAGGAAAGTTTTTTCCGGCTGATGGATTCGGTTATCTTTGAATGCGAAAAGATTCAGCAATGCAGCCTGGTTCTGCGCTGTAAGAGCGGCATTACGCGGATTCATCTGGAAAAACTGGAATACTGCGAAGTGACCGGCCGTACATTGGTGTTCCATCTGGAAAACGGGAAGGTTCTGGAAAGCGCCGGAAGCCTGGATGAACTATGTGAAAAACTGGGGCAGTATGACTGTTTCCTGCGCTCCCACCGTTCCTTCCTGGTCAATATGGAGTACATACAAAATATATCCTATAAGGCGATTACGCTGGACAGCCTGACGGAAATCCCGATTCCCCATGGAAAATGTTCTGAAATCAAAAGACAATATCTGGAATACGCATTTCGCAGTAAAGAGGTCGTTGTGTTATGAGGATGATTTGCCTGCTTAATTTTATCACTGTGGCAGTATATGGGATGATATTGTCCATGGCATTTTGCGATATCGTCTGGACGCGGCGGAGATGCCTTGCCATGACGGGCAGTATGGCGGTGCTCCTGACGTTTCAGGGAGTCATTTATTTTAGCAGCGGTTTGTCTGTCACCGGTTATCTGTATCCGCTGATTACACATCTTCCATTGGCAGCGCTGCTCTGCGTTATGAATAAAAGATGGCTCTGGCCGGTAATCTCGGTCCTGACCGCATATCTTTGCTGTCAGCTCCGCCGCTGGATCGCATTGTTGGTCATGGCTGTCTTTTCAGGTAGTTCCATGCAGCAGAATATCGTGGAACTGGTCGTAACACTGCCACTTTTACTGATATTGCTGCGGTTCATTGCTCCGTCCGTGCGTTCACTTTCCCATTATCCGGCTTCGATACAGTTCCAGTTCGGGCTGGTGCCGGCATTATACTATGGATTCGATTACGTGACACGTATTTACACCAGACTGCTGGCGGACGGAAATATGGCCGCATTGGAATTCATGCCCTTTGTGTGCAGTGTGGCATATCTGATGTTCGTATTCCGCACTTCTGCTGAAAAACAGCTGCGCAGCCAGCTGGAAGAGACACAGGAGTGCCTGAATCTTCAGGTCGTACAGGCTGTCTGCGAAATAGAAGCCTTGCGGGAGTCCCAACGGAAAACGAGCATTTACCGCCATGACCTGCGCCATCATATGCAGTATCTTTCTTCCTGTATTGAAAATGGAAGATATGGGCAGGCAAAGGAGTATATCCAGGAAATCTGTTCGGGAATAGAAGGGAACCAGGTAAGGGTCTTCTGCCAGAACGAAGTGGCGAATCTGATTTTTTCCGCCTTTGCGGGACGGGCGGGCGATTTTGGCATTCGGATGGAAGTAAGGGCAGGACTGTCCCAGACTATCGCCGTATCCGAAAGCGATTTGTGCGTGCTTTTGTGCAATGCATTAGAGAATGCGCTGCATGCCTGCCAGAAACAGAAGAGAAGAGGAGTATCCGGTTCGATAGAGGTCACTATGTATGAAAAGAGCAGGAAAATCCTTTTGCAGATTACAAATTCCTGCGATGCGGATATCCTGTTCGACCATGGAGTGCCGGTTTCCATGGAGGCGGGGCATGGGCAGGGTGTGCGCAGTATTTGCGCCGTTGTAGAGAAGTATGGCGGTATCTATGATTTTTCGGCCAGAGACGGGAAGTTCACTTTGAATGTGTCGCTTTGAGGCGACGGTCGATTGAATGCGGTTTCCGGTCGATTGATGTCGGTTCGTCCATTTTTATGAAGGATTACGGTATACTTTGTTTCAGAAAGGGGTTTTCGCTATGGGACTTATAAAAGAACGAAAGGAAATGTTTAGTATGAAAAAAACAATGAAAAGAACAATGAAGTTAATGACGTGCATGATGATGATTCTGGTTATGATGTTCAGTCTGTCCGGCTGCGGAGACAGCGAAAAGCAGCAGGAAGCCATTGATACCTTTAATGAGGTCAGTGAGGAGTTTGATGAGATTGCAGATATGATGAATGGAAATGCGGATGCAATTGACGAAGAGACCTTCGCTAAATTCCAGGAAGTGCAGGCTGCGCTTGCAGAGTGCAAAGAAGCGCTTGAGAGCGAAGAGGATGCTCCCGATGAAGATTATGAAGTGATGATCGATTCTTTAACCCAGACCAAAGACTGGCTGAAAGAGGCAAGGACAGATGTAGAAGCGCAGATTTCGGCTGCAGGAGAATAAGGACTGACTATAAGGAAGGGAAGATGAAGATGAGTAAGACAGGCGCAATATTGATTACACTGTTTTGTGGAGGGCTTGGCATACATAGGTTTATGACGGGAAAAATCGGCACCGGCATTATCTGGCTGCTTACATGCGGGTGCCTGGGAATTGGCTGGCTGATCGATCTGATTAATGTGTGCACGGGAAAGTTCACCGATAAAGACGGTAATATCTGGGGCGAAGAATAAAAGATAAGAGTCGGGGAGCTGCCGGGGAATATCGTGAAGATATGATTCCCTGACAGCTCTTTGGAGTGTGACCCAAAGGCGCCCTTAGGGAGCTGCCAAGGCAGATAAAAAACAAAAAGGAGAAACCAGATGGCTGCAATACAAGAATATAAATGTCCGTGCTGCGGCGGCGCCATTGTCTTTGACAGTGCGGCACAAAAGATGAAGTGTCCTTACTGTGACACGAAATTTGAGATGGAAACACTTGTAAGCTATGACAGCGAGCTGAAAAATGACCAGAAGGACGATATGAAATGGCAGACCTCTTCCGGGTCAGAATAGGAGGAAGGAGAGACGGGAGGGCTGCATTCTTATGTGTGCGAATCCTGCGGCGGCGAGATTGTATGTGACGGGAATACGGCGGCAACGTCCTGCCCGTTCTGCGGGAATCCGGTGGTAATGACGGGGCAGCTGGCGGGAGAACTGAAACCAGATTATGTAATCCCGTTCAAACTGGATAAAAAAGCTGCCAAGGAAGCGCTCAAGAAGCATTATGAAGGGAAACGCCTGCTTCCCAAGGTGTTCAGGGATGAGAACCACATTGACGAAGTAAAGGGCGTGTATGTCCCGTTCTGGCTGTTTGACGCCAGTGCGGATGTTAATATGCGCTATAAAGCAACTAAAGTCCGAACATGGAGCGACAGTAAATATGACTATACGGAAACCCGTTTCTTTTCCGTCACCAGAGGCGGAAGCCTTGGATTTGAGAAAATCCCGGTTGACGCTTCCACGAAGATGCCCGATGACCTGATGGATTCCCTGGAGCCTTTTGATTTATCAAAGATGGAGAAATTCCAGACCGCATATCTGGCGGGCTATCTGGCGGACAAATATGACGTGGATTCGAAGAAGAGTGCAAAGCGGGCAAACTCCCGTATACGCAAGAGCACGCAGAAGACCTTTGATGCAACGGTGAAGGGGTATACGACAGTCATAAAGGAAAACGGCAGTATCCGGTTGAAAAACAGGAAAGTAAAATACGTTCTCTTTCCTGTCTGGATCCTGAATACATCGTGGAACGGCCAGAACTATCTCTTTGCCATGAACGGCCAGACCGGTAAAATGGTGGGGGACCTGCCGGTTGACAAGGCGGCGTATCAGAAGTGGCTGTTTGGGCTGACAGGCGCCATCGGCGGAGTAATTTATGCCATATTATGCCTGATCTGGCTGCTGTAAGGAGGCAAAGAGCATGAAAAAGAAAATAGGTACGATATTTTTTGCACTGCTTTTGTCTGTACTGATGACAGTGCAGGCGCAGGCCTTAAGTGATCTGCAGAGGTTTGTAGATGAAGCCGGACTGCTTACGGGCAGCGAAGGAAGCGACCTGCTGGATCAGCTGAATGAGATCAGCGAACGGCAGCAGGTAGACGTTGTAGTGGTTACGGTCGATTCCCTGGAAGGGGCGTCTGCCACGGAATACGCCGATGATTTCTATGATCTGAACGGCTATGGGTTCGGGGATGAGGGTGACGGCATTCTGCTTCTCATAAGCATGGAAGAGAGGGACTGGGCCATCTCCACGTCGGGTTTTGGAATCACGGCGTTTACGGATGCCGGGCTTGAGTATCTGTCGGATATGATCATAGGTGACTTAGGTGACGGAGATTATGCATGGGCATTTACCACGTTTGCCGAAATGTGTGACGACTATATTACCCAGGCGAAGACGGGGGAACCCTATGATGCGGATCATCTTTCGAAGGATCCCTTTGCGCTGGTCTTTTTTCTGGTAGTTGCACTCGCTGTCGGATTTGTCATAGCCTTGATTGCAACAGGAATTATGAGAATGAAGCTGAAATCTGTTTACAGCCAGACAGAGGCAGACAGCTATGTGAAGAAAGGGAGCCTGAAGCTGACTACAAAGACGGATCTGTATCTGTATAAAGATGTGAAACGCAGAGAACGGCCGAAAGAGGAAAAAGAGGATCATTCAGACAACATGCGAAGTTCCGGCAGTTCCGGAGGTTCCACGACGCACAAGTCATCTTCCGGTAAAAAACACGGCGGAGCCAGCGGAAAATTCTAACAGGTTTCAGAAGGGCAGGATATGAGAGTACGCAGAATGTTTGCCGTATGGGCGGCAAAATTTACAGAGAAAATTTGTGTCCATGTCTTCCGGCGGCAAGGGGTGACATGGGCGGGGAAGATTGCCCTTCTGATCTGTCCGGCTGTTTTGAAGGAACTGGCGGAAGAGGTAAGGGAAAGGGTTTTTGTCGTATGCGGAACCAACGGAAAGACGACCGTGAATAATCTGCTCTGTGCGGCGCTTGAGGCGGAAGGATACCGGGTACTCTGTAACCGCACCGGTTCGAATATGTTAAACGGAGTTGCGGCGGCATTTGCACTGGGAGCGGAAATGAACGGAAAGATGGATGTGGATTATGCCTGTATTGAGATTGACGAAGCCTCCACACGGGAAGTTTTTGCACATTTTAAGCCGGATTACATGGTGCTTACCAATCTGTTCCGGGATCAGCTTGACCGGTATGGGGAGATCGACGCTGCTATGGATATTCTGGGCAGAGTCATGCGTTCTGCAAAAGAGATGAAGATTATAGTAAATGGGGATGATCCCTTGTCAGTGTTTCTTGCCATGGACAGCGGAAATGATTTTCGGGCATACGGCATCAGTGAGCGCATTTATGCAGAGGATGAGACAAAGGAAATCCGGGAGGGCCGTTTCTGCAGACATTGTGGTGCACAGCTGTCCTATCGGTTTTATCACTATGGGCAGCTCGGGGATTACATCTGCCCCCGGTGCGGGTTTCGAAGACCTGGAATACAGTTCGAAGGGAAGAATGTGGAAATCGGGGACGGGATTGGTTTTTCCGTGGATGGAAGAAGTTTCCGGTCGCCCCACAAGGGGTTTTATAATGTATACAATATCCTTGCGGTATATGCGGCGGTCCGGACGGCTGGAATTGAGGCGGGGAATTTTCAGGAGATGCTGAACGGGTTCCGCCCGGAAAACGGCAGGATGGAAGAGTTCTGGGCAGGGGATACGAGGATTATATTGAACCTGGCAAAGAATCCCACGGGATTTAACCAGAATATCAATGTGATCATGCAGGATACGTCGCCTAAGGAACTGGTGGTGGCAATTAATGATAACGACCAGGACGGCGCAGACATTTCCTGGCTCTGGGACGTGGATTTTGAGCGGCTTGGAGGCATGGAAGCAGGCTGTGTCACGGCAAGCGGAATCCGCTGCAGGGATCTGATGCTGCGGCTGAAATATGCGGGGATTCCGGCGGAAATGGAGCCGGATGTGGAGAAGGCCGTGAGGAGATATATAGAAAAGGGCAGCGGCAGTCTGTATGTGCTTGTAAATTATACGGCCTTGTTTGGAACCCGCAATATGCTGAAGCGTATGTGCAGGAGGACAAAGTTAAAATATTCAGGAGGATGAGAGATGAAGGATGTGTCGGAGATGAAGATTACGGTAGGACATCTTTACCCGGATCTGCTGAATATATACGGAGACCGGGGAAACGTTGCCTGCATGATCCAGAGATGCCGCTGGCGGGGAATCAAAGCGGAGTCCATAGAGTTCAACACCGGGGATGCGATTGATTTTTCAAAGGTCGATATCGTGCTTCTGGGAGGCGGTTCTGACCGTGAGCAGAGGATCGTCTGTCAGAACCTCAGGAAGATCCGGGACTAGTTCCGGGATTATGTTGAAGATAACGGAGTTGTGATTGCAGTCTGCGGCGGATATCAGCTGCTTGGAAAATATTATCAGACTGACGAAGGAATGATAGAAGGCTTAAATCTGCTGGATATCTATACGGAACAGGAAAAAGAGCGGCTGATCGGAAATATTATACTGGAGAGCGATTTGTCTGACATTCCGGTGGTGGGGTTCGAGAATCACGGAGGACGCACCTGTCTGAATGGCTGCCGTCCTTTCGGCAGAGTCTTATACGGCGCCGGCAATGACGGAAAAAGCGGCTATGAAGGGGTCATTTACAAGAATGTAATCGGGACATATCTGCACGGCCCTCTGCTTCCGAAGAATTCCCGCATCTGTGATTATCTGATTGAAAGGGCGCTGGTAAGAAAATATGGGGCCGTAAACCTTGAAAAGCTGGATGACCGGATGGAAATCGCTGCGAATGAATACATATTCCGAAGATTCATGAAACGGAAAACAATCTGGAAGTGTCAGCAGAGACGCTTGTAATCTGCAGATTCTTTGGATATAATGAATTCATATACATGGGGAGAAGAGGACACAGTGTCTGTAAAGGGGCGGGCAGTGTCTGGCAGAAATCAGAAAAAAACAGGTATAGGGAGGGAACGATGAGGTATGATTGTTTGATTATAGACGATGAAAAACTTCTGGCAGACAGTACGGCGGAATATTTTAACCTTTTCGGAGTCCGTACGGCGGTGGTATACAGCGTTTCCGGATGCCGGGAATTTCTGCTGCGGGATACGGCGGACCTTCTTCTTCTGGATATCAATCTGGGAGACGGCAGCGGATTCGAATTGTGCCGGGAACTGCGGGAAAAGACGGAGATTCCTATCGTATTTATCTCTGCCCGTTCCAGTGATGACGACCAGATTATTGCGTTCCATATCGGCGGGGATGATTATGTCCAGAAGCCCTATTCCCTCGCCGTGCTTCTGGCAAAGGTTCAGGCAGTGCTGAAGCGGACAGGACATGGCGCACAGGCAGAAGAACGAGAATATTCCGATGGGCGTATAACCGTGGATTTTTACGGGAAACAAGTGATGGCTGACGGGAAGCCTGTGAAGCTTACGGCGCTGGAATTCAGGCTTCTGGCTTATCTGATCCGGCATGAGAACAAAGTGGTCTCTAAGCAGGAATTATTTGAGAAAGTCTGGGAGGACCGGTTCACCGGAGACGGGACGCTGAATGTGCATATCCGCAAGATCCGGGAAGCGATTGAGCGCAATCCCGGCAGGCCGCAATACATCATTACAGTCTGGGGGGAAGGCTATAGATTCTGCGGAGGAAAAGAATGAAGAAACATACCTTTCTGGCAGGGCTGCTGCTCCTTTTTACAGTGGAGGCGGCTGCGCTGCTTTTGTTTGCGTTCTGGAATACTGACAGCCGGCAGGATTCTGTGAGGGTAAATGAGATTGTAAATTCTGTACAGGAGGACTGGGAGAATCTGTCTGACGGCGGACGGAGCAGGGAAGGGCTTCGTCCAGTAAGGTATACCGTACTGGATACGGAAGGAAGGGTTCTGTTCCAGACAGAGCCGGATTTAAGTTCAAGTGTCAATATGGCTGTGATTCACCGGGATACCATACTGGATCTTGTGATAGACGGTCAGACTGTGGGAAAGATTATCATAGACAATGACAGTGAACGGCGTTTTGAGAAGCGGAGACAGACACTGATTCTTGTGATGCTGGCAGCCATGCTGCTGCAATGCGGCCTCTGTATGGGGTACTATTTTTATCTGAAGCGTGTCATAACCGATCCGTTTCAGAAGTTAAAAGGATTTGCACAGCGGATTGCGGGAGGCAATCTGGATATTCCGCTTACCATGGACAGGCACAACCTCTTTGGTGCATTTACGGAGAGTTTTGATATTATGCGCTCGGAACTTAAGAAGGCAAGGATTGCGGAGGCAAAAGCCAATGCCAGTAAGAAGGAACTGGTTGCCAAACTGTCCCATGATATTAAGACGCCTGTGGCAAGCATTAAGGCGGCATCCGAAGTGGGGGCGGCCCTTACGGACAATGACAGGATCCGGGATAATTATACGCAGATTATTCACAAGGCGGATCAGATTAATACTCTGATCTCGAATCTGTTTACGGCAACCATGGAAGAGCTGGAACAGCTTTCGGTCACACCCGAGGATATGGAGAGCCGGGCGCTTTTGGAAATGCTGAAAAGTTCGGATTACCTTCATCGGGGGGAGGACTTTCAGATTCCGGAATGTATGCTGTATGCCGACCCGCTCCGTCTGCAGCAGGTGTTCGACAATATATTTGCAAATTCTTATAAATATGCGGGTACAAAGATTGACGTCATGGTATGCCGGAAAGGGAGGCGGCTGGATGTCCGGATCGAGGACTATGGAGGCGGCGTCAGTGAGGAAGACCTGCCGCTGCTGCGGGAGAAATTTAAACGGGGAAGTCATGTGGAACATATGGAAGGCGCCGGGCTTGGACTTTATATTTCAGATTACTTTATGCGGGAAATGAAGGGGGAGCTTGTAATCGAGAATGGGGAACATGGGCTGGCAGTGACTGTGAGTATTCCTTTTAGTATGTGATAAGAGGGAGTGCAGGATAAATAGGATAGTCTGACTGATATGCAAATCCTAAGATTTAAGGAATAGTTAAGGATTGCCTAAAGACAGATAAGAATTAAAAAAATAAAATAGAACGTGTAATCAGCGAACACAAACAACCGTAGTAAAGGAAGATCTATATGAAAAAAATATTACTGAAAACCGAAAATTTAAGCAAATCCTTTTCAAGCGGCGGCAATCTGCAGCACGTTCTGAAAAACATTGACCTGGAATTATATCAGGGCGATTTTACTGTGATCATGGGTGCAAGCGGGGCGGGAAAGTCAACGCTTTTGTATGCCCTGTCGGGAATGGATACGCCCTCTCTCGGAACCATTACCTTCGGGGACCAGGTTATTTCTGGTATGAGCCAGGATGAACTTGCCGTGTTCCGCCGTGATCACTGCGGATTTGTATTTCAGCAGATTTATCTGATTGACGGGATGTCAGTGATGGATAATGTGCTGTCGGCAGGCCTGCTTGTGAGCAGAGACAGGAAAGGGGTTCTGGCAAAGGCGAAAGAGTTATTTGAGGCCGTGGACATTCCGGAGGAAACGCAGAAGAAATTTCCCACGCAGATTTCGGGCGGTGAGGCCCAGCGGGCAGGAATGGTCCGGGCGCTGATCAACAGCCCGGAGATTCTCTTTGCCGATGAGCCGACAGGCGCCCTTAACTCCAGAACCGGACTGGATGTGCTGGATACGCTTACCAGATTTAACGAGATGGGGCAGAGTATCGTCATGGTGACACATGATATGCGTTCCGCCCGAAGGGGAAGCCGTATTCTGTACTTAAAAGACGGCATGATTCTTGGAGAGTGTGATCTGGGAAGGTATCCCCATGGAAATGCGAAGCCGGACGATGGGGAGAGGCAGGAAAAGCTGGCCTCTTTCCTGGCAGAAATGGGGTGGTAGATATGGGAAAAAATTATCTTCTTGCCCGTTCCAATCTCCGGAAAGCAAAGGGGCAGACCGTGGCGATCATTGTGCTTATGTTCCTGGCGGCGCTTATGCTGAACCTGTGGCTTATGCTGTCCCTGGATTACAGACAGAATTTTGACCGCTGCCACGACAGGCTCCATGCAGAGCATGTGACACTGGCGGTTGACGGTGACAGCGATGAAATTGCCGGATTCCTTGAAGACACTCTGGAAGCGGATGAGCGTACGGCAGATTATTTCCTGGATTCTGTCATGCATATGGTAGGGATCTTCGAGTATAACGGCGGGAATATCAATTCAGAATTTATTTTTATGGAAAAAGAAGCCGCCCTTTCCCGTCCTGTGGGAAAATGTGAGATTGTAGAGGAGGGCAGCTGCACCAGCGGAGTCTATATGCCGGTTCTGTATCAATCCGATGAGATTGCTGTCGGCAGGACCATAGAGCTTTCCATCGGGAATCAGAAGATGTCTTATACGGTGTGTGGATTTTTTAACAGCGTTATGACCGGTTCCCACAACTGCGGCATGTGCGGGATTCTGCTGACGAAGGACTGTTACCGGGAACTTCAGGAGGCAGGATGTGCCCCTGAGTCTACGCTGTGTTCCGTTCGTCTGGACGACAGAACAGAAAGTGAGGATTATGACGCAATGCTGAAAGAAGCTGTCTCTTCCCGCTATCCGGCCGCTCGTACCACAAGCAACACCTATGATCTGGTATCGCGGTCCCGTTATATTTCCCAGATGATCTGCTCCGGAATTATGAGTGCAATGGCTTTTTTGATACTTCTGATTGCCCTGGTTGTGATTGCGTCCAACATTATCAACTATATCCAGGAGAATATGAAGAACCTTGGTGCGCTCAAGGCAGTAGGTTACACAAGCAGGCAGCTTGTCAGTTCCCTTCTTATGCAGTTTACGGGGGTTTCGCTGCTGGTGGCTCTGGTTGGCTCAGGTTTTTCCTATGCCCTGTTTCCTTATATTAATGGGATGATGGTCTCACAGACGGGCATTCCCTATAAGGTACGGTTTCTTCCGGTTCCGTTCGTTCTGACACTTGCGGTTCTTGGCGGAGCAGTTTCGGTTGTGGTATGGTCTGCCTCACGCAGGATCGGGCGGGTGGAACCGATTGTTGCGCTGCGGCAGGGAATCCAGACGCATACGTTTAAGAGAAACCATGTTCCCCTCGAAAAGACCAGGGTACCGCTGAATCCTGCACTGGCTCTTAAGACCACCTTATCCGGCATGAAGCACAATGTGACTATCTGTATCACCATGCTCGTGCTGTCCCTTGTGGCCGTATTTTCGGGAGTGATGATTGAAAATATGATTGCAGACATGACTCCGTTTCTGAATATGATCGTGGGAGAAACTGCGGACAGCGCCATTAATGTTGAAGCAGAGGTGGAGGAGGATTTTCTCTCGGCCATGCAGGACGACAGCAGGGTAGAAAAAGTATATCTGTATCACAGTGTCCAGCTGCTGCATGCAGGCGGCGATGTGCTGATGGCAACCATGGCGGATGATTTTACAAAAGTCAATAACCAGGATGTAATAATTGAAGGAAGATTTCCAAAGTATGATAATGAGATGGCAATTGCGGCCAAATATGCGGCAGAGAAGAAACTGAATGTGGGTGACGAGATAAAGCTTACGGCAGACGGGAAAGAGGACGGTTATCTCATATCAGGTTTTGTGCAGATTACCAATAATCTTGGAAAGGACTGTCTGCTTACAAGAGAAGGCTATGAACGGCTGGGGGAACTTCAGAATGCAAGCTATTATCTGAACCTTGCTGACGGTACGGACATCGATGCGTTTAATGCAAAGATCGAAGAACGGTACAAAGACAAAGTAAATGCAACGATTAATATCGATGCAACGATTAACGGTTCGGTTTCTGTCTATGTCCTACTGATGAAGATGATTGTGGCTGCAGTGCTTGTGCTGAGTGTGCTCGTGATTACGTTTGTGCTGTATCTGCTTGTGCGGACAATTGTGGGCAATAAGAAGCAGGAATATGGGATTCTGAAGGCTCTGGGATTTACCACAGGGCAGTTAATCTGGCAGACGGCGCTGTCCTTCATGCCTGCGGTGGTGATCTCGACCATTGTGGGAGTGACAGTGTGCAGTTTTATTATCAACCCGCTATCGGTTTTGTTCTTAAAAGATCTGGGGATTGTGAAATGTACATTCCGGGTTCCGGTGGGGTATAATATTCTGGCGGTAGCGGGGATGATCCTGGTATCATTTGGGATTGTATGTGTGCTTTCCTTAAGAATTAAGAAGATTACGCCAAGGGCGCTGCTTGCAGGGGAATAATATTTTTGGTGATAAATAGCCTATAATGGAAGGGTGACGGAAAATTCAGAAGTGATTCTGTTTTCTGTCATCCTTTCTTACTATATGATGCATAGCATACAGCCGTCCGGAGAAGCGGTGGGTTAAATTCCAATTATTCTCATCTGCAAGAGTCTGGGGAAACTTTAATATATATTTATATATCGGTGTTTTTATTGATATTTGCTGGTGTATACTTTATAATTATTCATAACAGGGTATAAAATCAGAACGTCATAAGGAACTTTATCGGGAAGCAGATTCATTAGGATTGAAGAGATTGATACAAGAAGTCTGGTGAATTTTTATAAACTGCCAATGGCAGTTTTTTTAGAAAGAGGGAAAGCGGATGAGATTCATCATTGAACATTTATCAAAACATTTCGAGACGAAAGAGGTACTCCGTGATATTGACTTTACCTTTGAAAGCGGCAGGATCTACGGCCTTCTGGGACGCAACGGAGCAGGTAAGACAACTCTTTTTAACTGTCTGAACCGGGATATGAAGGCAGACGGCGGCAGTTTCTGTCTGGAGATCCAGGGGCAGAGGAAGGACATCGTACCAGACGACATTGGCTATGTGCTGTCCACTCCCACAGTACCCGAATTCCTTACCGGGCGGGAGTTCCTTAAATTCTTTATAGACATCCACCGGGAACAGATTCAGGAACCTAAGAGCCTGGATGCATATCTCGATTACATAGGTATTTCCCCCGGGGACAGGGATAAACTGCTTAAGGACTATTCCCACGGGATGAAGAATAAGATGCAGATGTTAGTCAATATCATCGCAAAGCCTGACCTGCTGCTTCTGGATGAACCGCTGACCTCTCTGGACGTGGTGGTGGCAGAGGAGATGAAGCAGATTCTCCGGTCGCTGAAAGAGGGGCGGATTATCATCTTCTCCACTCATATCATGGATCTTGCGCTGGATCTGTGCGATGAGATTGTGCTCCTGAGCCATGGAGAACTGGAACGTGTTGACAAGGCCAATCTTGACAGCCATGAATTCAAGGAGAAGATTCTGACGGCTCTTAGAGAGGAAAAATAGTGATCTATTATCATGCATGAGGAGTTAAGAGATGAACAGAACATTCAGAATAGCATTTTCCCTTAAAAATACATACCGTGTCAACACGATTCTCTATTCGCTGAAACAGATTCCCCTCATCAGAAGGATACTTCCGCAGAAATTATACTGTGACCCGGATCTTAAGATATTCGCAAATATTGTATCCGGTATCTGGGAATTTGTGAAGGCATTTCTGGGCAAATTCCTGTATTTCCTTCTGATGATTACAGCTGAGGTATTGTTCTTTTCCTCGCTGGACAGAGCCGGCCTGACCGGAGAGTATGCGTCACGGGAGATTTTTCTGCATATCTTTGTATTGCTGACCCTGGTCGGGGCATGGTTGAACACCTATATCTTTAACCCGACGAAAGATAAATACTATGCGCTGATCCTGCTTCGGATGGATGCAAGAGAATATGCGCTGGTTACCTATGGATATGAAATGCTGAAGATACTGGCCGGTTATCTGATCTTCGGACTGATCTTCGGACACATATGCGGACTTTTCCCATGGCAGTGCATTCTGCTGCCTTTTTCTGCGGCGGGTATCAAACTCACGGTAGTGGCCTGGTCCCTGCGGGACTATGAACGCACGGGGATTGCGGTCAGTGAGAACCAGGTAGATGTAAAGGGATGGGTTCTGATTGCCCTGGCTCTGGCAGCGGCCTATGGCCTTCCGTTTCTGGGGTGGATTCTGCCGGAGATGGTGAGTGTGTGTCTGCTGGCCTGCGGGATTGTGTGCGGCAGTCTGTCCCTTTGTAAGGTGCTGGTCTTCCGGGAGTACCGGGAAGTGTACCAGCAGATTCTGACGCAGTATCTGAGCCAGGTAGAGGAGGTTAAGGGTACGGCGAAGCGTCAGAGTGAGAAAATGATACAGATTGACGGCACGGGCAGCAGTAACCGGACAGGATTCGAGTATCTGAACGAAATCTTCATACGGCGTCATCAGAAGATACTCTGGAAATCCTCAAAACGGATTGCTCTTATCAGCCTGGGAATCGTGTGCGTAGTGATTCTGGGGATTCATTTTATGCCAGAGTATAAACCAGTCGTGAATCATGTAGTGCTGACGAATCTTCCCTATTTTGCATTCATCATGTATTTTGTCAACCGTGGGGCAGGGTTTACCAATGTGCTGTTCATGAACTGCGACCACAGTCTTCTGACCTATTCTTTCTATAAACAGCCGGAATCGATCTTGAGGCTGTTTCAGATCCGGCTGCGGGAGATTATGAAGGTCAATCTGCTTCCTGCGGCTGTAATCGGCGGGGGACTTGCATTACTTCTGTATCAGTCGGGCGGGACAGAGGAACCTCTGAATTATGTAATGCTGATGGTCTCCATCCTGTGTATCAGTATGTTTTTTTCCGTCCATTATCTGACAATTTATTATCTTCTGCAGCCCTATAATGCAGGGACGGAGATTCGAAGCGGAACTTACAGGGTGGTGGTGACAGGGACGTATTTTGTCTGCTATGGTTTGATGAGGCTGAAAATGCCGGCGATTGCCTTTGGACTGGGGACGGTTGTTTTCTGTGCGGCCTACTGTGTGACGGCGTGTGTGCTGGTCTACCGGCTGGCTCCGAAGACTTTCCGGCTGCGTGCATGATCCATGACTGAAGACAGCCGGTATCAGACGCCTCTGTGCGGCAGGCCGGTTTTGTAAATCAGTTATGACAATGAGGAGATGAGTAAATGACTTTTTTAGAGGTTTTATGCGGCAATTTCATAAGTATGGGTCTGGATACTCTTTTTTTTATAAGTGCCGCTATCCTGCTTCTGGGAGAGATTCCCTATAAGAACAGAAAGCATTATTATACGATTTTTGGTGTAATGATGTTGTATATCTTTCTGGGCGACCTGCTGGCGACTGTTTTTTTCAAAACAGGATTGTTTGCATTGCCCCACAATGGCGGAGAACTGCTCTACATGTATATCCGGATTATCGGAATGATGCTGTGGCTGCGTGTCATGTATAGCAAGCCATATACCACGCTTCTGGCGATAGCGGTATTTTTAAATATTCTCTATGAGGTAGGATGGAATTTTGCAGATATATTTTCAACCAATAAAATCTATAATCTGAGCATTCTGTCGGATCGCAGGGAGTATTTATTCTGGGAATGGGTGGTGATACCGTTCTTTCTCATCCTGGTCCTCCTTCTTCTATACAAAACGAATGCCAGGAAAATGATGGAGCAGTGGGAAGGGCAGAAACTGAAACCTGGTGTAGTGGTATTTTTAGGACTGTATCCGCCCTTAAGCCAGTTTGTGCAGGAAATCGTAGATATCAGTGCAAAGGAGGTGGGGTATAATCCGGCTACTGCATTTGTGTTCCTGCTGATTGTCTATATGATCTTCATCCATACAGGACGGGAAGGGATCCAGCAGAAACGGATTGAGGATCAGAATGTGAGTCTTGTCCAGCAGGGAGCTTACATTGAGAATCTGGAAGGACTGCAGAAAGAAGTGCGCCGGTTCCGGCATGATTTCAAAAATATGATGTCCGGCATGTATCTGCAGGCTGAGGAGGGAAATCTTGCGGCCATACAGAATTATATCCAGGAAATGACGGATGATTTTGACCTGCAGGTTGGGAGTCAGATTCGTCTCATGAACCAGCTTGCCAATATCCGTATGACAGAGATGAAGGGATTATTCCTGAAGAAAATGAAAACCATGCAGGAGGAGGAAATTCATTGGGAACTGGAGGTTTTAAAGCCGTTCGAGAAAACCCGGATGCGCAGTACGGATCTGTGCCGGTGTCTGGGGATTCTTCTGGATAATGCGATAGAAGAGGTACAGGGAAAGAACGACGGGCTGATTCACATTATGATCAGCAGTCATAGTGGATTCACCACGGTCCGGGTGAAAAATACTCTGTATTCTGCGGTAGATTTCCATAAAATCGGAACCATGGGATATTCAACCAAGGGAAAAGACCGGGGAATCGGGCTGGCTAATTATAAGGAAATTCTGGAAAAATACGAGAAAGCACTTCCTATTACCACGATCCAGGACGGATGTTTCATTCAGGAACTGAAGATCCAGGAGGCGTAGTGTCATTTCGGGCATTCAGGAGTTCCATCCGGGCATTTTCCCGACTGGAAGAAAGAAAATCAGATACAATAAAGTCGTCAATGCAGAAAGTTTTTGATACCTGGACCTTGCAGAACAGAGCGGTACCAGTAGTTTTGCGGGGGGAGGGAAGAAGGAGGAAGAGAAGATGGGTTCAAAGACAGAAAAACGGCAACTGATGATTTTTATTGTGACTGCCTATGGGATTCCGTATCTGCTTGGGATTCTGATGTGGTATGGAAGTGCGAAACAGATAAACTTAAGTGCATTTCCTGCCACACAGATGCTGTATCCGGCGATGGGAGTCATGCTGGCATATCTTCTGACACGTAAGGGGGACCGGGAGCTCCCTAAGGCATTCTATATCAGCTTTATCCTGGTGACGGTTGTATCGATTGTGCTTACGGTCCTTACGGTTCTGTCGCCGGACGTTATGATTGCCATGCCAGGCGGGGATGTTCCCCTGTTTCTTCTGGCTTCCCAGTATGTCATGATCATAGGAGGGATAATCTGCCTGATCTGTTATTTTGCGGCAGGGAAGTACAGAAGGGCTGCGTATGGGATGAAAGGGAAGAACTGGAAGAAATCTGTAGGATGTATCGTTCTGTTTCTGGTATTGTATTTATTGCGGATAGGGATTTACAATGTATTTGCCGGACAGCTGGAATCGTTTCTGGCGATTTTTCAGAGCGTGGAGGCGTGGGTCTATATGGCATTCCTGCCGCTGAATTTTCTGTTGGGATATATTGCTTTCTTTGGAGAAGAATACGGGTGGAGATATTATCTGCAGCCGCTCCTTCAGAAGAAGTTCGGTCTGCGAAAGGGTGTGCTGATTCTGGGAGTGGTATGGGGCCTGTGGCATCTGCCGCTGGATTTCTTCTTCTATGTAACGCCGGATAAGGGGCTGATTATGACGGTTAACCAGATCATTACCTGTGTGTGCCTTGGAATCTTCCTGGGGTATGTGTATATGAAGACGGAGAATATCTGGGCTCCGGTAGTGATTCATTTCCTGAATAATAATATGGTGCTGGTGGTTTCCGGGGAGTATTCTGCAGACGTTATGTCGGATCAGAGCGTGTCCTGGGGTGATATTCCGATTGCGCTTCTGGTCAACGGAGTTCTCTTCGGGCTGTTTATCCTGGCAAAACAGTATCGTGAGAAAGAGGCGGCTTCTGCGGCGGAAGAAGCACTCAGCGCCTTGCAATTGTTTTAAGGAAAATCAAAAAGCAAGAGGGGGAATGGGGAATGCTGCCGGTTTATATCTGTGAGGATGATGAGAAGATTCGGTCCGCATTGAAGGAGTATCTGGAAAAGCAGATTATGATGGAAGGATATGATATGGAGATCGCCGTATGCAGCAGACATCCTGAGGAGATTATCGGGGCTGTGAAAGAATCTCTGAGGCGGGGAATCTATTTCCTGGACATCGAGCTTAATGGGGAGTCTATGGACGGCTTCGGGCTTGGGCAGGAGATCCGGAAACTGGATTCCCGCGGATTTCTGATCTATGTGACGGCATTCACGGATCTTGCCTTTGAGACGTTCCGTTATCATCTGGAAGCGCTAGACTATATTGTGAAAGGGAACCCAGGGAAGTTAAAGACGGGAATCCGCCGCTGTCTGGAGATTATCACGGAACGCATGCGTAAGGAGAAAGGGGAGGAGAGGGAGTTCTTCTCTGTCAAGGTGATGGATGTCATCCGGCATATTCCTGTAGATGAGATTGTGTTCTTTGAGACGACAGGCAGGACCCACCGGATTGAACTGCATGGACAAAATGACAGGCTGGATTTTATCGGGAGTATGCAGGAACTGGAGGAGAAACTTGGCGGGCGGTTTCTGCGGGTTCACAGGGCTTATCTTGTCAATATGGAACAGATTGCAGAACTGAAACTCAAAGAAAGGGAGATTCTGATGAAAAATGGGGAAAAATGTATGTTTTCCAGGGGTATGAAGGGGATATTGCTGGATAAAATGTAGGAGACGGGTGCGTTAACGCACCCGTCTGGTATTTGCCCGTTCCCGTCTGCGTGCCCGTTCTTCGATACGCTTTGCCACACGGAAAGGCGCCAGGAAGGTCCAGCAGATGATACGGACAAACAGGATTCCGAAAAAGACGCCGATACTGTCGATCATGACGTCCTTTTTCGACGGCCCCCGTCCGGCAACAAAGGACTGGTGGTATTCATCCCCGGCGGCAAAGCCGACGCAGATCAGTCCGGCAACGATCATCAGCGGGAATCCCCGCAGGCCATATACATAGAATGGAAAGGAAACCGCTATGGCCAGCAGAAAATATTCGGTCATGTGGGCGAGTTTGCGTACCGGATGCTCGATCCGGTGGGCGTAGTGGCTGATCCGTTCCGGGGAAAGGCCTGCTTCCAGGACGTCGTTCCCGATTTCTACAATCTTATAGCTGACTTTATAACTTAAATTCCCGGATACCTCCCCTGTCTGGGCAGAAAAACTATAGATGACGTACATCATGAGCAGGGCAGGGAGAAAGGAAAAAGGTTTTAGTATGTTCAATAAAAATCTTTTCATAAGATACCTCGGTGTTGTTCTGTTCGTTGTCAGGTTGAATATGATCCAGTTTAGTGTGCCATATTTTGGGGGATTTGTAAAGAGAATCAAAGAAAAAGGACCCTGAAGCGTAAACTCCGGGGGTCTTTTCTTGAAAAAATAATCTGAAGGTTGAAATGAAACACAATTTTCGGGGGGAAATGCATTCTGCATTGTTTGTGTTCCATAAACAATATAGCACGAAGAAGACCCTTTTGGAATGGTTCTGGTAGACAGAAATTCACAAAAAAATTGTGTCTTAAGCACAATGGTGCTATACTGTATATAATCAAAAGAAACGTAGAGGCTTTATCGGTAAAAGGCAGGTGGAATCAAGTGGCAGTGGAACTGAAAGACCTGTATGCGGCAATTTCCCCGCAGTATCATGTGAGATTACATACAGAGAGCTGTTTTGGCAAGATGATTGCATGGACGCACGTTGTAGAAGATATCGAGTTTATCTCCTCTCTGCATGGAGAAGAGTTGGTGTTCTGTTCCGGGATTAACTTTTCTTCGGAAGAAGAGCTGAAAAGATATATTACGGAACTTCACAGGCACCATGCCGGCGGCCTTGTGATGTCGTTCCGCGGGCAGGAGACCTATTCCAGGGAAATCATAGATTACTGTAACGAACTGCGTTTTCCTGTCTTTTCTGCGTCATGGACAACGCCATATATTGATATTATGCGTTTATTTGCAGAGATTCTTCTTAAGAATGAACAGAGGGAGACGAATCTGATTGCAGCATTTAAAAATGCGGTGTATTATCCGGACAATGAAGGTTCTTATCTGAGCCATTTTGAGAGAAACGGTTTTCTGCGGGACATGAATTATATTGTGATTATTCTTAGCTGCCATACCTATGACGAAGAAACCGGAAATGAGCGTCTGAATAAGATTGAGAAATCGCTGCGGTTTATATTGGATCATATGATTGCTTACGAGGAGAATGGCAGACTGATTATTCTGGCGGCAGGTTGTCCTCTTCAGATGGTCTGGGAGGAATTCGGGAAGATCTGCAGGAATGATTCTAATGTGTATGCGGGGATCGGCACGGTGGCGGACGGGATCCGGGATATCCACCGCTCTCACGAGAATGCATACACGGCGTACCGGCTGACCAAGACCGCAATTCCACGGAATCTGCTTAGTTATGACAGACTGGGGATTTATAAGATTCTGGCAGATGTGAAGGAGGCGGCGATTTATCCGGAATTCGTGAATGAGACCGTAGGTGAACTGATGAAGTATGACATGGAGAATCATACGGATTATATGGAGATTCTGGAGGCTTATTTTGAAAATGAATGCAGTATCATACATACGGCCCAGGCGTTATACTGCCATAAGAACACGCTGTCATATAAGCTGGACAAGGTGAAAAAGATCCTGGGGTATGACATATTGAAAAATGAGAACCGGGTCAGGATTATGGTGGCGATTTATATCCTGCGGCTGGGGACGGGGTATTTCTGAGCTGTTATGGCGGGGGAGAGCTTGTGTGAGGAGAAAAAATTATAAAATTAGGGATTTGGGGCTTGACGAAACGAAATGCATTTGATATACTAAATGAGTGCTTGAGCGTAGCATATACGAATGGCCGGGAGAAGGTCAGAACATATTGATAGTAAGGCGCAGTAGCCAAGTGGTAAGGCGTGGGTCTGCAACACCCTGATTCACCGGTTCAAATCCGGTCTGCGCCTCTTGTAAAAGCCCGGAACCTCAGAGTTTCTGAGGCTTTTTTCTTTTCTGGATTACTCGGAATTCCCTTTCTTCTTTGAACCAATACCGGTACATATTGACTGACAGGTTTCTTTTCACTTGCAAAGCAACAAGTGGAATGATATAATGTATATAACAAAATGAACAGGGGAGCTTGTGTGACAGGCTGAGAGGAAGGTAGACCTTCGACCCTTGAACCTGATGCGGATAATGCCGCCGGAGGAAGTCTTGGAGACAGATATTTTTTAGGGGGCATCCTACGCAGATGCCTCCTGTTTTTTGTTGGAATATTATGGGAAGGATGTGAGAGAAACGCTTATGTTTGAACAGATTTTTGAAAATGTCCGGGGGAAGTCACCTCTGGTCCACTGTATCACGAACTATGTCACCGTCAACGACTGCGCCAATATGCTGCTGGCCTGCGGCGCCTCGCCCATTATGGCAGATGACCCGGAGGATGCCGTGGAAATCACCGGCCTGTGCGGCGGTCTGGTCATCAATATCGGCACACTGAATCAGCGCACCATCCCGGCTATGCTTGCCGCCGGAAAGCGTGCCAACGAGCTGGGGCATCCCGTGGTGCTGGATCCCGTGGGAGCGGGAGCCTCTGCCCTGCGGACGGATACGGCCCTCCGGCTGATTGAGGAACTGAAATTTGCGGTAATCCGGGGCAATATCTCGGAGATTAAGACGCTGTCCTGCGGAAGCGGAACCACCAAGGGAGTGGACGCCGATGTGGCGGACAGGGTGACAGAAGACAATCTGGACGGGGCGGTGTCCTTTGCCCGGGAGTTGGCCAGGCGCACCGGGACGGTTATTGCTGTCACCGGAGCCGTTGATATTGTGACGGACGGTGGGCGGGCGTTCTGTGTCCGTAACGGCTGTCCGGAGATGTCCTCGATTACCGGAACCGGCTGCCAGCTCTCTGCCCTGACGGCGGCCTTTGTCACCGCTAACCTGGATCATCCCCTTGAGGCTGCTGCCGCCGCCGTGTGCGCCATGGGCCTGTGCGGGGAGACTGCCCGCAGGCGTATGACGGAAGCAGACGGCAATGCCTCCTGCCGAAATTATATTATCGATGCTATGTACCGTCTGACTCCGGCAAAGCTGGAGAAAGGAGCGGATTATGAAGTGCGATAAGCGGCATATGCTGCTCTATGCCGTCACTGACCGGGCATGGGTGGGGGAGCGGACTCTCGGCGAACAGGTGGAAGCGGCATTGAAGGGCGGCGTGACCTGTGTACAGCTGAGGGAGAAGGAACTGGATGCGGAGGCATTCCTAAAGGAGGCCAGGGAGATCTGCGCTCTGTGCCGCCGGTATGGCGTGCCGTTCATTGTGAACGACAATGTGGATGCTGCCATTGCCTGCGGTGCGGACGGTATCCATGTGGGTCAGGAAGATATGGCGGCCGGCGAGGTCCGCCGCCGGGCGGGGGACGCTATGATCCTGGGCGTCTCTGTCCATACGGTGGAAGAGGCCCGACGGGCTGTCCGGGAAGGTGCAGACTATCTGGGGCTGGGGGCGGTATTCCCAACCAGCACCAAGACGGATGTGGATCAGATGTCGAATGAGACCCTGCGGGCCATCTGCGATGCGGTTGATGTGCCTGTTGTGGCTATCGGAGGCATTCACCAGGACAGCCTTCTTGCGCTGTCCGGCAGCGGCGTGGACGGTGTGGCCCTGGTATCGGCCATTTTTTCGGAGGAGGATATCGAGGGAGCCTGCCGAAAGCTGCGGGCGCTGGCAGAGAGGATGGTGAGGGCATGAGTTTCCACACAATGAGAACGGCATTATCAATCGCTGGAACAGACCCCAGCGGCGGCGCCGGGATTCAGGCTGATCTGAAAACGATGACCATGAACGGTGTTTTCGCCATGAGTGCCATTACGGCTCTGGTTGCGCAGAATACCGCCGGTGTAAGAGAAATTGTAGAGCTGACACCCGATTTCCTCGGGCAGCAGATCGATGCGGTATTTGAGGATATTCCGCCCGATGCGGTGAAGATCGGTATGGCGGCCTCCTGCGGACTGATTGAGAAAATCGCAGAGCGGCTGCGCTTCTATCGGGCGGAGAATGTCGTAGTGGATCCGGTGATGGTGGCTACCAGCGGCGACCCGCTGATTTCCAAAGAGGCGGTGGCCACATTGAAAACCTGTCTGCTTCCCCTGGCAACAGTAGCCACTCCCAATATTCCGGAGGCAGAGATTCTGTCCGGCATGACCATAAAGAGCCAGGAGGATATTGAAGCGGCAGCCAGACGGATCAGCGGCGCCTATGGCTGCGCAGTCCTGCTCAAGGGCGGGCATAACATCAATGACGCCAATGACTACCTCTATGCAGACGGCCTGGGGACATGGTTCTATGGAACCCGTATTGATAATCCCAACACTCACGGAACCGGATGTACGTTGTCCAGCGCCATTGCGGCAAATCTGGCCAAAGGCTTTGAACTGCCTGTCTCCATCCGGCGTTCGAAGGAGTATCTCTCTGGTGCGCTTGGAGCCATGCTGGATCTGGGGAAGGGACGGGGACCCATGCAGCATAATTTCAATCTGAGCGGTGAATATGCAAAGGAGGATATAAGTATCAGTCTATAGTAAATCTGAAATTCTGATCATCAGACCATCAAAAATGTAAACTGGTATTTCATCATCGAAAGAAAATAAGTCTGAATCTTCTGCGCCTTCAAAAACATAAGTCTGTACAGCTTGCCGTCGATCAGTTCCGCACGCTGTCCTTCCGGGAGGTTCCGGTAGTCTTCGGATGTATAAATTCGTTCCGGTGGCATTGGTATGCGATTACGTCCTTTCTATAGCATTTTCGAATAATGATTTCAGCAATTTACTGCATTGTACTTTCTCAGTTAAAAAAAAGTCAAGTATATTGTAATGGAACAATATCTATTATAGGATAATCAATGAAAATAAGCTGTTTTCCCAAGGTAAGATTTAAGGATTATTTAATAATTTACATGCCATAATGTAATCACAAAATTAAGAGGAGCGGCAAAATGTTTTTACGAATACTAAAAAAGGACATGAAGCGCAAGAAAACGATGAATATCATCCTGCTGATTTTTGTGATTCTGGCAGTGACATTCATGGCAGGCAGCGCAAATAACCTGATTACAGTAAGTACAGCACTGGATCATTATTTTGAAAAGGCGGGAATACCGGACTACTGGTTTGCTGCAATGAATGCCTCGGATATCGCAAAGTTTGAGGAATTTGCGGAAGAAAACGGATATGACTATCATACTACCCAGCTGATTCAGATCGATCCGAAAAACGTCCTTGTTGAAGGAAAGAGGCTTGATTATTCCAGTACGCTGACGCTTTCCAGGCTTGGCGGAATAAAAATCTTCGATAAAAATAATGAGGAGATTACGCACATTCACGATGGTGAGATCTACGTCCCTAACGTTATATTTGTATCGCAGGAAAATGATTTTCACGAGGGTGGTAAAATATCTATAAGTCAGAATGGAATCCAGAAGGAATTTACCGTAAAGGGCTACTCTAAGGATGCTCTTTTCGGTGCAGAAATGGTGGGAATGACAAGGTTTCTCATCAGCGAAAACGATGCGGCAATGTTTGCCGGCAAGGGCGCTTCGGTCTGCAGTGCAGTTGAGGTTTACACAGATGACGCCGGTTACCGGGATCGTTTTAACAAGCTGGGCATCAATACGGTCATGTCTATAGAGCGTTCAATGTTTAAGATGATCTACATTATGGATATCTTGATTGCGGCCATCCTGTTAGTCGTGAGCGTATGCCTGATATTGATTTCAATGGTTGTTCTGCGGTTTATTATCAATTTTACGATTACCGAGGAATTCCGTGAGATTGGCGTGATGAAGGCCATTGGTATACAGAACAGTCATATCCGTGGGTTGTATATTATAAAATATCTGGCAATCTCCGTAATCGGTGCGTCCATTGGCCTGGTAATCAGTTTCCCGGTCAGCAGAATAATGATTGGCTCAGTTTCGCAGAAGATTGTAGTTTCAAGCAGAGATAATTTTTCGATCAATATCGCAGCAGCAGTTCTGGCCGGTATGAGCGTGGTATTGTTCAGTTACCTCTGCACCAGGAGAATCTGCCGGTTTTCTCCAATCGATGCGATCCATAGCGGTGAGACGGGGGAGCGTTATTCTGGTAAGGGCGTGATACACTTGAGCAGATCAAGATGCCCGGCGACCTTGTTTTTAGCGGTAAATGATATTTTAAGCGGAATGAAAAATTATATTTCTATGATGATTATTTTCATACTTGGGACTTTGCTGGTCATCCTTCCTGTGAACACAATCAATACACTGTGCTCTGATGATTTAATCACAACGTTTAATATGGTAAAAAGTGATCACATTATTTCGCAGGAGCTTCTTTTCAATCCGAATGAGGACAATGTAGAGAAAGTGGAACGGCATTTTTCAGAGGTGCGGGAAATGTTTGCCAAAAACGGAATTGACGTGGATGTTTTTCAAGAAATTATGTTCCGAAGCAATATCTGTAAAGGAGATAAACTGACAAATTCCTTGTCTTTTCAGGGAAGGGGCGGGGTAACGGCGGATCAGTATGTTTATCTGGATGGAACGCCTCCGCAGAATATGCATGAGGTTGCGCTGACGTATCTTACAGCGGAGCAGATCGGCGCAGAGATTGGAGACAAGGTAGAGATTAAGGTGGGTGAGGATATAAGAGAGTATATGGTAACTGCAATCAACCAAAGCATGAATAATATGGGCGAGGGCGTGCGTTTTCATCAGGATGCCATGCTTGATTACAGCTATGCGGCGGGCAGTTTTGGAATTCAGGTAAATTACAAGGACAACCCGGACAAGGAGGAGACTGCAGAACGAAAAGAGATGTTGGAAAGACTTTATCCCGATGCAAAAATATACACTTCCGGAGAGTATATCGGTTATATGATCGGGGATGTTGCCGGGCAGCTTGACAGCCTGAAGGTGTTGATCCTGGTCATTATTTTTGGAATTAATGCTCTTGTGGCTGTGCTGATGGTGAAGAGCTTTATTATCAAGGAAAAGAGTGAAATCGCACTGTTGAAAGCGATAGGGTTTCAGGATAATCCGCTTATTTTGTGGCAGACCATGCGTATCGGAATCGTGCTTTTCACATCAGTGGTCTTTGGGGCGCTGATTTCGTCACCGCTGTCATCGCTGATTATTACACCGATTTTTCAAATGATGGGAGCGTACAGCATTAAGTATGAGATTAAAGCAGTCGAAATTTATGTTGTTTTCCCGCTTATTGTTCTTGCGGCAACGTCTTTCGCAGCGTTTATATCGGCACAGGGGCTTAGGAGAATTGCAGCATCAGAGATTTCAAACATCGAATAAAGGAGAATGGATATGGCTAATATTCTTGAAGTGAAAGACCTTTGTAAAACATATGTGGTAAACAAAAGGCAGAATAACGTGCTGAAAAATGTGAATTTCATGATTAGTGAGGGTGAAATGGTTGCGGTTATGGGCCCTTCCGGTTCGGGGAAATCCACGCTGTTGTATGCAGTCTCGGGAATGGATCATATTACCGCCGGCGAGGTGGTTTTCTGTGGTAAATGTATCTCGGAATTATCTTCAAAGGAGCTTGCCGCTCTTAGGCTTGATGAGATGGGATTTATCTTCCAGCAAATGTATATGCTTAAAAATCTATCGATTCTGGACAATATTATACTTCCTGCATGCCAGTCTGATAAAATCAGGGAAAGCCGCAAAACGACTGTGGAGCGGGGATGCGGGTTAATGCGCAAACTTGGAATTATCGAGGTTGCGGACAACGATATCAACGAAGTTTCAGGCGGACAGCTCCAGCGCGCATGCATTTGCCGGAGTATGATAAACCGGCCGAAGATGATTTTTGCGGATGAGCCTACAGGCGCATTAAACCGTGCTTCTTCAGATGAGGTTATGGAAGAGCTTGCCAGGCTGAACAATGAGGGAACGACGATTATGCTGGTTACGCATGATGTAAAGGTTGCTGCAAAATGTACAAGAATTTTGTATATTGTTGACGGAAATATAAGAGGTGAGTATACACTGGAAAAATATGATAAGTCAAAACTTCGCGAGCGGGAACGGGCGCTCAACGGGTGGCTGATAGAAATGGGCTGGTGATATTTTGATAGATGTTTTAATTGTTGAGGATAATAAAGAACTGGCAATGGTGCTGTGTGATTTTCTGCGTGCGGAAGGCTATACGGTGTCCGTTGCCAGAGATGCAGAAAAAGCCTTGTCACTGTACCAAAGGTACGGCGCAAGGCTTGTGGTGCTTGACATCATGCTGCCTGGAGAGGATGGATTTTCAATCTGTGAAAAAATCCGCACACAGAGCAATACCCCGATTCTGATTGTAAGTGCGAAAACCAGCAAGGATGACAAATTGCTTGGACTGAATCTGGGCGCAGATGATTACATGGAAAAGCCCTATGATATTGACATCATGCTTGCGAAAATCGGAGGAATTTTTAAGCGCAGATATTCGGCGGACGGACTGATTGACGGAGATCTTCGGATTAATAAGATGAACCGTACCGTAATCAGGAATAATTTAACCATTGAAATGACGGCCAAGGAGTTCGATCTGCTGACACTGTTGATGGAAAACAAGGGGCGCACGCTTTCCAAGGAATACATCTTCAACACCATCTGGGGCAGTGACAGTTCGTCCGAGCAGCAGACTCTTACGGTCCACATAAAATGGCTGCGGCAGAAAATAGAGGAAGACCCGAAAAATCCGCAGAAAATTCTGACTGTCTGGGGAGTGGGGTACAGGTATATATGAAAGCTTTCAGAAAATTATTTGCGTCAGCATTTATTTGGATTTCTATTGTTTTTATTGGATCGAATTTACTTCTGAAATCCATGAATACGGCAGAAAGCGGCAGACCATACCGGGTTGAAATAGACAGAATTGCCTTTCAGATCGAGAAAAACGGGTTGAACAGCATTGATTTATCGGAGTGTGAATATGTAAATCATATCGGGACGTTTGGTGAAGAATTTTACAATTCTGACAGTGATTATGTGATTTGTGAGATCAACGGAATCCTTTACCGGTTTGATTACGAGGCGAAACAGGACATGGGAAACAAGAAAATGATTTTTATGGTTAATGGGATACTGGCAGTAATGTCTGCTGTGGTTTTCGCTGTCCTGTTTTATATCTATGAAGAAGTTCTGCGCCCGTTTGAACGGTTTAAGAATGTTCCTTATGAACTTTCAAAGGGCAATCTGACCATTCCGGTCAGGGAAAATAAGAACCGGTTTTTTGGAAGATTTCTGTGGGGAATCGACCTGCTGCGTGAAAGTATGGAACAGCAGAAACAACGGGAGCTAAAGCTTCAGAAGGAAAAGAAGACGATTTTACTGTCACTTTCACACGATATCAAAACGCCGCTTTCCGCTATCAAATTATACGCAAAGGCGCTGTCGAAAGGTCTGTATTCCGATACGGAGAAGCAGCGTGAGACAGCTGAAAAGATAAACGATAAGGCTGACGAGATAGAACACTATGTTTCACAGATAATGGCTGCCTCCCGTGAAGAATTTTTAAGTCTTGAAGTAGAAGAGGGGGAGTTTTATCTGGCAGATCTGGTGCAGAATATTGCAGCATATTACAGTGAAAAACTGGCGTTAGTCAAGACAGAATTTACGATCGGAGAATACCAGAACTGCCTGATTTCCGGTGATTTTGACCGGAGTGTCGAGGTGCTGCAGAACTTAATGGAAAATGCAATGAAATACGGCGATGGTAAAAGAATTGATCTGTTGTTTTCCAATGAGGATGAGGGAGTTTTTGTTTCTGTGAGAAACAGCGGATGTACGCTTGACAGAACGGAGTTACCGCATGTTTTTGAGAGCTTCTGGCGGGGCGGGAATTCTGAAAAGACAGAAGGAAGCGGGCTTGGACTGTATATTTGCAGACAACTGATGCATAAAATGGGCGGGGATGTTTTTGGCGGGATAAAGGAAGGTGTAATTGAGATTGTCGCCATTTTCCGCCGGGTATAACCGGCATTCACGTTCTCAGACAGGCAGCGTCAGGACATTGACGCTGCCGTCTTTTGCTGTCTTACTTAGCCGGGCTGTTCGTCAAAACGTCTGTCCTGAAAATAATACTCTTTATCCCGTTCATTGATTTCCCGGTATACTTTGCATGGGCTTCCAAATGCGACCACATTGTCCGGAATATCCTTTGTTACGACCGAGCCTGCTCCTATCACAGAATTTTCTCCGATGGTAACACCCGGAAGAATAATCACATTTGCGCCAATCCATACGTTGTCTTTCACGGTAATAGGAAATGAATACATACCGTCTGCCCGATGTTCCGGATGAATGGGATGTCCGGTGGTGCTGAATGTAACATTAGGGCCGATGAGGACATGTTTCCCGATGGTTATTTTCCAGTCGTCAATCAAAGTCAGATTCATGTTCGCATATGTGCCGTCTCCAATGGACACATATTTTCCAACCGCAGCCGTAAGCGGCGGGACAATCCAGACATTTTCGCCAACGTAACCAAAAATATCTGTAAGAAGTGCGGCGCGTCCCTCCATATCTTCAGGCGGCAGATTGTTGAACTGATTCACCAGACCCTTCGTATGCGCCTGCAAAGCCATATTTTCGTCATCGTCGCCCCAGAGATAACCTTTTTTCATTTTTTCCTGTTCTGTCATTTCATACCTCCATGAATTCATTTTATTTATTGTGCAAAACCAATAGCAGGCATATCGTTGCATCTCCCAGGTAAAACACTTCTGCAGTCAGGAGAATACCAACATTGTACCACAAAAAATAATAAAAGACAGCATATATAAAATAGAATAAATAATGACATTATGATACAATTGACCTGTACAGGAAATCAGATACCTGGATAAGCTGACTGATGAGCAGGCAAAAGGGAAAACCATGGATAAAATCCTGCGCAGAGAGAGAAAGAAGCAAAAAAAGTGAAAAGGAGGCTGTAAAATGGATTTAACAAAATTTGTGTGGACAAGAGAACCGGAAAAATATGAGATAAAGCAGGATATCATCGAGATTATTACAAAACCACACACGGATTTGTGGCAGAGGACATATTATCATTTCCGAAATGATAATGCACCGGTCCTTCAGATGGAAACAGAGGAAAAGTATTTCAGTTTTGTCGTGAAGACAGAGTTTCAGGACAGTCATCACCGGTTTGATCAGTGCGGTGTTGTGATGTATCTGGACAGTGAGAACTGGCTGAAGGGATCGATAGAGTATGAGAACCAAGAATATCAGCATTTGGGAAGTGTAGTAACAAATAACGGATATTCGGACTGGGCTACGACAAAGATTGAAGCTTCTGTTAAAACAATGTGGTATCGCCTGAGCCGGCGGGAGGATGATTATTGTATTGAATGTTCCCTGGATGGAATTACATTCAGTCAGATGCGGATCTGTCATATGCATCGCGGCGGCGGGAAAATCAGATTTGGCGTTTATGCGTGTTCACCGGAGGATTCTTCGTTTAAGGCAGTTTTTTCTAATATACAGATGGGAGAATGCCAGTGGCGGGCCCATGATGGACAGAAACCGGATGAATAATATTGAATATGAGGCGGGATAATAACAGGGAAGGATAAAAAAGGATAAAAAATAAAAAAAGGTATTGACGGCGATGGGGTTGTGTGGTAGAATAACCCGTGTCGCCGTAAAACGACAAAATAATTGAATCGTGGAGAGGTATCGAAGTGGTCATAACGAGGCGGTCTTGAAAACCGTTTGTCCGAAAGGGCGCATGGGTTCGAATCCCATCCTCTCCGTTTATTACCACTATTTGAATCAAGAACGATTTTGAAATCGAGCATCTTGGAGAAGTACCCAAGCTGGCCGAAGGGGCTCCCCTGGAAAGGGAGTAGGTCGTTAATAGCGGCGCGAGGGTTCAAATCCCTCCTTCTCCGTTAGCCATACGAATTGGAAACAGTGGTCTGCTGAATGTCGGTTCGTAAATAAAAACATGCGGAATGCGTGTGTAAGACAGATGGATGGAAAAAAACTTGAAAAAAGTAAAAATATGTCTTGACAAACGCACATCACGCATGATATTATGGCTAAGCTGACTTGAGAGAGAAAGCGAAAAGAACCTTGATAATTAAACAATAGACAACAACCTTGAAAATTTCTTGAGAGAA
>CAJULU010000027.1 GCA_910587575.1 uncultured Dorea sp.
AAACTTTTCCGGTTTATCCGGGTTAGGAGAGTAATCGTGGAAAAAAGGAAAGAGATAATGATTACAGGTGCGGAGGAAGAGATCATGCTGCTTCCCACACGTGAGGGGAACGTTTATGAGAAATATTTTAAGCGGATTTTTGATATAACCTGTGCATTAGGAGCTCTCGTTTGTTTCTGGCCTCTCTATTTAGTAGTGGCGGTTCTTGTTAAATTAAAACTTGGTTCCCCTGTTCTGTTTATCCAGAAGCGTCCGGGAATTGCGGTAGATGGTAAGGAAACGGTGTTTAAAATGTACAAATTCCGGACAATGACGGATGAACGGAATCTGAAAACAGGAGAATTACTTCCGGATGAAGTAAGAGTTACTAAATTTGGAAGGTGGTTACGGGCTTCCAGCCTGGATGAACTTCCGGAAGTGATTAATATCCTCAACGGCACTATGTCGGTGATCGGTCCCAGACCTCAGTTGATCCGCGATATGGTATTTATGACGGCATCGCAGCGGATGCGCCACACAGTCAGACCCGGATTAAGCGGACTGGCTCAGATCAATGGCCGGAATGCGATCAGCTGGGAAGAGAAACTTGATTTGGATCTGAAATATATACATAAGATCGGGTTTCTGAATGACATAAAGATTCTTCTGGCAACGGTCGGAAAGGTATTTGTTAAGAGAGAAGGCATTACAAATGGCAATATGGCAACGGCTGAGGACTTTGGAGATTATCTTCTGAGAACCGGGAAAATATCTGCAGAAGAATATACGCAGAAGCAGGCGGAAGCAAGATCTATACAGTCCCAGAAAAAAAGAAATGTCTGTGAGGATTATATTATGACTGTAGAAGAACAGATTGAACGAAATTCAAAAGTATCGGTTATTGTACCGATGTATAATGCAGTTTCTACATTAAAAGAAACAATAGGGTCTGTGCAGGCGCAGACGTACAGTAACTGGGAACTGATACTTGTTGACGATTGTTCAAAAGACGGCACGCTTCAGTATGCAGAATCACTTGCAGATGAAGACAAAAGAATAAAGGTATATCAGATGCCGCATAATAGCGGACCAGGAGCTGCGACAAGAAGGGGATTTGAGAAATCCACAGGCGGATTGATTGCATTTATCGATGCAGATGACTTATGGAAGCCGGAAAAACTGGAACGGCAGATTGGTTTCATGATCCGGAATAATTATGAATTTGTCTGTTCGGATTACTGTTGGATAGATGAGCGGGGAAACAGCCTGGACAAAACTATCAAATGCAGGAAGGTGGCTGATTATCGGACTGTATTAAAATCATGTCCGATTGGCTCTTCGACCGTAGTGATTACTGCGAGGCAGATGAGGAAGACGGACATTCCTCTGATACGAAAAAACAATGATTACGCATTGTGGCTGCGGCTGATGAGAGACGGGACAAAAATATACGGAATGAATGAGGTATTGATGGAGTATCGGATTATGTCTACGTCAAATTCTTTTTGCAAAAGAAAGATGATTCCTTATTTCTGGAAAGTTTACAGAGAGTATGAGGGCTTCTCGATTATTAAGTCTTCAGTTTTACTTGGTCAGTATATTTTCATTAAAGCAATAGGAATGAAATAAAAGAAAAGTAAGGAGAGTTACATAAATCATGAAAATTCAACTGATGAACGTAAAACGTCAGCACGAGACCCATGCGGCGGAGTATGAGGAAGCGGCATTGCGTGTGCTGCGAAGCGGAGGATATATAGGCGGTTCGGAAGTTGCTGCATTTGAAGAAGAATTTGCAGCTTATGAAGGCGCGAAATATGGGGTTTCCTGCGGAAATGGGACGGATGCGGTTATTTTGGCGTTAAGAGCTTTCGGAATTGGAAAGGGTGACGAGGTGATTACGGTTTCCTGGACATTCTTTGCTACGGCTGAGAGTATTGCGGCAGTCGGGGCAGCCCCGGTATTTGTAGACGTCTGCCGGGATACATATTGTATAAATCCTAAGTTAATAGAGGCTGCAGTTACGCCAAAGACAAAAGCAGTACTTGCCGTGCACTTTTATGGTAATTCCTGCGATATGGATGAAATCAGAATGATATGTAAGAAGCATAATCTTTATCTTATTATGGATTGTGCACAGTCTGCCGGAACGAGATACAGAGAATTAAGAAAGAATACATTGGGAGATGCATCCTGCTTCTCTTTTTTTCCAACGAAAACACTAGGATGTGCCGGTGACGGGGGCATGGTTCTTACAGATCATGAAGAGATAGCCCGTGCCTGCCGCTCTCTCAAAGTTCATGGATCCGGAAAGGACGGTCTCTGGACTATGAGAAGGGAGTATGCAGAGAGAGATGAGGAACTTCCAGGAAATATGCCGGTTGGTGAGAGCAAATATTACAATTATCTAATTGGATACAATTCTCGGCTGGATGCGGTTCAGGCTGCAATTCTGCGTAAAAAGCTAACCTATCTGGAAGAATTTGTTGATGGGCGGCGGGAGAATGCTGAACGATTTAATAAAGCGTTGAAAGGTACCGGATATACCACACCAGTTGAAGGAGATAAGGGATATCATTCTTACTATATCTATGCACTTAAGCATGATTGTGCACAGAAGATTATAGAAACGTTAAGAAACAATGGTATTTCATGCGGAACCTATTATCCGGTTCCCCTGCATTTACAGGGAGCATTTACAAGACTTGGGTATAAGGAAGGAGATCTTCCGGTAACAGAAGAACTTAGCAGAACAACTTTTGCAGTTCCTGTATTTCCGGAGATGTATGAGGAAGAGAAAAATTATATTGTTGAGCAGTTAAAGACAGCACTTGTATAAGAAATAATCATTTTAAAGGAGTAGATAGCATGAAATATGCATTGATCGGCTGTGGAAGAATTGCCATAAATCATATAAAAGCTTCCAGAAATAACGGACTGGAACTGGCGGCATTATGTGATATTGAGACGGATCAGATTGATATTCTTCTCGGTAAAGTTCAGCTTAAGACAGATGTACCAAGATATACGGATTATAAAAAGATGATCAGGAATCATCCGGAACTGGAACTGGTGGCCATCGCTACGGACAGCGGTATGCATGCGGAAATTACATTGTTTTCTATTCAGAATATAAGTCAACAGGAAATACCTATAGTCTTCTGTTAGCTCTCGAGAACATTTCAGATGATTGTATTATTTTGGATGGCGATCTGATTTTTCACAAACCGGCGCTTGTGAAGGCATTAACCAGAACGGGAAACGTGCTTCTTACGCTGAAAAAAGAAACTGGCTATGCAAAGACTGGTCTGGAATTTTGTGAAGACTACATAATCAGTGATATCGGCAAGCATATCAGTTCAGGATTAACATACGCAAATATTATGAAGATTGAGAGAAATACCCTGGCTCTTTTCAGAGAGGTTTTGTCTGCGGGAGATGCAAGGAAGAGGTGGTATACGGTTCCGCTATCCCGCATACTGGACAGGGTGAAGTTTACGGCGGTCGATGCGGGCAATGACTTTTATGAAATCAATACATATTCTGACTATCTGACCGTTCGGGATATTTTTTTAAAAGATGTCAGCCTGATCATGGTAACAGGGGCAAATGGATTCCTGGGTAATAAAATATACCATATCTTAAAAAGAGACTATAATGTTATCGGAATTTGCGGACATGCCGGTGGGAAATACGATGCTGTTGATTTATCAGATTATGATATCCTTTCGGCATATGTGGCGTCTAAAAAGCCTGGTATCATTATCAACACGGCTGGAATAGCAGAGCCAGAGGCATGTGAAAGGGATAAGTATAAGACTCAGAAAATTAATATCTGGGCTGTAGATAATCTTGTGAAGGTCTGCAGATTACATAACATTAAATTAATTCATATATCAACAGATTATGTGTTTGATGGGGAAAAAGAAGAGGATTATTATAAATTCGACGTGCGAAAGCCTAAGAATTTTTATGGAGAGACTAAAATGATGGCTGAGGATATTGTAAACAGCTATCCCAATAGTCTGATTGTGAGGATTCCTGTTATTTATGGTTTTAACGATGAGAACGATAAAGAAACGTTTCCTGCAAAGGTAATCAGAACTCTTAGTAATAATGGAACGATAAATGCGGATGATGTCCAGATCCGGTATCCGGTTCTTATTGATGAAGTTGCCTTTTCCATCGGAAAGGCTTTGCACAGAACAGGGATTATTCATATTACCAGCAGCCAGGGAGTATCCAAATATGAATGGGCGCAGACGATTGCAAAGGTTTTTTCACTGAATGCCGCAAAAATTCACAGATGTAAACAGAAATCAGAAAACAGGCCATTGCATGTACATCTGCACGTATCAGATGCTGATTTTGTAGTATCTGACATTGAAGAAGGCACGAAAATTATGAAAAAGCAGATGAACTGTGTTTTCAAGCTGATATATAAAAGTCTTCCTTATCAGAATATTTATGGCAGGAATATTGGAGTTTACAGGTTTGAACTTGGCAGGAAACTTGCAGCTTGTATTCCTCAAAATATTATGAAAAGTCTGGATTCGATTGTTCCGGTTCCTTCATCGGGAATTTATTATGCGATGGGGCTGTCTTGCGCTTCTAAAATACCTTTTGTTGAGGCTTTGGTTAAACCGGATGTACAGACAAGGAGTTTTCAGATTGCTGATGTAGGAACAAGAGAAAAAATGATTCATGATAAGATTTATCCTATTAAAGATTTTCTGAAAGGGAAAAGAGTTGCTTTGGTAGATGAGGCGATTTTCACTGGGACAACGCTCAGAGTTGTATGTGACATGGTATGGGCCTGCGGGGTAAAAGAAATTTTTATATGTATTCCGACCCCGGTTTGTAAAAATATCTGCGATCAGTATATACAGCCAGAGAGAAGAATGCTTTGTGAAGATAAGGAAATTGATTTATCAGAATATTTTCACGTTAATGCGGTCTTTTTTCAGAAGTATGAGAATTTTGTAGAGTCAATTGAGGATGATCCGGATATGTGCTATGAATGTTTTCAGAAATACATTTCCGGCGGTAAATAAAGCATACCATATTGTATGCCCTGGATATACAGAAGGAAATGTAAGATTCTCTAAGTAACACAGACCGAGGGAGAATTCCCTCGGTCTGGTGGGAAGTTACCTTTGCTATCCTTAATATCCGCTCTGCGACAGCCTCTCTTCAAACGATTCCTCCGACACTGGTTTCGAATACCGGTACCCCTGTGCGACACAGGCGCCGATTTCCCGCATCAATTCCACATCCGCATCCGTCTCCACGCCTTCACATACAATCTGAGAGCCGAGTTCATCCGCAAGATCAACGATACTCTTCATAATCTTCACCTGCCGGGCCCGGTCTTTCTGATTCAGCAGGAAAGAACGGTCCAGCTTGATTACAGAAGCCGGAATCTTCTCAATCACACCAAGAGAAGAGTAGCCGGAACCAAAGTCATCAATGGAGAGACGCACCCCTTTCTTATGCAGATCATCCAGCGTCTGCTTGGCAATTTTCTCCTGCATCTCTTCCATGATCAGAGTCTCCGTAATCTCAACCTCAATCAGTTCCTTGGGGATGCCATATTCATTCAGTACCTTCTCGAACCGTCTGGCAAAATCGGGCTTTATAAAATGCATTCTGGAGAAGTTGCAGGAGATCGTGACAACCTTTTCACCGTTGTCAATCCTTCTGCGCAGCATCCTGCAGGCACACCGGAGAACAAAGAAGTCAACCTCTGTTACCTTCCCGGTCTGTTCATAATACGAGATAAAGAATCCCGGAGAACGTACCGCACCGGCAGCCGTGGGATCCAGGAAACGTACCAGGGCCTCTGCACCCACGATCTCTTCTGTGTTGACATCCACCTTCGCCTGGTAATAAGTGACAAAATTCTCATCCACATCCACGGAATCCAGCAGTTTTTCCCGTTCATGGCGTTCCTTGAGCGCTGCTTCCAGAGATTCGTCATAGACTTTGATACTTTCCCCGCTGGTGCCTTTTAAAAAGTCGATTGCCTGGCTTGCACACTCGATTGCCCCCCGCAGGTCATCGCTGTCCGGCGGGATAAAGCAGATGCCGATCTGAATCTCGATTCGGTTCTCGATTTCCTGGAAAAGGCGTTCGTCGATAAACTGCTTGATCTTTCTGACTCTCTCCAGAATCTCTCCGTTCCCGTCAGACAGTAAAAATGCGAAGTGATCCCCATCAGCCTTTGCGCAGACCTCGCCTTTCTGATTTACGCATTGTGACAATGCCTCGGCGATGGCTGCCAGAAGTTTCTGCCCATTGTTCCAGCCATAGATGACCTTGTAATGCTGAAAATGGGCAATATTAAGATAAACGGCTGCATACTGGTGGGCCGGCCGTTCCGACAGAAGGTTTTTCTCTCCTGTATACAGCAGATAATTCAGATTACCGATGTCAATCTCCACATCCTTGTACATCAGATTCTGTATCTTCCGTGAATCCCTTATCATGTGCAGTGCCACAAGGATGGTGAAAATGATAATCAGAAGCAGGAGTGAGATAATAAGGAAACTGTGCTCCTGTATGAAAATCCCTACACTTGCCAGGGAATAAACGTTGCTTTCCAGCATATAATCGCCGATAGCGCGTGCATCGATGGTGAGAATCGTCTTATTCAGGATACCGGTCAGTTCCGTATTATCACTGCGGACTGTCATAGAGATGCCAAGTCCGTAGTTCAGCACGCTCTTGATCTCCAGGTCATAATACCGCATCTGTGCATTGAGCAGATATTCCGTCAGATAACCGTCGCATAATACGGCATCCGCTTTTCCGTCCTTCAATGTCTCCAGACATTCCTGTGGCGTGTCATACATCTGAACAGAGATTCCCTCAAGCTCGGGAATGTCGGTAACCTTTTCAGAGAGATAATCCACCGTTGCCAGTGTTTTGACAGAATTCAGTTCCGTCCGCTCTTTCATCACAAGTACCAGAGGAACCTGAACATAGTATTTTGTCTTTGTAAGGCCATAGTCAGCCGCCGCTCCTTCCGAGTGGACACAGTAAGACATGACGTCGATCTCTCCGTTCTCCAGAGCTGTCTGCGCATCCTCCGGATTCTCGATCCGCTTCCAGGAAAGAGAAAGCCCCGTAAATGCAGCGCTTCCCTCCAGCATCTCTTTCGTCAGGCCTTTGCATTCGCCGTCTTCTTCATAGACAAACGGATAGTAACTGTCAAAGTATCCGACATTGATCTGACGCTTCTGTTTAAGATATTCTTTTTCATCCAGTGTGAATACAATGGTTTTGTCCAGCTTGTCCTGGAAAAAGCGGTTCATCAGCTGTGTTTCCAGTTCCGGCTCATTCATCTTCAGATCTGCGATGGCATTGTTCAGTTCCCGCATAACGTCGTCATTGCCCGGCCAGGAAATGTAATAAAAAGGTCTGGGGGCAAAACGGCCGATCAGACGCTGTCCTGTCTTGATCTCCATGAATGTATGGACCAGGGCATCCACTTCCCCTCTGTCCAATGCATCCTGAAGGTCTGCCGTTGAATCATATTCCCGTATTCTGGGCGAGGAGATACCATTATCAGCCAGATAGCCCAGAAATTCTTCCCTGCGCACGTAAGTCCGTACCATGCCGAAGGTGGCCTCCTTCATGGCTTCAAAATCCTCGTATGCCAGGCTGCTGTCCGGATTGGTGGCGATAATTCCGAAGGTGTAGCCGCTTGACAGGTCTGCATACTGGTAGGCTGCCGCACGCTCCGCAGAATACTGTGCGCTTCCGACCAGGTCTGCCTTGTGGTCTGCCACAAGCTTTAATGCCGCATCCCAGTCCTTACATTCTACATATTCGATCTTCCAGTTGGTATAGTTGCAAAGTGCTTTCAGATACTCTGCATCCATGCCAGTATAACTGCCGTCTTCGCCTTTCTCGTGATATCCGTTCATCGGAAAAAATGCGACCTTTACCGTCCGTTTTTCCTCTGCGCAGACAGTAGCGGGGAGGCTTGCGGCAGATAGGCATAGTACCAGTATCAGACATAGAAAAACCGACACGCCTTGTCTTGTCACTCTGTTTCTCATGATTGCCAACATCCCTTTCTTTTCCCGTATACCATAATGCCCCAATCATCAAGTAAATACGAGCCCATTTTTCTCATTATACCAAATCCCGGGCATAATGACTACACTTCATTTGAAAAAAGCACGACAAAACCTGTTGATAAATATTATATATAGTTATATAATATGTGAAAAATTTATAAAAGGGAAATACAGTACAATAGGGATTGAAAGGCGGTAGATGTGATGCAGATTTCAAGTCGTTTCACACTGGCAATACATATTTTTGCCTGTATAGATACGTTTGGAAATGAATACAAAGTGACCAGTGATTTCCTTGCGGGGAGTACCAATGTGAATCCGGTTATTATCAGAAAGATTCTTGGCCAGTTGAAAGGCGCAGGTCTGATTCATGTAGCAAGGGGAACGGGAGGAACAACGGCAGCCAGGCCGTTAGAGGAGATTACTTTTTTAGATGTGTACCGCGCGGTGGAATGCGTGGAGAAGGGAGAGTTATTTCATTTCCATGAGAACCCGAATACCAGTTGTCCTGTGGGAAGAAATATTCACCATATCCTGGACGATAAACTTTTCCGGGTACAGGCGGCTATGGAAAAGGAGCTTGCCTCTATTACACTGGAAGATCTGCGGCGGGATACAGAGAAATATCTGAGTAACGAGATTTAGAAAGACGCAGAGATATTTTTCTATATGCTGTAACCTTTTCGCCGTTTCGTTTGTACTATTAGTGAAAGGCTTTCAAATAACTTTAACCTAAGGCGTTTAAAGGAGTTCTCATGAGACGATCTGTGCAGGAGTTGTTTGAAGAATATCAGAACAATCTTTATGCGGCTGCGTTTAATGTGTGCAGGAATGCGGAGGATGCAAAGGATGTAGTTCAGGATACCTTCATTCAATATTATTCATTCAAAAAAGAATTTGACAGTGAACAGCATTTGCGCGCATGGCTTATGCGGGTGGCGATTAATAAGGCAAAGAATGTGAACCGCACCTTCTGGCGCAGGAATAAGCGCTCTCTGGAGGATTATATGGAGACGCTGGTATTTGAGACTCCACAGTCGGAGGAGCTGTTCGAGACGGTCATGGGGCTTCCGGAAAAGTACCGCATTGTGATTCATTTGTTTTATTATGAGGATTACTCGGTACATGAAATCGGGGATATTTTGAAAATATCGGATAGTAATGTGAAAGTAAGGCTGTCGCGGGGGCGTTCACTGCTCAAAGAGAGATTACAGGAGGAATGGGACGATGACGAATAAGGAAAAATATAAACAGGCGTTTTTGGCGCTGCATCCCTCCGGTGATATTTCTATGGAGGTGGAAAGGATGGCTATGATGAGCAGAAAAGCGAAATTAAGGGCAGCGGCGGCAGCTGTGACGGCCTGCCTGCTGGTGGCTGTCGGAGGCGGCATGGCATATGCGGCGGATGTCGGCGGGATCCAGAGGACGGTTCAGTTGTGGATAAACGGAGAGATGACGAATGCGGAGATTTCCTTTGACGGGGAAGGAAACTATGTGCTTTCTTACCTGAGGGAGGATGGTTCCGTGGGAGAGCGCGGGGGCGGCGGAGTCGCATATGATAAGGATGGCGAGCGTCCGTTGACGGAGAGTGAACTTCTGGAGGAATTAAACAGCCCGGAAGTGGTTTATGAGGACGACGGGACAGTCTGGGTGTACTATTATGACCAGAAGATTGAGATTACGGACCGGTTTGAGGACGGGGTGTGTTATGTGGAAATCTCCGAGAATGGGGAACCGCTGTATATGACGGTGAAATACCAGGATGGATATGGTATCAGTCCCCATAAGTATCTGAGTCCGGAGTCTTTCAACTAATTTGCCATGTTCTGCGAGGGGCAGTCCCTTGGCAATGTATCGGGTTCTGTGGTTGACGAAAAACGGAATAGTCCGTATAATTTTATCATAGCTGCATGAAAGAGCCGGAAGGCAGAGGGGTGAAAGTACAGAGGAGGGCTATGATGGAACAGATTTATAAATATCCAAGGACGAGACACCTGGAGGGTTCCCGCAAGCAGTTGGGGGATGAAGATCTGAAATGCGTAAAGTACCGGGAAATACAGGGAAAATACATGGTCCTGGAAGAGAAGGTGGACGGCGCAAACTGCGGGATCAGTTTCGGCAAAGATGGGAAGATGTTCCTGCAGAGCCGGGGTCATTTTCTGAACGGCGGGTATGGAGAGCGGCAGTTTGATCTGTTCAAGCTCTGGGCAGGCTGCTATGAAGACCGGCTGCGGGAACTGCTCACAGACCGGTATGTGATGTACGGAGAATGGCTGTATGCAAAACATACCGTATTTTATGACCGGCTGCCCCATTATTTTATGGAGTTTGATATCTTTGATAAGAAAGAAGGGCGGTTCTTTTCCACCCGCAGGCGCAGGGAATTTCTGGAGAACGCTTCTTTCATCCGGTCTGTCCGTGTGCTGGCAGAAGGCGTGTGCGAAACGCTGGGCGGGATTGAATCGTGGATAGGGCCAAGTCTCTTTATTTCTGAAGAACCGGAGAAAAGCCTGGAGATCCAATGTGAGAAAGGCGGAGCGGACTTTGAAACAGCCCTTGGGCAGACGGATCTGACAGGTATAATGGAAGGGATTTATATCAAGGTGGAAGACGGAGATTATGTTACGGACCGTCTGAAATTCGTAAGAAGATCTTTCCTTAACACGATTCTGGATTCCGAGAGCCACTGGGTCAACCGGCCGGTTGTGGCCAATTGCCTTGCGGAAGGTGTGGATCTGTTTGCCATACAGGAGGGAGGGAAAGCCGATGGCGGGGAACATTCTGGAAGGAATCCGCAGTAATGGTTTTTCCATGGAATGGCTTGCGGGATACTGTCCGGCATTATCGGCGCTGAGAGAGGTTCCCCAGAACCCGGAGTATCATGGAGAAGGGGATGTATATCGTCATACGGAAATGGTATGCAAAAAGCTGGTGGAGCTGCCTGAGTGGAAGAAGCTTGAGAAGGAAGAACAGGAACTTTTATTTTTAGCTGCGGCATTCCACGATATCGGCAAAGGGGTCTGCACGAAGCAGGAGGACGGGAAGTGGATTTCTCCGAAGCATACCATGATCGGGGAAAAAGAATTCCGCAGGATGGCTTACCGGGAGGCGCAGCGGTTTGGGCTGAGCTTTGAACAGAGGGAGAAGGTGGCCGGTCTGATCCGGTATCATGGGCTGCCCGTGTGGTTCTTTACAAAGAAGCGTATGGAATATGACCTGCTGAAAGCGGCACAGAGCATTCCGCTCAGGCTTTTATATCTGCTGTCCAAGGCCGATGTGCAGGGGCGGATGGTAAATGTGCAGGGGCAGATGGAAGAGCATGTGGAACTATTTGCGGATTATGCCAGGGAAACCGGTGTGTGGGAGGCTCCCTATGCATTTGCAGACGCCTTTACCAGATACCAGTATTTTCATAAGGAAGGCCTGTGGCAGGGAGCACAGTTGTATAATGATACAGAATTTGACGTGGTACTGATGGCGGGCCTGCCGCTGTCCGGGAAAGACAGCTGGATTGAGAAGAATGGAGGGGGAAGGCCTGTGATTTCCCTGGATGAGATCCGTGAACAGATGGGTGTGCTGCCGGGGAAAGGGTCCGGACGGGTGGTTCAGACTGCAACGGAACAGGCCAGAGAGTTTCTGCGCAGAAAGGAACCCTTCATCTGGAATGCGACGAATATCGTCCGGGAAACCAGGCAGAAGCTGGTGAGCCTGTTTGCCGGGTATGGCGCCCGGGTGCAGATTCTGTATCTGGAAGTGCCTTACCGGGAACTGCTTGCAAGGAATCAGAAGAGAGAGCGTTATATCCCGGGGAATGTTCTGGAGGAAATGATCCGGAAGCTGGAGATTCCGGCGTCCTGGGAGGCGTATGAGGTAAAGACAGAGACGGTTTCCTGAGGGCAAAACCGATTTAAAAAATTCAATGGAGAGAGGTATGGTGAAAACAATGAAAAAGGAGCGTTTTATATGAAAGAAAAAATCGCAGAGTAGGATACTCTGCGATTTTCTTCTCAAACAGCATAACCATTATAACCATCCAGACAGTATAAATCAATACTTATTTCGTTTTTGTAAAAAATTGGTGCAATATCACGAAAAAAACTTCAAAATAATATCAGTTAATTTCGGAATATCTATTAAATAATCTATGTTTATCCGGTATGTTCTACCAATTGTCCGTTAAAACAACCTGCAGATTTTCGCAGAGTATCCTACTCCACGAAAGAAGGGATCGCAATCTGGTACTTATTGTCCTGCCGAAAGCAGGAAGAACAGAAAATCATGACAAAATATAAAGAAAAACTGCCCAAAAGTGCGGCTGGCGATATTTTTATTCTGACATTCGACCGGATGCGGCGATATGAAGGAACCTGGCATCTGGAACGGCAGCTGATGTTTCCCGGTTATGTATTTCTCGAAAGTGAGGACAGGGAAGTCCTTTCAGAAAAACTGGAAAGCTGCGGCCTTACTTTCAGGGGGAGGCAGTCCCTGTTCCAGGTAGGGCGTAAGGAAGAAGAATTTCTGAAGCGGCTGTGCGGCGCCGCACATCATCTGGCAATGTCCAGAGGGGTTCTGCACCAGGGAAGCCCCCGCATTACCGAGGGGCCGCTGATGGGCATGGAGAAACGTATCAGCAGGATTGACCGGCACAAGAGGCTTGCAAGGGTAGAAATGATGATAAGGCCGGATAATCACTACATCCAGGCAGGACTGGAAATCACGGAGAAAATTATATAGCAGGCGATATAATTTGACAGGATATCAGGAATGGCTCCTGAAGCATTGGCACTTGAGTTCATTCATGACAGACATATGGAAAATAACTGTGGCTGTGCGTTCGTGTGCAGGTATGGATGGCAAAGCCATGCATACAGAGGAGAACAGAACAACAGGGCAAGGTGATAAGACAGGGGTGTGCAGATGTGGTATGTAATGCAGGTAATCTCAGGACAGGAAGAACGGACTGCCTTACTGGCGGAAAAGATGATCCCGCAGGAAATTCTGGAAAACAGTTTCGTGCCCGTTCGCAGACTCAGAAAAAAGTTCCATGGAGCATGGCACGAGGTAAGGGAGAAATTATTTCCCGGTTATGTATTCCTGATCTCAGGACAGCCCCGGTTATTATATGAAGAATTAAAAAATATCCCGGTAATGACGAAGGTACTTGGAAGAAGCAGGGAATATTTTACGCCGTTACCGGCAGAGGACGTGCGGATGCTGGAAAAACTGCAGAATGGGACATGCGCCGGAGGGTGCGGGAATCTGGAAGTGGACATTTCCAGGATTGCGGTAGAGGAAGGCCATGAGATCCGCATCCTGTCGGGTCCGCTAAAGAATCTGGAAGGGCAGGTGAAGAAAGTGAATCTGCACAAGAGGATTGCGGCGGTGGAGATTGAATTTATGGGGAACAGGACCCTGGTGCATCTGGGAGTCGAGATGGTGGAGAGAATGGAGTAAATCTCCGGATTCCTGATTTTGAAATAGAGAGAGTTGAGTTCAATGGACAGAGAAAAGCAGACCTGTGTGACGGATCCACGTTTTAAGGGGATTACCCCCTTTGAGAAAAAGGTATGGCTGTCATCCCCTACCATGCATGGAGAGGAACTTCAGTATGCAGCCAGAGCAATTGAAACAAACTGGGTGTCCACGGTGGGAGAAAATATCGACAGGCTGGAAAAGATGGCGGCAGAGTACCTGGGAATGGAGTATGCGGTGGCATTATCCTGCGGGACCGCCGCCCTGCATATGTGTATGAAGTTAGCGGCAGAGCGGATCAGTCCCGGGGGCAGGCCGGGAAACAGTCTGGCAGGCCAGCGGGTGTTCTGCAGCGACATGACATTTGACGCCTCGGTAAACCCCATTGTCTACGAAGGCGGTGAACCCGTCTTTATCGATACGGAAACGGATACCTGGAATATGGATCCGGTAAGCCTCGAGAAGGCGTTCCGGATGTACCCGGACGTGAAGATGGTGGTACTGGCACATCTCTATGGAGTGCCTGCAAAGATGGACGGGATTGTAAGGATCTGCCGGAAGCATGGGGCGGTGCTTGTGGAGGATGCGGCGGAAGCGCTGGGCGCAAGTTACAGATCCGTGACAGGAGATGCGGGAGAGGCAGGCCGGGATAAGAGGTGCGGAGCCTTCGGTGATTTTGCGGCAGTCTCATTTAACGGAAATAAGATTGTCACAGGAAGTTCCGGCGGAATGTTTGTGACCAACAGTAAGGAAGATGCCGGGAAAGTCAGAAAGTGGAGTACCCAGAGCCGGGAGGCCGCACCCTGGTATCAGCATGAGGAACTGGGCTATAACTACCGGATGAGCAACGTGATTGCGGGAGTGGCCCGGGGAAATATGCTGCATATTGAAGAGCATATTGAAGGAAAGAAGAGGATATATGAGAGGTACAGGGACGGACTGAAAGATCTGCCGGTTCATGTGAATCCGTATTCCACAGGGGTGATGACTCCCAATTACTGGCTGAGCTGCCTGCTGATTGATGAGGAAGCAATGAGTCCGCAGGTGCGTGGGGACAGGGAATACCTGTATCAGTCTGAGCCGGGGAAATCCTGCCCCCAGGAGATACTGGACTGTCTGGCTGCTTTCAATGCGGAAGGAAGGCCGCTGTGGAAACCTATGCATCTGCAGCCTCTGTACAGGCAGAATAAGTTTGTGGTGAGAGACGGCAACGGTAGGGTGGGGAGTAATGCTTATCTGGAAGGGAAAGCTGCAGATGCAGGGGCGGATCTGTTCAGACGAGGATTGTGCCTGCCTTCGGATAACAAGATGAGCGCCGGAGAACAGGACAAGGTGATTGAGATTGTGAGAAGGTGTTTTGAGGGATGAAAAATGGATTGGTTTCGTATCAGAGTATCAAAAGAGTGCTGGATTTTATCATATCCCTGGCGGGAATCATAGTATTGAGTCCTGTGATCGCAGTCCTTGCAATCTCAGTAAAGATAAAACTTGGTTCTCCGGTAATATTCAGACAGGAAAGAGCAGGATTGCATGGAAAATCATTTCAGTTATATAAATTTCGCTCCATGAGTGAAGAAAAAGACAAGAATGGAGAATATTTACCGGACGAAATGCGTCTGACCAGGTTTGGCAAAGCCCTGAGAGCCACATCTGGCGATGAACTGCCAAGTCTTTTAAATGTCATGAAAGGTGAGATGTCGGTCATCGGTCCAAGGCCTCTTCCGGTCAGATATCTGGATTATTATACAGAAGCAGAAAGGCACAGGCATGACGTAAGACCAGGAATTACAGGCCTGGCACAGGTAAATGGACGGAATTATGTGTCCTGGGAAGATAAGTTCCAGATGGATCTGGACTATGTCCATAGAGTGTCCTTTCTTTTCGATGTAAAGATTTTCTTTAGGACTTTTCAGGTTGTATGGAAGCATGAAGATATAGAGACCGGATCAAAGATTGTTCATAATGGAATTACATATCAGCCATTAGATATTGAAAGGAAGAAAAACAGGATATGAAGAAGACAGTATTGATATTTGGCGGAGGAGGATATAATGCCATTCAGCTATATTTTGCATTGAAAAATACACTCAGATATCATCCCATCCTGATTTCAAGTAATGATAATCACTCAGCTTTTATCTGTAAAGAGGCAGTGACTGATCTTCCTTATGATTCTGATCCAGGATTTTATGATGCATTAAATCGGTGCATTGCCAAAACAAATGCAGAATTTATCATTCCGACACATGATACTGCGGCCTTGCGTCTTATGGAAAATAAAGAAAAAATCAATGCGGTGGTAGTATGTTCACCCCTTGAAACCGCAAGAATCTGCAGATATAAATCATTAACCTATGAAAAGCTGGCCGGACTTGAGTTTACGCCGGATGTGTTTCTGCATGACGGAGAAATCTCCTTTCCAATCTTTGCCAAGGATGATACGGGTCAGGGAGGACGCAATTCAGCCGTGATCCATAATCGGGAGGAACTAGAGGCCTTGAATCCGGAAATCAGTTATATCCTCTGTGAGTATCTGCCCGGAGAAGAGGTTACTATCGACTGTTTCACAGACCGGCATGGAGTATTGAAATTTATATCGCCCAGGGTACGGACCCGGATTCTGAATGGAATCAGTGCAAGATCAGAAAATATGCCTCTGACGTATGAATTTAATAAAATTGCGAATGAGATCTCGGACAGAATCCGGTTCAGAGGATACTGGTACATACAGTGCAGACAGGATGTAAACGGAAAATATAAACTTATGGAAATTTCCACACGCTTTGCAGGCACATTCGGTCTGACAAAGAACTTAGACGTCAATCTTCCCTTGTTAGCCTTGCGGGATTTTGAAGGCCAGGATGTGGAGATCCTGCCCAATGATTATCATATCACCTTGGATAAGAGTTACATAGACAGGTATCGGATTGATTACAGATATGAAAGAGTCTATTTTGATTTTGACGACACGCTGGTATTTGAGCGAAAGAAATATAATACAGAAGCAATACGTTTTTTATACCAGTGCATGAACAAAGGTCTTAGGCTGATTCTCATTACGAAACATGCATATGATATTGAGGAAACTATGAACAGAATAAAATTTAATAAAGATATTTTTGATGAAATTATTGAAGTTCCGGCGGATCAGAAAAAATATCTTTATATGAATAATGAGATACCATCTATTTTTATTGATAATGCATTTGAAGAAAGAAAAGCTGTAAAAGAAAACCTGCATATGCCGGCTTTCGATACCTGTAATATAGAATGTTTAATTGACTGGCGGGACTGAAATGGAAATAGGAAGTGAATTCTGGGATGTTCCTGTTAGTGAGGAAACAAATACTTTATTCCCGGATTCTGTCCAGTGGTTTCTTGCGGGCAGAAGCGCTCTGACGGCATTGATCAGAGAGATCAGGGAGAAAAGGGAAGTTCATACGGCTGCTCTGCCGTCATGGTGCTGCGACAGTATGATACTTCCATTTCTGAGAGAGAATATAGAGGTCCGTTTTTATCCTGTGTATTGGAAGAATGGCCTAAGACAGGAACCACAGCAGGATAGCGACATACTTTTTCTCATGGATTATTTTGGATATACATCGTGCGCTTCTGTTTCCCATCCGTGTGTCATCAGAGATCTCACACATTCTGTTTTTTCGCAGCCGCATATAGTGAACTCCTATTGCTTCGGCTCTTTGCGCAAATGGTGCGGAGTTAAGACCGGCGGTTTTGCCTGGGGGATACAGACTGGGAAAGAACTTACGGACAAAAAGTTCATAGATTTGCGGACCATGGCTATGCGTGAAAAAGAAAAATATATTGCTGGGCGTACAGGCAGTAAAAAGCATTTAGAAATCTACAAAGAAGCTGAAGAATATCTGGATCATCTGGAGGGCGTGTCTGGTGCTGATCCAGACGATATAAAAGTAATACAGCATCTGGATATCAGCCGGATCCGGGCACAGAGAAGAAAGAATGCAAGGATTCTTATGTGTGAACTTAAGGATCAGTTGATTTTTCCCTCTTTCGAAACAGATGACTGTCCGATGTTTGTGCCGATTCTGGTACCTCATGAGAAGAGAGATGAATTGCAGGGATATCTGATACAGCATGAGATCTACTGCCCCGTTCATTGGCCGGTAAGTAAGTATCATAAGCTTAAGGGCAGAGAGTCAGAAATATATCAGAATGAGCTGAGTATTATTTGTGATCAGAGATATACAGAAGAAGATATGTATCGGATCGTAGATACGATTGACCGGTTCTGGAAGGAGGGATAAGTATTGCTTTTAGTTTTGCAGCTGGAACAGTCAAAGCAGTGGGATTCTATTGTTCGTTCTTTCAAGAAGTATGATGTTTACTGGCTTAGCGGCTATGTAAAGGCATTTCAGATTCATGGTGACGGTGTTCCGCTTCTGTTCTTTTATGAGGATTGTAATACCAGGGGGATGAATGTTGTCATGAAACGGGATATCGCAGAGGATATCCATTTTACCGGCAGGATTTCTGCAAGTAAATACTTTGATTTCTCCAGTCCGTATGGATATGGAGGATGGCTGATCGAAGGTGAAGATGCCAAAGGACTATTTTCCGCATATGAGAACTGGTGCCTTCATCACAGAGTAATCTCTGAATTTGTCAGGTTTCATCCTATGGTCGGCAATCATGAAGCCTGTAGCGGATTTTATAAAGTGATGCAGATGGGTGAGGTTGTACATATGGATTTAGATTCTTCCGAACTGATCTGGAACAATATCACGAGTAAAAACAGAAACGTGATCCGCAAAGCTGTCAGGAATAACGTAAGAATCTATCACGGACACTATCCGGAAATTTATGAGACATTCCGTTCCATCTACAATGCAACGATGGATAAGGATGAAGCAGAAGACTATTACTATTTTGAACCGGAGTTTTACACATCGGTTCTTGATGATATTCCGCAAAATGCGCAGGTTTTTTATGCCAGTAAAGATGGAGTGATCATAGCGGCAAGTATCATACTCACCGCAAACGGTATGATGGACTATCATCTTTCCGGAAGTCTGAGAGAATTCAGCGGTTTAGCTGCAACCAATCTGCTCCTTTACAAGGCGGCTCTCTGGGGAACTGAAAATGGATATAAAACCTTCTACCTTGGAGGAGGAGTTGGTTCTTATCAGGACAGCCTCTTTAAATTTAAGAAGGCATTTAACAGGGGTGAGTCAAAACATTTTTATATTGGCAAAAAAGTATTCAGTCAGGGAATTTACGAAGAACTGCTGGCGATGAGAGAACCGCTTAAAACAGGATATTTCCCAGAATACAGAGGATGATACGAATGAATATTTTGTTTCTTAGTTTAGGAAAATACTGGTCAGTGAAAGAGAGTGGATGTTACACAGATCTTCTTCGTGAGTTTATCGGAAATGGACATCACATTTATGTCTTGTCACCCATTGAACGCAGAGAAGGAAAGAAAGCGCAACGGATAAAGGAAGATCATTCTGAAATTCTCAAGGTCAGAACAGGAAACATTCAGAAAACAAATATGATCGAAAAAGGGATCAGTACCATTTTCATAGAGAGACAATTCCTTTCTGCAATTAGGACATACTATTCTGATGTACAGTTTGACCTGGTCTTATATCCGACTCCGCCCATCACATTTGTCAAGGTAGTTGATTATATCAGGAAAAGAGACGGGGCAAAAACATATCTGCTTCTGAAAGATATTTTCCCTCAGAACGCTGTTGATATCGGGCTGTTGAGTATAAGTGGAATTAAGGGACTGATTTACAGACATTTTCGTAAGCTGGAGAAGAAACTTTATATGGTCTCAGACCGGATTGGATGTATGAGCCAGGCTAATGTTGAGTATTTGCTGAAACAGAATCCGGAGATCGACCGCACAAAGGTTGAAGTATGCCCGAACAGCATAGAAGTCATTGACAAGAGTGTCAGTGAGGAGACAAAAAAAAGCATAAGACAGAAGTATGGAATACCGATTGACAGGAAAGTCTTTGTCTACGGTGGTAATTTTGGAAAACCACAGGGGATTCCGTTTGTGATTGAGTGTTTGAAAAAATGCAGGGATCTGGATGAGGCATATTTTCTGATCGTGGGAGATGGAACGGAGTACCATGTCCTTGAGGAGTATGTTAAGACCTCGAAACAGGCAAATCTGAAGCTGTTGAAAAGGATTCCGAAAGAAGATTACGACATCATGATAGGAGCGTGTGATGTTGGCTTGATTTTTCTGGATCACCGCTTTACGATTCCCAATTTCCCAAGCCGGCTGCTGGGATATATGCAGGCCAGGATTCCGGTGCTTGCCAGTACGGATGTGAACACGGATATTGGAAATATAATAACGGAGGGCGGGTTCGGCTGGTGGTGCGAGAGTAATGATTCCCAGTCGTTTCTGTCAAATATTATAAAAATTATATCCTCTGATCTGGTCACAAAAGGGAATAAGGGTTATGAATATCTGAAAGAGAATTATGATGTGGCAGATAGTGCAAGGTGTATTTGGAAAGGAATTGAAAATGAACGCATTGATTGTAGCAGATGCACATTTATACAGAACACCTGATGGAAAAATCTGGACGGAGACGGTGTACGGATATGATTTCTGGAAAAGATATCTGACGGAATTTGACCAGATTCATGTTGCTGCAAGAATGAAAGAAGCAGCCTATGAAGAAGTAGAGAATTATCTAAGGTCAGACGGACCAGACGTTTTATTTAAACCAATGCCAATGTCAAGATCTGCTAAAGAGTATATTTTAAATTTTCCTAAATTCGTATATAACGCTGCGAATGCCGTCAGAAAAGAAGAATGCGCAATCATCAGACTTCCTTCTTTCACAGCCATGTTTCTGCTGCCGTTTATAAAAAGAAAGAAGATTCCCTATGGCATAGAAATAGTCGCAAATCCGGTTCTGGAAAGAAAAAAGATCAAAAAGCAGGTGCTGGCCAGACATTTAAAGAAATATGCCTTAAATGCAAACGGAGTCGCATATGTTACGAAATATTCTTTGCAAAAGGAATTCCCGTCCTATGCAAAAAAATATGGCGAATCTGAAAAATATTTTGAAACCAATTACTCATCCATTGTGCTGGATGATTCCAGTATTGGCGTTCCAAGAATCTATAAGGGAAAATTAACCCGGTATCGGTTGGTTCATACTTCAAATAATATCGGTCATGACGAGAAGGGACACTCGACAGCTATTTATACGGTAAAAGCGCTGAGAGATGCCGGATATGATGTAGAAATTAATTTTATTGGCAGTGGCGCCATGATCCCGGTGTTTATAAAACTGGCAGAAGATCTGGATATTGCAGAGTATGTTCATTTTGCAGGCAGACTGGCATCGGGCGAAATGGTAAGAAAAGAGTTGGATCATAATGATATCTTCTTTTTCCCAAGCAGATCAGAGGGACTGCCGCGTTCGGTAATTGAGGCAATGGCTGTGGGACTGCCCTGTATCTCAACAAAAGTAGGAGGGATACCGGAACTGATTTCAGAGGAATTATTGTTTGATCCTGACGATGTAAATGGTTTTTCAGAAGCAATCAGTTTTCTGATTGATCATCCGGATGTAATGGAAACAATCAGTGAAGATAATATTGAAAAGGCAAAAGAATATAGAAACTCAGTCTTACAGGCAAGAAGAGACAGATTCTACAGAAAAATCAGACTTCTTGCCAGATAAGCTAGAAAAGGAGAAAAAGAAGCATGGTTACAGAGCTTTTTGAAAAACTGGTTTCCGGTGAAGAAAAACTGTCTCTGGTTGGTCTTGGATATGTTGGAATGCCGATAGCGGTGGCGTTTGCAAAAAGAGTAAAAGTTGTTGGTTTTGATCTGAATGAGCAAAAGATTGAGCTGTACAGGCAGGGAACGGATCCTACCCGTGAAGTTGGCGATGAGAGAGTGAAAACGTCCGATGTAGAATTCACCGCTGATGAGACAAAACTTCGTGAAGCAAAATTCCATATCGTAGCAGTACCTACGCCAGTGAATGCTGACCATACGCCAGATCTTTCACCGGTTGAAGGAGCCAGCCGGATTCTGGGTCGTAACCTTACACAGGGATCTGTAGTGGTTTTTGAGTCTACCGTGTATCCGGGAGTTACTGAGGATGTGTGTCTTCCGATTCTGGAACGGGAGTCCCATCTTAAATGTGGGACGGACTTTAAAATTGGTTACAGTCCTGAACGTATTAACCCTGGCGATAAAGTGCACAGACTGGAAAATATTAAAAAAATCGTGTCAGGTATGGATGAAGAGACGCTTGACTGTATTGCCAGGGTGTATGAACTGGTTGTAGATGCCGGCGTACATCGCACAGGAAATATTAAGGTTGCAGAAGCGGCAAAAGTCATTGAGAACAGCCAGCGGGATATTAATATCGCCTTTATGAATGAGTTGTCTATTATATTTAACAGAATGGGGATTGATACAAAATCTGTTCTGGAAGCAGCAGGGACAAAGTGGAACTTTCTGTCATTCAGACCAGGTCTTGTAGGCGGTCATTGTATCGGTGTTGACCCCTATTATCTTACATACAAAGCAGAGATGCTGGGGTATCACAGCCAGGTGATTCTCGCCGGCCGCCGGATTAATGACAACATGGGTAAATATTGTGCTGAGAATTGCGTAAAGAATCTGATTGCAGCAGATAAGGCGGTAAAAGGGGCGAAGATTGCGATCCTGGGATTTACTTTTAAAGAAAACTGTCCGGATACCAGAAACACAAAAATTATAGATATTGTGAAAGAACTCCGGGAGTATGGGATTGATCCGGTGATCTCTGACCCTGTGGCTGATGCACGGGAGGCAGAGAACCTTTATGGAATCAAATTTGTGGATCTTAACGGAATTAAGGATATGGATGCTGTGATTCTGGCAGTTGCTCATGCCGAATTCGCTGATTTAACCATTGATCAGACGGACGGTTTCTATGGCAAGGGGAAAAAAGTGCTTCTTGATCTGAAGGGAATACTGAACCGTAAGGAATATGAAGACGCAGGATATTGTTACTGGAGATTATAAATAGCTGGAGGATATGAAGTATGGGATATCAAGATGTAAAATTCCTTGATGGAAGCCTGTTTCTGGTTACAGGCGGAGCCGGGTTCATTGGTTCGAATCTGTGTGAAGCAATATTAGATTTAGGATATAAGGTGCGCTGCCTGGATGATCTTTCAACTGGAAAAGAGGAAAATGCAGCTTTGTTTGCGGATCATTCAGACTATACTTTTATCAAAGGAGATGTGAAAGACTTTGATACCTGTATGAAAGCCTGTGAGGGAGTCGATTTCGTTCTGCACGAGGCAGCCTGGGGATCCGTTCCGCGCTCGATAGAGATGCCTTTGTTTTACTGTGCAAATAATATAACAGGTACTCTCAATATGCTGGAAGCTTCCAGACGGCAGAAAGTCAGGAAGTTTGTATATGCCTCGTCTTCTTCGGTATATGGAGATGAACCACAACTTCCCAAGCAGGAGGGGAGAGAAGGCAGATTACTCTCACCTTATGCGGTCAGCAAAAGAGCAGATGAAGAATGGGCTTTGCAGTATACTAGGCATTATGGTCTGGACACCTATGGCCTGCGATACTTCAATGTTTTTGGCCGGCGGCAGGATCCGGACGGAGCATATGCGGCAGTCATACCGAAATTTATCAGACAGTTATTAAACGGGGAAGTGCCGACAATTCATGGTGACGGTAAGCAAAGCAGGGATTTTACATACATTGAGAACGTAATTGAAGCCAATCTGAAAGCATGTATGGATTCCGGCGAAGCTGCCGGAGAGGTGTTTAATATTGCTTACGGCGGGCGGGAGTATCTGATCGATATTTATTATGAGCTGGCGGAGATTCTTGGGGTGAAGGCGGAACCGGATTTCGGTCCTGGCCGTGCCGGTGATATCAAGCATAGTAATGCAGACATCAGTAAAGCGGAAAAACTGCTTGGATATCATCCGGAATGGAGCTTTGAACGAGGCATCAAAGCTGCCATTGAGTGGTATCAGAATAATTTGTGAGGATTTAAGAAATAAGTGATGGGAGAAAAGTATGTGTTGATGGTCGTTCCCAGTGATTTTCCGCAGGGAGACGCCGGTGCAGTCAGAGATTTTTCTTTTGCTGAAATTTATAAGATGCTTGGATATAGAACTATATTAATAGGAAAAGGAAAGACTGACAGGGAAGGACGATATAAACAGGTTCAGTATTATAGTGTATACAGACCGGCAGATACAAAAAAAGAAAAGCTGTTTCGCTATGTGAAAACGATTTATGAATATAAGAGGCTGATTGAAAAGGTCATGGAAGATCACGGTCCTCCGTCAGTCATTCATATGAATGCGCTTCCCGGATTAACAGCAGACAGGTTGATCTCTATAGCGGTAAAATATCATATCAGTATTCTTCATGATAGTACGGAGTGGTATTCGCCTTCAGAATTCCCTCATGGAGTATTTGACAAGGCATATATTCTGCGCAACAGATTTAATACGAAAGTCATAAGAAAACCGATACGTGTGATTGGAATCAGTGAGTATCTCACAACTTATTATCAGAGGCGGGGGCTGATGGCTGTAAGGATTCCGGCGATCATGGATGTAATGTCAGCAGGGCAGAGTGTATCTGCCCAGTCCGATGATATCATCCGGTTCATATATGCAGGAAGTCCGGGTAAAAAAGATTATATTAACGAAATTGTGAAAGGATTCATCTACGCCGGAAAAATCAGAAAAAAGTTTGAATTGCATATGTTAGGCATTGATTCTGTGAAGCTGAAAGAAATTACATCGTTGGAGAAAATCCCGGAGTATATTATAACTTATGGCCGGGTTCCCAGAACGGAAGTTGAAAAGGTGATGCAGGAAATGGATTTTTCGGTGCTGTTACGTCCGGAGAATGAGAGGTATGCCAAGGCTGGTTTTCCAACAAAAGTAGCAGAGGCTATGGCCCATGGGGTTGCCATGGTATGTAATTTATCTTCAGATCTTGATAAATATTTATCCGATGGAAAGAACAGTATTATTGTAAAAGAATGTGATTATCAGCTTTTGGGCCAGGCGCTGTTGAGAATTTCTGATATGAGACGGGATGAAATTGAACAGGTCAAGCATAATGCAAGAGTTACTGCGGAACAATATTTCGATTATCGAAAGTGGACATCTGAGGTGAGAAAATGTTTACTGACTGAGAGGAAGGAATGAATGGAACATTACAATAGAGTTCTGGTTATAAATTCTCAAAGTATGTTTAAAAATAACGCAACAGGTATTACGCTCAGAAGCTTATGGGGAGACTGGCCTAAAGATAAAATACTGGAATTTTACAGCGAACCGGTTCAGAACAATACAAGCTACTCCTATAAACTGGAAGATAATTTTTTTCAGTGGATGATACATCTGGTAAAGAGAATCAGAAGAAAGCGAACCGGAGCATCTGAAGGAAAAGTTCAAAGTCACGAGAACAGTTCCGATGCATCGGGGGTTTCTGATCATCTGAAACGATTACTAAATTGCTTTCCGTTAAAAGTTACCCGGAAAGACTGGATCAGAATCAGAAAGTTTCATCCGGAGATTGTCTATACCCTGGGCGGAAGTGCTAATATTCTGTCATTAACAGATAAAATCGCCAGAAAAATGGATATTCCCGTTACAGTTCATTATATGGATAACTGGCCGAATAAAATACGCATTTCAGATACTGGCTTCGAAAAGATTTATCACAGAATTTTGCTTGGAAACTTGAAGAAAAATCTGAAAAGAAGTGAAATATGCTTTGCAATCAGTCCATATATGTCGGAGTGTTATGAAAAAGAGTTTCGGGTACGCCATATTTCTTTAATGAATTGTGTAAATGTTAAATTACTGAGTGAGACGCACAGGAAAAGATTGGAAGACCGGGAGGTCATAAATATTGTTTATGCGGGCGGTCTTCATTTGAACAGATGGAAGAAGTTAAAAATTTTTGCGGAATTTATGCTGAATGAGAAGTTTCATACAAAACTGCTGATGTACGTCAGTGATCATGAAAAGGTTTTATATAAAGATGAATTTCCGAAAGAAAACTGTGAATTTATGAAGATGATTTCTCATGACAGAATTTCGGATCTGTATAAAAATGCAGACGTGCTTCTGCATGTGGAGGCAGACGATGAGGAAAACATTCCTTTTATTAAATATTCGATATCTACAAAAATTCCGGAATATCTGGCTACCGGTAAACCTTTTATCTTTTTCGGACCGTCTGACATTGCCATGTACAGATATCTGAAAGAAAACGAGATTGCGTATGCGGTGTGCCGGAATAAAGATTTAAAATATGTTCTGGCTGAGGTATTGCATGATATGAAATTGGGGAAATACAGATATGGGGAAGAGGCGGTAAAGTTTGCCCAGGACTATCATAGTTACAGCCAGGTAAGAGAAAAATTGCGTGAATCGTTAGAAACTGCCGTAGAATCTTTTAATCAGACATCAGACTCCCAATTGCGAAAGAGAGCAGATCATGAGCATTAATGTTGTAATATATATTCTTGTAATTGCAGGAGTAGCAGGAATCATTAAATATAAAGAAATAATAAATCCGTATACTTTATTTAATGTGCTATGGATTTTAGTTTTATTACTGATAGATCATGGAAATGATTATATTGATCCACCCAGTGAGACGGCATTGAATTGCATTATCTATGGAGTAATCAGCTTTAACTGTTCCATGATGGTTCCTATGGCCCGGTTTAAGATCAGGAAAGGGTATGATTCTGACAATCACAGTGAATATAGAATTAATTATAATCTGGCTCTGAAATTTTCGAATATTTCAGTTATAGTATGTGCATTATTATCGATCCAGCCTCTGGTCAGATTTCTTTCAGGAAGTAATTTTGGTGTTATCAGAGTGGACTATTATACATACGGTAATTTTCTGGAATATTTTTTATGGTATGCCAGGCTGTATACCATATCCGCATCAAGGGATGTTATATTTATTATCGCTTTATTTGCATTTATTACAAATTATAAAAGTAAATTCAGATTACTTTTTAATGCCATCATGCTGATTATTCTCGAAAGCGTAATGAGCGGAGGCAGATATGTATTAATGAATGCTGGTTTTATGATTTTTTGCTTTTATTTAAGATATTCTGACAAAGTCAGACTGAAGCCAAAGCAGAAAATTATGATAGGATGCACTCTTATCGCTTTTTTTTCATTAATTATTTTTTTCACTTCAAACAGGGTGACGTATCTGTATTCCGGACTTTCGCCAATCCAGTTGATAAGACAGACATTTTATGGATATTTCGCAGGCAGCGTAACATACCTGGGAAGGCTGATCACAACGTATTCTGCAGACATGGGCACTACCTATGGACTTAATTTTATGCAGGGCTTTATCTTACCAGTATTCACATTGTCTGGATTTTTGGGCATACCTTCTCCGGATGTTATTAATAAAGTAGGGAATCTGACGGTGAAACCTTTAGCAATCAGTGCAGTTGCGACACTAAATGCATTACCTACTGTTTTTGGATATTTTTATGTTGATGGGAAAATGGCGGCCGTAATCATTGAGAGTTTCCTTTTTGGATATTTATGTAAAAAGATTTATTACAGATCTGTCAAGGGGAATACCATTTATTTCGCCGCATATCTGCTGCTTGTAACTCAGATTCTGAATACCAGTACAAAATGGTTCTTTTATCAGTCGGATTATTGTTTTGCATTTTTGTACTTGTTTCTGTTTTTCAGGAGGGTGGAAGTCAATGATGAAAAAAATGTTAAAAACGTTATTGGTCAGACATAAGAACAAAAAGAACCTTAGGATTGGAAGAAGAACGGAGGTTGCATTGCAATCAAGTTTTGAAGGCAGGAATTATATAGGAAATGATTCCATATTTAATGGCAGAATGGGTTTTGCTTCCTATATTGGTGATCATGCCAGATTATGTGCAGAAATTGGTAAATTTTCCTGTATTGCGGGAGATGTCAGAACAATCAACGGATTTCACCCGACGAAAGATTTTGTGTCCATACATCCGGCGTTTTATGGAAGGAATAACCATACGGGGTTGTCATTTACAGAGCAGTGTTTATTCAGTCAATACAGATATGCAGATTCTGAAAAAAAGATAGATGTATTAATCGGCAACGATGTGTGGATCGGATATGGAGCACGTCTGCTGGCTGGTGTAACGATTAGTGATGGAGCAGTGGTAGCGGCAGGTTCTGTCGTTACAAAAGACGTGGAACCATACTGCATTGTGGGAGGGATCCCTGCCAGAGTAATCAGAAAGAGATTCTCAGATTCAGAGATTGCTGATCTGCTGAGATCAGAATGGTGGAATCAGAGTTTCGAATGGATAAAAAATAATGCGGAAAAGTTTCAGAATATCGGGTTATTTATAAATGAAAGTGAACATATCAAAACGAATTTCGGGGAGAAATGACAATGGAGATGAATGAAGTTCCGGTAACACTAATTATTTTCAACAGACCTGAAACCACGAGAAAGGTTTTTGAACAGGTGAAAAAAATATGTCCAAAAAAAATTTTTATTATTTCCGATGAAGGGAGGAATGAAAAAGAAAAAGAAATTGTTCGAGAAGCAAGGCGGATTGTTGAAGACATAGACTGGGAGTGTGAAATACATAAAAATTATGCCAAACAGAATATGGGCTGCGGTTACAGGGTGTCAAGCGGTCTGGACTGGGTTTTCGATCATACAGAATTTTCGATTATTCTGGAGGACGACTGTGTCCCCAACAGATCATTCTTTCGGTTTTGTTCAGAGATGTTAGAGAAGTACAGGGACGACGAAAGAATTATGTATATATCTGGGAATAATTTTCATAAACAGATTCCATTTTCCCATAGTTATGATTTCGTGAATATAGGATGGATCTGGGGATGGGCTACCTGGCGGAGAGCCTGGGAAAAATATGATTTTAAGATCAGCAGCTGGAAAGAGGAAAGTAAAAATAAGATGCTAAGACGTTTCTATACGGATAACGAGTATCCGATTTTCGAGAATGATTTAAAAGCTCTGTCAGACAGGGGACTTTTTACATGGGATTTTCAATGGCAATACGCCTGTGCCTGTAATAATGGGATGTGTATCGTTCCCTGTAAAAATCTGATTACGAATATAGGATTTGGGGAAGAGGCGACTCATACCAAGACCAGAAGAGCATATTATGATGGAAGATCATCTGAGTTAGAATTCCCTCTGTCAGATCCTGAATTTATTATCCCGAACCGCAAATACGATTATCTGACCTTAGTTCATTTAAAAGGATTTGAGCCAGGTATAATCAGAAGAAATTTACGGGAATTCAGAATTAAAATTGCGAGACAAAGACATAAAATAATGAGGTGCAGATATGAAAAAAATTAGGATATTAGTAACTGGCGGCGCAGGCTTTCTCGGATCACATCTGTGTGACCGGCTGATTCAATGCGGGAATGATGTGATTTGTGTCGATAATCTTTATACTGGGAATAAGGATAATATCAGACATTTATTAGATAATCCCTATTTTGAGTTTATCAGACATGATGTGATCAATCCTATCTATGTTGAGTGTGATCAGATCTATCATTTAGCATGTCCGGCTTCACCCGTACACTATCAGAAAGATCCCATATATACCACAAAGACATCCATGTACGGGGCGATGAATCTGTTAGGGTTAGCAAAGCGGACGGGAGCCAGAATTCTTCTTTCTTCTACATCGGAGGTTTACGGAGATCCGGAATGTAATCCACAGGTAGAGAGTTACCGGGGTTCTGTCAATACGATCGGTCCAAGGTCCTGTTATGACGAGGGAAAGCGTGTAGCGGAGACATTATTCTTTGATTACCATAGGAAACACAAGGTTGATATAAAAGTGATGCGTATATTCAATACATATGGACCTAAAATGGATATTGGGGATGGAAGGGTGGTATCTAACTTTATCGTCCAGGCGTTAAAGAACGAAGATATTACCATATACGGAAATGGAACGCAGACCAGGAGCTTCTGCTATGTAGATGATTTAATTGATGGAATGATCCGGTTAATGAACAGTGAAGATGGGTTTACCGGTCCGGTAAATATCGGTAATCCGAATGAATTCACGATAAAACAGCTGGCAGAGAGAGTCATAGAATTAACGGAATCGTTATCGCATCTGGTTTATGAAGATTTACCGGTAGATGACCCGGTCCAGCGCAGACCGGATATTACTTTGGCGAAAAAAATACTTGAATGGGAGCCGCAGATACAAATTAATGATGGGCTGAAGCGTACAATTGACTATTTTAAAAATCAGATAAATTTAAAGAATGATAAGTAGATTAGTAAAAAGCACCGAGGCAAAAAATGCCGGATGGTTAATTGCCGGAAGAGTCATTCAACTAATGATTACATTTGTTATGGGCATATTTACAACAAGATACTTAGGTCCCGGTAATTATGGCCTGATAAACTATGCAAATGTATTTGTGGCTTTTTTTACACCGGTATGTACACTGGGGATTCAGTCTGTCATTATCAGAGATTTTGTCAATCATCCAGGTGAGGAAGGAAAAGCGCTTGGCAGCAGTCTTGTATTCAGACTGATCTCTGGCTTTTTTTCATCCATCATAATTGTGGTTTGTGTTTCAATAACAGACAGTGGTGAAACGGCTACAATAGTAATTGCGGCAATATGCAGTTTTCAGCTTGTGTTCCGTGCATTTGATCTGTTCCATTACTGGTTTCAATATAAGCAGAAAGCCAGTGTCATAGCGATTGTCATGTTAGTGGCGCATATTGCTACTTCATTCTATAAGGCTTACTTACTTGTCTCGAAAAAAAGTATTTACTGGTTTGCGACTGCTGTGCCCATGGATTATCTGATACTGGCCGTTATGATTTACTGTGTTTATAAGAAGAATGATGGCCCGGAACTTATATTTTCAAGAAAAAAGGGATTTGAGCTGTTATCTTCCAGTTACCATTTTATCCTTTCCGGAATGATGGTTGCCGTCTATGCGCAGACTGATAAGTTCATGCTGAAGCAGATGTTAGATGAAACGAGTGTCGGATACTATTCTTTGGCATCGTCGATCAATATGATGTGGGTTTTTGTGCTGCAGGCAGTGATTGATGCATTCTATCCGGCAATCATGAAGTTATATTCTGTTGATCAGAATCAGTTTGAAAGAAAAAACAGGCAGTTATATGCAACGATAGAATATATATCCTTGTTTGTTGCAATTTGTTTTACCATATTTGGAAGATCAGCTGTTCAGATGGTTTATGGAGAGGCGTATGTACCTGCTTCTGACCCGCTGAAAGTGATTTGCTGGTACACCATGTTCTCTTACTTAGGCGTGGCCAGAGATGCATGGATTGTGTGTAAAGGATTACAGAAATATCTGAAATATATGTATTTATGCGCTGCAGTACTAAATGTAATTTTAAATTTATTACTGATTCCCATATCTGGAATGAATGGAGCAGCCGTTGCATCCTTAACTACACAGATTGCGACGAGCCTGATATTTCCATGTTTTGTAAAAGAGTTACGTCCGAATATAAAACTAATAATAGAAGCTCTTTTTCTGATAAATACCCGGTAACAGATAAAAAATATAAATAAATCGATAAGGTATGAAAAGTGAAGCATAATAAAAAATCTGTATTCATTACAATGATCCTTCTGCTTAGTATCATAACGAATATAATGCTGATGATTTCTGGGGGGGGGGGGGTAGATAAGATATTAATAAAACTAAGATTACAAACATCGGATGAACGGACTGACTGGACGCTTGAATCCTGGAAGCATAGTCTGGCGGGCTTAAATTTTGATTCGGATATTGTATTTTTTGGAGATAGTCTGACCAGTAATGGTGACTGGCAGCTGTATTTCCCAGAATATAATATCGTCAACCTGGGACTGATCGGGGATAATATTCAAGGTATGAACTCCAGGATAGATATGATTGAGGAAGTGTCGCCTGAGAAAATTTTTATTATGGCCGGGATTAATTCATTGGCGAATAAGAACTATAAGGAATGCTTACAGGATTATGAAAAGATGATTTCGGATATTCAGAATCTATTACCAGAAAGCAGTCTGTATATTCAGTCGGTCTTACCGGTTTCTAATGAAAAAGAAAATCAATATATTACAAATCTGAATATTGATGATTTTAACCATGAACTCAAAATTCTTGCGGAAAAGAATGAAATTATTTTTATTGATATGAGTAGATTCTTTAAAGAAGATTGTGAACTGAAACAGACATTGACGGTTGATGGGATACATATCAATGAAGACGGATATAACGTGTGGAGTAGTTGTATTTCGCAATATGTATATGAATCAAAATCTTTATGAAGAATCAAAATGACTGACAGGCTTAAAATACAGGAGGTGTACGACAATGAATTCATTAAGCGGAGCAACGCTTTTAATAACGGGTGGTACGGGTTCGTTCGGATCAACCGTACTAAAACATTTTCTGACATCAGATATCGGACAGATTAGGATATTCTCACGTGATGAAAAGAAGCAGGATGATATGCGGCATCATCTGCAGGCCAGGTATCCCGAGCATGCAGACAAGGTCAGATTCTACATAGGTGACGTCAGAGATCTGAGGTCGGTAGCAGATGCCATGCCAGGCGTTGATTATATTTTTCATGCGGCTGCTCTCAAGCAGGTTCCGTCATGCGAGTTCTTCCCAATACAGGCAGTCAGAACGAATGTAGAAGGGACGGATAATGTGCTTCACGCAGCGATTGATGCAAGGGTAAGGCGAGTGGTATGTCTCAGTACGGATAAAGCCGCATACCCGATCAATGCGATGGGAACCAGCAAAGCTATGATGGAGCATGTTATTTTTGCCAATGCAAGAGTAGCGGCTGAACGCGGAGGAACAGTGATCTGTTGTACACGTTATGGTAATGTCATGTGTTCAAGAGGTTCGGTTATTCCTCTTTTTATTGATCAGATAAAAGCCGGAAATCCCATTACGATTACGAATCCGGCCATGACCCGCTTTCTGATGAATCTTGATGAAGCGGTTGATCTTGTGAAGTATGCCTTTGATCATGCCAGGCCAGGGGATCTGTTTATTCAGAAAGCGGATGCAAGTACAATCGGGGATCTGGCAAAAGGTGTGCAGAAACTGTTCGGGGACACTGGTACGAATATCATTGGTACCAGACACGGTGAAAAACTCTATGAGGTACTTCTGACAAGAGAGGAGTGCCTTCGTTGTGAAGATATGGGGAAATATTTCAGAGTTTCTGCAGATAACCGTGATTTGAACTATGATAAATTTTTTGTAAAAGGCCAGGTACAGACGGAAGCGGGAGAAAGTTATACGTCTCATAACACCAACCGGCTCGGCGTAGACGGCGTGGTGAAAAAGATTCTTACCACAGATTATGTGAGGAAAGCTTTAGAGCAGGAAAGCCAGAGCACCGGGAAAGGGAGACATTTATGTTAAAAAGATTGTATAGAACCATATATAGGATGTTGATGATAAGGTGGAATCATATCGGATATGCTAAGAAAATCGGTGTGAATATGTCCGGGGGGGGGTACATCTCTATGGAAGGATTAGCTGGGGAACAGAACCATGGCTCATTACTCTTGGATATAATGTACATATAACAGATGGTGTAAAATTCGTAACACATGATGGGGGTACGTTATTATTCCGGAACCGGGTTCCGGACTTGGAAATAACGAAACCGATAACGATAGGTAATAACGTATATATAGGAAACAATGTGATTTTTCTTCCCGGAGTCAGAATCGGGAATGATGTTGTGATCGGAGCAGGGGCAGTCGTTACAAAGGATATTCCAGATAACTCGGTAGCGGCAGGTGTTCCGGCCAGAGTTATTAAGACTGCTGATGAGTATTTTGAGAAGATCAAAAGAGAATCCCTTCATTTAGGAAATCTGAAAGGCCAGGAAAAGGATAAAGCGCTAAAAAAATACTACGGCTATTCAGGCGGTTCAGAAGGTATTTATTTCTGATAGGTTTTACTGCAAAGAAGACAGATAAGTACCATAAAAATGAAATGATTATAATATAATTACAGGAGATAGTTATGAATATTTTGGTTACAGGGGCGGCTGGATTTGTAGGCCGTAATCTGGTAGAGAATCTGAAAAATATCCGGGATGGGAAGAATCGGACGAGGCCTGGAATCCGGATAGAGAAAATTTATGAATACGACAGACAGAATACGGAGGAAGAACTGGACCGTTTCTGCTCGGATTGTTCTTTTGTATTTCATCTTGCCGGTGTTAACAGACCTCAGAATCCGAAGGAATTTGCAGAGGGAAACTATGGGTTTGCCTCGGTGCTCCTTAAAACATTGAAAAAACATCATAACAAAGCTTCTGTGATGCTTTCTTCCTCTGTACAGGCAGCCTGTGCCGGAAGATTCGGTATGAGTGAATATGGGCTGAGCAAGCGCGCAGGAGAGGATTTATTCTTCCGCTATGCAAAGGAGACCGGATCATTGGTTTATGTTTACCGGTTCCCGAATCTTATAGGGAAATTTGTGAAACCGCATTATAATTCTGCCGTAGGAACATTCTGCTGGTCAGTTGCAAATGACCGGCCTTTTACGGTAAATGATCCGGATACGGAACTGGAACTTCTTTTTATTGACGACCTTATCGAAGAAATGTACAATGTTCTGGAAGGGCGGCCACATCGCTGTGAGTATCCAAAGACCGGAGAAGTTGTGGATGGGTCGGAGTATGACGGTTTAACGCCGAGAGATGTTGAAACAGGAAAATACTGCTATGCGCCGGTTACGCATAAAGCGACTCTCGGTTATATTGTGGAATGTCTGGAGCAGTTCAGAATACAGAAAGAAACGCATATGGTTCCGGAGCTGGTTCCTGGATCTTTTCAGTATAAGCTCTATTCCATGTACAGTAGTTATCTGCCGAAGGAGAAATCCGTATATTCACTGGAGATGAAGCGTGATGACCGGGGAAGTTTCACGGAACTGCTGAAGACTTCCAGTCACGGGCAGGTCTCTGTGAATATCACAAAGCCAGGCGTAACGAAAGGACTTCACTGGCATAATACCAAACTTGAGCAATTTATTGTAGTTTCCGGAAATGGACTGATTCAGGAACGTCAGATCGGCACAGATGAGATAGAAGAGTATGAAGTCAGCGGAGAGAACATACAGACAGTGGTTATAAAACCAGGTTTTACACATTCTATTAAAAATATTTCTGATACACAAGATCTTGTAACCGTTATGTGGGCAAATGAAATCTTTAATCAGGACAAACCAGATACTTTTTTCGAACCGGTTATAGTTTCAGAGAAGCAGAAAGGATGAATTGCTGCAATCAACATGAAATAATTCAGTCTAAAAACAATAATTGTATCTCATGCGCCCGAATGGCTAATGCTGTTTGGGCGCATTTCTATTTTGCGTTGTTTAATGCCGAGTCATTCTTCATCTTTCCAGATTTTTTTAGATGTGATGTGTAACCTGGTAAATATGATGATGGCGAGCACCAAGTTGTATGCTCCGGCGAAAGTTCCGGCTATTATTATTGAATCAGAGGGTGAAAAAATAGAACGTGATATTCAAAAGCTGCTGAATTCTTCGGAAATACATGAGAATTTTGGCGGTGTTCTGGATAAATTGAGTAATCGTCTGGTCGTGAGACCTGTCCATATGACCTTGAACAGCAGTAACCGGTTGATCCGGTTGCTGACCGAACACGGGAAAGAACTTCATCAAAATGATATGCAGAGTATATTAACGGTACTTTACGACAATGCGCTTTTATATTCACATCAGTTAACGGAACGCAGCATGAATATCGTTTATGACGATATCGTTCAGATGATGACCAGGCTGGTAGAGGTAATGGATCAGCTGAAGGTGGCAAATGATATGATAAATGAACTGCAGAACAAGACGATGACCAGACCGAATGCTGACCCGATCGAGTATATCCGGCTGTTTATGATAACGCCTTTCGATGATTCTTACAAACCTGTGGAGACAGCTGTCCGGCAAGTATTTGAGAGAGCTCCGTTTTATTTTCAAGTTCAGCTTGCGAGGGATTCCTATAAAGCAGACACGTTGGTGAAGAATATACAGTGCCATATCGCTGATGCCCATGTTTTTGTGGCAGAAATCAGCGAACTGAACCCGAACGTAATGATGGAAGTGGGAGGCATCTTGATTAGCGACGATACCCGCCCGGTGTTTGCCCTCCGCGATAAAGATTCAAGAGAAAAAGGAAGTGCACCAGTAGATTTTGGTGACCGGCTCACATTCTCTTATGATAGACGGACTGATTCGGCTGAGTTGATTGCGAAGCAAATCAAAGACCAGATCTATAAAGAGGGACGACTGGTTCATGAAGCTTTGAAAGAGCTGAAAAAAGCAAGAAAGAAGCGTTTCTTGTCTCGAACCTTGTTGGAAGGATTTAGAGAAGCTGCTTTGAGAGATGATGCAATCGAAATGATCTGTCGTAAGTTTGCTGCAGTGGAGGATTTTTTAGATGCTAAAGAGGGGCGGTTGGAAACGTTGGGAGTCACTAAAAAAGGGCTCTCAGAGTGATGCTTTTAGCGGAAGAGATCGGTGAATTGGATCCGGTCCACCGATTCTATAATCTGGTTCATATTCTGGAAACTGGTAGAAACTTATTGCTTCCATATGCTGAACTAAAAAAGCTGATGGAAAAACTGGAGTCCTATAAAAACGTTCAGGAAATCGGTGGCTCCAAAAGTATTGTATTGTACTGGGAAACCAGACTGCTCAATGGTCAAGGGGATAATCATACGGCGATTTTGCGAATGCAGGAGGCGATAGCTTGTCAGAGGCACGACAAATCCTGGCACGTTGGAAAGAGGAGGCTAAAGGTGCTTTTGCTGATGAAAAAGCAAATCTGATATTGGCAGACGGACAACTTTCTTATAGTGAGGGACATCTGGATGCAGCCTGGGATGCTTTCCAGTGTGCCTATGCAGAAGAGCGTTATATTGGACTGGCCGGAAAAGATATAAGTTTGTCTTTTCTGCAATAACAGGAATACAAAGAAATTCTTTAACCTGGTGAATTGAAAATACACAGCAGTTATGTTAGAATTAGGAAAATGGCGTTAAAGCCTGTCTATAAGGGGGAGTGACACGATATGGAACAATACAAACAGGAATTTATAGAATTCATGGTAGAATCCGACGTCTTAAAATTCGGTGATTTCACATTAAAGAGCGGACGGAAGTCTCCGTTCTTCATGAATGCCGGCGCATACGTGACAGGATCGCAGCTGCGCAGGCTGGGAGAATACTACGCCAGGGCAATCCATGACAATTACGGCCTGGATTTTGACGTCTTGTTCGGGCCTGCATACAAAGGGATCCCGTTAAGCGTAGCGGCAGCCATGGCAATCAGTGAATTATACGGAAAAGACATCCGCTACTGCTCCAACCGGAAGGAGGTGAAGGATCACGGTGATACCGGCATCCTTCTGGGAAGCGCTCTTAAGGATGGCGACAGAGTCGTAATCATCGAGGATGTAACCACGTCCGGCAAGTCTATTGAAGAGACGTTTCCGATCATCAAAGCCCAGGGGAATGTGGAGATCAAGGGCCTGATGGTGTCCTTAAACCGCATGGAAACAGGCAAAGACGGCAGAAAATGCGCCCTGGACGAGATCGCAGACCTGTACGGTTTCCGGACGGGAGCAATCGTGACCATGGATGAGGTAGTGGAATATCTGTACAACAGAGAATGCCAGGGAAGAATTATCATTGATGATACATTAAAAACGGCAATCGACGCATATTATAAAATGTATGGTGTAAGCTAAGGAACTGCCCCAAGGGCTGGCAGGCCTGACAGCATACATACGGGAAGGCATGGCTCTGAAAGGAAGCCGTCATGTTCTGGCGGCGTGCAGGCAGTCTGCCAGGCAGACTGATTTCAAAGGCAGGAGGGAAATCTATGAATGAGAAGGCATACAAGGCGATGAATTTTGCCGGGATATCGGGTATTGTGGTTGGCATTATCGTGGCGGTCGTGGGAGTCACGGCAGGAGTTATCACGATTGTGGGCGGAGCACGCCTGTTGAAAGAGAAGCGGGGGCTTACTTTTTAGACCTGCGCAAAGGGACTGTGCGTGGGATCAGGCACATGGTTCCGAAGGAAGTCTGGACAGAAAGGAAGCCTGATGTTTGAGTTTTAAGCGTAATAAGAGAATCCGTTTTTTAGGGAAAATATTATTTGTATTATATATTGCATTTATCATCTATTTTCTGATATTTTCTGACTGGTACGGACGGACGGGGGAGATGCAGGAGTATCACTATAACCTCGTGCTCTTTAAGGAGATCAAAAGATTCTGGAATTACCGGGATAAGGTCGGGCTGTTCGCCATGTTCACGAATTTATTTGGAAATGTAATCATCTTTATGCCGTTTGGGTTCTTTATGCCCATGGCGAGCAGGTACAGAAGTTTTTTTTCTACGGTGTTCTACAGTTTTGGCCTGAGCCTGTGTGTAGAGACCTTCCAGTTAATTACGAAGGTGGGAAGCTTTGATGTGGATGACCTTCTTTTAAATACCCTGGGAGGGATTGCCGGTTATATCATGTTTGTGGTCTGTGCGGCGGTAAGGAGAAGATATGTTTATAAGAAAAAAGATCGTTACGGAAGAAGATAGGGCAAAAGCGATGGCGAAAGCCAGAGAGAAGCAGCGGAAGAGGATTACGAAGTACGGGCAGGCGAAACCCCGCCATGCGAGGAAGGGAATCTATTCCTGTTGCTATGCTTTTGTGGTGCTTCTTCTGTTATTTCTGATGGTATCCATCTCTTACCGGGAGAAGGGAGAGATCGGAATGCTGCTGGGGTTTGTGGGATTAGGGACGATCGCCCTTGCAGGGATCGGAACCTGGCTTGGGAACCGGGGATTTAAGGAAAGAGAGAAGAATTACATCACCTGCAAGGTAGGCGTAGGAGTCAATATGGTTGTGCTGCTGGGCCTGGCTTCTATATTTATCAGAGGGCTGGTCAGATGAGAGGAGGGAGGCTGATCGGATGATAGACGAAAGATATGGACTGGCGGTAGGAAGAATCCGGAAAATGAAGAACGAGGATACCGTGGGAACTCCATTTCGGGAATTTTTTCATAAAATGGCTGAATTTGTCCTTATGATGGATGAAGTCCGGGCTTTGATTCTGGACGGTACTTACCGGAATCTGGAACTTAAGGAACTGCAGTTGTGGAATCACCGGCTGTACCATGACATACTGCCAGAGGCCTATGGGACAAGTTATGGGAATCCGGCTTTTGCAGCCGCACAGCTGGGCAGAGAATACGGGCAGGTCTTAAGTTTCCTTTATACAGAACTCAGGGGATGTATTGCGTATGTATTTGAGCAGAAGACGGAATATCTGGATATTGTGTATGAACTGCTCATTGAGATCTATAACCAGTTTGAAGAAGACGAAAGGCCCGGGATCGGGAGGATAAAGGAGAGTATTTACTGGTATGCCAGTGACTATTGTGATGTGTTCGTGGCCGGACGGATCCGTGAGCAGATAGATCCTTTGGAATCCTTCGCCGCAGACATGATTCAGAACAGTAACCTGAATGATCTGCGTTATCTGTATCAGTTCGGGGAGTATATCAGCGATAACGAACTGCGTACCGCAGGACATCTGATGGAACTTCCCGAAGCTCAGATCCGTCGGATGGCGGATGTCTACACAGAAGGATATCGGACGGGATTCGTGAATACAGGAAAAGATCTGTCGAAAAAGGGAGTCGTTGAGATCCGTTATGTACTGGGGTTTGAACGTGTGATCCGCCAGGCTGTCTGGAATTTCAGGGAAATGGGTCTCAGGCCGGTCATCGTACGTTCCGGGGTCAGTGTTCTGACGAAACGGGGGCATCTGAAACAGGGATACTATGGTGCAATTCCCAATAAGCAGTACGAGTATGACCATCGGAATGATCAGGCGCTGTTTCTGGACAAAAAGTTTGTGGAGCGGAGACTGGAAGTGATTCAGACTACTTACGGGCATCATAAGGAACTGGCGGGAAAAGCGGCAGGTCCGGCGTGTATTGATATGTTCGGAGAGACGCCCTTTTCACCGGAACAGAAAGAGGAAGCGGTTCATCTTTCGAAAAAGCAGGAAGAGCTGCAGCGAAATCTCTACAGCCGTCAGAGCCAGATTACGAACCAGTACATCCGGGGAGACGAACGCAGTTTTACCATTATCGCTTATCCGCTGCCGGAGATCGGGGATCGTTATGAGGAGATTTTTGACGAGATCATCCGGATTAATACGCTGGATTCCAGGACTTATGAGAAGGTGCAGCAGAAGCTGATTGATGCGCTGGATCAGGGAGAGTATGTTCATGTCCTTGGCGGTAACGGAAACCATACGGATCTGAAGGTACGGATCCATGAACTGAAGGATCCGGCCAAAGAAACGGCATTTGAGAATTGTGTTGCAGATGTGAATATTCCTGTGGGTGAAGTGTTCACTTCCCCTGTGCTGGAAGGAACGGACGGGATTCTTCATGTCAGTAAGGTGTATCTCAACGGACTGCAGTACCGGGATCTGGAGATGACGTTTGCAGACGGAATGATTACGGATTACCGCTGCAGTAATTTTGATGAGGAAGAAAAGAACAGAGAGTATATTTTTGAAAATATTCTTCATAAGCATAAGACCCTGCCTATGGGTGAATTTGCAATCGGAACCAACACAACAGCTTATGTGGCGGCGAAAAAATATGGAATTGAAGAGAAGATGCCGATTCTGATTGCCGAGAAGATGGGGCCTCATTTTGCCGTGGGGGATACCTGTTACAGCTGGAGTGAGGATGTGAAAGTATATAATCCGGACGGTAAAGAGATTGTGGCCAGGGATAATTCGGTATCCATTCTGCGCAGGGAGGATGTGTCGAAAGCTTACTACCAGTGTCATACGGATATTACCATTCCTTATGAGGAACTAAAGAGGATTTCGGTGATTTCGGGGGACGGGAAGGAAACGGTGCTTCTTGAGGATGGGAGATTTGTTCTTGCCGGAACCGGGATTCTGAATGAGCCATTGAAAAATGCCGGGAAATAAGGTATTATGAAGCCGTGAACAGAAATATGCAGACAAAAGAAAGGATGAACAGGTATGCCAAGAGTAGGTATTGTGATGGGCAGCGACTCGGATCTTAAGGTGATGAGCAAGGCGGCGGCGATGCTGGAAAAATTAGGTATTGACTATGAGATGACGATTATTTCCGCCCACCGCGAGCCGGATGTATTTTTTGAATGGGCGAAGGCTGCGGAAGGAAAAGGGATGAAGGTAATTATTGCAGGCGCCGGGATGGCGGCACACTTGCCGGGAATGTGTGCGGCATTGTTTCCCATGCCGGTCGTGGGAGTTCCCATGTCAGGTAAGAATCTGGCCGGGGAAGACGCCCTGTTTTCCATTGTACAGATGCCGCCGGGAATCCCGGTTGCAACGGTTGCCATTGACGGCGGGATGAATGCGGCGATTCTTGCGGCGAAGATTCTGGCTACGTCGGATGAAGAGTTACTGAATAAGCTGAAAGAGTATTCCCGGGAAATGAAAGAGACGGTTCAGGCGAAGGCTGCCAGACTGGATGAGATTGGATATGAGGCTTATCTCGGATAGCCTGTATCTGGTTTCGCATACTGGATGAATTCATAAAGAGAGAACAAACTATATTCATAAGTCAGAATAAGGAGACAAAATATGGATTATAAAAACGCCGGAGTGGATATCGAAGCTGGTTACAGATCAGTGGAATTAATGAAGAAGCACGTAAAGGAAACCATGCGTCCGGAGGTATTAGGCGGCCTTGGAGGGTTTGCAGGTGCATTTGATTTAAGCGGAATCAAGAAGATGGAGGAGCCGGTTCTTCTGTCAGGAACGGATGGCTGCGGAACCAAGGTGAAACTTGCGTTTCTTATGGACAGGCATGATACCATCGGAATCGATGCGGTAGCCATGTGTGTCAATGATATTGCCTGTTCGGGGGGAGAACCGTTATTTTTCCTGGATTATATTGCCTGTGGAAAGAATTATCCGGAGAAGATTGCCTCCATCGTAAGCGGCGTGGCAGAAGGCTGTAAGCAGTCCGGGTGTGCGCTGGTAGGCGGCGAGACTGCAGAGCATCCGGGGCTCATGCCGGAGGATGAGTATGACCTTGCGGGCTTTGCCGTTGGCGTGGCGGAAAAGAAAGAGATCATTAACGGTGAAGATATCAGGCCGGGGGACGTGCTCATCGGCCTTGCGTCAAGCGGTGTCCATAGTAACGGATTCTCTCTTGTCCGCAAGGTGTTTGAGATGACGAAAGAATCGCTGGATACATATTATGAAGAACTGGGTCAGACGTTAGGAGAAGCGCTGATTGCACCGACCAGAATTTATGTGAAGGCGCTGAAGGAAATTAAGAACAGCGGTGTGACGGTTAAGGGCTGCAGCCATATTACGGGCGGCGGTTTTTACGAAAATATTCCCAGAATGCTGCCGGAGGGCGTAAGGGCAGTGATTGAGAAGGATAGTTACGAAGTCCCGGCCATATTCAGGCTTCTGGCGCAGAAGGGGAATATCACGGAAGAGATGATGTACAACACATTCAATATGGGGCTTGGAATGGTCATTGCCGTAGATCCTGCCGATGTGGACCAGACTCTGGAGGCGGTCAGGGCAGCAGGTGACCAGCCATATGTTGCAGGCCGTGTTGAGGCAGGAGAAAAGGGAGTTGCATTATGCTAGAAGTATTGGTACTGGTATCCGGGGGCGGAACGAACTTACAGGCGGTTATTGATGCGGTGGAGTCAGGAACAGTCACCAATACCCGGATTACTGGCGTAATCAGCAATAATAAGAATGCATATGCTCTGGAACGGGCAAAAAAGCATGGGATTGCCAGCAGATGTATCTCGCCGAAGGAATTTGCTTCCCGGGAAGAATTCAATGAGAAATTTATAGAAGCCGTAGATGCGTGGAAGCCGGATCTGATCGTCCTGGCAGGTTTTCTGGTTGTGATTCCGCCGGCTATGATTGAGAAATACAGGAACCGCATCATTAATATTCATCCGTCACTGATCCCTTCTTTCTGTGGGACGGGTTTTTATGGTCTGAAAGTACACGAGGCGGCTCTCGCCCGGGGGGTTAAGGTGGTAGGGGCAACCGTGCATTTTGTGGATGAAGGAACGGATACAGGCCCGATTATTCTGCAGAAGGCTGTGGAGGTTGAACCGGGAGATACGCCGGCGGTATTGCAGAAACGGGTGATGGAGCAGGCCGAGTGGAAGATTCTGCCCCAGGCGATTGATCTGATTGCCAATGGGAAAGTGTCGGTTCAGGATGGAAAGGCTGTGATCTGTCTATGAGGACATTACTGGCTGTTACGGCAGTCATATGTGGAATAATTGGAAGTTGACACAAGAAATGGAGGAAATCAGAAGATGAACGTGTTGATTGTCGGAAGCGGCGGAAGGGAGCATGCGATTGCTTACTGTGTGGCCAGAAGTGAGAAAGCGGATAAGATTTACTGCACGCCTGGAAATGCAGGGATAGCCGAGTATGCCCAGTGCGCCCCCATCGGCGCCATGGAATTTGATAAGATTGTTGCATTTGCAAAGGAGAAGGAGATCGGCCTTGTGATCGTCGGTATGGACGATCCGCTGGTGGGCGGCCTGGTGGATGAACTGGAGGCTGCGGGGATCCGCACATTCGGCCCAAGGAAGAATGCGGCAATCCTGGAAGGTTCCAAAGCATTTTCTAAAGACTTAATGAAGAAATATCACATTCCGACTGCAGCGTATGAGAATTTTACTGACGCTGACAAGGCGCTTGAATATCTTGAGACGGCAAAATTCCCGATTGTCCTGAAGGCCGATGGTCTGGCCCTGGGGAAAGGCGTGCTGATCTGCAATACGCCTGAGGAGGCAAAAGAAGGTGTAAAGACCATCATGCAGGATAAGAAATTCGGTGATGCCGGAAATGAGATGGTGATTGAAGAATTCATGACAGGCCGTGAAGTGTCTGTGTTATCCTTTGTGGACGGGAATACCATTAAGACCATGACTTCGGCCCAGGATCACAAGCGTGCCGGGGACGGGGATACCGGTCTGAATACCGGCGGGATGGGAACCTTTTCTCCAAGTCCTTTCTATACCAGGGAGGTGGAAGACTTCTGTAAGAAGTATATTTACCAGGCGACTGTGGATGCCATGAAGGCGGAAGGAAGACCATTCAAGGGTGTGATATTCTTCGGTCTCATGCTGACGGAAGAAGGGCCAAAGGTACTGGAATACAATGCAAGGTTCGGTGATCCCGAGGCGCAGGTGGTTCTGCCAAGGATGAAGAATGATATCATCGAAGTGGTGGAGGCATGTATTGACGGAACTCTTGACCAGGTAGATCTGCAGTTTGAAGATAATGCGGCAGTCTGTGTGGTTCTTGCCAGTGACGGGTATCCCGTGGCATACGAAAAGGGACTTCCGATTACGGGACTGGATGAATTTAAGAAGCATGAAGGATATTACTGCTTCCATGCCGGAACGAAGTATGACGGGGAGCAGATTGTGACCAGCGGCGGGCGTGTGCTTGGCGTTACGGCAAAAGGAAAAGACTTGAAAGAGGCCAGGGCAAATGCCTATGCAGCAACGGAATGGGTGGAATTCGATAATAAATATATGCGTCACGATATCGGGAAAGCGATTGACGAGGCGTAAATCATACCGGGGTACAGGCGTAAAAGACGTCTGTACCCCGGTGTCGTTGTATGCCTGGCGGCGCACATTTGATCTTAGTAGATCCCCAGTTTATCAAGATATTTATCAATCTTCCTCAAACGTTTCTCAATCCCGCTTACCTTATGGCTGATGGTGTCAAGCAGTATCTCTGCAACAAACTGGGGCCCGATCAGCGAGTTGAAAAAAGCGTTGCTGTCAACCGGCACGGTGATCAGTGCGGTGGCGTACTGGGCAAGCAGTGCGCTTGGCTTGTCCGTGATCACGACGATACTGGCGCCGGCTTCCCTTGCCATCTCCGTTGTCACCCGGTCAAGGGAAGAATATCTGGGAAAACTGAAAACAATCAGGCAGTCCTCCTTCGTGATGTTGCACATGTGGTCAATGGGGCTGATGGCGGCCGTATTGGTAGAAGTCACATGAGGCAGGATGTGTTTTAGGTACAGGAGAAAATAATCACCCAGACAGGCATTGCCCCTGGTTGCAGCAATATATTTGCGTTTGCCGGCGATAATGAGATCGGCGGCCTCCTCAAATGCGTCTAATGTATTGGTGGTAAACAAGGTTTCCAGATTCTGGAGGGCATTCTTGAAATGGCGGTTGATATAATCTGAATTCCGCTCCAGTTTTGCCCTCTTGGCCACACGCTGCGCAGGCACCGTGATTGTGCTGGATATACTGAGAACCTTGTCCTGATATTCCTTTCTCAGCAGTTTCTGAAAATCCATAAATCCGCCGAACCCTAAGGATCTGCTGAAACGGATGACCGAGGATTCGCTGACGTTCAGATGCATGGCGATCTCCGTAGAAGTCATAAAGCAGGCATCGGCAGAGTGATCCAGGATATACCTGGCTATCATTTTCTGTGTTTTCGTCAGATTGGCATTATGGATCAGTTCACTCAGTTCACTCATAGAGAAAGTACCTCCGAAGTTTTATGATTTTGTAAATATCTGTCACATGGCGTCTATTATGATTTAAGCATGAATCACGGAAATATGCAAGGAAAATTGTAAATACAATTCTGATTTCTGATGCATAATTAAAAAAACTTGTGAAAAAAATAACTTTTATTGAATATTCTACTGACTTGTGCTAGTATAATAAAAGATAAATGAATAATATTCTTCATAAAATATTATAAATGAAAAATATTATTCAAAGAAAGACGGAGAAAATGAACGCTCTTGCTGATCAAAGGTGATTCCGAAGACGGAGGAGTCCGAATTACGGCAAGGGGAAATCAGTATGGTATGGAGGTTGAAGAAAATGAAAGTCGGAAGCGTGAAGGAAATTAAAAACAATGAGTTTCGTGTGGGAATGATCCCGGACAATGTGAAGAGTTATGTGAATGCGGGACACGATGTTTATATTGAGAAGGGAGCCGGAGCGGGTTCCGGATTCACGGACGCAGAATACGAGGCAGCCGGAGCAAAGATTCTTGATACGGCAAAAGAAGTATGGGATACCGTGGAGATGATGGTCAAGGTGAAGGAGCCTCTGCCCGAGGAATATCCTCTGTTTCATGAGGGGCTGATTCTTTATACTTATCTTCATCTTGCGGCTGACCGGCCTCAGACCGATGCCCTGCTGGCTGCGAAGGTGAAGGGAGTCGCCTATGAGACGCTGATGGACCGCAGCGGAGGGCTTCCGCTTCTTGCACCCATGAGCCAGATTGCCGGACGGCTCAGCGTGCAGGAGGGTGCGAAGTACCTGGAGAAGATTTACGGCGGGGAAGGCGTGCTTCTTGCCGGAGTGCCGGGGACGCCGAAAGCGAACGTGGTCATTCTTGGCGGCGGATCCGTGGGAACCAATGCCTGCAAGATCGCTGTAGGCATGGGGGCGAATGTCACGATTCTGGATGTGAATCTGCAGAGACTGGCATATCTGGATGATATTTTCGGGGCAAGGATTCAGACTCTTGCTTCTAACGATGCGAATATTGAGAACTCCGTGAAGGAAGCAGACCTTGTCATCGGTTCCGTGCTGATTCCGGGAAAAGCGGCTCCAAAGTTGTTTAAGAAGAAATATCTGAAAGAGATGAAGCCGGGCGCCGTGTTCGTAGATGTTGCCGTTGACCAGGGCGGCTGCGGTGAGACTACCAGGATGACTTACCATGATGATCCGATCTATATCGAGGACGGAGTCGTGCATTACTGCGTGGGCAATATGCCGGGAGCGGTTCCGAGAACGTCTACGATTGCACTGACGAACGCAACGCTGGGCTATGGGCTGCAGATTGCAGGTAAGGGGCTTGAAGGGGCTTGTAAGGAGAATGAAGTAATTTACTCAGCCATTAATACTTATGATGGAAAGCTGACCTGTAAGAATGTGGCAGACAGCTTTGAAGGCTGTCAATATGTAGATGTAAGGAGCCTTGTGAAGTAAAAGAAGGATAATGAGAAAGAAAAGGAATCCCGGACAGTGCGGCAGCGGCAACACCGTCTGGGGCTTCTTTTTTGTTTTATTCAAAATTAGGGTTTTATTTCCCGCAGATTGCGCCAGGAAGTGGATTAGTCTTGACAGAGGCTGAAAAAGAGATAAAATATACACAGACTGGAGGTGGTTTACTTGGCGGTGATTTTCCATATTGATGTGAATTCGGCATATCTTAGTTGGACGGCAGTAGAAGAGCTGAAAAGTGGAGCCGCAAGGGATCTGCGTCTGATTCCTTCTATTATCGGCGGTGACCAGAAGTCCAGGCACGGCGTTGTGCTGGCGAAATCTATTCCGGCAAAGAAGTACGGGATCCGTACGGGTGAACCGGTGGCCAATGCTTTCCGTAAATGTCCGGGACTGGTGATGGCATCGCCGGACCATAAACTGTACAGCCGGTACAGCGAGAGGCTGATGGAATTTTTGCGGACCTATACGCCCGTGATCGAACAGGTCAGTGTAGATGAGTGTTATATGGATTTTACCGGGAACGTAAGAGACTATCATTCTCCGGTAGAAGGAGCCATGGAGATTAAGAATGAGGTATACCGAAGATTCGGGTTTACGGTGAATGTGGGGATTTCCAGTAATAAACTGCTGGCTAAGATGGCTTCGGATTTTGAAAAACCCAATAAAGTGCATACCTTGTTCCCGGAAGAGATTCGGGAAAGGATGTGGCCCCTTCCGGTGTCAGAGCTTTATATGGCGGGGCATTCCAGCGTGGAAGTATTGCAGAAACTGGGGATTTTTACGATTGGGGAACTTGCGGTTATGGATCCGAAGCTTCTGGAACTTCATCTGAAAAGCCATGGGCGCAGACTCTGGGAGTCTGCTAATGGCATTGGAAGTGCAGTGGTGGAAACGGAGCGGGCCGAGGCAAAAGGAATCGGTAACTCTACTACCCTTGCCAGGGACGCGGTTACAGAGGATGAGGCCAGGGAAGTCCTGAATAAACTTGCCGCCAGTGTGGGAAGGCGTCTTCGCAGAGCAGGACAGAAGGCGAAGATGTTAAGTGTGGAGATTAAGTATTATAATTTTGAGAGTGTTTCCCATCAGAAGCAGTTAGAGAGAGGGACAAACCGGGACGAGGATATCTATGAGGAGGCGGTCGTTTTATTCCGGGAGCTGTGGGATCAGACGCCCATCCGGTTATTGGGAATCCGGAGTTCGAAGCTGACACAGGAGGATGAACCGGAGCAGCTTACCATCTTCGATCCGCAGTTCCGGTATGATCCGAAGCAGGAAAAGAAGAGAAGAATCAACCAGGCACTTGAGAAAGTACGGGGGAAGTATGGCGAGGGGATTGTAACCAGAGGGGTGAATCAAAGTAACCATTAGACGGCGGCTGGATTTCAGAGGGGTTACATTTTGTCTTGTAACTGCTCTCTATTTATGTTATAGTATGCCTAGAACAAAAGAACAGACAGAATAGGAAAAGGTGGTATCAATGCTGATAGAAATTGATTTTAACAGCGATGAAGCGCTCTACGTCCAGCTCCAGAATCAGATTATCATGGGGATTGCCATGAATCTGATCCAGGAAGGCGACTCTCTGCCGTCAGTCCGTCAGCTTGCGAACACGGTGGGCATCAATATGCATACCGTGAACAAGGCCTATGCGATCCTGAAGCAGGAGGGATTCATCCAGCTGGACAGGAGGAAAGGTGCGGTCATAGCCATCGACATGAACAAAGCGAGGGCATTGCTGGAGATGAAAGAGCAGCTGAGGGTGCTCCTGGCAAGAGGAAGGTGCAAGAATATTTCGAAAGAAGAAGTGCACGCCCTGGTAGACGAGATTTACCAGGAATACGGCAGCGTATAGACAGCCGATGGCAGACGACAGGAAAGGAAAAGACATTGATGAATTATACAGAACAGGCGAACAAAGTGTTAAAAATTGCGAGGGATACGGCCAGGAAACTGAACCATCCCTACGTCGGAACAGAACATCTGCTCCTTGGATTAAGAGAAGTCTACACTGGAGTGGCCGGGCAGGTGCTCGGCATGAACGGAGTGAATGAAGAGAGTATCCGCAAGGTGGTAGACGAACTGGTCTGCCCGGTTGGTGACACGGCTGTGGCGCATCATCCCGAGACCAGCCCCAGGCTTGAGTACATTCTGGAAGAGAGCAGGGTGGAGGCCGCACATTTCCGGTCAGATAAGATCGGCACGGAACATATGCTGCTTGCGCTTCTGAGGGATCCGGACTGTGTGGCGACCCGTATCCTGCTGACGCTGAATGTCAATATGCAGAAATTATACCAGGATATCTTTACTGTTCTGGGCGGTGATCCGAAAGAATACCAGGAGGAGATCCTTCAGGGAGGCAGCAGAAAGCGGGAAGGAATGCTGGAGCAGTTCGGTACGGACTTAACCGTTCAGGCAGAGGAAGGCCGTCTGGATCCGGTAATCGGAAGAGAGGAAGAGATTAACCGGCTGATCCAGGTATTAAGCAGAAGAACCAAGAATAATCCCTGTCTGGTGGGAGAACCCGGCGTTGGCAAGACGGCGGTGATTGAGGGCCTTGCCGCCCGGATTGCTGCCGGAAATGTCCCGGAGGGGATGAAGGATAAGAGGATTCTGACCATGGATCTGGCGGGAATGATTGCCGGGTCCAAATACCGGGGAGAATTCGAGGAGCGGATGAAGCGTCTGCTGCAGGAAGTAAAGTCAGCCGGGAATGTCATTCTGTTTCTGGATGAGGTGCATACCATTATCGGTGCAGGAGGAGCAGAAGGCGCCATCAATGCATCGAATATCATGAAGCCGTCTCTGGCCAGAGGAGAGGTACAGTTAATCGGCGCCACCACCATCACGGAATACCGCAAATATCTGGAAAAAGACGCTGCACTTGAGCGGCGGTTCCAGCCGGTGACGGTGGAGGAACCTACAGAGGAACATTGTCTTGACATTTTAAAAGGACTTAAGAAACGATACGAGGATCATCACCGTGTAGAGATTGAAGAACAGGCCCTGGAAGCGGCGGTGAAGCTGGCAGGCCGCTATGTCAATGACCGTTTCCTGCCGGATAAGGCCATTGACGTGCTGGATGAAGCATGTTCGAAGGTGAGTCTGCGGGGTTTTAAGATTCCGGAGAATATTGCCGGGATGGAGACGAAGGTAGAGGAACTGACTGCGGCATTAGAAGAGGCAGTCCGAAGCGGAAATATTCCGGAGGCTGCCCGTATCCATAAGGAGCAGGAGGCAGCAGAAAAGAAGCTTTCGCAGGTGAAGAAGCGTTTCCACAAGAAGAATGAGGAGCGCAGTCTTACCGTGACGGAGGAAGATATTGCAGAGGTGGTATCCCAGTGGACGAAGATTCCGGTGCAGAGACTTGCGGAGACCGAAAGCGTCAGACTGAGCAGATTAGAGAAGGTGCTTCATCAGAGGGTGATCGGCCAGGAGGAAGCCGTAACCGCAGTGGCGAAGGCCATCAAACGAGGGAGAGTGGGCTTAAAAGATCCCAGACGCCCCATCGGTTCCTTCCTGTTCCTGGGACCTACCGGTGTAGGGAAGACGGAACTTTCCAAGGCTCTTGCCGAGGCGCTGTTTGGGAATGAAGAGTCTATGATCCGTGTTGATATGTCGGAATACATGGAGAAGCACAGTGTTGCCAAGATGATCGGGGCGCCTCCGGGATACATCGGGCATGACGACGGCGGACAGCTGAGCGAGCGGGTAAGGCGCAGGCCCTATTCGGTAGTCCTTTTTGACGAGATCGAGAAAGCCCATCCGGATGTGTTTAACATTCTGCTTCAGGTGCTGGATGACGGCCATGTCACGGATTCCCAGGGGCGGAAGGTGAATTTTTGCAATACGGTCATCATCATGACCAGCAATGCGGGTGCGCAGACGATTATCGATCCCAAGAAGCTGGGCTTTAATGTCAAGGAAGATGCGGCGGGGGATTATAAGCGGATGAAAGGGAATGTCATGAAGGAGATCAGACTGATCTTCCGGCCGGAATTTCTTAACCGGATTGACGAGATTCTGGTATTCCATCCTTTGAATGCGGAGCAGATGAAAAAGATTGTGGGACTGTTATGCAGAGAATTTACCGCCCGTGCAGAGGAACAGCTTGGAATCCGTCTGAATATCCGGGATTCCGTGAAGAAGCATATCGTTGAGACCGGGACGGACCAGAAGTACGGCGCACGTCCTCTGCGCCGTGCGGTACAGAACCAGCTGGAGGACGGACTTGCCGAGGCAATCTTAAACGGAGCGGTTCAGAGGGATTCGGAAGTAGTAGTCGGACTGTCTAAAAAAGAAATAAAATTTATACCAAAGACTACAAATTCAGACGAAATTGAGATATAATAGGGGTACAAAAGAAGAACCGCAGAAGGAGAGATAAATATGGCAGCAGTGAAAGAATTGTTAAAGACGGAAGCAGACGGAACTCTTAGTTTTGGAGACTATACGCTGACGGGCAAGACGAAGCTTGACGGCTTCGAATTCCAGGGGGACATATACAAGGTGAAGACATTTGCCGAGATTACCAAGCTTGAGAAGAACGGAATGTTCGTATATGAGTCTGTTCCGGGAACCGCTGTTGAGAATTTCCGGGCAGACGAAGACACCGTGTCATTTAAGGTTTCCGGTATGAAGGATGCACAGTTTACGCTGGAGTTGGGGGCTGACAGCGAGTATGAAGTGTTTATGGACGGAATCAACGTGGGAGTGATGAAGACGAACTTAAGCGGAAAGCTGAGTGTCAGCGCAGAACTTGAGCCGGACCGGAGTGTAGAGGTAAAGGTAGTCAGGAAATAGAGTGGTATTGAGAGTGTAAGAAGATGGGGCTGCATAGGCGGCCCCTTTTTAGATGTGACAAGGAGTGTGAATATGGCAAAGGCAAAAAAGAGTGTATATTTCTGCCAGAACTGCGGACATGAAGAGGCAAAATGGCTGGGACAGTGTCCGGCATGTAAAGAATGGAACACATTTGCAGAGGAGAAGGTAACGCCTGTGAATACCAGGACTGTAAAGGAGCGCAGGGATACGCGGGTGGTCACCCTTTCAAGTGTTGTGACGGACGAGGATGACCGTATGCTGACAGGAATTGAAGAACTGGACCGGGTATTAGGAGGCGGTATTGTCAAAGGTTCCCTGGTGCTGGTAGGAGGTGATCCCGGGATCGGTAAATCCACCCTTCTTCTGCAGGTCTGCCAGCGGCTGTCAGCCGCAGGACAAAAGATTCTCTACATATCCGGCGAGGAATCTTTAAAGCAGATTAAACTGCGGGCGAACCGAATGGGAGAATTTACGGAGAATCTCTATCTCCTCTGTGAGACCAGTCTGAATACGATCCGGGGGATCATTGAGCAGCAGAAGCCGGACATGGTGGTGATTGATTCGATTCAGACTATGTACAATGAAGAGGTAAGTTCTGCGCCCGGCAGCGTCACCCAGGTGCGGGAATCCACCAACATCTTCATGCAGCTTGCCAAGGGGCTGAATATCTCCATTTTTATCGTGGGGCATGTAACCAAGGAAGGAACCGTGGCGGGACCAAGGGTACTGGAACACATGGTGGATACGGTGCTGTATTTTGAGGGAGACCGCCATGCCTCTTACCGGATTCTGCGCGGGGTGAAGAACCGTTTCGGTTCCACCAATGAGATCGGTGTCTTTGAGATGAGAAAGGAAGGACTTGCGGAAGTCAAGAATCCCTCGGAGTTCATGTTAAGCGGCAAGCCAGAGCATGCCTCCGGTTCGGTGGTCGCCTGTGCCATGGAAGGAACCCGCCCGATGCTGATGGAGATCCAGGCCCTGGTGTGTAAGACCAGTTTCGGAATGCCAAGAAGAACGGCAGCGGGGCTGGATTATAACCGGGTCAATCTGTTAATGGCAGTTTTGGAAAAACGTCTCGGGCTGCCGTTGTCGAATTATGACGCTTATGTGAATATTGCCGGAGGAATCCGGTTAAACGAACCGGCGGCGGATTTGGGAATTGTGATGGCGGTTGCTTCCAGCTATAAGAACCGTCCGATTGCCGAGGATGTGATTGTGTTTGGCGAGGTGGGACTTAGCGGGGAAGTGCGCGCCGTATCCATGCCGGAGCAGCGGGTGGCGGAGGCGAAGAAATTAGGGTTTACCACCTGCGTGATCCCGGAAGTGTCGGTAAAGTCTTTAGGGAAGGCCGAAGGAGTCCGCATTATCGGGGTAAAGAGCGTGGGTGAAGCGATCAGCGCCGGGCTCTAGAGCTTTGCTTTCTGCCTGTATGGGCATGAGTACAATGGAATAAATAGGGAGACTGGATGAATGATACACTTAGCGATTTGTGACGATGAACGTCTGCTTGTCGATTCTTTGACAGAACAATTCAGACGATACGAACAGGAGGCCGGTGAAGAGATCAAGATTACCAGATACTATGACGGCCTGGAACTGATTGAGAAATACGACCCTACCATTGATCTTATTTTTCTGGATATCCAGATGAAGCTGGTGGATGGTCTGCGTGCGGCGAAACGTGTAAGGGAACTGGATGAAAAGGTGGGCATTATCTTTCTGACCACCCTCACTCAATACGGCCTGGAAGGTTATCAATACCAGGCAATGGATTATATCATTAAGCCGCTGAAGTATGCCCGTCTGAAATCCGAACTGGACAGTTTCCTTTCCCGCCGCCGAAGGGAGGAGAATCCCTTTATCATTGTGACCAATGATTCGGGAAACTACAGGATTTTTTTGAATAGTCTGCGCTATGTGGAGACGTTTAACCGGAATCTCCTCTTTCATACAGAGCGGGAAAATATTATCTGCTACAAAACCATGAAGGAGATCACGCAGAAGCTTGCTCCTCAGGGATTCATCCGTTGTCACAGCAGTTATCTGGTGAATCCTTTCTTTGTAAAAGGGGTAAAGAAGCTTGAGATAACGCTGATTACCGGAGAGACGCTGCCGATCAGCCAGCCAAAGCGTAAAGAATTCATGGAGCGTCTGACAGAATACTGGGGTGATATGCTATGATAAGATTATTGGATCTGGTTACGTTTCTTCTGCTTTGGGGAAATGCTCTTGTGATCTTTCTGATGATCCGGGAATTTCTTGTGCTTCGGAAAAACCGGCTGGTTCAGATTGCGGCGTTTCTTATCTGTCCGCATCTTTTTAATGTGGTTGTGTTCTCAAACGATCTGGCAGGTGTCCTCTGGCCCCTTCTGGGATTTATTCTGTATACGGCAGTGTTTTACCGGGGAAGCTGGATGGAGAAACTGACGACGGTCCTTGTATTCTACCCTTCGGTGATTGCGGTAAATTACATTATGGAAGATTCCGGGAAAAGGCTTTTTTTCTGGATGACCAATGCGTCTGATTGTTCAGAGGAGTGGACCCGGCAGACTCTTTTTGTGAGTACTCTGACCCACACCTGTTTTGTGCTGGCAAGGGCGCTGTTCTGGCTGGCGGCATATCTGTTCCTGCGGAAATATCTGAGACAGATTACAGAGAATCTGACCCTGCGGATGTGGATGATTGTGGATATTCTGCTGATCGCCCCTGTGGTATCCATTTTTACGATTATCTATTTTATGCCGGAAGAGATGGTAATTGTATATCCGATCTGCTGGGCGGCTGTTTTTTCCAGTTTTGGAGGAATCTGTCTGGCTGCTTACATCAGTAATTCCTTAAAGACAGAATACGATGCCAGGGAGCTTCAGATGAAGCTTGACTATGTAAAAGAAAAGGTCAGTGAAGAAGAGAGGGTGCGAAGCATTTACCACGATATGAAGAACCATCTGCTGGTACTTAAGGCCCAGGACGGTCATTCCCAGGAGGTGGGAGAATCGATTGAAAAGCTGCGGGAAGAGATAGAAGCCTACGAAGCCTACTACCACACAGGAAACGATTTTCTGGATATTATCATTCGTGACAAGCTGAGGAAGGCCAGGGAACTGCAGATTGATTTCCAGGCGAAGATCCGGTTTGAGGCGGGAAATTTTATTGAACCTCTGGACATTAGTACCATTTTTGGAAATGCGCTGGACAATGCCATTGAAGCAAGTGAGAAGCTGCCGGAAAGCATGCGGCTGATTACGGCGAAAGCGGCCCGGATTCATGATATGCTGATGGTTGCTGTGGAGAATAATATGCAGTCTGACCAGCCGTCCGATGGAAAGACCAGTAAAGAAGATCCATTTCTCCATGGGTTCGGTCTTTCCAATATTCGGAAAGCGGCAGAAAAGTATGATGGACAGTGTATGGTAAAGGCAGTGAAAGGGAAATACGTGCTTAAGATTATGATTCCGGTTCCGGTACGGTAGAATTTAGTGTGTATTTGGATGTCAGAGTCTGCCGGAGATTCGGAATAATAAGTAAAAACAATCAAAAATTGGGAAAATATGGAAAAAGTCTTGACAGAATGGAAAGAAAGAAGTATCAAAATAGAAGGAGATGACAAAAATAACAGGAAGTCTGGGAGAGGTGGCTATTATGGAAATGGTTCTGGGGGTGAGGATTCCGTCCGAGATCATCGTGCCGTGGGAGCGGATTGGCAGAGTGGGATGTCTCCTGGCGCTGTCGGGGGTTTTGTACTGCAGTGTCAGGGAGTATACCGTGGATTTTCGCAGGGAAATGAGTGAAAATGTGATATGCGGGCAGGAAATGAAGACAGATTGCGGTGGAGAAGGAGAGCGTATTTATGGAATTGTCAGCGGGGTGCCGGCAGATTTGCAAGGACAGGAACTGAGAAATGCGTTGGGATGGGAGATTACAGGACATCTGCAAAAGGCGGGACTTTCTGACCGGGTGGAGGCAGTGAGGACTGATACTGCGGGACGGTCGGGGGGTTGGGGGGATAGGAAGGATGCAGAACCGGTAGAAGACTGGTGGAACGTGGCTGCTTTGGGACCGGCCTGGGGAGTGGGGAAAACAGAGATGCCAGCGCCGGCAGGAGATCTGCCGCAGGGTCAGTGGAATACAGGGATATGGGATTCGGAGATTCCTGATATACCATATGTAGATGTACCGTCTGTCGATGTAAGAGAAGAGGATGTACCGTCTGTCGATGTAAGAGAAGAAGATGTGCCGATTGTCGATATAGGAGAAGAGGATGTACCTTCTGTTGATATGGGAGAAGATGTACTGTCTGTTGATGTGCCGGAAGAAGAGACGGGGACGGGAGGAAAGGGCGAGAGTATAGAAATTGCCGGATTTATTGTGGATTCCCAGGGGTATATCACCGGGGTTACAGACAATCTTGTGCTCATGGACGGGATTCTGGCTGTTTCAGCAGACCCGGAATGTATGGGGATCAGGGCGGATGCTTTTCTGGATATTGAAGAAGAGGTAATTGAAATTTATATTCCTGCGAATATCTGTGATATTGAACAGGGGGCTTTTGACTGTTTTCCTCTTCTGATGTATATTGAAGCTGCAGAAGACCATTCCTGTTACCATAGTGAGGATGGGATTCTGTACTCGGAAAATGGGGAAGTAATCGCATATCCCACAGGGAGATAAAAAAATTGGAAAAAGTGAAAATAATTGTTGACAAGATATGACAAATATGGTAATCTAACTAAGCTGTTACGCAAACGATGGAATTGCAAAAAGGACAGTAAAGAAATATGAAAAAAGTAGAAAAAAAGTT
>CAJULU010000028.1:0-46992 GCA_910587575.1 uncultured Dorea sp.
TGGAAATAATATGCAAAGTCTCCTTATCTGCGGTTTCCAAAAAATCTTTGGCTTCATAAAACATAGCGTTCTCCTTCAAATGATATAACAAAATCGGTACCATATATCATTATAACGCAGAATTTTTTATTTATCTATTCTATTTCGGACATAAGATATGACTATCCTGCCATTTTTTCGATATTCTATGGGAGTACAGTTTTGGTATTCACGGAAAATCCTGCTAAAGCAGCTGCTGTTTCCTAACCCGCAGGCATGTCCAATGTCTGTAATTGTGTCCTGTCCAGATAACCGTCATCATAACAATCTTCCATTTTCTTTGATGAAACGCTTACCCGATGCAGCACAGCTTCCACCTGGCGCTTTAAAATTTGGACATTAAAAAGTTTTGTAATATAGTCATCTGCGCCAAAATCGAATCCCTTCAAAACATCTTGATCTAAATCATTTGCAGTTAAAAAAATGACAGGAAGCTTTGGAATAATGCCTCCAAATATTTCCGAATCCACCTCCTCTAGCTTCCATCATATGACCCGCAGTATATAACTCATGTCCTTCACAGAGATTCTTCCACTTACGGTCAGGTTCCTTAATGATAAAATAAGTATCCAGATACCCATCCTCCTGCTGAGCCTCCGCAATCAGATCTATTACCTCGTCAGCCTTCTTCTCTAGTTTCTCATCTTTATCTGCCGCCAGGGAGAAGCCGACTGCTTCCAGCCATTTGGCAATATCCGTATCCTAAAAACCGCACCGTAAAACTCCCCTTTCTTCCTGTCTGCCGCAGTCTCAAAATTTCCCAGGCAATGTGAAGCTTCCGCATCCGGAATCAAATCATTCATGGCATCTATGCCTTAACTGCACCATTTGTCAGACCGCTGACAATATATTTCTGCATGAATATGAAGATCAGTACAACCGGCATGATCGCAATGATACCGAATGCCATCGTCGCATTCCACAGAGTCTGATACTGCTGTACATAATTATAGATACTGGAAGTGATCGGCCGTTTATTCGGATCTGTGATAAAGGTAATACCATAGATCAGGTCGCCCCACGCATATACGAAGGAAAACACTGCCGCTACCACAATACCTGGCTTTGCGATCGGAAGCATGACCTTTGTAAATGAAGTAATGCTGTTACAGCCATCTATCTTCGCCGCTTCGTCCAGTTCCTTTGGAACAGACAGGAAATATGTTCTCAGAATAATAATACTGAACGGAATTCCAAGGGTTGCATCTGCCAGGATCGGCGCAATATAAGAATTTAAAAGTCCCATATTAGAGAACATGATATATAATGATGTCAGGATCAATGTAGACGGAAGCATTTGTGTCATCAGGAAATACAGGATTAAGATCTTCCTGCCGCTAAACTTAAATCTTGCAAGCCCGTAAGCCGCCGGAATTGATAATATTGTAGAGATAACCGTAGCTCCGGCTCCAATGATCAGACTGTTCTTGAATCCACGTAAGGTATCACTGGAAGAGGATAACTGATCTGCGAATGCATCAAAGGTCAGGTCTTTGGGCCACAGCGGTGTCGGAATCTGAAAGATCTCAACCTGGGTTTTCAGCGCTGTAACAATCATCCAGTACAGCGGGAAGATAAAAATCACAAACACAATTGCTCCAATGATAAAAAATTTCCAATTCCCTTTCTCGTTCTTCATCTTACATCACCTCTTCCTCATCATTGATCAGCTTAATATAGAAAATGCCTACTACAAACAATATTAAAAACAAAATATTCGCTGCCGCCGCGCCTTTGCTGAACTGGAACTGCTCAAAGGACAGCTTATACGCATAGGTAGATACCAGCTCTGTTGCATTGATCGGTCCGCCCTTTGTCATTACCCATACAAGGTCGAACACCTTAAAGGTATAGACGAATCCCAGTGTCAATACTGACATGATCGCAGGCCTGATCATCGGAATCGTAATCTGAAACAATGTCTGAAACTTATTCGCCCCGTCAAGCTTCGAGCTTTCATAGATTTCCTCCGGTATAGTGGTAAGACCTGTGATCAGAAGCATCATGTTGAATGGAATTCCAATCCAGATATTCGCCACAACAATCGCCGCCATGGCAAGCTTCGGATCCAGCAGCCACTCAAGAGGCGCGTCAATCAGATGCAGAGACATAAACAGCTGATTAATAATACCGCCCTTGCTCGCGAACATAAACTTGAACAACAGACCGGCAACCGTAACCGGAAGCAGCCAGGAAATCATCGTCACACCCCTGAAAAAAGCGCTTCCCTTGAACTTCTTATTAAACAGAAGCGCTAACCCAAAACCGATAAAAAACTGAAAGAAGATTGATACTACGGTAAAAATCAATGTGTTGATGATGGCCGTTGACAAGATCGCATCTTCTCCCGCGAACAACTCCGTATAGTTGCTAAATCCTACAAACGCCTGCTTGGAAGCATCCGCAAATGTATATACATCTACGTTTTTAAAGCTTAAGATAAAGTTCTGTATCATCGGATAACCGACGAATATCAGCATGTATATGGCAGCCGGAAGTGCAAACAAAAAACCTGCCCTCATGCTTATATGATTCTTTCTCTTCATCTCATTCCATCCTTTCTTAAAATGACCCGCAGGATTCCAAAATTCCCTGATTCTTTTGCATCCTTATGGTAAGAAAAGAGACAGGGTGCTCCTGTCCCTTATGTATTTTTTGTTTTATTTTTCTCCTGCCTTCACCTTATCAACTGCCGCCTGCGTATCTGTTGCAGCCTTATCCGGTGTCTTTGCGGAAGTCATCACTTCCTGGAAACCTGTCTGGATCGCATCTGAGTATGCCGGCCAGGATGCGCTTGGTCCTCTTGGGATGGATGTGTCAAGCTGCTGGATAAATGCCTTCTGGATCGGATCGTCTGTCCAGTAAGAATCCTGCGCAGCCTCTGTCTTCGGAGGGAAGGAACCATACTGCTTCATGCACTCTACCATAACGTCTGTCTGGTCATAATATTCCATGAATGCAATCGCGCCGCTCATGTCATCCTGTTTAACCGCGCCCATATTCTCACCGCCAAGAATGGATGTTGCCTGTCCGGAATCTGCATCTTTCTTCGGAAGAACGGTCACACCATAGTTGAGATCCGGAGCATCTTTCTCGATTCCAGGAATCTGCCATGGTCCGTTCTGCTGCATAGCCAGATTACCTGCAACGAAGTTGTTGTTGGCGTCTGACTGTGTCCAGTTTACACAATCCTTAGACCATGAACCCTCTGCTACCATCTCCTGCATCAGCTTATAAGCATCCACACCGTCTCCAATATTCTGATAATCGCCGCCTGCCGTATATAACCACTGCAGACACTGGAATGTACCTTCGTCTGTTCCCGTAGCCGCATTTCCAAAGCCTGTCACACCATCCTTTGTCAGAGCCTTTGCCATCTCACGGAACTCTTCCCAGGTCGTATTCTCATCCGGATATTCCATCTGTGCCGCATCAAATATGTCTTTGTTGTAGAACAGCGCCGTACAGTTGGTTGCGAACGGGATTCCATAGTGCTTACCGTCTGCCATTGTAGAAGACATCGGTCCTTCCATGTATTCGTCCCAGTTGATGTCTGCGTCAGATACGTCTCCAAACAGATCCATCTCTATAAAGGAGGCCATCCCGCATCCATCCAGGATAACCAGATCCGGAAGTTCTCCGGAAGCCATACCCAGTGTCAGCTGCTTCTCATAATCAGCAAATGGTACATAGACGTGGGATGCTTCGTATTTGTCCTGTGATTCATTAAATCCGTCGATCATATCCTGCATCATATTCTTCTGGGCGTCTGTCTCAAAGTAATCCCAGATTACTACGGATTCCTTACCGCCTGACGACTCGCCGCCTGATGAACCTTTGGAATCACTTCCGCCGCCTCCGCTGCTGCATCCTGCCATTAATCCTGCTGCCATTGTCAGGCATAAGAGTGTACTTACCATTCTTCTTTTCATAACTTTCCTGCCTTTCTTGAATCATTTTTGATTTGCTTCATTTGTTAGATAAAGTATAAGAAATTATGATCATGCTTTGTACTCTAAAAAATTAAACAGGGTGGAGATTCTTTAACTGAATTCTCCACCCTGTTTTTCACATGATATCTTTTCCAAATATGAATTTAATCCCCTTCTCCTGCATCATTTTCTTTTACTGCCCTTATCTTTGCACAGACCTCTTCCGGCGAACTCTCTCCTGTAATTACACGGAATTGTCCGTCTACAAGTTTCGCAGACAGCTCCGACCAATTATTGCAGCCTGTCCTGGATATACAATTCTCCATCTGCGACAGAACCACCTCGTACCTGGGATTAACCTTCAGGGACAACTGTGCCACATCCCGTCTTGGCGGAAGAGAATTTGCCATCAGATTCGCATTCAGCATAGCCTGGGTCTGGCTGTAATATTTCAAGAAAGCAACACTTCCCGCTACGTTTTTTCCCTTGAGTACCACAATGTCCTCTCCTCCAAGCAATCCCTTCTGCTGCTCCCCGGTCGGGAACGCCGCCACTCCGTAATTAATCCCGGATTCCTCCAATGCCGGAAATACCCACGGCCCGTTCTCCATCATCGCACATTCCCCTTTGATAAATGTCCTTGCCACATCATTCTGAGACCAGTTCACACAGTCACGGGACATCCCCCCCTGCTCCGTCATATCCCGTATAAACCGAAACGCACTGAGCGTACCTTCTCCCCCGGCCTGTTCAAGACTGTCCCCTGCCGACAGCATAAAAGCCCCGAACTGAAACGCCCCCTGCTCTCCGTCTATTGCCGACATGGCAAATCCATATCTTCCTGGAGCCGACAGTTCTCTCGCCGCTGCCTGAAGTTCTTCCCACGTTTCAGGCACACTGACTTTCTCTTCTTCCAGGATATCTTTATTATAAATTAGCGTGACATTATTACAGCAGAACGGCAGTCCATAGTATCTTCCGTCAGATATTACCGGTTCCATCGCATTTGGAAAATACTGATCCAGATCCTCTATCTCTTTTACATCCACCGTGATATCCTCAAGCTTCCCCATATCAATGTAAGACGGCATGTCCGGATTATCCAGGATTGCCATATCCGGAAGCTGATTCTGTGTGATACCAATCGCCAGCCTCTTGTTAAACTCCGTAACCGGACCGTGGTATTCCCAGGTCAGATGATATTCTTCCTGCGACTCGTTAAACCCGGCGGCAAGTTCATCCATAGAAGCCTTCTGCATCTCCGTCTCATAGTATGTCCACAAGACTATCTCTTCCTTTTCCCCTGCTTCTCTTTCTGTTTCCTTATCTGACGGCTGTGCACATCCCTGCAATACCAACACACACAACAGTGCGCAAAACACTATTTTTCTGATACAAGCACTCATCTTTTCCACCTACTTCATCTGCCGGTACTCTCCAGGCGATACTCCTACCACTTCTTTAAAGACCCTCTGAAAATATTTAGAATCACTGTAACCGACTTCATTTGCAATCTCATATACCTTCTTGTCTGTTCCCTTCAACATCCGCTTCGCATGGCTGATACGGAACTGTTTCAAAAACATAGAAAAATTAATCCCCATCTCCCGGTTGAACAAGGTACTCAGATACTCCGGGGTAATGTCCAGGACAGCCGCCACCTCTTCCTGCGTCAGTCCCTCCTGATAGTGCTCCCTGATATAGTTGATCGCCCGCTTGATCACATAATTACTGATATCCTCCCGCTTCATCTGTGCCCCGGCAATTGCCTGGATTACGTCAAGATACGCATTCTTAAGTTCATGCCAGGTTACAGCGTTCTCTATATTACGCAAAAGATTCTTACTTCTCAGGTGCTGGTATCTGGTATGATCGATCTCCTGTATCGTATCGCTGATCAGATAATAGTTCTTAATAAAAGCTTTTCGTATTTCACCGATCTCAAAATGACCTTTTCCAATGTATATAAGGAAATCTTCTGCCCCTTTCTTAAGCTTTGGCATATCTTCCCGGCAAATAGCATTACGTATCTGAATATTGATCGGCGCCGGGTCCAAAAAGGGCTGCGGACAATACTGTTCGACCTGAGAAGCCTTAAGCCAGCCATCCGGTTCCAGCACCAGGGCATAGGTAAGCAGCCTGTCAAGTTCCTTTGCCGCATCCCGGATCTGTTCCGGCCGCATAAACCGCTTTCTGGCCCATACAGCCTTCTCCGGCTTGTCCCGGAAGCTTAAGATCAACCTGTTATAAAAAGACTTCTCAAGTGCCGCAAACCTTTCTTCCCCTTCCGTGCCACATCCTAGCAGATAGCTTTTCTGCATGTTCTCCAAATAGATATAGTGAATCTTAAACTCGCGGTATTTCTCCTTAAGTTCTTCCACTGCATGCTCCATCTTATCCCGGTAAGACGGCTCTGCAGACCCGATATACCCTGCAAAGAGTTCATATACCCCTTCGGACGGGAATCCGCAGATATCCTTCAGAATACAGCAATTCTTCTCAAGATCCTTATCTTCATCCGTGATCAGATTCTTAAGATGCAGCTCCGGCGTCCCGTTGGTCATCTGTTCTCTTTGAATCTTCTTCTCCACCTTGCGAAGCATCATCTTGATATCATCTATATCCAGAGGTTTCAGCAAATATTCATCCACACCATACCTGATCGCTTTCTGTGCATATTCAAACTCCGAATAACCGCTTAATATTACTGCATGCAGAGGAATCTTACGCTCGTAAAGGGTTTTCACCATCTCAAGCCCATCCATCTTAGGCATCCTGACATCTGTGATTACCAGATCCGGTTTGAATCTCAAGATCATTTCAAGACCTTCCTCACCATTCACAGCTTCTCCCTGAACCACATGTTCCGTCTGTGATTCTATCATCTTCGCAATTCCTTCTCTGATCCTGACCTCGTCCTCAACAATTACAATCCTCATTCGACAGACTCTCCTCTCTCTCCCACCGGAATCTTAAGAGTAATTACCGTGCCTACTTCAGGAATGCTGCTCACATTCCATGAAGCACTGCTTCCATAATACATGCGCATTCTGGAAAATGCATTAGAAAGACCGATGCTTCTCTTATCATCCTGTCCTGCCTGCTCCGGGTCATTATATCTCTGAGCAATCTCACGGGGAATTCCCTTTCCATTATCTTCAATGATAATGGAAAGTTCATCCCCAGTCTCCGAAAACATAATGTCTACCCGCAGTATCCCTCCATATTCAATCTCCTTAAATCCGTGAAGAATCGCATTTTCCACAAATGGCTGCAGCAGCAGCTTATAGATACGCACCTTTTCTGTCTCCGGCTGAACATGGATCTCACAGACAAATGCATCATTAAACCGCATACGCTGAAGGCTCACATACTTCTCCAGCCAGTCCGCCATCTCAGCCACTGTCGCCATCTTATTACTCTTATCTACACTATACCGCAGGATTACACCCAGATTTCTCACCATCCGGCTGATCTCGTATTCTTCCTTCTCGATTGCCATCCAGTTGATAGAATCCAGAGTATTGTAGAGAAAATGTGGATTGATCTGGGCTTCCAACGCACGTATCTCAGCTTCTTTCTGCTTAACCGTCACTGCTTTGACCTCTTCGATCAGGCTTTGTACCTTTCCCGTCATCGTATTGAAATTCCCGGCAATCTGTCCCATCTCATCCTTGCTCTCCACATTCACCTGCACATCCAGATTGCCTTGCTGTACCTCCTTGATCCCCGATACAATACTCTGCGTAGATCTCTCAATCAACTTTACTGTATAACGAATCAGAAAAAGGGAAAACAGAAGCAAAACCACACCGATTACAATCGTCAGGTACTGAATATGCCTGACATCGCGCAAAATATAATCTTCATCGTAGACATTGTAGAAATACCAGCCCAACTCCTGGTTCTCATACTGATTAATAGCAATATTTTTACCTGCCAGCACGCCTGTCTTCTCTACGAACTCTTCCACGGTCCTATCCTCGGACAGCATGATCCCGGAATAGAAGGACTCAGGATAAGACAGAATGTTGCCATCTTTATCCGTAATAAAATTAGCCGTATATAACTCACCGTCTTCTTTTGCCGTACTGCATACAGCATTTAATACCGACTCATTAATACTCATAATAACCGTGCCAACCGAACCTCTCTGTATATCCGAAAAGTCATACATCTGCATGGATATATGAAATATCCTTGTCTCCTTTCCCTCCCTCAGGATACGTTCTGTAGGCGAGACTACGATATTGGCGGCGCCCTCCTGTGCCAGTCTGTAAGGTTCTATGCTCTTTTTATCTGTATACACTTCCCATAAATTGTCCACCGCAGACGCCAGTCCAAAATCATATGTAATATCCTGTCCGTCCTCAAGGACAATACTGATACACTCAATTCCGCCGGTCGATAATCCATACCGCTGTATCTTTCCGCAGATTTCCCTGTATGCACGGGCACGCATTTCAGAAGACACATTTTGACAGCTTGCTATACACTCAATAATCTCATCATCTGAATAAATCTGATAAACCAGATTGGTATAAACATCAATAGTCAGCCCCGTCCTCTCCGATATCTGTGCAAGCTGGTTTATCATAAGGTTGTCCACTTTTTCCCGCATGTTATTCGATATGACATATAACATCAGGATCTGCGACACCAGCAGAGGGATCACCGATGTCATCATAAATGTATACATAATCTTCTTTCCCACCCTCTGGTCCGTAAACCATTGCAGGAATCTTTTTCTATTTTTCATACATTTTATCCCTTCCTGCCATCTAGCCATACTTCCTGATTTATTTTATATCATTTTATTTATATTTCGTCAAATTTAAACTTTACCTGTCTTGGACGTTCACACTTCCCTTTCATTGAATTACCACTGCAAATCCTGCCATTATCTCCCACCGTCGTTATAATCGCATCTTTGACAATGAAGCAGGGTATTTTCCGGATCCTCTTTGTGATAAGCACCTGACCACTGACAAATACTCTGCAGAATAGGCACAACAGACCGGCCCTTTTCTGTAAGCGAATATTCCACTCTTGGAGGGATCTCATCATAGGACTGCCTGCTTATCATCTCATTTTTCATCAGCGCTTTCAACGAAACTCCAAGAACCGCATCCGTAATATTGGTAAGCTCGCTGCGCAGTCCACTGTACCGCAAGGTCCCTTTTGCCGCCAGCACACAGATAATCCGGGAATTCCATTTGCCTCCAAATACATCCAGTCCATATTCCAACGGGCATCGGATGTCTTTGTCCAATTTGGGTTTGTACATTCCATCACCTCAACTCATTTTTCTCTGTATATTCTTATATCATTATCCCTTTATATCCGCTAAAAATCAAGTTACTATGAAAAAGAATAGTTGCTAATAAAATCAGGTGCATGGATCTTTGGGAACCCTGCACCTGATTCTTTTTGTCTGTCTTACAGAACTTTCTTATTATCTGCTCCAGGAGTCGTTACAATAACCTTCTCCGGCGTAATGATCAATGCTCCCTTTGCAGTAGCCGCACCATTAAACATCTTCTCTACCATAGCCTTAAATGTATCCACAACAGCCCCTTTCGTCACATACTCTGCAACGCCCTTTATCTGATATCCTTCCAGAGATTTTTCGTCATATACGGAAATGGCAATTCTACCGCCGTTTGCCCTTAGATTATTCAGTGTGGTCTCAAGGAATACATCTCCTATAACCAGCTTCCCGTCTTCCGTTACATCCTTAAATGCCACGGGAACAACATTCGGTTCATCGTCCGCACAAGAAGCTATATCCCACATACTCTCCGCCAACAATTTCTTTACATTTTCATTTAACATACAAACTACCTCCTAAATTCAATTTTTCTATTGAAATTGCTATGTTGAATTATAGTTGTCTGGCTTTGCAGATACAAGATATTAACAAATTAGTGAGTCACTAATAAATTTAATAGTATATAAGACTTATACTTTTTCGCTTTCCAAAATAAAACAGAGAATCCCTTTCAGAGATTCTCTGGTAATTGTCATATTATCCTAAAACTTAAATTTTCCGATTCCATAAATCGGAATGGTATATATATTATCCCTTGCTTTTCCTTTGAGTATTCGCTGCAGCATGAGTACCACCAATCCAGCTGTTTTTCCGATGTTGCTTCCATGATATAGTATCATAGAGAGTCTCCCCTTCCTCCCTGGCAGACTGTTGTGTAACGCAGCTTTAGGACAGTCTACAGGATTTTCTAAGCGGCAGTCGGCTTTCCAAGCATTCTGGCAGGATATACCTCCTGGACGGCGTCCTCAATAATCTCAAACGCCTTTTTACAATCCTTCGCAGTGACGATAAGCGGCGGAACCATGCGGATAATATTGGTTCCGATTGCAGTAAGCAAAAGCTTCCTCTCAAAGCAGGCGTGCTTGATCTCCACACTGCTGATTCCGTCTTCAAATTCCACGCCAACCAGCAATCCCTGGCCCCGTACCTCTCTGACATGCGGAAGCGTCTTAAGCAGATTCATGAAATATTCTCCCATTTTCTTCGCATTTCCCGCCAGGTCATTGTCTAACAGTTCTGTGACTGCCGCGAGCGCCGCCGCACAGCAGACAGGATGTCCTCCGAAGGTCGAACCATGGGCCCCTGCGGTAAATGCCTTTGCCACTTCTGCCGTTGCACAGATTGCTCCGATGGGCATGCCTCCTCCCATGGCTTTCGCCATGGAGACGATATCCGGTTTTATCCCGTAATTCATATAGCTCATAACTGCGCCTGTTCTGCACCAGCCGGTCTGAACCTCATCAAGCAGCAGCAATATGTCCTTCTCATCGCAGAACTTGCGAAGCCCTCTCATAAATTCAGGCGTCGCCGGGTTTACTCCTCCTTCTCCCTGGACCGGCTCAATCATAACCGCAGCCGTGTTCTCGGTACAGGCGGCTTTAAATGCGTCAAGATCATTATATTCTGCATAGGTAAAGCCCGGCGTCATATCCCCAAATCCAATCTGACACGCATTGTCCGGCTGCCCCGTTGCGCTCATCGCCCCAAAAGTCCTTCCATGAAACGATTTTGCCGCAGTAACGATATTATATCTGTCGGGGCCGTATTTTTCAACACTGTATTTTCTCGCCATCTTGATCATGGCTTCATTTGCTTCCGTTCCGCTGTTCTGGAAGAAGATCTTATCCATTCCTGTTGCGGTGCAGACCTTCTCTGCAAGAAGAGCCTGGGGAACAGTATAGGGATAATTGAAGGTCTGCATGATCTGCCCCGCCTGTTCCCGCACTGCCTCTACAACCGCCGGATTGCAGTTGCCGACAGAATTCACCGCGATCCCTGCATAAAAATCAAGATACGCCTCGCCCTTCTCATTCCGGACGTACATATCTTTCGCGGTTTCAGCCACAAAATCAAATCTTTCATAAGTCTCAATCATGTATTTGTCCACTTTGTCCTTGATATCCTGTGCGGTTAACCCAGTCTCTTTTAATAACATAATGTCCTCTCTCCCATCTTAAGCAAATTAGATTCTGTTGTGTTCTTCATTTTACCAAATAAAAAAACGCCTACCCACCCTTAAGGCAAATAAGCGTCTTTGCTAAAAAACCTGTCTCAGTTGTTCAGAGCTCTCATAAACTACTTAACTAGAATCCTAGCACTTCTTTTCACAAATATCAATCGTACATATCCACAAAAATCTCTTTTTATTTCATGATAAATCTCCTTTTTGCACAAACGGACCATCCATACCATCGAACTCTTCGGCCGTCCCTTTTCTCGCAACAGCGATACAGTCATATATTCTTCCCTGACTGACCGCTTCCCGAAATTGATCCAGATACTCTGCGATCTTCTCCTTTTCCACCGCTTCATCCGCGCCCATCAGGCTGTCAACCGTGACTCCGAAAAATTCGGCAATTACCGGTATCAGTTCTATATCCGGATAGCAGATACTATTTTCCCAGCGGGATACGGATTGGCACGCAACTCCAAGGAATTCTGCAAATTCTTCCTGGGTAATATCTTTTTCATGGCGCAGACACCTGATCTTATTTCCAATATTCAATTTCATCGTTATTCTCCTTATATCGTTTTATTCAAGTCTTTAACTGAAAGGTGCGCCTCTTTCTGCCTGTTAATTTACCAGATTTACCCGAAACTGACCATAACACGATGAATGATATTGATTCACGCAAACCGTGATGGGGTCTAAATCTGTTACGTGGACTCCTGTCAAATACAAAATATCTGTCGTGTCAGTTCTTTTCCACTGTTCGTCCTCATGATTCTATTGATAAAATTCTCAATATTCTCCTTGCTGTACCCATTTTCAGAGGCATTGGCAATATAGTCCGCCTCCATTAGAATTTGATAGTCTGCTCCGCTGATGTCGATATACGTGTGATGATGGCCAACAAGAAATGCCACACGGTCAATCTGCTCCGCCGTCAAGCCAGTATCACTGAGGAAATCCCTTGCCATAGTCATTCCCTCAGTCTCCTGATATTTCCCGTTGGTATTGCCATATTTTTCACGGCACAATGGACAGGCAATGTCATGGATAATGGCTGCAACTTCAAGAATATACTGCGTATTGGCATCCAGACATTCCAGTTCGCCGATCGTCCTGGCATACGTCCATACATGGATAAAGTGATTGATGTCATGAATATTACCTTTAGAAAATGCAATCATCTTTTCCATAATCTGTGAAATAGTTATCATATACTGCCTCCCTATAAATCCTTATTATCATTTTCTGCCAAACGAGAGAATAAATTTGGAAGTCTGTCAGGCAAATAATTAATATTTTTTTCCACACTCTTTCCTAAGTCAATTTTAACAATAAAACCGCCATATTCATTTCGCTTTAATAAAACACATCTTCCTGATGGGTCAAAAGCATATGCTAATGGAATTTTACCAGCAAAAATCAGCTTTTTATAAACAAGAGCATAATCTGTTGATTTTATGGACTTAATCATGTATACTAATAGCAACAAGGAGGTGCTATTTATGAATTTCTATTCTGTACGCGATTTAAGAACCGAAACCAAAAAACTATGGAATAATCTTTCCGCAGGCGGAGAAGTGGTCATTACCAACAATGGAAAACCAGCCGCCTTAATGATCAATATCCCTACGGACTGCTTTGACGAGGTCGTGCAAGCTGTCCGTCAGGCAAAGGCCATGGTTGCTTTCAACAATATGCGAAGCAAAGCTGCCTCCCACGGCTTTATGTCCGAAGAAGAAATTGAGGCGGAGATTGCAGCAGCCAGAAACGGGGAATAGCCTATGAATATTGTGTTAGACACCAACGTCCTCGTTTCTGCCCTCTGGTCACCTTCCAGCAAGCCGGCCACCATCTTAAATGCTGTAATTAGCCGAAAATTTACTGCCTGCTACGATTACCGAATTCTTGGTGAATACAACAAAGTCCTACGCAGACCGAAGTTCGGATTTTCCGAATGGGAAATCATCTGTCTGTTAGAACCCATTATTAAAAACGGCATATCTGTCATTGCAGAACCTTTACCGAAAATCCCTTTTACTGATGATAGCGATAAGAAATTTTATGAGGTGGCAAAATTTTGCCACGCTCCGCTTATCACTGGAAATACAAAGCATTATCCACAGGATAGCTGTATTACCACAGTTGCTGATTTCTATCAGCTTTATTTTTAACCATCAGATAAGTCCCCACCCGTCAAGGCGGGGGCTTATCTGATGGTTCCTACATAATCTGTTCTTCTGCGGTGTTCAAAAAGTGTTCAAATGAATAAGAAAGCGGCAGACTTGAATTAGTTTACTATTGACGTTTCGCACTCTTTGACAAGTGAATCTAACTTATCTTTTACGGCTTGTTTAGCAATTCTATCCATTTCATCTACCGTTTTTGTTCCACCAGAGGAAGCTAATGCATAGGGATCATTTAACGCCACATTAAAACCTGTCAGCATTGACCAAAGTTGATGATGTGTCCACTGTCGTTCCTCCTTCGGAATATTGGGATCATAATAGTCAGACCAATCACACAAATATTTCATACAAATATTTTGCCTGTTCTTTATACCTTGTCAGAATTACGGGTGTTCTCCCTTCTTTCACACAAGCTCTTGTGTCTTCAAGAATCATATCATTTCTGACAACATTTGTACTAATCAGAGAATATGACCCATTAATATCGCTTTTGTTTTCATTTGTATCAATTACCCTTGTATATCGTGGATATACATAGTGACCAATTCCCTGTTCTATTGCCCGCTCTTTTGCCGTATAGCTGTGCCTGATCGGTCCTAGAAGCATATGAATGATTTTCTCCAGATTGTCCCCTCTTTTTGGTGTTGCCGTCACGCCATAAACGTATCTGGCATTTACCTTCTGCATGACTTTAATCGATGTATTAGAACCGCAGTGATTACATTCATCCATCAACACCATACCATAGGAATTAATCAAATGATTGAATTTTCCTCTGCTATGCATGGAACCGACCATTGCTACATCAATAATGCCGGTCAAAGTATTTTTACTGCCATGTAAAATGCCAACGACACTCTTTCTCTTCTTTTCCCTTCCACTTTTCGTTTTATAAACCGGAGGTTCCTCATCTATGATTAAAAATTTATTTAGTTCGTCTACCCACTGTTCCAGCAAATCTTTACTTTGAAGCAGAATAAGTGTATTTACTTTTCTTTCTGAAATGAGATAGCTGCAAACAACCGTTTTACCAAATGCTGTGGATGCGCTGAGAATTCCATGGTCAAATGCAAGTAGATGCCGGGCTGCCAGTTCCTGCTGTGGTTTCAAATTCCCATTAAAAGAAACTCTGACAGGCCTTCCCCTTTCCCTGTGGTCAGCAAGCTCATACTCAATATCAGCTTCCCTGCATAACGCAAGCAGATTATCGAGGAGCCCTCTTGGAATACAGATATAACCATCCACATCTTTTCCCATGTATACAGCGCTGAAATTATAATAATTGGAATATCCCAGTCTTTTATTTTTGTAAAACACAGGATTGTCAAAAGCCGCCATGCTCCGGATTTGATTCTGGAGGCGCGGCATCAGATTTAATATATCAACATATACACCGTCTTCCAGAACAATATGCATTTTCCCAACAACATCGGATTTAACGAAACCTTCTTTTTTCTTCCATGGCTTCGGGCGATTCTGTGAAATAGAAGGAACCAGCATTCCTTTTTCTTTCGCAAGTTCCCCTTGCCATTTTGCCATATACTTTTCTATGTCTTCCTTTGACAGTTTTTCCGTATGATTGAGCAAAATATCCCACTGATCCGGATATGCATTCCAATCTTTATCAACAAAAGCACTGTTTCCATTTTTCAGTGCCTGTCCCTGTAGAGGCAATGCAATCAGATTCCCTATACTGCTTGCAACATCCTGGGACGGATACATCCGGTCATAATAATGAAAGGATTTCAGATTAATCAAAGACGAGCCCTTATCTAACAGCAAAAATCCAAAATTCCTTGCAAGAGATGCTGATATCGGTTTTTTGAAAAATATCCATACATGTGCTCCTCTGCCTGATCTTGACCTTTCTACCAACGGCGTTATCCCGTTTCTTTCGCAGATAAGCCTCAACGCATTAACCTCTTCATGCCATTCATCGTTCGTATTGGCAAAATCCGTTTTTTCAGCGCCTTTCTCATGGTTATCAAAATCAAAGACGATAAACCGGCATGTACCATCCGGAAACAGTGGATACACACCTAATACATCTGCACCGTTTTCCCTATATCCAAGAAGGTGTTCTATAATCTTTTTAGGCTTAAGTTTGGTCCACTTCTTATGCTCACAGGCTTCACAATTGATTTTTTCACCTCGCTGTTTTGGACATATCCGGTTATTCCATCTGTGATCACACTGTGGGAAATATCCTCCCTTCGTACCTCTTTTGGCGTAAACATCCATTCTTCCCCAAAACATTGCAAAATATTTATTTGCCAGTTCTTCGGTAATATATCTTCTTTGGATGCGCCCTCCCTGGTCGGGATCGTACTCCTCATTTGTTTCTATCTTTTCTCTAAACACATTCTTTGGTTCATAAGCAATATCTGCTTTATCCAATAACTCTTTTAATCTTCTGTTTTCGTCCTGGAGATTTCGCACTAACTTCCGAAGTGAATCTAAATTGTATGCTTCTACATTCATTTATCCCACCATCTTACTTATCACTTTATATTCTTTCATCAGTGAAACCACCATCAGAGGTTACTACCATTGTACAACAGACTACTCATATCAATATAGTTCTCCCATCCTCGGTTTTGTTTTTGCTGAATTCAGGCGGACTAACTGTACCCCGCTTGCATAATCTCTAATTTACCATTCGAATTTAGATTCGCAAGTTCTCACTCTTTTACAGCCTTTTTGCATCCATTTCAGTTCAAATTTATTTTCTCTATGTCCTCTATACTTGTCAACGCCTGAATATCTTCAAAATACCAATCGCTGCATTCATCATAAAAATGTTTATCTTTTCTCTTCTTAAATATGCGAAATGGGCGCTTTCCAGAATTATCATATATATGGCATACATCACAGACTCTTACTACATCTTTCACTAAGCCCAACGCTCTATCATATCTTGAAATTATTTTTTCTTCTGGGACATCATGGCCTCCCGATTCTACCCTTGATTTCACACGCCAAATATTAATTGCAGGATCTGCGGTGAGAATATAATAACAACGAATAAAGTATCCTTTTTCTTTCGCTCTCTCCAATAACCTCAGGTTACGCTCTGTAGACAACACTGTTTCAAAACAAAACTCATTCATCTGCTCAATATGTTCTTCCCGTTGTTTTTCTGCTAATTGCGCCGCTTCCAAATCTGAACACTTTAGATTCTTCTTTATTTCATCGGCATTAATATAATCCATCGGAGGTTTTAACAACTCTGTAAACGTACTTTTTCCCGAGCCATTAGGCCCGGCGAATACAACTACTTCAGGCTTTTTTTGCAATACGTTCACTGTAACGCCCCTTTCTCATTCTTGTTCCGATCTCTACTCTCGTTCCATCATTACTCTCATGATATATCGTTTGTGTCTGTCTATCATAAACAACTATAGGAATATCTAATGCTTTCTTCTTTTCCAACTCAATTTTTACCGCCGCATTTGCACGTTTCACAACTGCCTCATCAGAAATATATTCTTCACGTTTCATATCGTTCTCCTTCCTACTACGTTATACATACTAATCAAGAAATTCAACTGATGTTGTCTGCTCTAACATCTGTCTACACTGCTTCTTTCGTAATAAGTCCAGTATACCATTATTCTTCTGAACTTAGAAGATTATGTTTTTCATTTTCTTAATTTCAATAAAATTTTTTAAACTGGCAGACTATCCCTCACACAAAGCGCCCCATACCCCACCTGCGGATTCGGATACTCCGTAAACCCCGGCAGTTCCCGCGCCCCGCACCTCAGATACGCCTTCACCTTCTCCCCATATGGTGCTGTCAAGTAAGGACTAACAATTTTTTATATTTTTTTCATAATCTTTTATATTTTCTTTATAAATCACATCAAGCCATAATTGCCATTTGAAATTCATAGCATAACCATGCGAATTAACGCACGTTAAAGTTTTACTTTAATGCTTCCAAAAAATATAAAATACAGAGGAAATAGCGAAATATCCTCCAAGAATAAAGGTATTTCATCATTTCCTCTGTAATCATTTCTTATATTTGCAAGTTAAAGCAAGTTAAATCATACCCAATATGGAATATATTTCATATATCGTGGCGCCGTTGTATCTGTTTCATCAAGCAGACGCACTAACCTCGCATCTATAGTATCTTTAATAATCCTGGATGCCTTATAACTTTTCTTTCATCGTCATATTAAATGGTTTCTTTTGCAAATAGCACCGCTTTTGTAAAATGATCATTCTTATTGCTACAAAACTGTTATCAATCCAATTCGTTTACTCTACCCCTAAATTCTCTAAGCAATAAATTTTGCAATTCTTCTAGCTGCTTCACCGACTCTCCATTTTCTTTTTTTGTATGAATTATTTGATCTAATTCATCAATTTTATTATTAACACGAACCAAATTGTAATTTACTTGATGACGTTTTAAATATAAATTCAACTCTTCATATATGTATTTTCCAAGTTTTCCGTTATAACCAATACTTCCATCCTCATTTCGGTATATATATTGGTAATATTCTTCCGTACAAGGATCTACAAATCCTTCATCATTAACAACTGGCTCATCTGCCCTATCACTAGGCCATTTATCTGATTTTGCTTCATTACAGTATGGACATGCATATAACAAGTTATCGTACGTAAATTTAAGTTCTGGAAATTTCTCTTTAGGAGCAAAATGCTCCACATGATAACTTCTCATACCACCATTATATTTATCCCAATCATCACAATATGCACATCTGTGTTCAAAATCTAAAGCTAAATACTTTTTATTTGTCCTATTTGTCTTCCATTTCTCTCCACTATATGATCTGACAGGTACTTTATCTTTTATCCTTAACATGCCCCTATTCTCCTTGCAATAACGCATCTAACTTTGACATAAGCATATCAAAATTGCTTCCTGACAACTTCTTCTTCAAATCTTTAGGTATTGCATATTCACCATCAAGGCTCATCTCAATTTTTGAGTCCAAATCCAAAATTTTTTTATCTATTTCTTCACTTTCTCCTTGATGCGGAAGTAATTCCTCAAGTTGATTTTTCCACTCGTCTATTTGTCGTTTACGTTTAATATATTGCTCTACAATTTTTATATTAATCTCAATTCTCTCTTGATCATCATTCATATATCTTTCAAAATTGTACACTTTATATGCATCAAAAATTTCCTTTTGATACAGTTCCTCTTCATATGAGGTCAAAATAAACACAGGAAATCCAAGGTATTTTTTGTCTGTCTCTTCTGCAAATTTTACACCATTATAGCCAACCGCCACTTCATATGAGGATAACATATAATCTACAACTAACGCATGAATATTTTTTTCCAGAATTTCCTGTAATAAATCACTTATATTTATTTTCAACTCTAATTCTATAGGATTTATGCCAAAATCTTCATATCTTTCTTTTATTTCAGAAGATGCACCATCAACAAAATCATCCAATTTTGACATAATCTGACTTCTTTTAGTCTCATCATCATCTATAATCCCTACATTGATAATCGTTTTTCCCAATTCTATCACCTCTTTATTTTCATTTGCAACTCAAGTCCCTTTTTATATTCTTTAACTATAGGTAAAGAATCATATTCCCTCAATGTGGATGCTACAATATACATCCCCATTCCAGTTCCAATTGTATTTCCCTCTTTATCCACCTTACTTGTTGTTCCATAATCAAAAATCTCATATGGATTCTCAAACATATCTGCCAGACCCGGTCCATTATCTTTATAAACAAACATAATATTCTCTGAATCATTATTCATATATATATTAATATTTCTCTCCCTACATCTCGATTTTTCAAAGGCTTCTATAGAATTTATAATAAGGTTATAAAAAATACTTTCAAAATCTGATTTAAATACTTTTCTCTCAATAGATTTATCATTAGAATCAACTTCCACAACCACATGCTTTCTGCTTAATATAGGTTCTAATACATTCACAATATCAGAAACCATATCATACATATTATACTTTTTCCTTGTTCGTTTATCCTTTCTAGTTTGGCTTGCAACAACAGTCAACCATGATTTCAGAAACTGATCATTCTTTTTTAAATCATTTAATTGACGATCAATATTTGCTTCATTCTTTCTATTAATTTCCTTTCTAAGCGAATTCACTCTGGCCACTAAAATAGCATTAATTCCTTTTAAGTCATGAGCCACAGTTGATGTTATTAGTCCTTTTGTTGCCAGAACTTTCAATTGCTGTAATTCAGTTAATAATTCCTCCCTCTCTTCTTCATATATTTCTATTGCTCTGGCCATTTTTTCTTCATCTGTATATTCTGAAGTCTTTTTACCTTCTGGTGCCTTCCATTTTTCTGCACTTTTCTTTCCTTCTTCTTTAGTTCGTTGCCTTTCATTTACTTCATCACTATACAATTTCATTGCACGTCCAATATATGCTCTATCCTTTTCAAACACAGCAATCAAACCCACAATAACATTCTTCAATACCGAAAAGTATTCATTTTCAATAATACCTTCTCGACTCGACTTATCTAACAAAACCGAATTTTGCACTCTCGATATTAAAATCGTTCCTTGACTCTGATTATTTCTTACATGCCATCCCCCAGCAGGATGTGAAATTCCTGCCGGGTTTTTTGCCCTTCGTGCATCCAACCCTAACCAATCAAACGTATCTGTTCCAGGTACTCCATATGGCCGCACAAAAAAATTATCCCGATAAATTTTTATTCCACCGAATTCATTTAACCACCCTGTTCGTTTTTTACTTATTTCCTTATAAAAAAATGTTTCTTTTGAATCATCTCTTAAAGATAATTTCATGAAATTATAATTAAAAGAAAAGCTTCCAATTTTCTGAACTTTTTTTATCAGATCTTCATCCTCAGTTTTTAACACTTCTCGAATTGTTAACATTTTTTCAAAATATTGCCTTTCAAAATCTATTTTTCGATATGGATACTCTTTAAATTCTTCTCTATCAAAAACTTTATCTGGAATTTTATTAAGGTCAAATTCATTTCGCCTTATTGTTATATGAAACTGATTCCCATCGAACTCCGTTTTTAAATTATAATCACATTCTTCTGAAATACTGTTTTGAATTAATTGATATCTCGCTTTTAATGATTCCATCACAGCTAAAAAAAAGTCATCCTGTTCTTTTGGAGGTAAAAGTGTCTGCAAATTATCAAACATCTTTTCTACCGATAACTCATTCCATTGATCTCGAAGTTTGCTTATAACAAATACTGTCCCATTCTTAAAAACTTCTATATCTGTTTTCTCTTCTTTTTTTCTTGTTTGATTTATATTTTTAGCCAATAGCTTAATATTCTCAACAACTTCTATTGGTAAGTATTCATCAATTGTTCCCGGCAATTCATCAATTGTCGCTTCCATTTCATCCAATGTTTTATCAGTCAGCTCAAATTCCGACCAATCTGTTTGCCATCTAATAAGGTTATCCGCATCTTTCATTTTGGTATACATAGTACATTGACTTCCTAAACGATCCAATGCAAATCTTCCAATTCCTTTTTCTCCCGATTTAATGCGCTTTTTAACTGATTGATAATTGTCTCTTTTATTTGGTGTACCGATAAGCATCCAACAATTTTCGATTGTCTGAGAATCCATGCCCGAACCATTATCAAACAAATATATCTTGTCGTTTTCTGCGTCCATACACATAAAACATATTTCTGCATCTGCATCATAAGTATTTTTTATCAATTCTACTATAGCACCATCTGCTTTAGAAACACCTTCTCTTCCTAAGAGAATAGTTGCCCTAGCAGAAATTCTATACCTTACTTTTCCCACTTTTCCAATTCCTCCTTTCTAAATCTGAATTCATTTATATCTTTTGCTGTAATACGAAGTGATTTTCCGCTTGCTGGCGTACCAATTCCACGCACATATTTTAAAAACTCTATACTTTCTAGTATTTTCTTCGCAATTTTTAAATTATACCCTTTTTCTGAAATTACATATATTCCTGCGTACGGTATTGACTTTGCTCCGGTTTCGTATACATTTACTTCATCAGTAACAACTGTCGAAATCAACAATTTTTTCTTATTCATATTCTGCAATGCTTGACTTCTTCCATACTCAAACCATTGAGCTGATTTGTCCGCATCTCTTTCTTCTAATTCTTTTCTGTTTTCCAACAAATATAAATACGCTTTGGGATACTTTTTTTCAAATGCTTCTTCCGTATAGTTTACAACTTTATTTTTTCGTATCATGTAAGGAAAAATAATATATTCCTTATTCCCATATTTCTGATTTCTTGGACTAATTGCCAAGCGTATTGACCCTCTTTCCAGTTCCCAATTCGCCTTTTTATTTTCATCAACAACAAAAACTTTATTTCTCTGTGTTGCTATTGCCATAGATGCATGAAATAAATCTCCAAACCGAATTTCCGAGTGATTCTCTTGATAATTTTCAAAAATCCATTTACCAGATAATTTTTCTTTTGAAATAATGGTCTGTTCTTTTTTAGGAACATTATTATAATCTATTTCTTTAACATATCTATCTTTTCTAAGAAGCATTATTGTAGATGATGTCATTGCATTATCAAATAATTTCTGGTTAGGATAATCCTTTATCACTTCAAGATACTTCTTGATCAATTCACGCAAATCTTGTGCATATACATTCTTATAAATACTATTTGGAACTAAATACACCATTTTCCCATTTGAGTCCAAGTATTGAATAGCATTTTCCATAAAAGCATAGCAGTAATCTGGCTTTCCATTTTTGCAGGTTATATATTCCTCTCTTATAAAATCTCGTACTTCTTTTTCGAGATTTCTATATGATATATAAGGTGGATTTCCAATGACATATTCAAATTTAATATCAAATGGTCGAGTAAGTATATCTCCATAATAAATATTCCATTTGATTCTTCCCAAACCATATTTTTGGGCAATAGTGTCTAAATTTTTGATACATTTGTCATATGTTGTTTTTACGATTTCTGCACCATATATATCAGATTCTAAACCGAGAACTATGGATTCTTTTGAATGTCCCTCCTCATACGCATTTTGAATATAGCGTTCTACAGCAAGACACAATATATTCCCCTCACCACATGAATTCTCTAATAACTTTTTCCCATATATTGATTTCTGATATCCTAACAGATCTAGCATTTCATTAGCTATGTCCTCATTCGTAAACTGTTGACATCTTATATCCATAGTTCTCACCACCTTTCTCTGTGCATAATTTTTTTTATTTTACCATGGTTCACTGCCTTTCTCAATGTGTTTTCTCTTAATTTATACGCCCCCTTAAATCAGCAGCTTCATTCCTATCCCGGTATACTCTCCATCACACAAAGCGCCCCATACCCCACCTGTGGATTGGGATACTCTGTAAACCCTGGCAGCGGCCTCGCCCCGCGCCGCATATAAGCCTTCACCTTCTCCCCATACAAATAAGCATCATTCCCCTTCACAATCCCCCACTCCATCATAAGCGCCGCCCCGCCCGTCACAAAAGGCGTTGCAAAAGAAGTCCCCGTAAACTGCGCATATCCTCCCCCGACCGCCGCCGCAGTCACATCCACCCCCGGCGCTACAATATCCGGCTTCACCAGATTCGTCTCCCTGGTATATCCCCTCCCCGAAAAATCCGCATAAGCGAAAGTCAGTGCATTATAAGCTCCCACCGTAATCACCCGGCCCGCCGTAGACGGAATCGTCAATGTCGTCTGATCCCTTGGAAATAAAAACCCCGTGCCACGGTTCAGAACATTCTCACTGGGAAGCCACAATTCATATGCCCCAGACACCACCTTCCGGGGATTCAGAATAAACCTCCACACCCCGTCTGCCACATAACTCTCCTTGGGCAGCATATCAATATAGATCTCCTGAGCGGTACTGTAAGGGCTGGGCTCCCCATAATACAACAGAATCTCTGTCTGCCCCACGGAAAATCTCTGCGGCCCCAGAATCTCTTGAATCGGCCCCACCGTCACCCCCGCAGGAGTCATAATGGAAATATCCACCACATCTGTGTATTCCTTCCAGATCTGCACACTCAGAGCCGGCTGATTACTCTGCACCGCCAGTTGGATAATCTCCTCCCGCCCTTCCTTCATCACGCCGGATGTATGCCCGGCGCTGGCGGCCTCATTTCCAGAGCCGATACAGATACAGCTCTTCCAGATATTCGAAATATCATCAATAAACCGTTCCAGCAGGGAAGTCCCGTCATGAGAACCATAAGTATTTCCAAAACTGATATTCACAGCCACCGGCATCCGGAGCTCCAGCGCCTTTCTTACCACATAGTCAATCCCCTGCATCAGTTCCGTAGTCCGGGGGAATCCCTCCTGCCTTGGGTTCCCCAGTTTCACCACAAGCAGCCCGCTTTGGGGAGCCACCCCGGCATACTGCCCGTTACTGTTTCTTCCGTTTCCTGCCGCCACCCCGGCAACCGCCGTGCCATGCCCGGAAGTATCCACACTTGGAACAATCCTCCTTCTGCCCTCCAGCGTCGTCTGCTTTAACGCTTCATTTATCTGCTCTGCCGTATACTCTGCCCCCAGGGCATATCCCTCTGGCGGAAACCTTCCCTCCCCGGGCGCAAGGGACTGGTCCCACAGCGCACGGATTCTTGTTGTCCCGTCCTCATTCCGGAAATCCGCATTTTCATACTCAATCCCCGAATCGATGATTCCAATCAGAACGTTTTGTCCAAACAGCGAAAAACGGGCATCCTGTACCGCATTGATACAAGATACCCGTCTCCCATTCGCAACCTGGAAAAACAGTCTCTTCGGTTTCTCAATATACTCAATCTCCGGAATCTGTGTCAGCGCCTCAATATCAGACTCCCGTACCGTGATAACCGCATACTCATTCTGCAGTTCCACCACTCTTGAGGCCAGTTCTCTCACTCCCTCAAGGCTTCCCGAATATTTCACAATCAGATCCCACTCGTTCTCTTCCTGGTCATACCCAACATCCAGTTCCAATGACTTTTCCCGTTCCCTGGGCGTTGCATCCAATGCTAAATTCAGCAGATTTTCAATCTTCTGGCTCGCCATACTATCCCTTCTTTACAAAATGATTCAGCAAATGTCAGATCAGCCGATCTTTCACTCACACTATAATGTATTCCCAGGAAAGTATGTCTTATCTCTCATTTCAGACCATTCGCCTGTAATCTGTTCCTTTAAGCTCTGCCGCCGACACGCTGTCCTGTCCCATATTCTCTCCAAGGAGCATGATCCGGTAAAATGTTACGGTGTCATCTGATTCACTATCCTGCGCTTTTGGAATATTTCCCCTCCCATTTCCCCGAATAATATCTCACCGCTCCCACACAGGCAGCACAGACCCAGGTAATCGGAGATACCCACCAGAGTCCTCGATATCCGAACCATCCAGAAAGCAGAAAAGCAAAACTGATTCTCGTAATAACCTCACTGACTCCCATCAGAATCGTCACTGCAACGTCCCCCGCCGGTCTGAGAACATTATGATAAACCACCAGAATTCCTCCTGCCAGGAAGAACAGCCCCATGATGTGCAGATACTCCGCACCATACTCTATAGACGCCTCATTCTTTGTAAACGCCCTCATAACCGGCTCCGCAAAAAAGTAAATGCACGGGCAGAAAATCCCATAACAGACTACATTCATCAGATACGCACAGCGGACCCCTTTTTTCACCCGGTCATATTTCTTTGCGCCAACATTCTGCCCAACAAAAGTGCCAAGCGACGTTCCGATTGCATCTGCCATCTGGAATCCCAGGCCCTCCACTTTCAGACACACGCCGTAAGCTACAATCAACGCCGTCTCATAGGTATTGATAACTGCCTGCAGCGTCATATCTGATATGGAAATAATGCTCATCTGAAGCCCGGTGGGCACCCCAAAGACAAGGATCTCTTTCACCAGATCTTTTCTGCAGCCACACTTCCCCCTCTTAATCCTAAGAAACGGAAGAATCCTAAGCGCATATATCACACAGAATATCCCCGAAAGAATCTGAGCCGCCACGGTTGCAAGCGCCGCCCCTTTCACTCCCATGGGAATCCAGACAACAAACGCCAGATCCAGAATCACGTTAAGGATACTGGATATGATCAGAAAGACCAGCGGCACCACAGAATTCCCCAGGGAACGAAGCACAGAGGAAATCCAGTTATACAGCATGGTTCCTGTACACCCCGCAAAAATCCAGATCAGATACTCCGATGCATCCGGCAACAGTTCCTCCGATGTCTGTAAAAGCCTGAGCAGCGGAACCGTAAACAGTATTCCAAGCGCCGTAATCAATATGGCTGACGTACCTGTCACATAGATCGATGTGACATAGGCAGCCTCCACATTTTTCATTTCTCTGGCTCCGTAATATCTGGAAATCACAACACTGACTCCCGTTGTAAGCCCCATCATCACAGAGGACAGAAGATACATGGCCGTACCCGCAACGCTGACCGCAGCCAGCGCCTGATCCCCCAGATATCGTCCTACTATGTACACATCCACGAAATTATAAATCCTCTGGAAAAGCATTCCCAATAAAACCGGAAGCCCGAACCTTACCATCTGCAAAAGGATTCTTCCTTCCGTCATATCAACAACTTTTTCTCTCATATTTTGTCCCCCGAGTCGTCACAATGAAACTCCCCGCAGCAGTCTGCGGGGAATTGAACCCTCTTTTTGATTACAGCAGGGAAGCATATCATTTCTTCAAAAAATCGAACCCAAGATACGGGGCAATCTCTACGGGAATGAAGTATCCCCTCTCATACCGGCATACGGGACACATGGGCGGAACCATTTTCCCGGACTGGATATGGCCGCAGTTCATGCACATCCACTGCCCCTCTGTATCCCGCTCAAAATACTTGTTCTGCTCCAACAACTCCGCCAGTTTCCTGAACCTCCTGCCGTGTACCGCTTCCACCTCCGCAATCTGGTAAAATGCAGACGCTGCCTCCAAAAATCCTTCTTCCTTCGCCACATTTCCAAACGCCTGATACACATCATCTGCCTCTTCCATCTCATTGTGCTCCGCCTTCTTCAGCAATTTCACAACATCGTCAAAATGGTCCACCGGATATCCGCCCGAAATCTCAATCGTCGTTCCCGACAGGTTCTTTAGCAGATCATAATACCTTTCCGCATGGGCTCTCTCCTGGTCAGCCGTAAATAAAAACACCTGCTGAATGGAATAAAGTCCCTGTTTCTTTGCCGCATCCGCAGCAAACGTATACCGGTTCCTTGCCTGGCTCTCCCCGGCAAACGCCCGCATCAGATTCTCTCTCGTCTTACTCGCCTGAAATTCAACCGCCATGTCACATTCTCCTTTTCATTTTCCAGGAACCGACAAACAGCACAACTATTTTCCTACGGTTCCCTTATTATCCTTTAGTATGTGACACAAAAGCCAGATTATGCAGCCTCCGGCCCGACTCCCTCAAAAAGAAATCAGTTGAACCCGATAATGCGCCTCGCCACGCTGTACACAAGCGACGAAATCTTCCGCCCGGACTTCCCAGGTATATTCATGGTCTGCCCGAGAATCCCATAACGTATCTTGACATACGCCTTAAAATCCTTCATTTTCAGATACTTCCACAATTCCCGCTTCTTCTCAATATTTTCCTTCGTCTTAGAACGAATCAGAATAATCGAAGAAACCGTCATCATAATCGCCAGATAATTGACCATGTACTGCCTTAATTTCTTGCTGGAAATCTTCTTCAGCTCATACATATCAATCATGGTCTTGGTAACGAAAATCTGCTGGTCTGCTCTTGCAATCATGTTCTTCTCGTTCACAGACTGGTCGTCCCTGCCGATAAAATACCGGTAGAAATCCACATCCAGATAATAAATCTTCCGTACATGGGGCAGCGGGTAATACACATAAATATTATCCACATAAAAAGTATGCTTAGGCAGCCTTAACTGAATCAGTTTCAGCAGATCCGTACGGTAAATCACAGAATGCATCAGGATATACTGGTCCAGACGGAAATGCCCCATATCATCCCACCTGAAAATCTCATCCTGCGGCAGCGCATTGCGGTAATGGACACATTTCTTATGGGATGCGCCCACCTTCTCGTAAACAAAATTCGATATCAGCATATCAATCTGCTCACCGTCATCGTCAAGGTTGCGAAGCAGCGTCAGAATTCTGCACAACGCCTCTTCGTCTACCCAGTCGTCGCTGTCCACCACTTTAAAATATTTCCCCCGGGCAGCGCCAAGCCCCTCGTTGACCGCATCTCCATGGCCGCCGTTTACTTTATCGATCACCCGGACAACGCCGGGATATTTTTCCATATATTCGTGGGCGATTTCAGACGTACGGTCCGAAGAGCCGTCGTTTACGATGAGAATCTCGACCTCGTCCCCTCCGGGCAGGATACTTTCAATCGCCCGCTCCATATAATCCTGTGAATTGTAACACGGGATTGCAAATGAAATATACTTCATTCCCTTCTTTCCTCCTACTCCAATCATACACAAACCGGAAATTCCAGAAAATCCCAGAATGATTCCATACTTTGCTTAGTATAAATCATTTTCTCATTTTTTCCAACCTATTCACGGCAAAATCTTCCATATATCCTTGTTCATAATTTGTTCATTCATCTTTCAAAAAACCTTCATTTCTTCAACATGGTTTCTTCACAGGTCTGGCTTATACTAAATCCATCGAAGCAATTCGAGACAAAACACAGACCACTTACGAATAGTTTTTAAACTATTTTTCGACAAAACTTTTTCATAATACATGCCGGGGATCGAATCATCGATTACCCGGCATCCTCCCTTTTATTGGGGGTTATCCAAATCTATTTTCCCGTCCAGCATATAAATCCCTTGAACCGACGAATCCTCAAGCATCTTTATAAGCTCCTCCTTCGACGCATAAACGACGGCCCCATAACTTTTTACCCCATGCTCTCTGATATAGTCAAGCGCCCCCGCATATTCATAGACATTGAATAAATTCTTGCCTCCCGGCGCACTGCCTTCAAAAATTTCCAAAAAATCTTCCCGCTCCATAAGATACCGAATCATGGACTCCATATGCTTCTCATAAGCCTCTGCCAAAGCAAAGCTTCCTTTGGTATACTGTCCAAGATCCAGATAAGGGTATTCTTCCTCATCATACGCCATTTTAAAATCATACCCTCTCTTTACGGGCGCAAATCCCCAATACCGATATCCCTCCACATCCACCGGACAGTAGAGATAACAAGCGTCATACTCCTCCATAAATTCCACAAGCTCCTCCATACTCTTTAATCCGTCAAAGGATACCGCTGCCCTTATCTTCATCAGATCCGGCGCTTTTTCAAGGGTTTCCCTTGCTGCTTCTTTCCCCATGCACATGCTCTTCCCATTACTCTTGTAAGCAAAGGCATTCATAGGGAAATCCGGAAGGTTCCAGTTCAAATCATTCCGGTACAAATGATTCCGCACAAGCTCCAGCATGTGCGAAGTGTCTTCCCCGTCAATCTGGGTCCGCACATCAATGGTATAACGCCCATACCCCTCCGGCCACAGGCACAGTTCCACAAATCCCTTGTCACCGCAGAATAGCTCCATATATACGGACATATCCAACGCAAACGGATTTACAACAATAACAGAATCATTTTCTTCATCCACAATCTCCACCATCTGTTCCGGGCTATAATAAATCCAATCCATCAACGGCGACAAACCCAGAAGAAACGCCGGTACAATACAGATTGCCGCCGCCACAGCCCCAATCATATAGTTCCTAAATTTTCTGCTTACAGACTTGGAAATTTTCCTGCCAAATTCCTCTTCCTTCCCGGAACCCTCCCTGTTTTCCGCCCCGCCTTCCCCTTCCTGCTCATATAGCTTCTCGTCTAATGTCTGGTCTGCATACCCCATGAGAACCTGAAACTTCTCAATATCCTTTTCGATTTCTTTCGATTCCCCAGCGTCAAGCGTACCGTTTAAGTATTCCCTGAATCTCTCCTCATACTTCTTCATACTTCCATCATCTCCTCTCCATCCAACAGCTTCTTTAGGTTCTTCCTCGCCCGATACAGGATTACCCGCGTATTCCCATGGGAGAGGTCCAGGATTCTGGCTATTTCCTGCTGTGAAACCCCGGCAAAATAGTACAGAGCCACTGCCTCCCTCTCTGTATCTTTTAACTTCTGTATCGCCCGGTACAGCCTCTGGTTCTGTTCCTTGCGTATCATCCCTTCAAGAATTCCATCCCCGTTTCCCTCTCCGCCTGCCCCATCCGTTTCTCCTTTGTGTCTGTCATGCTCCTTCTGTGACCGCAGCCGTTTCTCCCTGCGCCATGCATCCAGATACAGATTCCTCGCGACCCTAAGCAACCATGGCAGCAGTTCCTCCCCTGCAGTCTCGATCGAACAGAACGCCCTAAGAAATGTCTCCTGCATCAAATCCTCCGAAAGCCCATGGTCATGACAGAGAGAATAGAGATACAGATAGACTGCTTTTGTATGCCTGCGGTACAACCCTTCCAGAATATCTTTTTCCACTCTGCCACCCCCTTCTTCCCACACTTCACACTCTTTACTTGTATAACGGATACTCCCCGAAAATGTTACACAAATCTTTAAAAAAATCTACAGGGCCCCTGAAATTATTCCCTAAGGGCACACCGTAATTCATGCCCTTCGGGCGGGTTGACTTCGTCAAATAAGGTATAGTATAATACCCCCAAAACTTGCGAAACGAGGTGATTCCCATGCTGCACATAGCAATCTGCGACGACGAAGAAACAACCGTCAAATCTAACGCCCTGATCACACAAGAATGCCTGAACGAATCTGGCTTTGCCGGAGAAATCCACACCTATACCAAAAGCGATAATCTTCTGTACGATATCACGGAAGACCGTTTCTTCTATGACCTGATCCTCTTAGATATCGAGATGCCGGGTCCCTCCGGTATGGAGCTTGCCGCCGCCGTCAAGCCTTTCCTTCCCGATGTGAAGATTATCTTTATCACGTCCCACATTGAGTATGCCATAGACGCTTTCGAGCTGTCAATCTTCCGCTATGTGCCCAAAAATGATATCGGGAAACGCCTTCGTCTGGCAATCACTGACGCCCTGAAATTACTTGCGTTAGAAGAGGGAAAGACCTATACCATAAAGGCCGGCAGCCGTCTTGAACGGATTCCCTATAAGGATATCCTTTACCTTGAACGCGACGGGAAAAATGTAAACATCGTCACCGCCGCCGGTACGTCCAAAGTACGCCGCTCCTTACAGCAAGTCTATGAAGAACTCGGCTCCGAAGAATTCATCTTCATTGACCGCGGCTGCATCGCCAACCTCATACACATCATGCAGATAAATTCCGGCATGGCAGTATTAAAAAACGGAACTGCCCTCCCTGTCAGCCGTTCTCATTTGCAGGAAGTCAAAGAGCAGATCAACCGTTACTGGGGGATGCATCTATGACAGGCTTTATGATGATATTTTCAACCATTGCCTCCGACAGCCTGCGCGCCGCAGTCTGCTTCTACTTCATCCACAGGCTTCTTAGCGCAGGACGCCCGAAAGCAGCCGAAATCCTGGCCGGGGCGGCGGGTATCGCCGTAATCACAGCCGGTATCTATTCTCTAAGCAATACGGCTGCACTTCCTTTTTACCAATTAGCGCTGGTCGTCCTCTGGACGGCCTTATGCGCAAGCCGGATGCAGGAAGCAGAGATACGGATGTGCCTGTTCATCAGTATTTTCTATAAGATTGCCGTTACCTTCTGGCAGTTTTTGATATGGGCAGGCATGGGAATCCTGCTGAAATCCAATATTTTTTCAGTAAGTGCGCCTCTCAACATCCATTGGGCTGCCTGGATCTTGAATCTGCTCCTGATACTGCTTACATTTTTCGTAATTAGGAAACCGGAAATGACCGGACAGGAGGCGTTCCGTCTGGCTTCTGCTATCGCGCTTACCGGATTTCTCGCCGTCGTTACACTGGGGAATCAGACCATACTCCCCATCCCCAGTGACACGCTCTATATGTGGGTGATTCTGTCCGTCATCCTGATGATGTCCGTACTGGTACTCAATCTCAACCGCCAGTATGTAATGGAAAAAGAGCTTGCCAGGCTGAAATCCGGCCAGGCTGAACTTTTAGAACGGGACTATACGGCGCTGAACCGCAGTTACACTGTGAATGCAAAATTGTTCCACGATTTTCATAACCACATGGGTACGCTGCGGCAATTCCTTGCCCGTGAAGACTATGCAGAGGCGGTAGAATATCTGGACAATCTCTGGGAGCCGCTTCGGGAGATGGCGGATACGGTATGGACAGGAGATACCGCCATCGACTATCTGATTAACAGTAAAATGGCGGCGGCTTCGGAAAAACGGATACGGATGGATGTGCAGGTGGAATTTCCCCGCAATACCAATATCCGCAGCGCCGACCTCTGCGCCATTCTTGGAAACCTGCTGGACAATGCTTTAGAAGCAGCAGGCAATGTTTCCGCACCGGAACAACGCTTCGTCTCCCTGACCATACGGCGCATCCATCAGATGATCGTCATAAAGGCAGAGAACTCCTATGACGGGGAAATTCAGGTAAAAGACGGGACGCTCCTGACCACGAAGACGGAGCATGGCCTGCATGGCTGGGGCTTAAAGAGCGCGCAGACTGCCGCCGGAAAATATGACGGCATGGTGCAGACCTCCTATGACGGCAGCCTGTTCCGGGCAGTCGCTACACTCTCCTATAAGGGAATCGGATAAAAATTTCATGGACAAAAACCTACCGTTTGCGGACACTTTGGCAGACGGTAGGTTTTTCAGTTATACTTTGTTACACAAACAAAGTTGAAATCATTCAATCAAGCAAGGAGGACTTTATCATGCGTCACATTTATATCCGAAGTTTTATCGCTCTCATCTGGCTGACCGCCGCAATCTACTGTGGAATTTCCGGTAATCTGGAAATGACCGGCCTATACCTGATCCTTGGCGGTGTTTTCTTGTTTTCCGCCCGAACCATGTGGAAAAAGAAAAAAGAACAGGACAAAGGAGAAAAATAGTATGAACCGCCCACCATTGTTATCGATCCAAAACCTTCGGGCATGGTATCGCCCGGGGAAGCATATACTGACTGATTTTTCCATAGAAATCAACGCCCATGAAGCGATTGGGCTAATCGGGCTGAACGGCGCCGGAAAGACTACCTTCCTGAACCTGCTTTCCGGCCTGCATCCACATTTTCATGCAGACCGGATTCTGGTGGACGGATGCGAATCCACATTCCGGAACCCGGATTTCAAGCTGCGCCGCTATACCGTCTTTGCAGAAGACCACTCCTTTCAGTACTTTACGTTTTGGGAATATCTGTCCTATGTATTCGCGGCGTATGGGCAGAAGATTCCTGACGTATCCTGTCTCGTCGAAGGATTCCATTTCGGGGAGTATACGGATATGCTGCTAAAGGATTTGTCGATGGGCAATCAGAAGAAGGCTTTCTTAATCACTGCATTTACATTGAAGCCAGAGCTTCTTCTTCTTGACGAACCGGTAAATGGGCTGGACTTTGCCAGTACGGAGTATTTGTACCAGTTGATTGCCGGTTATAAAGAACATGGAACCGTCCTGTTTTCTTCCCACATATTAGAAAGCGTCACCCTGACCTCTGACCGGGTGCTGATTTTGGAAAATGGAAAAATACGGAAGAATTTTGAACAAGAAGAAATCGATACAGCAAAAATCAGGGAGGCGCTGCATGAAGAAACACATTTATAAAGCATTTGCAAAGAAATTATTCGGGGCAAGGTATGAAAGGCTCGGCAAGACGGTTTTTACTGAAATCATCCTATTCTACAGCCTGCATATTACCGGACTTCAGGTCAGGATTGCCCCGTCCGTCCTGTATCTGATGACCACCGTATTTACTGCAGGGATTATGTGGCAGGCTCTTTCCTCCTCCGACCACGCAGGACAGCTGAAACATATGCTGATGCTCCCGTTCGTTGGAAAGGAGTTTATCTCTGGCTATGTGGGGATGCTGGGCATTTATACGCTCATTACGAAAACTACAATGCTCTGGTCTGCTGTGTTTGCTGTCTCTGACCGCAATCTGCCGGAACTGATTGTGAGCGTACTTTGCGCACTGAATGGGGTCTTCCTTCCAAGCCTTATATTTGTTCTTTTAAGAAATATGGATGCTTACAGGTTCTTTCTCCCATTGCATCGTGTTTTCGCAAAACCATTCTATATGGGGCAGTCATCCGGTAGGCAGTCCCCCTGGCAGACTGTCCATGCAGCAAGGCTGACGCCCCAGAAGAGCGGCTGTGCATACATGTGGAAATACTTCTTCCGCTATCTGACGGCACATAAAAACTACCTTGTCAACACTGCCGCCATGTGCGGGATTGCCTGTGTGCTTCCATTACTGTTCGGCAATACAGAGCCGGGATTCATACTGCCAATCGGCCTTGGGATTCTCTCCATGAACACACCCCTGTGCACCCTGCTCTCCTGCGACCCTTCGCTCAATCAGGCGGTTCGTTTTCTGCCCGGACAGAAACGATTATTCTGTGTCTCATACTGTGTCTTTATCTTCGGCGTGAATCTGACAGTAGATATCATCTTCCTGTCAAGCCTTGCCGCCCGGTTGGGAAGTCTCGGTATGGATGCCTTCCTCATGGCAGTTTTCTTCGCACTGCAGGGCGCAGTCGGTTCTGTCTGGTTAGAATGGTCCTATCCAATCAAGAACTGGAAAATTGAAAGCGACCTCTGGCATCATCCGAGGAAATATATCGTACCTGCGGCTCTTGTTTTAATCGCAGGATTGTTGGGAACCGTGCCATGGTTCTTGTATATCCTATATGGAATTTTAGGAATTGAAATCCTTGCCGTAAGATGTTCTTTTGAAGGATAGCTGTCCTTTTGCGGCTATCCCTTTAAAAATTCACTGAACTCCTTCAACTCTTTTTTCTTTTCTTCCGAAAGGCTGTTAAATTCTATATTCTCAACTGCTCCCTCAAGCGCATAGAGATGTACCAGGCATACGTTCGGGTATGCCATTTTCAGCTCCAAAAATGCCTGTTTTGCACCCGACTCAGCCAGTTTCTCAGGAGAATCAATTCCGACCGATGCCAGCTTCTTTGCCATCTCCTTGCCAATGTTCCTCATAGATGTTAATTCCGCCATTTTTCTCCCTCCTGCCGCAACTCTGATACAAGTGTGCTGTCTGCATTATATTCAGACAGCACACTTGTACAGCGAATATTAAATTCATTATACCGCATTTTTACTTGAAGTAAAATCCTTTCATCTATCAAAAGAGGGGTGCTGCAAAACAGCTCTATATAAGCCGCATTTTGCAACACCCCACGCTTATCGAACCGGTCACATCTTCGTCATCACCATATGCCGGCGCCTATACCCGTCGTTGTCTTTCTGGCTCAGTTCTCTTTCCACCTGCGCAAGCTCCCGCTCTAAACTCTGAACCTTGCTTTCGTCCTGTTCCATCCTAAGCTGCCCTTCCAGCTCACTTTTGCGCTTCTTTAGCTTCTCAATCTCACGGTCAACCTTATCTGTGCTTCCCATGTACCTTTCCGTCTTCTTCCCGTCCGCCTTCTTTGCAGCCTTATCCGGCTCCATCCCGTCCGCCTTCTTTGCAGCCTTATCCGGCTCTTCCCCACTTTCCGGAAGTTTTCCGGATTCCGGAGTTCTGTCTGGTCCCGGAACATATTCATCTCTTGTACGCTGTCCCGGAACATTCCCGGCCCCTTTTGCAAAACCAGACTCCTTCTCAGTCTTAGATGTCTTCAAATCTTGAGAGCCTGCAGACTTCTCTTTTTCAGCTTTCTTCTCTTCCAGCCTTTCTCTCCACTGCAAATACGGATCTATCGGCCTGGCATTCACTCTTGAAATCGGTCCCATATTCTCCCTCCTATTCTTGTCAACTCATCTGCTTACAATGCCATTTTACCCCGTTCTCACAGGATTGCAATGGATTTGGCATGACCTGTCGTTTTGATGTATCAGAATGCAGCTCATACATTGGATTGCACATTCTGATACCTGCCGCCCTCAACCAGTGACAAATTCAGCAGCACATTCAGCCGGAACCGCTGGTTTCCATACTCCGTCAGCATTGCACCATGATATTTTTCCGCCACTGCCCTTACATTGGAAAGACCAATTCCTTCCTCCACTGCCGTTCCTGCGGCGCAGCTATTATCAAATTCCAGCATATAATAGTCTCCCTGTCCCTCCCCTCTTACTGTCATCATTTTCCTGGCATCACCAAGGGCAGAACACGCCTCTAACGCATTATCCAGCGCATTTGCAAATATCACACACAGGTCGAAGTCATCAATCCCGCAGGTCCTTGGCAGGATAACGGAAACTGCCGTCTCAATCCCCTTTAGCCTTGCCAGCTCCATCTTCTCCCCCAGCAGCACATCCACAACAGGATTGCCCGTCTGGTATGGGAAAGATAATTCGGCTGTCTTATATTCCAGTTTCTCCAGATAATCTTTCGCCTCCTCAATCTGCCCCGTATTCAGCAGATTGCCCAAAACAGATAAATGATTCTTGATGTCATGACGGAACGAGCGCGTCTTTCCATACCGCATCTGCGCCTCTGCAATATAGTTTTTTTGAGCCTGGGCCGCCTGGGATAAAGAAGCAAGTTTCGCCTTGGTCTTTAGCTCACAACACGCCCTTCCATAGGCATACAGGGTACAGCAGAGCGCGCTAAGCCCCATGACTTGCAGCATAAGCAGCAGCAAATGCTTTCCCGGCTCATGAAAATTCACATGGACATATGAGTTCTGCATAATGTAAAATTCAGCCGCACAGAAAAACAGACCGGATAACAACAGAAGCCAGATGTAAGAGCTTTCTTCTTCCAGTGATAAGAACTTCCGGATAAATGCATAACAGAAGGCGCTCAGCATAAATGTAGCGGCAGTCGCCAGAATAATGAGCAGATATAACATCGAACCTCTTATGGACGGCGGCATCAGCAAGACTTCCACAGCATTCATAATCCCGAACGAAAGCTGTGTGACATAAACGGCCAGGACAGACGCCACAAAGGACACGGAAGGGCGATTCCTGAGCGCCCATCGGCTCATTCCATATAATGCCGTTATTTCTGCGCAAACCGAAATGAAATCAAGAAAATTCAACACCACGCAAATCTTCTGAATTATGCAGAGCATGAAAAAATAAACAGCCATCTGCCAAATTCTCCATCCTTTCCCGGTAATGCCGGCGATAAAAACGATATGCGCAATACTTAAACCGGTAAGCGTAAGGACAACAAGCAAATAACTGAACCAATCCATATCCGACCTCCTCCAAGCTGATATTGCCATGAGCCGGTATCGCTTATGCTCATGGGCGCTCTTTGTGCCTTTCGGCTCCCCTTCTTTCTTTCATATGACACAGAAGTGCCTGCGTCATTTCCCGCTCCCTAAGCCTTGACACGGGAATCTTCTCTCCTTCTGGCAGCAATACCTGTCCTGCCTCGCAGCCCCTTACATAGTCAAGGTTCACCAGATAGCTCCTATGGCATTGGAAGAACCGACCGTCCACATGACTTTTCAGGTTCTCCATCCGGTCATAATAGTCGATGATTTCCCCGTTTTTCTGGTGAATATAGATTTTCCTTCCCTGGACTTCGCAGTATACACTCTCGGACAGCAAGACCACCTGGCTCTGATTTCCTCTCTGCACCAAAAGCCGTTTTGCAGGCTTTTGCCTGATACGCTCATACACCCGCTCCATCGTCCGTTCAAAATGTCCGGTATCCAACGGTTTGAGCAGGTAGTCACAGGCTTCCACCTCAAATGCATCAAACACACACTCTTTTAGTACAGTCACAAAGACCAACAGGCTTTGGCTCCCCCTCTGCCTGAGCCTTCTAGCCGTCTCCATGCCGTCAGGCTGTTCCATCTGGATATCCAGAAATATCAAGTCAAAATCATGCCCCCATGCAAGGAGCTGTTTTCCGCTTTCAAATCCCCTAATGCGATAATCCATGTCCTGTCTTTTTGCCATGTAGTCTGAAAAATGGCGGGAAATTTCTTTTCGCATAACCGGCTCGTCGTCACAAATTGCAATTTCCAACATTGTCGTCACCACACTATCTTTTCATTGGGATATAACATTATCTTATTAGGATACCAAAATTGCAGTCCTATGCCAATTACTTTGTCATGAAATGTAGGAATCCTGTCATGAATGTGCCGATGTCCACACTTATAACGCTCTCATTGACACATCCATTTTAGCTGCATTGTACCATTTCATTCTTCCCATAACAGCGGCTCTATAGTATAATAGAGATAATATTTTTTAAGGCAATCGAGCTTTCATGTGCCTAAGGAGGCAGCTTTCATGAGACATTTTAACGTAACTGGTCTATGTACGCCAGATAAGGATTATATGGTCGATATCTCTGATAAAATACAAAAGATTCGTGGTATGGTCGATATGGAGGAATATTTTACAATCAACCGCGCAAGACAATATGGAAAGACCACCACACTGCAAGCATTAAAAAAAAATTTGAATATGGACTATATTGTATCCAGAATCAGTTTCGAGGGAATCGGCGGAACTATTTTTTCGGACGAGGCTAAATTCTGTCTTGGATTTGACGAACTTTTTGGCAAAAGCCTTCGTTTCTCATCAGCATCTTCGGAAGATATGAAGCAATGGAACCGCTATCCAAAAGACACGGACAGTTTCCTGAGGCTTTCTGAAAAAATTACGGATTTCTGTATGAACCGAAAAATCGTCCTGCTGATCGACGAAGTGGATCAGGCTTCGGACAATCGTGTATTCCTACATTTTCTCGGCATGCTCCGCGAAAAATATCTGGCAAGGAAAGCAAATGAGGATTTTACTTTTTTTAGCGTGATTCTTGCCGGCGTTTACGACATAAAAAATATGAAACTCCATATGATAGAGCGAGGTTATCATTCAACGCCACAAGGGGAAGTGAAATATAACTCTCCTTGGAACATTGCGGCAAATTTTGATATTGATATGTCTTTTTCTGCCTCTGAAATTGAGTCTATGCTTTCGGAATATGAGACAGACCATCGTACCGGAATGGATATCCCCCGAACGGCGTCCCTGCTCTGGGACTATACCAATGGATATCCTTTCCTTGTAAGCCGAATCTGTCAGGAGATTGACGAAACGGGATTGGCATGGGACTGCTCCGGAATCCAAATGGCAGTTAAAAATATCCTACTGGAAAAAAATACGCTCTTTGATGACATTTCCCACCATTTGGAGAATAATACTGAACTGCGGACTTTTATGTACGAACTTTTAATCCTGGGACAAGAGAAGCCATTCGAGCGGACAAATGGTACGGTGGATCTAGCGGCCACCTTTGGCTTCATCCGCAATGATAACGGAAAATCCGTGATTGATAACCGCATGTTCGAGATAAAGATTGCAAATTATTTTATATCCAGAAATCAGGAAGATAAAAAGCATTTAAAAATCACAGAATTCTTTTCCTTACTTACCTACGTCCGCTAATCAACGGGAAGGGATTTTACCATATAGAATCCCGTACGAATACCGAACGCCGGATGGATCTGATCGTAGATTACGGAACTGAGCAATATATCTTAGAGTTAAAACGCTGGTATGGAACAAAAAAACATGAAGACGCCTATGAGCAACTCTTCGGATACCTGGAAAGCATGCACGCCGAAAAGGGATATCTGCTGACCTTTGATTTTCGAAAGCTGAAGAAACAGAAAATGGAATGGATCACGTATAAGGATAAACAGATTTTCGATATTATCGTTTAGTGAATCAGACAAGCCCGCCAAAACGGCGGGCTTATTCTCTTTCCAGACATATATGTCTCCTAGATTCTAGACACCCTTTGAGAAGCCTTCTCTATTTTACTATAAACAAAAGACAGCCCCAGCCCCACCACCGCAAACATCAGCGCAGCAAGAAATACATATCTGTAATCTCCAGTCATCCCAAATATTCCGCTCACGATCAGCGGCCCCAACAGTCCTGCCATATTAAATCCAATGAACATGATACCATAATTCACACTGGCATTTTTCGAGCCAAATTGTGCAGCCGTAAAACTTGGATAAACTCCCATGAACGATCCAAAACAGACACCTACCGCACATATCCCTGCATAAAACAGCCCAACATATCCATTTCCGCTGACATAGAGCATGACCATCGCAATCATCGCGGCAATGAACACGCCTCTCAGCGTTCCGATACATCCGACTTTATCCGAAATGATTCCTGCCGCGATCCTGCCAAACGTATTGAACAAGGCCAATACGGAAACCACCATAGCCGCAGCTGAAGGAGACATGCCCAACATGTTCTGGGCAATATTCGAAGCCTGCGAAATCGCCATCATTCCAAGGGCTGCTCCGAAAAACAGCATGACGATCATATTGTAGAAAATCGGCATACGGAGCATTTCTTTCCAGTCTCTGTCGACCGCCTGGATCTTTTGACTGCTTTCCTTTCTGTCTGCCGGCCTGACCCAGCCATCCGGACAAAATCCGTCCGGACATTTTACGATCATTTGCGAGAACACACCTACCACAACAATGATCACGGCTCCCATAACGATAAACGCTTTGCTTACGCCCATCCGCTCAATCAAGGCATTGGCGATGGGCGGCACGATCACAGAGGAAATCCCGTATGACGCCGTTGCGATTCCTCCGACCACCCCTGCCTTATCCGGGAAAAATTTTACGGAATTACTGATCGTACATCCATAGGCAAGTCCCATTGCAAGACCGCTGAACAATCCATATCCGACCACCAGCATCGTCAGATTTGAAGCGAATCCACAGAGCACGAAACCAAAGCCAAATAAAATCCCGCCAACAAAAATCACCCATTTCGGCCCTATTTTCTGGTTCAGGAACCCACCGCCTATCATGGTAATAAATCCCAGTCCATTTCCAACGGAAAACACAATTGATAAATCCGCCGCCGTTATTTCTTTTCCTGCTGTCTCCGTAAGATGTGCAGCCATAGGAGCCGAAAACACACTCCATGCATAAAGCGCACCTATGCACAAATTAATTACACAGCTTGCCAGCAATACCGCCCAACGTCTTTTCGTCAAATGGACGCTGTCTATCTTTGCCATAAATCTCTCTCCCTGTTTTTCATCTTTTGACGTTCATCTATTCTTTATTGTGTATTACGTGATGATTTTACGAATTAAGAACTTCTGGAATCCATCTACCCCGACTCCTACATAAAACACGCCGGCCAGCATGGCAGCCCCTATCTGAACCGGCAGCATGCCAAGGTCAGACACCTTCATCGGGCCCATGACGGTAAGACCGATCGCCCACCCGCATAACCACGCAGGCGTATAGAATACCTTTGGGAAAGTTTCACCTATCAGGACTGCAAGCCCTCCCATCACAAACAACGTCAAATATAATTCCAAATTCGGGTTCCATGAAAGCGTCTCCATGATCCAGATCGCCGTCACTGCCCACACGTCGCCGGCAAGGAATCCCGCCGCGATCTTCATTGCGTCCTTCCTCTGGTTTCCGTTGGCCACATACAGTCCGGCGCAGATCAGGGCAACCGCTCCCACGCTGACGCCAATATACGGCGCTGCCACTGCCCATATGGGCGGCATAAAAGCGATTCCAAATGCCAACGTCAGCATCTTGATTTTCTTCAAATCCTTCTCCATATATCCTGCCTCTTCTCCAGAAACTCCCGCGATCTGAGTACACGGACTTTAAACGGGAATTCTGCACATTAATCCCACTCAAATCCGCTCCACACAGGCTCTCCTGTATATTCTTTCAGATTCTCTTCTCCATTCAGCACACGGATCGCCCCGGCCGCCATTGCCTCCATCTCAAATTCTCCCGGGTAGGCAGTCACAGGCGCAATAAACGAACAGCTCTTTATAATCTGTTCCACCAGATCGCCGCTATGTACCATACCGCCGCCAAGCAGTATCCCGTCAACCTTGCCGCAAAGGACAGCCGCCATCGCACCAATGCATTTCCCGATCTGATAAATCATAGTATTCCACAACATCCCGGCATATGAATCACCTTCCCCGGCGCGGTCAGTAAGCTCCACTGCGTCCGATATCCCTACATGGCTTACGAACCCTCCGGTTCTGGTACACAGCTTCTTGATCTCCGAAACGCCAAGCTGATTCTTCTCCATATACTTAAGAAGGTCAGCGACAGAGACGCTTCCGCATCTTGTAGGCGCCATAGGTCCTTCCCCGCCTACAATGTCATAGCCGTCTATCATCCTGCCCCCACGGTGGACCGATACCGAAATCCCACCGCCAATATGGCATACAATATAATTACAATCCTCATACTTTTTATTCAGCACATTTTTACTATGCCTGATCGCCGTCTCCTTTAGGTTCAAAGCATGAAGGTGTACATTCCGGTTCACTCCCTTAATCCCGGTCATCCTTGCCAGATCCTGCAGTTCATCCACATCAGGAGGATTCACTACCATCGCCTTTGCGCCATATTTTACGGCAAATTCATTGGCGAGCTGAGAACCAAGGGCTGCCGGATGGATCACGCCATTTGCGCAGCGCCTTGCATGGTCGAGCATTAATTCCGACACCCCGTAGGTTCCGCCCTCCATCGCAAGAAGACCGCCTCCTCTCCCGACAAATACATCAATATCCTCCAGTGAGACTTCTGCCTCTTTCAACAATCCCAGGATCATATCCCTTCTGTAAGGAAGCTGCTCCGGAATCGTCGGAAATCTTGCAAGTTCACTGGCATCATGAGAAACATTCTTTGCATAAACACATTCTTCATCCTGGAACAACGCTATTTTCGTAGAAGTAGAGCCGGGATTGACTGCCAATACTTTGTAGTGTTTCATTCGCATCCTCCTTTCCCTGCTTCTTCCTGTCTGCTGCCCGCCGCGCGCACGGCGCTGATCACGATATTTCCCTTAATTTCAGAAACCGGCGCTCCCCTTGAACAGTCGCATACCACTTTATTGAAACCTTGCAGCATCGGCCCGTATGCATCTGCATGTCCAAACTGCTGAATCAGTTTCACACCTACATTGCCCACATTAAGGTCCGGCCAAATAACAATATTCGCCTTACCGGCAACCTTGCTCTCCCTTTTCACCTTCTTCTCGGCCACTGCAGGCGAAATTGCCGCATCGAACTGGAACTCCCCGTCAATCGCAAGTTCCGGACGCCTTTCATTGGCAAGTTTTACTGCCTGAACGACTTTATCGACCAATTCGCCCTGGCCGCTTCCAAGCGTAGAATAGCTGACCATGGCGCATCTTGGCTCCCATCCTAACAATGCCGTGACCGTGTCACAGGCAGAAATCGCTATATCTGCAAGCTGCTTTGCGTCCGGATCGGTACAGACTGCACTGTCCCCAATCGCAAGAAGCGTACCCTCACTCCCCTGAAATCCCGGAATGTCACAAAGTCCGATACTGGAGACCGTGCCGATCCCCTCCTTCAGCCCGATAATCATCTGTCCCGCCAGAAGTACGTCGCCGGTCGTATTATCTATCCCCGCAAAAGTTACGTCCGCCTCGCCGACTGCCTGCATGACCATCGCATAATAGAGCGGACTCTTCATGCGCCTGTCCAAAGCCTTTTCTTTCAGAATCGTCTGCGGAAGCGACACGTACCGTTCAATCAAATTCTTTTTATATTCTTCCTCATGAATATCCACGATCACAAAGATATCTTCTTCATATCCTCTTTCCCTTACGGCCGCCCTGATCTCCACGCCGTCTCCCACGAGCACCGGGACAATATACCCCTCTTTCCCCGTCTCATATGCTGCCTGCATCATCTTCTCATTCATTGCCTCCGGGAAAGCAACCTTTCCCGGATTCTTTTTTGCTTTCAGATATATCTGGTCTAATACGCCCATCCCTTACATCTCTCCCTCAATCAGCCCTACCAGGTCGCCGATCGTAGCACATCCGCTCGCGTCGGCCAACATCAATTCCACATCCAGCTCATTTTCAATCTCCGATACCAGGGCCACCATCTGTATAGACGCACCCCCAAGGTCTTCTTTAAATAAAGTCGCCATTAAAAGGTCAGCCGCATCCCGCTTATAAGAAGCCGCCACCATACTAATTACCTGTGCTTCCAATTCTTTTCTTTCCATAAGTCCTGTCTCCTTTTCTTTTCTATATCCTAATATTCATCAAGATCAAATACCACCGTCTTAAATCCGCCTTCCCGTTCAAATACCGCCGCATGGCATCCAAGCGGCAGCTTCGCAGAAAGCTCTGCCCGATTCTTCTTACTGATACCCCGCACGACCGCATTCAGCCGCGTTCCCTCTTCCAATTCCACTTCACCGTAAGCATATTTGCCCAACTTCTTATATTCCGGTTTTGAGGAAAGCGCCGCAGGAAGGACGATGGAATGCAGCTTCGCCTTCCCGCAGATTTCATACCATTCCGTCTCGTAATTCCCGCAGGCATTGCATGCATAGACAGGCGGGAATTCCACATTGCCGCATTTAGGACACTTTCTCCCAAGGAACCTGCCTTCCTCCAATCCCTCATAAAACCTCTGAACTACTTTCTCGAGCTTAATACTCATGCTCCACACCTCCTATTCTTCCATCGTACGGATCACGACCGCAGCAACATTCTGCGCCCCGCCATATCCCCGGAGCATTGCCGTCTTCGGCCCATTCTTTACCTGATGTTCCCCGCACTCGCCCCAGAGCTGCTTACACGCTTCATATACATCCGCAAGTCCGGAAGCCGCATGTGCATGTCCAAATGAAGTCCGTCCGCCGTTCGTATTGATGGGCCTGTCGCCGTCCCATGCCGTGCGCCCCTCACAGATATACTTCCAGCCTTCCCCATACGGAAGGTAGCCGGCAATCTCCGCAGATACCAGATGAGACGTGATGATAAAATCATTTGCATAGAACAGGTCCAGGTCATCGCCGGACAGCCCTGTCAGTTCATAGACCTGCCGCACGGCTTCCTCCGTGGCCCGGACTTCAAAATGAGGAGTCGTAGCCTCGCATGCCGCACTTCCGATTCCCAGTATCTCAATAGGCCTGTGTCTCAGATTCTTTGCAATCTCCGGTATTTTCTCCGTTGCGCACACGATTGCCGCAGCAGCGCCGTCACATTTCAGCTCCACGCCGCCTGCACGCAGGAAATCCCCCATTCTCGGATTATATGGAGAATTCATATAATCATCCAACGTCATCCCTGCCTCTTCTGCCAGTTCTTCATAATTCTTTCTCTCAAGCGCCAGCGGATTGACCGAAGCATTTCTCCGATTATTGATGCACATCCAGTTCAGTGTATCATTCATCCGCTCAGACGTGATTCCTCTGGTCCTCACATACCATTCCGCCGCATCGTCATAAATCAGCTCCTGCCCTGCCATCAGGCTCCTGGTATATGCCCGGTCATAAAGCCAGGAGGTTGTTTTCAGGAACTTGTCCATGGTTATTTTGTCCCTTTTGTACGGATGTTTCGGACTTTCCACATTGTCTGCCGGGGAAGGCGTACTGTCACCGAACTCCACCGCTCCGGTCAGGACACAGTCATATTTTCCCGAAGCGACTGCATTGGCAGCTTGTTCGATTGCAAGATACCCTGTACAGCATGCTTCTGAATGGTGGATAGATCCTTTTCCCTTCATTCCGAACCAATTGGCGATCTGCACGTTCGGCGTCAGATAATTCGAGCCGTTCAGCGGGCTTGCCTCCCCATGAAAATAATAATCCACATCTCTCGGGTTCACGCCGGCATCCTCCATGGCTTTCAGAGCCGCATATCCAAACATCTCTCCCTCCGTCAGACCGTCCGTTTCCGGATGGTCCACAGTATACATAAAGGGAGTACAGCCAACGCCTATAATCGACACGCTTTTTCCATACTTACCTAAAGTACTCATAATCCTTCTTCCTTTCCTCTTCTTTTGATGATATTAGTATAGAGAATCTTTTTTCCCCTTTCATCGTGTCCGCATCCAATCTTTTCCTCGACAGGCCCTATTTTTCGTGCGCACGCACAATCCCATATAGGTTATAATAGAAGGAAAGAAATTAATTATGAAAGGAAAGGAATTTTCAGTATGGAATACCGCCAGCTTCTCCGTCATCTGGAAGAATGCGAGTATCATTATCAGTCCTGCGGAAATCAGGACCTTAACCCAGATCTGATCCATGCGCGCATTCTGACCGACAGAACTCTGCCATATACAACGTCCACTCTGTACATTGCACCTGCAGACCTGCTGCCCGAGCCCTATATGGGCAGCCCTGTCGTCATTTTTTATCTTGGTAGATCTTTGGAACCGGATGTTTATAAAGACAGCATTTTTCAGATCGTCACGTTTGGACCGGACATCTCACAAGGTCAATTGCTGAACTTTATTCTGGAATGTCTGACCGAGATCCAGCAGATCACTGCCGGTATGCACATCCTGGTCAATGCCTTGTTTTCCGGGAACGGTCTTCAATATCTGGTGGATACCGCCACGAACCTGTTCGGCAATCCCATCTATGTGATCGACCTGCAGCACAAGTATCTGGCAATGTCCGCCGGAATCGTGCCAGATAATATTTTCTTCAACGAAGAGAGCTCTACCGGTTATATCAGTACGGAAGGAATCCGATACATAGGGAAAAAGAATCTGAATGAAAAAATACGCGGCTGCCGTCATGCTTACTATCATTATAACGAACTCATCGAAAAGGCAATGCTCATTGACATTGTAGAAATTCAGGGAATAGAAATCGGACATGTTATGATGTTGGAATCCCAGCATGCTTTTCATGACTTTGATAAGGAATTCTTCCATCGGTTCAGCAAACTTATTTCCATGGAGCTTCAGAAGGATTCCGCCTTCCGAAGAAACAAAGGCGTGATGTACTCTTACTTTCTAGCCGACTTGATCAGACATCCGTCGAGGGACACCAATGAAATCCGGGACCGTCTCCTTGCCATGGGCTATCACCTAAAAGAGACTTTTTACATTGTCGCTATCCCTTCACTTGGCAGCAGCACTTCCGATTTAAAGAAAGAAGTGATTTTGGAACGTTTAAGATATATATTATCCGGAAGTATCTACGTGATCTATGAAAATACTATCGTTTTTCTGATCAGCAGGGATTTGGACCAGCACCTAAGCGACTATGAGATGAAACAATTAGAAGCATACCTTACGGCAAATGGCCTGAAAGCTGGTATCAGCAATTTTTTCCGGAACCTGGAGGACACCTCTTTCTTCTACCAGCAAGCCGTTTCATCCGTGC
>CAJULU010000028.1:47002-56095 GCA_910587575.1 uncultured Dorea sp.
CCGGAGGAGCAGGAGGAGCTGAGGATCACGGAAGGCGAGGATTACTGTACGCTGATCACCTGTACCCCGTATGGAATCAACAGCCATCGGATTCTGGTGAGGGGGACGAGGATCCGGAACCTGGAGGACACCTCTTTCTTCTACCAGCAAGCCGTTTCATCCGTGCTTCTGGGATTAAAGCTGAATGCTCCTTCGGCAATTTATTATTTCAGAGACTACTATCTCTACGAAATGTTAGAATCTTATGAACTACAGGAGCCCTCTCCTGAAACATCCACTGCACGTTATGGGAGAAAGACGATATCCCGGCTTCAATTCCTGATCCAGCCGGGACTGATGAAGCTCTATCTCTATGACAAGGATCATGGAACAGATTTTATAGACACCATGATTGAATTTTTACGGTCTCCAGGCCAGCCTTCCGTCATTGCAGAAGCCCTGCACATCCATAAGAATACCTTATTGTACCGGATGGGCAAGATCAGGCAGATCACCGGATGCGATTTTGTGGAAGGCGAAGAATATATGAATTACAATCTGTCTATTAAGATCATGAAATATCTGCAGATGATCTGAACGGTTTCTGCCTGTGCAGGCGGTAGGTACTGCCGCACAAGCAGAACATCTTCTTCTGACTCAAGACGGATCTTACCGGCGTTTACACGGTATCGGCCGTTTCGGACATCTTGGTTTTACCGCCCCTGCCCGGACAATGGCCTCCTCTTCGCATATCTCCATACATGCCCCGCATTGAATACATTCCTGTTGGTCGATAATATGTACGAATTTATCTTTTCCGATAATTGCCTCCTCGTCACAGGCGTCAATGCACTCCCCGCAGCCATTACATTTATCCGCAAGGATGTGGTAGGTCATGAATTTCTTACATACGCCCGCCTTACAGCCTTTCTTCCCCACATGGTCTTCAAAATCCTGCCGGTAAGTTTCGAGCGCGGCAAGGACCGTATCCGCGATCTCCTCTCCGGCCTCGCAAAGAGACTGTGTCTTCATCAATTCACAGAGTTCCTGCATCTGTCCCAGATCCGTACTCTTCCCCTTCTTCTCCGTAATATCTCCGAGGATCATCTGGAGCTGCGCGGCCCCTTCATAACCAAATACACATTTCCCACACTGCGTACACTCATTTTCAGAGACGATTCCAAGCAAAGTATTCACAACACATTCCGTTTCACTAAGATTATGGATTCTATCTGACATATTCATCTCACAGACACCTCCTAATACTCATTCCATAATTTTGGCCTGTGAAGCTGAAGCCGCAGATCGCACTGCAGGCAGCGTCCGGCTTCACATTGTGCCTGTTCACAGGTAAACGGCTGCTCCACAAGGGCAAAATCTTTCGTTCTTTCCGCTGCCGTCTTAATCCCCGGCTCTACCCTGTCAAGCCCTGCGAATCCTTCTGCCTGTCCGATATAAGGAGACGGCGTCTCATCTTCCAACAGCTTCTCACTGATATCTCCGTCTCCTCCCAGATACAGATCCATCTGTTCTGCCGCTCTGCGTCCTGCGGCGATTGCGGCGATTACGGATTTCGTCCCTGTCACGACATCCCCAGCCGCAAATACGCCTTCCATGCTCGTCCTAAGATTCTCATCAGCCCGGATATACGGGCCATGTGTCAGTTCAAGTTCCATCTGCTTTGTACCCTCTGGTTTTTGCCCTACGGCAAAGATCACATGATCGACTGCAATCACCTGATTGCTCCCTTCTACCAGCTCCATGACCGCCCTGCGGTCTTCATCAAAATAGAACTTGTCAATCTTCTGGATTTCCACGCCCTGGACCTTGTCCGTTCCGAGAATCCTAAGAAAAGAATGTGCCGGATGAAGGATAATCCCTTCCTGGCGTCCTTCCTCGATTTCATCCGGGGTAGACGTCATCTGGGCTTCACTCTCAAGACATGCCATGTGGACTTCCTGCGCCCCAAGCCTGACGGCCGTTCTGGCACAGTCATATGCCACATTACCGCCGCCAAGGACCATGACCTTCTCCCCCACCGGAAGCGGAGTTCCGTGCCTTGCATTCCTAAGGAAATCTGCGTTTACATAGACGCCCGGAAGATCGTTGCCTTCCATGGGAAGCTTCGTTCCCTGATGTGTCCCAATAGCGACAAGTACCGTATCATAGCCCTGCTCCAACAACTCCTTAGGCATAGGAGCCGCCGTCTGGGTCTCTAGTTGAAAGCCAGCTTCCAACATCACTGCGATCTCCCGATCCAGAAGCTCATCCGGCAGACGGTAGGATGGAATTCCATAACGGCACTGTCCTCCCGCTTTCTCATTCTTTTCAAAGACTGTCACATCATGTCCTTTTTTTGCCAGATAATAGGCTGCGGTCAGGCCTGACGGTCCTGCTCCGATGACTGCCGCTTTCTTTCCTGTAGGCGCCTCCTTCCTTGTACGCTCTTTCCACATGCCGCTGTCATTGACTGCAGCAGCGCGTTTCAGTTTACAGATAGAGACAGCCCCATTCAGTTCATTCCGTTTACACTCATTTTCACAGGCATGATTACAGATACTTCCCAGAGTCTCTGGAAACGGCACTTTTTCTCGTACCACGGCCGTAGCTTTCCCGAATTCCCCAGCCTTGATGTAACGGATATAGCGCGGGATATCGATATGTGCCGGGCAGGTACTACGGCAGGGCACGATATTCTCGGCATAGGAACGCTCTTCCTTCATGATCTTCACCTGATCCATGATGGAGCCCGTAGGACAGACCTCGATACATGCCCCGCAGAAACGGCAGCCTGCGTCTTTCAGGGATTTCCCCTCCAAAACTCCTGCCCGGATCCCCGCCGGGGTCCTTATATAATCCAGTACCCTGACACCCCTTAACTCCTGGCAGGCACGGATACACCTTCCGCAGCGTACACATCTGGTAAACAGATGTGAAATCAACGGATTGCTGTCATCGTTTGCAACACTTCTGGATTTTTTTCTCCATCTCTCCGCACTGACGCCCATATACTGATACATGGACTGCAATTCACATTTTCCGTATTTTGGACATCCGGTGCAGTCGGCAGGATGGGTCGCCAGGATCAGTTCCATGGCCATCTTCCTTACTTTCGATGAGACAGGGCCATTGACGGTGACTTCCATCCCCTCTCTTACCTTCGTCTTGCATGCCGGGAACGCCCCTTCCTCTCCCCCGATTTCTACGGAACAAAGCCGGCACCCTCCTTTTGCCTCCAAGTCCGGATGACTGCACAGGTGGGGGATAAAAATTCCCGCCCTGAGCGCCGCGTCCAGAATACTTTCGCCTTCTAATGCTTCAATCTCTTTTCCGTCAATTTGAATCTTCATATCCTTTACCATCCCTTAGTATTCAAACTCATCCAGTTCTGCCGCCGCATTTTCTCCGGCGATACGCCCGCTGTTCAGACAGAATCCCATCGTATTTCCGGACAGGATGAAAGGATAGCTGTCTCCAAAAATATTGCATGCGTCCGTTCCCACGCAGTATAATCCCGGAATCACTTTTGCCTCCTGAGTGAGGACCTGTGTCTTATGATTGATCTTGACACCTCCCAGAGAACCGTATGCCCCCACATTCTGCCTGCAGCAATAGAAGGGAGCTTTTGCGATCGGCTGCATATAACGTCTGTCTTTTTCAAAAATCTCGTCGAACCCGCCGTCGCACAACTCATTATACTCTTCCACCTGTGCCTTCAGACCTTCCACGTCAATGCCCGCCTTTTCTGCCAGTTCCTCAATGGTATCTGCCTGTGCGATCGGTTCATATCCGTCCGCAAGATCTCTCTCCCACTGCTCGTCAAAGTGGTCGTAGAGGTCATGGGGATGTACATGGGAAACGATGTCCGGTCCTTTTTTCTTGTACTTCTTCAGCAGTCTGCTGTCAAAGATGGAAAATGCGATACTTCCCGGCTGTGCCGTAATTGCGTTTCCGGTAAATGTCGTATTCCCGATCTGATCCTCCGGCATAAAACGCTCCCCATTCCTGTTCACCCACAGACATGGCTGGCGGAATGCCCCGTCCAGAATGAAATGGTTCATATTGTCAGGGAGCTGGTACATAAGCTCCATACTGCAGGGTACTTTCCCCGCGCCGGCTTCCCAGGCCATTTTCAGTCCATCGCCCTTCATTCCCGGAATCGCAAAATTAAAAATCGTCTTTCCGAACTCATATCCCGTCTCTTCCTGAATCATCTTAGGATTATCGCCGAATCCTCCGGTAGCAATGATCACGGAATTCGCCCTTGCTTCCACGTCTTCACCGGCTTTTGTCTTTGCCATGACGCCAACGGCTTTCCCGTCTTCCATAATAATACTGGAAACAGGAGTCTCGAACAGGAATTCAACCCCTAATTCCGTCGCGCGCTCCGTCATCTTCTTCGTCATGGACGTCGCCGCACGAGGACCAGGTATCCCGCCGCCTTCCGGCCTGCACACATGCCAGGTAAATTCTCCGTCAGAATAGGCTCTCGTATCCTCCGGGGCGCTGAACGCTCTCTGAACCCCTACGAACTCCACGCCCATTTCCATCAGCCAGTCAATCGTATCGCCAGACTTGAAGTAGTAGTCCCTTACCATACGAGCGTCTACACGGTAATGAGTAAAATACATATGCTTACGGAATGCCTCTCCCGGAGTCAGGGAGATCATCTGCTCTCTCTGGATCCTGGAGCCGATACCTAACGGTCCCATGCCCATATTAGCCGCTCCGCCCGTGGTGCCTGCCTTCTCAAAGGCCAATACCTGCGCCCCATTCTCCGCTGCCGCAATACTGGCTGCCAGCCCGGACAATCCTGCCGCTACTACAATGACATCTGCTTTCATCTGTTTCATCATCATACCTCCTGATCTTATGTTCTGGTTCAAATCGTCTTGAACTGCTTTTCTTTATACTTCTTGATCTTCTCCTGCACGATTTTCCGATTTTCCGGATCTGCATAGAACCCGCCCTGAGTATGTGCGATCTCTTCCAAATGCTTTGCACGCCCCTCTACCGTAGTCCTGTCTTTCAAAAGTCCGTCTTCCCGAATCACAAATTTCCATTTTCCGTCTTCCGTTTTCTCAAGCGTCCCTCCTGCTCCGCACACCTGACATTCGATTGGATAATATAGCCCGTCCCACTGTTCTTCCCCCAGCACCAGCGCGTTGGAATGACAGTTGGGACACCATCCCATATCCTCTTCTCCCAGCCATTTGCGCTCGGCCGCAGGGGTATTTACTGCCGTCATTATATTTTCTCCCAGCTTTCTTGCGCAGGCGATCAAATCATCATCCAACAGACACTGCGCCTTTCCCGGTACCCTGGTGGCCAGAAGCATATCGACCACCTTCATATCCGTTGTAAACATGGTCGCCTGCAGTCCTTCCAACGCCATAGACTGCCATGCACGCGTAGAACCGCCCACTGCGATCAGCCCTGCGACCCGGTCCTTATGTTCAATGGCGCCGATGGTCTCCAGGAATGCAGTCTCATAACTTAAGCTCCTCTGCGCAAAGGTAAGGTAGGCGCTTGCAGGCATCAGATCATAGGTAGGCACAGAATAGATGACCGCATCCTGCACGAGCATCACATCCATGATCTTCTTCTTGGCATCTTCCTGGTCAAGCACACAGCCCGCATTCTTTCCCTGTGACATAGCCATCGTGCAGGAAGTACAGCCTGTACAATCCAGAATCTTGTAGTCCTTCAGATTGATCATGGTGACTTCTGCCCCCGCTTCCTCACAGTACATCAAAGCCTCCTTCAGCAGAATTTCATTATTACTGTCCTTTCTTCCTGCTGCGATTCCCATTACTTTTACCGACATGTTCATCCCTCTTTTCTCTTTTCTTTTGATATTTTCATTGTAATGAATTGTCATTTTCTTAACATCGTGCCTATTCCAAAAATCTGTTTCAAATATCTTCTCTTTTTTGTGCAAGGACACAATGATAGCGAAAACAGGCGTATGGAGCCACTGCTTCCCACACGCCTGAATGTCATCTAGCTGTTTCCTTTCCCCTCGGAACCAAACAGCACGATTTTTTCTTTTACGACTTCTTTCATCTTGGCAATCTCATATGGAATGAGGCACATCATAGATTTTTCTCCCGCTGCGATGCCGGCTTCTATCCCGCTTTTGCCCGCCTTGTCAATATCTGTGAAAATATTTACCTTTGCCACCCCAAGCCTGACCGCCTTCCTAAAGTCGTCGTCCGAAAGACCGGAACCGCCGTGCAGCACCAAGGGAAGATTTGTTTTTTCAGAAATCTCCCGAATCCGCCCGAAGTCTAACTGGGGCGGAAATGCATAATCCCCATGTGCGTTTCCCACGGCGATCGCTAAGGAATCCACGCCTGTTCTTGCGGCAAAGTCCGAAGCCGTATCAGGATCCGTAAAATAATCACTTGGATTTTTCAGTTTCCCTGCTCCCTCATTATCGCCGACATGGCCAAGTTCTCCTTCCACCGTCACCCCCATGGCATGGCAGATCTTCACCATCTCGGCTACTTTCTCTACGTTTTCCTCGTAAGAAGCAGTAGAACAATCATACATGACGGAAGAAAATCCAAGTTTTAAAGCCTCCATGCATTTTTCAAATGTCAGGCCATGGTCATAGTGGACACATACCGGGACACTTGCTTTTTTCGCCATTGGAACCAGATACTCGGCGACCCTTTCCAATCCCATCGTCGGAAGAAGCACTTCTGCAGTCCCTACCATGACCGGCGCCCGTAATTCTTCCGCCGTCTCAATGACGGCCCGGGCCATCTCCACATTCACTGCATTAAAGAACCCGACGCCATAACCGCCATCCTTTGCCGCAAGCAAGATATCATTCATATTTACTAACATCGTTTCACCTCTTTTGCCAACCCCGTTTCATTTTTTCCCGAAGCTCGTCAAATGACTTTAACCCGCTCAAGGCGTCATAGGACGCGACGCACGACGCCCCGGCGGCCGCCGCTAAATGCATGGATTCTTCCAGCGGACAGCCCTCTAACATTGCCGTCAGGAAAGCCGCAATGCTGGTATCGCCCGCTCCTGTTCCTGAGACGATTTTTTCCGGAACATAACTTCTTTCAAATCCTTCCATGCCCGCCCATTGTTCCGGGTCAAGCCTAAGATTTCCTCCGATTCCCCGAAGCACTTTCTCGTCTGCCGTGCGATAGTAGATTCCCGGCGCTCCGCACTTAATCAAGAGGACCTTCGCTCCAAGTTCCATGCACCTTTCTGCCAATGGCCTGATGTCCTTGTCCACATCGAGGAATTCTGTGATATCTCCTCCATTTGCCCTCAGCTGCCATTCTTGAAAACGATTCCGGTCCAACATAAAACATAATTCTTCCACACTTGGGACAAAAAAGTCCACGAAAGGAAGAACCTTACTTAAAATTTTTTCCCAGTCGGCCCTTCCGGCTTCCGAGGCGGCGTCCACTGCCGCCATATCCATGGATGTCGCAATACCGGCCGCTTTCATACGCTTCATGAGCTTTACGAGCTGTGTTCCGTCATTTTCATACATGGACTTCATGAGCGGCGGATATCCGAAATGGAAAAGCGACACATCCTCCAACCGGTCTTCCGGAATATCATCTGCCTGAAATGCATTGTTCGCACCAGGATTGTGCAGAAAGATCCTGTCGATTCCCGGAACAGCGATTACTACAGAATAAGAAGTTGACAACTTATCAGATATAAGCATTCCATGTTCTGCGTCATATTTTTTTAATATGTTCAGAACCATATCTCCAAACGCATCTTTTCCGATCTGCCCCATCAGCATAACGTCTGCGCCTAATATCTTCATGGCAAGTCCCGTATTCGCTACCGAACCGCCGGTATGTACGTCTGCCTCTTTCGTTTCTACCAGTTTGCCCGGAGACAGAACATCCCCAAGATGTTCTGTCTCCATATCCGGGAAGACCGGAGTAATATCAAGGCAGATATGGCCTGCTGCTATTACTTTTTTCTTCATCATCGGACTTTTGTTACTCTACCCCCATAAGAAGATTCATGACATACATCTCAAGAGCCTCAAAGTCGCGGTTCTCAACGCATTTCTTCTGGAAATCATAATCAAACTTATCGACCTTAGCCTCCAGCGCCTTGAAGATCTTCAAGCTGTTCTCCAGGTGCTTATAGCTGTCTTCATCCTTCGTTGTACGCATTGCCTTTACATCAAGGCCCACATACTCGCCGTTGTCCCCATATCCATTTTCTTTCAACACTTTGACTTGATTGAACGCTGCACGAAGGTTCTCCACACCAAAGGATTTATCCTGGTCATAACGGATACCGTTCTGATCGTTCAAGTGGACCGTCATCAGCTTGTTCATTGCCAATGCAAATCCAATCTCATGGGCCGGATCTAAGCCGGCAAGAATCGCATGTGCGCTCTCTAAGTTTCCTCCCACACGGGCCGGATCGACAGTCGCCGCTGAGATTGCCATGACATGCCCCATTGTACCGCAGATACTCCTGTCGATCGGCTCATTCGGCTTAGGCTCGATACAGATACGGATCTTTGGATCGTACTCTAACATCTTATTGATTGCTTCGATCAGCATTTTTGTCGCCCATACCGGTGATTTTGATTCTGCGCATAAGGTTCCCTCTCTTGCAAGCCACAATACCACCAGATCTGTTCCCAGCTCATTTGCAATATCAATGGAGCGATATGCTCTCCACATTGCATACTCTCTGTCTTTTTCGGATGTGCTCATGAACCCGCCGTCCGCCGTACGTTCATCCATCCAGAGCCTTGGCGCTACAAATTCAGCCTTTAAGTCGTACTTGTCCAGAGTTGCCTTAAGCTCCCGTGCTTTTTCCTTGATCTCTTCCTCTGTGTAATCATTGATATTCGGAACTGCGTCGTCATCATGGAACTGGATTGCTGAGAATCCCATCTCTGCAAACTTCTGATACTTTTCTTCTACCGGAATATCCTTTCTTGTCTCCGGTCCGTATGAATCTGCTCCTGTATGTACGTTCCATGGTCCTACTGAAAATTTGAATTTTGACATCTTTTTTACCTCTTTCTTCTTTATTTTTTTATTTACTCAAACTTCCCACACCATTTGGTGTGCTGAACCTTGAAAAATCAATACTTTA
>CAJULU010000029.1 GCA_910587575.1 uncultured Dorea sp.
TTGTATCCATAATTTTACCTTTTCCTTCTTTATTAATTTATATATTATATTATATATTTAATAGTAAGAATGTAAAGAGGAAAGTAAACTTTTTGGGGTGGAAATCACGGAGAAACGTGTAGATGGTGCGGATAACGAGTGCTTATTATTCAAGAATTAATGCAAAGATGTACTAGATTATACACGGATTACTATAGAGCGGTAAGGAGTGGGGAAACAGTAAAATAGGTAAATCAAAGGGAAGGAACAAGACTGTTCCGTAAAATGATTGTTTTTCTCTCTGCATATGCGGTTTGACAAAATATTACGAAGTTCTATATAATCAGACAAAGTATGGTACAGCCCTATTGCATGTTATCCGTTGTGAATTGTATAATAAAAATCATATGTCCTGCTGATACCGTCTTATTTAAGAGAGGCTTATGGTAGAATCAGTTTACGGCAAATGAATGGAAAGTGTAGGTTGAACAGATTGATAAATTAGTGAAGCGTATTAACTCTGTACGGGAAAGGAAAAGCGTATGTATAAACCACTTGATTTTGAAGATAATGAGCATAAAACTTTGATGAACCGGATTGCATTAGGTGATATTATATTATTCTTAGGATCGGGATTTAGTTTGGGTGCCGTTGGCAGCTTGGAAGATGAGGATAAGAAAAAAATTCCACTGCCAAACGTCGAGCAGTTGAAAAAATTATTATCAAAAACTATTTTATACACAGAAGACATAGATGGATCGTTAAAGGAGATATGTGAGGATTGTCAGGAAGACAATAGGGCGCGTTATGCACAAGTCATGAGGGAGCTTTTTAAAGTTAGTTCGGTAAAGACGTTTCATGAGTTATATGCTAATGTTGAATGGAAAAAAATTTATACAATAAATGTTGATAATATAGTGGAAAATATTTATGAAGACTCCAGCCAAAAGCTTGGTATTGTCTATTCGGAGGATCCGAATCATATTCCTAAGAATTCGTTGCTCTACTATAAGTTACATGGTGACGCAATAATTGCGCCAGATAAAATTACGTTTTCAACTTCAGATTATGTATCTAGTTCAGCGCGAAAGAATGACTACCGTTTTGAAACATTGTCTTATGACTTGAAAACGGAAAATTTTTTATTTGTAGGTACAGCCTTGAATGAAGAGTGGGATTTTGATATTCAATGTCAACAGGCAGACATATATACAGTAAGAAATAAAACTTATTTTGTTCTTAAGGATTATGATGAACGATTAGTAAAAAGACTTAGAAGAAAGTTCAAGAATCCCATATTAATTCAAGAAACTGCGGAATCTTTTATTTATAAAGTACAAGAATATATATCGAAGCATCCGATAAAAAAAGGAAATTGTCCATATGAGAAATGGAAATTTAAACAAATACAAGCACAGAGTTTTCAGTTAAATAACTATTTAAAACCAGATCTTTATTTGGGAAAAGAACCAACATGGGAGGATATATTTTCGAATCATGATGTGATTTGGAAAAAGACAGGAGAAGTGATAGAAAAATTAAAGAGAGAGGAGTACTCGACTTGTACTTTAATTGTTGGAAAGCCTATTTCTGGAAAAACAACAATGTTATATCGTTTGGGTGTTACATTATGTGATTCAACGGTGACGTTGGAATATACGGGTGATAATTTTTTAGATGATCTAAAAGAATATTTGAATTATGGTAATAAATCAGAAGGTACTGTATTTATTTTGATAGACGATGCTAACTGGATACTGGGACGTATTGACCGTATATTAAATCTTATAGAAGATACTGATATAAAATTAATTGTGACCGTACGTGAAAAAGAATATGAAAAGAGACAACATTTATTTGATGAAATCGTTTTATCTAAAATTGATGTTATTCGTGGTATTAATCGGATAACTCCAGATGATCTTGGTTTATATCTTGATAAATTGAATGAAAAATCATTTCTTGGACAGTACAGCAAAGATTATAATGTTTCTAGAGACATGGTAGTAGAAAAGTTAGAAAAGGAAATTAAACAAAATAAGGAAGATCCGCTATTAAGGCTGACTTATAAGATGAAATTTGGAAATCAAATAAATGAACGAATTAACGAAATAAGTAAACTAATTGTTAATAATAATAATTACAATGTGAAAAGATTTCTTGTTTTATTATATTTTTTGGATGTAATTGGAGATACTGGATTAAAATTATCTCTCTTTTTGGAATTGTATCCATTAAACAATCAGATGCTTAATGATTTTATTATAGATATAAAGGATTTGCTGATTTCTAATATTAGTGAGAAAAGCTTGAAAAATAGCGCATATAATAAAATCACTATTCATGGAAGATTTTCAGAAATAATTAAAAAAGCCATAAAAAAAATTAGCTTTGAGGAATTGGAAGAGATTGTAGAAGATATTTTTAGAAGAATAGATAATGTGTATCATTTTAAAAGTAGGCAATCGAATAGTTATCAAAATTATGTTTTGTATACGTTGTTGCGCTCACAAAATATAAGTGAACTGTTTCGAACCGAAGGAAAAATGTCTATCTCTTGGAAATACATAAATAGGCTATATGAGAATGTGCATGAGTATTATGGAGATTACCATCTATACTGGTTACATAGAGGAATCTCAGAAGTAAAAATGAAGAATTTTCCTTCAGCTATTATTCATCTCCAACAGGCCAGAGTTACACGACAATCCTATTCATATGAGATAGAGCATTCTTTTGCAATGTTATATTTTGAAAAAGCAATTCATTCTTCTGAACTGTCAGAGTCAGAAAGACAAGTTATGTTTGAGGAAGCGTTGGAAATTATACGTATGCAGATAGGGAAAAAGGAAAATGATGCGTTTACAATTCATTCATTTATTGTTAAAACAATTCAATACTATCAAAGCGTTAAGCGGCTCGTGCCTGATGCTTTAATGAAAGAAATATTGGAAAATTACTATTCGGCAAGAAAACGATTTGATTTGAATCAGTCTATAATTAGAAGAAATATGCTTATGTGTATTTATAAATACTTGGCTGATCATAATAAATTATATGCTTATAATTTATCTATCGAGCAGGATGAATTGTCATATGTCAATCGAAGAATGGGAAATGAAGAAATAAATTATGATGTCTTAGATTTGATATAATCTGCCCAATTTTCTTACATTATGAATACTTCGGAGCGAGATGTACTAGGAGATTAAAATATATTTCAATAGGTTGTTGAGAGAACTCCTTTGTGATAAGATAAGAATATGAATGCTTTGGGCAATTCTGGTAGAGGGAGGTGGGAACGAATGGGAAGAATTTTCAATATAAACGGGGATTGTCAGAAAGAACTGCATTATATGGTAGATATGTCTGAGCGGATTAAAAAAATTAAAAAAATGGTTGATGCAGGACAGTATTTTACGATTAACAGAGCCAGACAGTTTGGAAAGACAACGACATTGCTGGCATTAGCGGATTCTTTAAAAAAGATTTATGTAGTGGTCAGTATGGATTTCCAGATGTTGAGCGCCTCCAAATTCAAAAGCGAAAATGCCTTTTCGGTTGCGTTTGCCAGGAAATTCATCAAGGCAGCGGAAATGAACCCGACAATGGAACCAGAGGTTCTGGAGCCATTAAAAGAATCACTGCAAGAAAAAAGAGAGGAGTTGGAACTGCCCGAATTGTTTGAATATCTGAGTGATATCTGTGCGGAATCTGCAGATCCGGTCATACTTCTGATTGATGAAGTGGACAGCGCTATGGATAATCAGGTGTTTTTAGACTTTCTTGCGCAATTGAGAGGATATTATATCCGAAGGAAGGATGTGCCAACGTTCCATTCGGTTATTCTTGCCGGGGTATATGACGTTAGGAATATTAAGAGGAAAATTGATAATAACGAAGAAAGGAAGACCAACAGTCCCTGGAACATTGCTGCGGATTTCCTGGTAGATATGAGCTTTTCGGTAAAAGATATTGCGGGTATGTTGGAAGAGTATGAGGCGGATCACCGGACAGGAATGGATCTCTGGCAAATGGCGGGATTACTGTATGAATATACAGATGGATATCCGTTCCTTGTATCACGGTTATGTAAGCTCCTGGATGAAAGGATCAATGGTAATGCGTGGACGTCGGATGGATTTTTGGAAGCAATTCGGATTCTGACGTCAGAGCCTAATACTCTGTTTGATTCGCTGATCCATAAGTTAGGGGAATATCCGGAACTGGACAAGATGTTGCGGGATTTGTTGTTTAAGGGAAAGGAGATTACTTATGTAATCGGAATTCCTTCTATAGAAATGGCGTTAATGTTTGGGTTCGTAAAGGTGTCGGAACATCTCATCCTAATTGCAAACCGTATTTTCGAGATTTTGTTATATAATCTGTATCTTGCGTCACCGGAAATGCAGCGTGAGGAGATTTATGATGCCGCCTGGAAAGACAGAAATCAATTTATAAAGGAAGGCCGGCTGAATATGAAATTGGTTTTGGAGCGTTTTGTACTACATTTTGATGATCTTTATGGAGACCAGGGGCGGAAATTCTACGAAGAAGATGGCCGGCGGTATTTTATGCTGTTTTTAAAACCAATTATTAACGGCCAGGGGAATTGTTATGTAGAAGCACAGACACGGAACCGGGAGAGGACTGATCTGATTGTGGATTACCAGGGGGAGAGGTTTGTTGTGGAAATTAAACTTTGGTATGGAGCTGCAAGGCATGCACAGGGAGAAGAGCAGTTGTCAGAGTATCTTGAGCATTATCATTTGAAGAAGGGATATCTTTTGACGTTTAATTTTAATAAGGATAAAGAGATCGGGGTCTGGGAAGCCGTTTTTGGGGATAAAGTGTTGGTGGAGGCGGTTGTGTAAAATTACAGCATTAATGGAATGGAATGAAATAAGATGTTTATATGTTGTATTACAATTTTATTTTCGGACGCCCCGTTTGTTTAAGCCCAAAGTCATCCAATAAAATGCCTTCTCCACTTTTACAGGTTCCATCTTCTTCAAATCATCGAGAGAAAGTCCTGAATCTTTAATGCGTTTCATAATGAGCAACACTGTACTGGATCCGATGGAAAGGGTATTGCAATATTTACCTAAAAATAAGAGAAAATACCCGTAAGGCGACAGAGTATTTTCTCTTTTTTAATGGGCGCCCTCTTAGCTATTTCTGACTATTTAATCATATCTATAGATTTTCCATTGATCAGAGCCAGGAAAATAAATAGAAACGGAAGTGTATAAATGGAGTATTCATTTACCAAGGCCTGAACCAGATAAATGGGCAGAGTTAATACGCTTATGATATAAAAGGCGTTGTTCTTCCAATTCCGGAGTCCTTTTATCAATGTAGAAAGCAGTATGCCAAAGTATCCGATCAGGCCAAGCAGTCCCATATCCGTTGTCATCTGCAGGATTTCATTATGAGGATCCGCATATGTACTATCGGCTGGAAGTTTGTGCATAATGCGCATAACATTTTCATAAGAATTCAGCCCGTTTCCTAATAATTTCCGTATAAGGGGTTCCTCTTTAACCGCAGATGCGGTTCTGCGCCATACATATCCGCGTTCGTTAAAGGTAGCGTCTGTCAGAACAAGATTGTGCCAAAAGGAACCTTTGGAAAGATTGGCAGCATTTATATTGGCAAATAGAATACAGGCAATGCCGGCTCCTGCAGCTGCCAGGGCAATGATGGCTAAAGTCTTTCTTGCGGCTGCCAGCTTTTTCCATATGATATTTTGGTTTCGTTTCCATGCTAAAAAGAATGCCAGATAGCACAGAATCTCACAGAGCAGAACCCTATAATCCAAAACCAATGCCCCAGTTCCATGAAATGGGTGGATTTTATCACCAAAAAGCAGACGCAGGATACAGATTGTAAATTTTGCACCAAGATAAATGCCGGTGATCTGTGTGTAGCGGTCAGCCCATTGTTCTGATTCTAAGGCAAAATATCCTAATAAGAGGATTCCGAAGATGATGGCAATGGTGGAACTGTCGGTCTTTATAAAAAGAGTAAACATAAAACCAAGGTAGAGATGCGCTCCGCAGATTTTTTGTGTAAACGTCTCTTTGCATAACATATATAGTGCCATGATTGGCGGAAGCATAATGCAGACATAACAGGCAGTGTAGTTTATGTTACTCATAGGGGTCAGATACATACGGACCTGTCCGGCGTCAAGCCCGTCCTGTATGTTAAAGAAGTTAATGCCGCAGGCGCAGAAGATTCCGCATATGTAGATAGCGGAACTGCCGGCGAGCCAAGTCCATAGAAGCAGTTTATCCAGCCGTCCGTATTGCCGTACCGCAAAGAAAACGGCCAGGATGACCAGGAAGCATAACCCGCTTATGGTTCTTGAAGACATCTCGAAAAATGTCGAGGTAACGTTACGTGAAAAGAGTGTAGATATGGTAAGTGCAGCCAGTAAGACCAGGGCAAAAATAATGTCTGGCTTCTTTGGCATGGTCATGTCGTTTCCCCAGTCATACAGTGCGATCAGAATCTGCGGCAGAATGCAGCATAAATAGACAATGGAAGAAACAAGGAAGAAATTCCGTTTGTCCAGATATAGATGGAACATCTTCTCCGTATTAAACAGCGGGAAGATTAGTAACATAGAGAGCAGATAGAGATAGGTGGCTGTCGGAGCCAGCCAGTTGGGGATAAAAGATTTTAGGTTATCCATGAGTTTGTCCATAATTGTATCCATAATTTTACCTTTTCTTTCTAAATTTAAGTTTATATATATTATTATATATAAATTAGAAATAATGTAAAGAGGAAAAAATCAAAGTATACCAAAGGGCACACCGAAATACATGCCCTTGTTCCCTTCATTATGGTAATATTGAAAACGGCAGCTATTGGCATAGTGGCCATTGATATACGCAGCTATCGACTGGTGATGATGTGAGACAAACATATTTATTGACTAACACTATGTGTAAATATATACCCTATAAGTATATATGAAGTCATATAAGAAGAAGGATTCATGTAAAATCTCTTATAAAAAAGTGTGTAATGTCACTTAAGTTTATTATTGTAATGTCGATATAATCAATGTGAGGTCATAAGTATATATATTATATTATATACATGACAGATGCTTTTTCCGTAACTGATGATTATGGAAAAATTAAAAAAAACATTTTCGGGAGGAGATACATACAATGAGTGAACAAGAACAGGGGCAGGAACAGAAAAAAAAGAAGAAAGGAGGTCTTCTGGTTGCCGTTGTTATTATTGCGTTAATCGGAGTAATTGTATTTCTGTTGTTGTCACGAAAGCCGGAAGAGGAAAAAGAACGGCGTAATGTGGTAGTTAATCCTGAGAATGTAGAAAGTGTGTTGAAAGAGGCCAGCGAAGCGACGCCAACGGGATATTATACCGTTACGATGAATCCGGTATGGCATTTCCCAAGTGGGACAGAGGCATCGACGGATGCCGTGGTTGAAAATGTTGAAAAGAATACGAACGACGTATATTTTGACATTGTTCTTGCGGAAGATGAGGAGAAGGTATTGTATCAATCTCCGATTATTCCAAGAGGTGCGCATTTGGAAGAGCTTGTGCTGGATGAAGCTTTGGAGGCGGGTACTTACGACTGCGTGGTGATTTATCATCTGGTAGACGAAGAGCAGAACACGCTTAGTACTGTACGGGTTGCCCTGCAGGTAATTATTGAAGGGTAGACTCAGACAAAGAATATGTAAGGAGGATTTAACATGAGAAAAAATTTTAAGAAGTTAACAGCATTAACGTTAACGGTTGCTATGTCAATGGCAAGTACGATGACAGCTTTTGCTGCAGGAACGAGCGCATCGGGAGATATAGGTACTGGTACAGGTGATTATGAAGGCGGAGAAATGCAGTATCCTGCGATTAGTATGACAGTTCCGACTTCTAAAGATGTTACCTATATTGCAGATCCGAATGATTTGATTTCCAGCACATTGAGTGGAGATGCGGCGGCAAATAGTCAATATGCCGGCTATAAATTCCAGGGTAATACAGGTATTTACTTTAAGACGAAGACAGCAACTTCAGTGGCCAGCGGAGATGGTGTATATTCATCGACAAGCGAGGTTTTTGACATTATTAACGAGAGTGCACAGGATGTTCAAGTGACAGTATCATTAGAACAGACGCAGGACGCTTCTGGAGATATAGCTTATTCTGATACGGGTACATTCCAGACAACGGATAAAGCAAAGAAGATTTATCTTGCACTTACGGACGGTACGTCTACAAAGGCACTCAGTGGTGATGTGAAAGCAACATTATCGAAGGAGCTGAAGGGGCAGAAAGACAATTATGAACCTAGTTATGATAGTGTAGGAGGGGAATATGCATTTCAGTTAAAGAGCGGCGATCCTGTAAAAGCCTGGAATAAGGCATCCTATTCTCTGACAGGCGCTGTAAATAAAAATGCAACGTGGAAAGATGATGTGGGCTTCCCGAATATCAAAGTAACTTATAGTTGGAATCAGTCACCGGCTGATGTGGCTCCCTCTATTGCGGTTAAAGAATATACGGTAACTGCAGGTCGGCCTTTAGATGTAGATGTGGATATGGGACGTGGTACGTTGGCTGCTACGGGTATTTCGTCTATTTTAAACGGTTATTCAAATACAAATGTAAATGAAAGCCTGTTTACCTATGCAAATGGTAAGCTGACATTTGCAAGTGGATTAAGCACTTGGTTCAAGGGCAAAGGGGTTTCATCTGCAAACCTTACGGTTACATTCGATGATTCTGCAAATACGCAGGAAGTAATTAAGCTGACCATCAGATAGTTTTTTAAAATGTAAGTTTTGTTATATGCGATACAGTAAAATGCGATGTTGTTATGACATCGCATTTTACTGTATTAAGTACAAAAGAATGACTAAAGAAGTTATATGATATGTCGATATATATATATTAGCAATCTTAACAATGAGGAGCATTCTAAATGAGAAGAAGAAAAAAGCAGCAGATTTTGAACTTGATGAAAACAATGCAGAAAGCGAATCAGAGGCTGAGTCTATTATATAACAAGAGTAACAAGGACGATATTATTTCAATTCTGGCGGATGAACAGGAGTCTGCACTTTTAATTGGAAATCAGATAGAGGAAACAGAGGGTGAAGAGGAGCCCGCTGTTTCTGTTTTAGAAGAATACTGTGAACTTCTTTGGATACTGACACAAGAGAAAGATGAAAAACAGTATAAAACAGAGATAGAACGGTTATCAATACTATTAAGACAGGCAATGGGAGCTGTAGAGGAAATTCAGGAAACAGAAAAAACTGAAGTAGTGTTTCTTCCCTATAATGCCAGTATGTGGGATTGCATGGAAACGGTGTGGAGAGCGGCAAAGGATGACCCGGATTGTAATGTGCATGTGATCCCAATTCCTTTTTTTGAATTAAATCCGGATGGCAGTGTGGGAACGGAGCATTATGATGGGGCGTTGTTCCCTAAGGATGTACCAATTACCTCGTACAAGGAATATGAGTTACAGAAGCAGCAGCCGGATATTATCTACATTCATAATCCATATGATGAATATAATAAAGTAACAAGGGTTCATTCTGATTTTTACTGTTCAGTTTTAAAAAATTACACAGATTTATTAGTTTATATACCTTATTTTATAACAAACGGGAAAATGCCGGAAACTCATAGCTATCTTCCAGCATATATATATGCCGATAAAATCATTTTACAGACAGAAGAAATGATGGATGATATTCATCCGGATATTCCAAGAGAAAAGTTTCTTGTATTAGGCTCGCCAAAAGAGGAACGTATATTATGGATGGAATCTCATAAAGAGCAGATCGGCTTTCCGGAAGAATGGAAGAAAAGAGCAGAAGGAAAGAAGGTTATTTTTTTTAATGTAAGTATTAGTGCATTGCTGAAATTGCAAGGAAAGATGTTGGACAAGATTGAAGAAGTTTTTAAGGCTGTAGGATTGCGGAATGATCTGATTCTTCTCTGGCGGCCACATCCTCTTCTGGAAGCGACTTTGAGTTCCATGTGTATGGAATTAGTGGAGCGGTATCGAAAATTAATGCGATGGTATAAAAAAAAGAATATTGGAATTCTGGATCAGACGGCGGATCCTGGTAAAGCGGTAGTATTTGCTGATGCCTATATTGGAGAGAAAAGTTCTTCTATTGTAGAGTTGTTCCGGCTAGTGAAAAAGCCAAGATTTTTTACGACAGAAAAGAGTTATTATCAGCCTGCTATGGATGAGCTGAATTCAGAAATCACATATGATATATATAAATCCGGTGAGGAATTGTGGTTTGTTACTGGGGAATTACAAATGCTATGTATGTATAATCTTCATAGTGAGAAGTTGGAAGTGGTTGCTCCAATTCCAGAAGTGAAAAGTATGTCATATGTATATGTTGCCGGTTTTGAGAAAAAAATTATATTGGTACCGGATAAAGGGACTGCACTATGCATTTATGATAAAGAAAATAAAGAATTTGTAAAAAAATATTTTGTAGATGAATATGTAAACGATTGCTTTGCGGGTCTGGTGATATATCATGAGTATCTATACTTAACGCCTGGAAATTATCCAGCCATTGTCCGGTTTAATATATCCACAGGTGAGTTTCAGTATTTTGACCAATGTATAAAAGATATGTTAGAAGAAATAAAGCCCGAAAAGCAGGGGTGTGTGTTTGGATGGGGAGTAAGTTCTCATGACACCCGGCTGTATATTGCCTCCATGCGTTCCAACCATGTGCTTGTTTTTGATATGGAAACCTATTCTTATGAGATTAAGAGAATTGGTAAGGCAGATAATATGTATCGGGGAATGGTATCAGATGAAACCTATAACTGGCTCATTACACAAGATAAGCCATGCATTGTCCGGTGGAATAGAGAAACGGACGAAGTTACAGAGTGTGGAGTATTTCCTAAAGAGTTTTATGCTGGCTCTGCTCCATTTAAAAATATTCTGGATTTTGGTAATCGATTATATTTATTTCCACGCTCGGCGAATCATATCTGCCAATTAGATAAAGTTACTGGTAAAGTATCGTTTGTCCAATTTGATTTACCTTTTGAAGAAGGAGCGTTTGCATCGGAATTTTTTGAAAAGCAGAAGCAGCCGTACGCATTTGCTAAAAAAATAACGGATTCCGAGATAGTGGTAATGGCTTTGTATGATAACAGTCTGCTTGTGATCAATACAGTAACAGGAGAATGTAAATCAAAAAAAGTCCGTATAGAGAATCGGCTCTATTGGGAGTTCCGCAGAAAAGAAAGAATGTTAACTGAGATCTGGGAAAATGACGAAATGCAGATTTCAAAATATCTGGAATGTATTGGAAGTGAATTGGCTGATAAACTTTATAAAAAAGGAACCTGGAGGCAGATGGATGGTGTAGGAAAGCATATCGGTAAAAATATACACCAGGAGATAAAAAAATTATTATAGCTGACGAGGAAAGTAATCATGTGTAAGAATTTATTGATAACCGGAGCGTCATCGGATATAGGAATTGAGTTGTTGAAGAGCATAAAAGATGAGTATGATGTTATATTGGCGCATTATAACCAGTCAGATTGCGAGTTACAGAAGTTAAAGAAGAATTGGACTGGGAGAAGCTGTCTTAAACTTTTAAAGGCAGATTTTTCTGATCAGGCAGGCGTCGGTGATTTCATCGCACAGATTAGAAAACTGGGGGATAGTCCTAATCACATCGTACACTTGCCGGCAGCCAAAGTTTTTTATAAGAAATTCCATAAATGCAATTGGGAAGATTATGAGACCGGTATGAATGTATCATTAGGATCTATTGTCAGAATATTACAGGAATTTCTGCCTGAGATGTCAAGGGAGCGATATGGAAAGGTCATATTTATGCTAACATCCTGTACGCTGAATATGCCGCCTAAGTATCAAAGTCCATATGTTGCTGTGAAATATGCTTTGTTGGGATTAATGAAAAGTCTGTCAGTAGAATATGCAAATAAGGGGATTATGATAAACGGGGTTTCGCCAGATATGATAGAAACAAAATTTCTTTCAGAGGTTCCGCAATTAATTGTGGAGAAGAATGCAGAGAATAGTCCTTTGGGTAGAAATCTGACAGAAAAAGATGTTGTGCCGGCCATTCAGTATCTGTTGTCTGATGCGGCAGATGCAGTGACTGGTCAGAATCTTGGTATTACGGGCGGCTGTATGATTGGTGGATAGAGAAAATAATTTATGAAAGTAATGAAGAATAGAGGGAAATGTTATGGACTATTATGAGTATTTCAATGATCAGATCGGAAAGCAGATTGATGCAGAACGGCTCCATAAAGATAGTAAAGTGGTATTATATCCTTTTGGAAAACAAGGAATGCTGGTAAAACAGATACTGAACTGGCGATATGGAATCAATGAGTTATTTATCTGTGATAATGGACTAAGCAGGAAAAATACTTCAATAAAGCCATTGAAGTATTTAGGGGAAATTGATACATCGCAAATCCAGGTCATAATAACAAGTGACAATCGGACATACTGGGACGACATAAGGATGAACCTAAAGAAGTATATAGATGAAAAAAACATCATTGATTTGTTTTCATGCAAACCTTTAATGAACTGCAGCCCAAGGATTGCATCTTTAGAGGTGGCTGCAAGGGAAATTTATGATAAGGGTATTGGGGGAGCTGTGGCTGAGGCTGGAGTTTATCAAGGTGGGTTTGCGTCTTATATTAACCGTTTTTTTAATGATCGAAAGCTTTATCTGTTCGACACGTTTGAAGGATTTTCCGCCAGAGATATTGAAGTAGAAAGAAAGAAGGATTATTCTTTACGAAATGCAGGACATTTTGGAGATACCTCTGTAGAACAAGTTATAAGTAATATGCCATTTAAGGATAACGTTATAGTAAAGAAAGGCTATTTCCCTGATACGGCAGATGGATTAGACGAAAAATATTGCTTTGTTAGTCTGGACTTGGATTTGTATCAGCCAATTAAGGCTGGATTGGAATACTTTTACCCAAATTTAGTGGGGGGGGGTATATTTTCATACATGACTGTAACATAGGTCATATCAACTATAGTGGAGCCAGAGCAGCCTTATTAGAGTTTGTTGAAAAAATAAAAGTAGGGTATGTTATGTTACCAGATAATCGTACTGCAGTAATTGCAAAACAGATTTCCTAAAAATTTTTGCATCATATACGACTGGTAATAAACAGAGAGGGATTCTCGTGATACAGATAACAAATGATGTAGGAAAGTTTTTCAAAGAATATATCGAACCTATTTATATATATGGAATTGGAAATTCAAGCTATTGGGTATCATATTATATGAGAAAATGCCAAATTGAGTGGGAAGGATATATTGCTACGGAAACAAATGATAATGTTTGTGACGTATTCGGAAAGAAAATTATTCATCCATCCAGGTTGAACGGACAGATAAGGAAAATCAGAATCATAATTACAGATAACAAGGTGGCAGAAGATATTGATAAGCTTCATTGGTATGCAGATCATAACACTATACTATGCCTCGTCCCCTTATATAAAGATTATATAAGACGAATCAAAATATACGATATTAATAAACAGCTAAGCTATTTTCGGAATAAACAGCTAAAATGCATATCGCCATCATTTATATCAAATTCCTGTAATGCAGGTTTTGCATATAGAATATTGGGAATTAAGAGGGCTTCGCCTACAATTAATACTGCGATTTCGCCAAAGGATTTTATAAAACTCTGCAGAAATTTGGATGAATATCTGGGATATGAAATGGAATTTTCTCATTGGACCTTATTTAACGGAGAGCGCAGACCTGTAGGAAAGGTTAAAGACATTGAAATTGTATTTGCTCATTCAGATAATGCTCAAGAGAGTGTTTTGTACTGGAATCGTAAGAAAGAAACAGTAAATAGGAATGAGTTGATTTATATTATGTCTGATGATGTGGCAAGTGTTCCATATCAACTTGTAAAAGAATTTAGCCAGTTTCCAGTAAAGCATATGGTTGTTTTGAGAAATGGGGTCTATACGAATATGAAAGGTTTGCTTTTTGCCACTAATAGCAACACTGGTCATTTTCATATGAGAAATTACGCTTTAGAAAACTGGTTTGATTTACTTGGATGGGTTAATGGAGAATTTGAATTTTAAGGAGTATAGATGATGAAAGAACTGGAATATCCGTTTGATTCAGATTTTTTATTAAAAAAAAGGAAAAAAATAAAAGAGTATTTATTAAAGAATTTATCAGAGCCTGAAATCAGAGTAAAAATTGGGATTTTAGGGGGTTCTACGACAAAAGATATTGTAAGTATGTTGGAAATTTTTTTGCTGAATTTTGGCATTACACCAGAATTTTATGAATCTGGGTATAATCAATATTGGCAGGATGTTATGTTTCCAAATCCAGAATTGGATAAATTTCAACCGGACATTATCTATATTCATACCAGTAATCGGAATATTGAATCATACCCGGGGGTAGAAAATACAGCCTCAGAAATAGATGGATTGTTAGAAAAAGAGTATGCACGTTTTTATGAAATGTGGGAGAGGATAAGGAGGAGTTATCATAGTGTTATTATCCAGAATAACTTTGAATATCCTTATTACAGGCTTTTGGGAAACCGAGACGGCTACGATATTCATGGCAAAACGTATTTTATAAGGCGCCTTAACCAAAAGTTTTATGAATATGCGCAGAATACAGAAGGATTTTATATTCATGATATTAATTATATTTCCAGTGCGTATGGCTTGAAAGAATGGTCAGATCCGTTTTACTGGTATATGTATAAATACAGCCTTTGTTTTCAGGCGATTCCGGAATTTGCTTATAACCTTGCCAATATTATTAAAGCATTGTATGGAAAAAATAAAAAGGCGGTAGCCGTTGATCTGGATAATTGTTTATGGGGCGGTGTAGTAGGAGATGACGGTATTGAAAATCTGAAGATGGGTTCCGAGGAGGCTGTTGGGGAAGCCTATCTGGCTTTTCAGAAATATCTGAAGGAGTTAAAGAGTCTTGGTATTCTTTTGACAGTTAATTCAAAGAATGATCTTGAAAATGCGATAAAAGGGTTACGGCATCCTGATTGTGCTTTAAAGCCAGAGGATTTCCAGATATTGAAAGCCAATTGGAATCGGAAAAGCCAGAATTTATCTGAAATAGCAAAAGAACTGAATATTTTAGAGGAAAGCATTATCTTTCTGGATGATAGCCCGGCAGAATGTGAAGAGGTTCGTTGCTGTTTCCCGGAAGTGGCTGTTGTTGAGATGAAGGCGGTGGAACATTTTATTCAGGATGTAGATCGCGGTGGATATTTTGAATTAGTCAATTATTCCCAGGAAGATGTAAAAAGAAATCAGATGTATCAACAGAATAAGCAAAGAAAAGAAGCTGAAAAAGGATATCTGAGTTATGAAGAGTATCTTATGTCTCTTAAGATGGTAGCAACGATTGGGATATTTGAACCTGTATATATAGAGAGAATTGTACAACTGATAAATAAGACGAATCAGTTTAATTTAACAACAAGAAGATATACAAAAAAGGAAATTGAAACTATTTCAGAAAGTAAAAATTACCTTCATTTATACGGGAAATTGGATGACAGATTTGGAGAAAATGGCATTGTAACGGTAATTATAGGGAGAAAAGAACAGGATCTTCTGCATATAGAACTATGGACTATGAGTTGCCGGGTGTTTAAAAGAGGCCTGGAATATGCAATGTTTGATGCATTGGTGGGATTCTGCAAGAAAGAAAAAATATCTGCGATTAAGGGCTATTATTATCCGAGTGCAAAAAACAGTATGGTTAAGGATTTTTATGGAGAACTGGGATTTGCGAAAGTAAAGGAAGAAGATGGAGGTACGGAATGGAAGTACCGGGTACAGAGCTTATATAAAAGGAAGAATAATATAATTGAAATAAGGGAGAAAACAACAAATGGAGGAGAGTAAGATTGTTGAGTCTTTTTTTCATACAATTGGAGAGATAGAGCCATTGCAGAGAAAAAAAGCAGAAAGCTATTTTCAGGCAATGTCCCAGGAAGAGAAAACCAAGTTGGTGCGCAGAATATCATTCTTTCTTCTTGAAGAGGAAACCATTAAAAGTCTGGCAGAGTCCTACATTGCATTTTGTGATTATTTTGTAAACGAAAGATATCATTTTGCGAAAACTGGGACATACCGTTATCATTCTTTAGAAGAAACACAGATTCTTTATGAGGATCATGATTATATGCATAATTGTATGATTGGATTATGTCTTGCCAGTTATATGTGGCAGATACAAAGAGATATTATGCGTTTTTTTGTTGAAGCCTGTAAACAGGCAGAACAGAGAAATGGAAGATATCTTGAAATCGGAGTGGGACATGGGGAGTATTTTGTATCAGCTATAGAAAATATGGAGTTTGACCAGTATATTGGAGTTGATATAAGCATGACATCCGTGAAAATGACAGAGAAATATGCAGATTATGTGATTGGAGAAAAAAAAGATTTTACAGTTCTTCATAAAGATTTTTTTGACTATAATTCCGATGAAACATTTCAAGGAATTGTAATGGGGGAAGTATTGGAACATGTAGAGGAACCCTTAAAGTTTTTGAAGAAGATTCATGAATTGGCAGATAAGGATGCCTTTATATTTTTGTCTACGGCAATTAATTCACCTTATCCAGATCATATTTATCATTTTCATAATGTTGAAGAAATTTATGAATTGTTCAGGCAGTCACACCTCAGAGTGAAAAAAGAGATCTGTACAACGGCAGAGGGAATAAGCTTAGAGCGGGCTGCTAAAAAGAAATACGATATTATGGTTGGTTTTATTCTGGAAAAAGAAAGTAATTAGCAGAAAGGGAGGAATATATTTATGAGAAGAGAAGAAGTGAAAGAAAAGGTACAGAATATTTTTAAGGAAGTTTTCGATGAGGATTTAATGGTAGAAGAGGATACAACAGCAGACGATGTTGAGGACTGGGATTCTTTTGAACATATTAATCTGGTCGTTGCTATGGAGAAAGAGTTTGGTGTAAAGTTCCCGATGAAGAAGGTTGTAGTTCTTAACAATGTTGGGGAAATGATTGATCTGATATTAGAAACCATGCAAGAGATGGGAGTTTGATCGGGAATGAATAAGTATACAATACGGGATTTGCATGTGGGCAAAAAGGAAGAATTCACAATCTGTATCACCGAAGAAATGCAAAGAACGTTTACAGAACTTACAGGTGATCTGAATCCAATGCATTTAGATGATGAGTACGCAGAGAAAAATGGATTCGAGAGAAAGATTGTTTATGGAATGCTGACGGCCTCCTTTTATTCGACTCTGGTAGGGGTTTATCTTCCTGGGGAAAGATGCCTTTTCCATGAATGTGACGTGGCTTGGAAAAAACCAGTGTATATAGGAGATCGGTTGACAATAAAAGGGGAGATTAAAGAGAAGGATGAAAGATTTAACCGCATATTTATCAAAGCGTCGATTTTGAACCAGAAAGGTGAAAAAGTTTCAAGAGCAACACTGGTTGCTGGAATCAGATAAATGAATATCATACTGTAAATGTAAGGGAGGAGCTTTGGTTGATACAGACAACAAACAATGCGAAAGAATTTTTTGAAAAAAATAACGAACCAATATATATATATGGAGTGGGGAATCCCGGATATTGGGTAACGTATTATATGCAGAAATGTAATATCCGTTATGAGGGATATATTGATAAAGCAGTAACGACAGATGACTGTTATATGTCAGGTAAAAGGATTATCCATCCTAAAGAACTTAAAGCATATACAAATGGAAAGATCAGGGTAATCGTTGCAATCGGGAAACCGGAGGAGGCTGTGGAAGAATTACATTGGAATGCAGATAAAAACGATATTTTATGCCTGGTGCCGTTTTATTTAGATCATAACAGACGTTGCAAACAATACGATATTAATAAAATGTTAAGCTACTTTCGCAGGAAACTGATTGCAGGCGACCCTCCTGCTTTTATCTCAAATTCATGTGATGCGGGATGGGCATACCGTGGATTAGGGCTTAATCTGGCCTCACCTACAATCGATGTGGCAATTTCACCTGAAGACTTTTTGAAAATGTGTAAAGCCCCTCACGAGTATCTGGAGTGTGAAATGTCCTTTTCACACTGGACTCTTTTTCTCAACGGAATGAGAAGACCCGTAGGAAAGGTGAATGATATTGAGGTGGTTTTCGGTCATTCTGATAATGCCGAAGAGAGTATTATGTACTGGAATCGTCTGAAAGATGCGATCAATTGGAATAATTTAATATATATTATGGATGATGCCTGGAGAAATGTATCTTATCAGGTTGCAAAAGAATTCTGTAATCTTCCAGTGAAGCACCTTCTCCTTTTAAGGAATAGTATGTATAGTGATTGTAATATGAACGGGATGATATATGTAAATCATGGACATTTTCATTTGCGGGAAGTAGCAATAGAGAACTGGTTTGATTTAGTTGGATGGGTGAATGGAGAGTTTGAACTGTAAAATTATGAAAAAAACAACTGTTAGAAAAGGTTATCAGCTTAGCCAGGAAGAATTGCGAAAAGTTCAGCTGACACAGTTAGAACTGATTTGTGAGGTGGACCGAATCTGTAAAAAGCATGGCATTTCTTATAATATGGTAGGTGGAACGATGCTAGGTGCCATTCGTCATAAAGGATATATTCCATGGGATGACGATGCGGATATTGGATTCCTCCGGAATGAATATGAAAAGTTCAGACAAGCCTGTAAAACGGAGCTGGATGACAAATTATATTATTTCCAGGACTGCAGGGATACCAGAGGATATCGTTGGGGCTATGGAAAACTCCGCAGAAAAGGAACAGAATTTATCAGGCTGAATCAAGAGTTTATGCCATATGAACAAGGGATTGCGATTGACCTTATGCCTTTTGATAATGTTCCAGATAATTTCTGGTTGAAAAGAATACATATGTTCGTTTGTTTTGTTTATCGGAAAATTTTCTGGTCTGCTGTGGGCAGAAAGAGTGAGAAAAATTTTGGAAAAAGAATGGTATATGAAATGCTTTATAAAATCCCGGAAAAAAGTCTTTTCAATAGTTACCAGAGATTTATTGACAGGTGTGGGAAAAGGATGTCGGAACAAGTGAGAATACTTACATTTCCGACGCCCAAAGGGGTATACGGATACAGGCGGAAATGGTACACCAATCTGCGGCAATATGAGTTTGAAGACCATAATTTTCCAGGGGCAGCTGATTATGACGGATATCTTCGAATCAAATATAAATCATATAAAGAATTACCACCTGTGGAGAAAAGAAAGACACATCCCGTTTCAAAACTTACGTTATTAAAATAAAGGAGTTTGTTATGCAGGAAAAAAAGAAATATAAAGTGGGATACACAGATGGCGTCTATGATCTGTTCCATGTGGGTCACTTAAATATGATACAGTCTGCAAAAGCTCAGTGTGAATATCTGATTGTAGGCGTACATGGAGATGATGTAGTAGAGGAATATAAGAAGCAGCGTCCCATTGTAAACGAGTCTGACCGTAAACGTATTATAGAGTCTGTCAAAGGTGTGGACCGGGCAGAAATAAATCGCTTTAGAGATAAAATGAAACTTTGGGAACTATATCATTTCGATGTGGTTTTTATTGGGGATGACTGGAAAGGAACCGAACGGTGGATCGGTTTCGAGAAGGAACTGAAGAAGATTAACGTGGATGTTATCTATGTACCATACACGAAAGGAATATCAACGACAGATATTAAACGTAGGATTGCAGGAGAGGATAGCAATGAAAAATAAAAAAATAAGAATAGCTATTACAATGGGAGATCCCGCAGGAATTGGCGCAGAAATTATTGTTAAAGCATTAAGCCATGTAGAAGTGTACCAGGAGTGTATACCGGTCGTAATCGGAGATTATGAAGCATTAGCAGAGGCAATCGAGTTCTGTCATTTACCCTTGGAATTAAATGAGATTCATGATATTACAGAAAGTAAGGGGGAATTTGGCAGAGTTGATTTTGTAAATCTGCGGCATCTGAAAAAAGGGAGCTGGAAATATAAAGAAAATAATGCTCTTTGTGGAGAAGCCTCTTTTCAATATGTAATTTTGGGAATCAAAGAAGCTATGGCGAATAAAGTGCAGGCCGTAATTACTGCACCAATTAGTAAAGAATCACTGAATATGGCAGGACATGCATATAGCGGACATACGGAAATATTTGCAGAATATACCGGAACGAAAGATTTTGCAATGCTTCTTGCAAGTAAAACTTTAAGGGTGATTCATGTTTCTACACATTGTTCGTTACGAGAGGCGTGTGACAGGGTAAAAAAGGAAAGAGTGCTTAATGTCATCAGGCTTGCGCAGGAGGGGATGAAGCAACTGGGCTACACGAGTCCAAAGATCGGAGTGTCTGGACTGAACCCGCATTGTTCCGAAAATGGTCTTTTTGGAAAAGAGGAAGAACAAGAGATTTTGCCGGCAATTGAAGAGGCGAGAAAAATGGGAATTGACGTGACTGGACCGGAGCCGCCGGATACTGTATTTGTGAAATGCCAAGCAGGGCAGTACGATATTGTGGTTGCAATGTATCATGACCAGGGACATATTCCGTTAAAGTTAAAGGGATTTGAGTATGATTTACAAAAGGATCAGTATAAAGCGGTTAGTGGGATAAACTGTACAATCGGTCTGCCGATTGTGAGGACTTCTGTAGATCATGGAACAGCCTTTGGAAAAGCAGGAGAAGGAAGAGCGAATGAGGAGAGTATGCTGGATGCTATTTTTGCGGGGGTCACAATGGCGAATAACAGGGGATTTCAAATATAGTTATGCGGGAAAACAGAATGGACACCACCGATCTGATTAGCATCTTAAGCAAAAACAAAATTGTTATTTACGGGATTGGTTTTGTTGGCCTGCGATTCTATGATCTGCTGGCTGGAAGAGGTTTGGAAAAAAATGTCGGATGTTTTGTTGTAAGTAATACAAATCATATTTCAAAAGAAGTCAGAGGGGTGCAGGTAAAGGCAGTACATGAAATTAATGACAGGGAGTCGTGTGTGGTCTGTGTGGCTGTACATGAAACAATAAAAAGTGAAATAGAACATACCTTAAATGAGAGGAAAATAGCAAATTACATCTGGATCTATCCTTATCTTTGGGAACTGGCGTTAGGAGCGCCTAAAAGACGTAATATAAAAATTGCTATAGACCAGATAATCCGGCAATGCATGGATTATCGTATTACGGTGAGATATCTGGCTATAGAAAATTATTTTGGTATGAATGATTGTGGGTATGACATCTATATAAAATCCCAGGAAATGCATTGTCAGAGATCGACTGCAGAAAAGAGATTAAACCGTTTCTGTGATTTGATACAGGATTGGGAAATGACAGGATACAAACCGGAATACCGGGTTCTGGTTTTTGAAAGTGGTGAATTGATTGATGGATTCCATAGAATAGCATTAGCAAAGTACTTTCATATGAAAGAAATTATGTGTGACGTGTTTGAGCAGCTGCCATCCTGGGAAAAATGGCGTATGGCAGAGGAAAAAGAAAGGTTCTATCTGAGCCGGGATACAGATATTATGATAAAAGCAGGTTTTTCTTTGAGTGAGATTAAAATAATGAATGATACATATAGGAGAATCCGAGGAGACGTATGAAATCTGAGAAAAAGAGGATGATTCCGGTCAGTGTTATTATTCCGGTATATAATGTATATGAATGGATTGATTTCTGCCTGGAATCTATCGTAACACAGACATTTTCGGATTTTGAAGTACTGTTGATTGATGATGGTTCAACAGATGGTTCGGATCGGAAATGCCAGAAATGGGCAGAAAAGGATAGCCGTATCAAGGTTATGCCGAAGAAGAATGAAGGACCCTCGATAGCAAGAAACTACGGTTTACAGTATGCAGCAGGGGAATATGTAGTATTTATAGATGCAGATGACTGGGTAGAATCTACTTATTTAGAAAAATTATATCATGCAATCATTCAAAATCATGTGTTGATGTCTGAATGTGATGTTTACCGGTTTAATAATGTTACCGGAGAAAAGGTGTATTGTGCCTGTTCGGGACGTATGGGCAGGCAGTATACATTAGAAGAACATATGATTTATGGAGCGGCCCAGATCTGGAAATGTATGATTAAAAAGACTGTCTTTACAGAGTATGGAATTAAATTTCCGGATTGCCATGGCGAAGCAAAAGCTATTTATTCATTACTGCTTGCATTAAGCGGTGGAATTTCAAATGTAGAAGAAGGACTTTACTATTATAGGAAATTCCGGTGTGGTTCACTTTCTGAAAAACCGCGTGAAAACCATGGAGATGAAAATGCGGTTGGATTACAATCATCGGACTGTCTGTTGCAAGGGTTCCAAGAGCAGGGAGTGTATCAAAAGTATGAACCTTTGTTGCGGAAAATAGTTAAATTGAGGTTATCGGAACGGCTTGCGGGCTTGTTATATCGCAGAGAAAAAAAAGAATTTTGTCTGCTGGCAGAACAGTATTATTCATATATTGAACGAAAATTTCCGAACACTATGAATTTTCGCTATATGATTCTGGGTGGATACAATTTGAATCGTATTTTGTGGCATATGGATGTATTGCAGAATCCATATGGAAGGTTCAATTTTTCCAGTCTGATTAGTCTGATGAATCCTGCTGAAGAGCCGTTTCTGTGTTTGCATAAAAATAAATACCGGGAAATTATGGTCAGACGGGATATAGAGTCTGAATTTTGGAAAATCATTAAAGAAATAGAACCGGAATATATTTTTATTGATTTTATAGAAGAACGGTTTGATATACTGAAGTATGCTGGTGGCTATATAACAAGGAGCGATGCTTTTGAAACTTTAGAACAGGGTCCTGCAAAAGAGCATATTATAGAACGGAATTCAGAAGAATGTTTTAAGCTTTGGGAAATTAGTTTTCAGAATTTTATAGAGAAAGTCCAGGTAGAGCATCCTAAATGCAGGATCATTGTGATAGAAAATTATCTGAGTGAAGAAGTTGGAGATATTTATGAAAAAACGTATTTCGAAAACATTGATGAGATTAGGAGTAAGAATCTGGTTTTAAAACTGTATTATAAATTTGTTTCAGAAAATTTTCCATACATTCCGATGATAGAAACAGCGGACTGTGCTTATTACTATACAGACAGGAAATACGAGTATGGTGCAATTCCTTCTCATTTGAATGAAATTGTGAATCGAGAGATAGCTGACAGAATCGAAAGGAACATTTGAATATAAATATGAACATAATTGATAGGGCGTTGGAACAGAATTTACATATTACAGACAATGAAAATCTTAAAAGCCGTACATGGAGTGAGTTTGAGATTATGGCAGGTTCCAGAAGCGTCTGGATTGCAGGTGTGGGAAAAGCTGCCGGTTTTGTATGGAGAAAATATGGTTCTGATTTGAAAATTGGCGGAATTATTGACAACGACAGAAGAAAGCAAGGAAAATTTTTAGAAGATTATATCGGAATTGCAAAAGATACTCCGGCCGGCCGGCTGGTTATAAAGGGGATAGAGGCTCTGAAGTCCTTTGAACCGGACGAAGTGATTGTTCTGGTTACCAGTGTCAGATACTATGAAGATATTGCTAATCAAATAGAAGCCATGGGTATAACGAATATATTCCCGATAATCATTATGGAGGCAAAAGAACGTGAAAATATATTAGCGGACAAAATGAAAGAGAAGAACTTACTCTTATCTCCAGAAGAAATTTATGCTGTTGAATGTATGAAAGAACCGGTTGAAGAGAATAAGATTTTAGTATTTATTGGCAACCATGGATGTCATGTGAAGCAGATAACCCGGAAGCTGGTAGAAATGAGTGCGGATCTGGATATCGTGTGGATATTAAGAAATAAACTTGAAGAAATTCCTGCCGGAATCAGAACCGTTATGGAAGGAGACTGGAAAGCCTATGTCTGGGAGCTGGAGACAGCGCATGTCTGGATATATGAAGAAATGATTCCGGAATTTGCTCATAAAAGAGTGGGACAGATTTATATTCAGACAAAGCATTGGTCCAGTATTACATTAAAAAAATTTTATTGGGATACCAAGGATCATCTGAAAATTCCCAGTATAAAAAAACTATATGCCCATAATAATGAGGCGATAGATTATATATTTGTAGGCAGTAAGTTTGATGAGGAGTCTTGCCGGAGCGGTTTCGATTTTTCGGGAGAATGTGTGTTTGTTGGTTCACCTAGAACGGATATTTTATTTGAATGTGGAGTGAAAGAAAAAGTAAGTTCTTTTTATGGGCTCCCTTCCGATAAGCATATTTTACTATATTGTCCTACATTTCGGTCTTCCCACATCGGAAGTCCTGCGGGAAAAATGAAATATGTTGATGTGGACTTTGAAGGTCTGATTTGGACATTGGAAGAAAAATTTGGCGGGGAGTGGCTGATATTTTTGAGAATACACCCCAATGTAGCTATTGAAAGCTCAAAATATAAACTATCTTCCAAAGTGATAGATGCCAGTTACTATTGTGACAGCCAGGAGTTAGTTGCAGCGTCGGATATTGTTATGACCGATTATTCGAGTATGATGTTTGAGCCGGCTTTTGTAAAAAAACCAGTTTTTTTATATGCACCAGATAAAGAGGAGTATATTGGAAAAGACCGGGGACTGCTGATAGATTATGATTCTTTGCCTTTCCCGATCAGTAAGAATGATAAAGAACTGACAGAGGCAATTATGGAATTTGAAGAGGAAGCCTATTATAAAAAGGTAAAGAGTTTTCTGGAATTTTATGACGTTCATGAGGACGGGCATGCCAGTGAGAGGGCGGCGAAATTTATTTTGAGTCTGTTAGAGTAGAAGGAGATTGGGGATGAAGAAGAAGGAAAAGATTTTCTTTAGCATAATTGTGCCAATCTATAATGTAGAGAAGTATCTGGATGAATGTCTGAAGAGTATATTGTCTCAATCATATCGGAATTTTGAAGTGATTTGCATCAATGATGCATCAACGGATAATTCCTATGTTATATTATCAAAATATGCAGACAGGTATAGCCAGATAAAGCTAATCAGTAATGAAATGAACGAAGGCCTGTCATATAGTAGAAACAGGGGAATGGAAATAGCAGAGGGAGATTATATTATATTTGTAGATTCGGATGATTATGTATCTGAAAAAATGTTGTCTGTTCTGGAAGGTGTTTTGGGAAAAAATCCGGCGGATATTCTGAATTTCAACTATGATCTAAAATTAGAAGGCATAAATGCAGCGGAGAAAAACTTTTATATAAATGCCAGATATACAACTGATCTTTCGTATAAGACAGGCCAGGAGTGGTTTTCGTCGGCGCTTAACAATGACTTTCCGATAACACCCTATGCATGGAATAAAGTTTACAAAAGAACTTTTTTGATACAGGAAAAACTGAAATTTTATGAAGGGCTTTTACATGAGGATATTTTATTTCTGGTTCAGTCGGTAATGAAGGCGGAAAAGGTGATTTTTATAGAAGACAGCCTGTATATTTACAGAAGACGGGATGGCTCAATAACAGCTGGAAAAAGTGAAAAAAAATTAGATTCCCTGGTAATTATTGTAAGCGAAATCTGGTCTGTTTGGAAAAGCAACCAATTAGAGGCAGGAATGGATGAAGCATTGAAAAAGTATATGGATAAGTGGATGGCAGTAATCCGTACATTAATAATGTGCTTTCCTGAACATAAAGAACTGGAAATGGGGAAACCAGAAGATCAGTTTTTGTTTTCACTAATGCAAACACCAGGAAAAGAACATATAATGCAATATGTTCATTTTAACCAGGATGAATGGAATATTATAAAAAAGTTTGATAAGCATATTATTATATATGGAGCGGGTACTGTAGGTGCAGAATTGATTCTGTATTTAGAAAAGCGGGGAATAGATATCTTTGGTGTAGCAGTGTCTGATAAGAGTGTTAATACTAGTCAGATCGCGGGATATCAAATCAGACAGATTAGCGAATTAATAGAATACCGGAATAAAGCACTGGTTATTGTTGCAATTGTCAAAAGAAACCAGAAATCTGTATACCAGAAATTAGTTGATCTGGGGTTTGAAAATATACTTCTTCTTGATACAGACCGGAAAGAGTAGAATTTAGGATGAGGAGAATATCATGTATAAAACTGTGGACATATCTATAATCATTCCGCTTTACAAGGGAGGAAAATATTGTAATAACCTTTTACAGATGATTCAACAGAATTCCTTATATAAACAAATGTACAAAACATGTAAAATAGAAGTGGTTTTCGTAAATGATTTTCCCGATGAAAAGATCAGAATTGAAGATAAGGACAGAAACTTTGATGTCAAAATTATTGAACAAGAGAGAAATATGGGAATACATGCTTCAAGAGTAGATGGGATCGAAAATTCAAATGGAACATATATTATTATGTTTGACCAGGATGACCAGGTTTCAGACAATTGGTTATATAGCCAATGGAATAAGATTATCACCGAAAATGCCGAAGCATGTGTATGCAACGGATGGAAAGGACGATTCCGAAGTTTATGGAAAACGGACCGGACGAAGGATATTAATAGTTTAAGCTATTATCTGTCTGTAAGAAACGCAATTTTTTCACCCGGACAGGTCATTATTAAGAAGGAATGTATACCAGATGGATGGAAACACAACATTCAGAAGTGTAATGGTGCAGATGATTTTTTTCTCTGGATTTTAATACTGAAAAAAGGTGTGAAATTTACCATAAATAATGAACAGTTGTTTTATCATAGCCCGGAAAGAAATGAGGATTCCATTAATGCAAAAGCGATGATAGAATCCCTTATGGAATTATTAGGAATTCTGCGTTCCAAGGAATTGTTAGAAGAAAACGAGTGCACTCTTTTGGATGACCAGATTGAACGATTAAAATATTTGAAATGCGGAGAAAAAAGTAAAAAGAGCAGAGCCCAGGAAGAAAAGCATATTAAATATAACAGAATGTTTTTCATTTTGTTAAATTGGCTGAATTTAAAAAATCAGGGAGTAGAAATAGAAGATTATTTTATAAAAAGAGATTATCGGAATATAGCAATATATGGCATGGGATATATTGGAGAAAGTTTATATTATGAATTGTACAAAGGCCATGTTAATGTAAAATATGCGATTGACCGTTTAGCGGCAGACTTTCGTAAAGAATTCCCGATATATAAGATTGAAGATGATTTGGAACCAGTAGATGCAGTTGTATTGACTACGACAGAGGAAAATGAAGAAATAATTCAGAAAGTAAAAGAGAAACTGGACTGCCCGGTAATCATGATCTCAGAGATACTCTGGACTTTGGGAATTGAGACTGCGGAATAATTGAAAGAAACGGGAGAATACGTCAGTTTTTTGACGGGAAAGTATGGAAGAAATTATACAAAAGGATTGAAATTATGATGGTATCGGTAATTGTTCCTATATACAATGCAGAACAGTATTTGTCAGTATGTCTGGAAAGTATTCTGAAACAGACGTATAAGGATCTGGAAGTCATTCTTGTTGAGGATGGTTCTACAGATGGGAGTCTGCAAATCTGCATGAAATATGCGGAGAGAGACGCAAGAATATCTATTCTGCAGGAAGGGCATCATGGTCTGGTGGCTGCCAGGAAGCTTGGAGTAGAAAAGGCTGAAGGTACTTACTGTATGTTTGTCGATAGCGATGACTGGATCGAAGAAAACCTTTTGGAGTCTATTATCCCATTAACAGAGAATGGGACGGCTGACATAGTTAGTTTTAATGTTAAGAGTGTAGAAGCAGACCGGATTAGAAAGTGGGAATATACCATTGCAGAAGGCCGCTATGAGGATGAACAATTAGAGCAGATTTATGAAAAAATGATGTTTGATTTTGAAAAGGGATGTCCGGGAGTGATTCAGTCAATATGGACAAAGCTGATGAAAAGAGAGCTGTTATGGTCAAGTATAAAATCAGTAGATGAAAGAATCACGTTGGGAGAGGATGCAGCAGTTGTATACCATGCTTTTCTGCTTGCTAAGAAAATTATAATTACAAATCAGTATCTGTACTATTATCGGATTCACCAGGACTCAATGGTCAGATCAAAGAATATGAATGTATTTGAAAAAATATATATTTTTCAGCAATATATGCGGTCACTTTTTCTGAAGTTCGAAAATAAATACGGGTTAGAGAAACAATTGCAGGCATATCTGATTCATTTTATTGTAAAAGGTATTTCCGACAATTTTTCTCTGAAAATGCGTAAGTCATACCATATTCCACTCGGTTTATTGGAAAAAGAAAAGAAAATTATACTATATGGTGCAGGTGTAGTTGGAAAATCATATTATAGACAGTTGATGGCCTATGAAGATATCCAGGTTGTTGCCTGGGTGGATGGCGGAATGGGAAATCAGAGTTTCTATGATTGCATTATTGAATCACCGGAGGTTATGGATTTTATTGATTACGATAAGGTTCTGATTGCCGTAAAAGACCAGAAAATTGCGGGAGAAATCAAAAAACGGTTATGTAAGAAGATCCCTGAAGAACGGGTTTTATGGGCAGAGCCGAAAGACTATTGGTGGGAGAAAGAGATCACTCTGTGATAATGCATATGACACTTGAAAAATCCATTTTTAGAGGAGGAGAAGTATATGTTGCCCAAAGTGGTTTTATATGGAGCAGGAGAGAGAGGCCGGCGTTTGTGCAAATTACTGCAACAGTTAAACTGTGAAATGGCAGTAACTATCGTTGATAGTAACTTTGAAAAATGGGGAACCAGGATAGGAAAGTGGACGGTGAAATCTCCAGACATATTACGTGATCTTGAAAATGTAAAATTGCATATTACGATTGCCGATGATGATATAATAAAAGAAATAAGAATAGAAATTCAACAAAAATATCAGTTTCTTTTAGAAAACGAAATCAATTATTATCAGCTTGTTATTCAGGCGTATAAGACCAGCCGTCTGGTAAAACAGGGAATATTAGAATATAGACCTGTTCAGAACAAGGAGAGGTCGATTATTTTTGAAAGCAGCGATGGCCTGGGATTGGGCGGCGTTGAAGCGTGGACAAAAGACATCTGTACTGCATTGACAGAGAGTTGTGAAGATAATCTCTGGATTATAACGGATGAAGGGAATTATGAAATCCCGGAAATCCTGGAAAACCGGATAATACATGTAAATGTGAATCATAAAAAAAGGTATACGCCAGAGTGTGTATTAAATCTGATTGAATTGATCCTAAAGAAACTGCCCTGCAAGATTGTGGCATCTTTTACCAATGACGTAATGTTAGCGGCATATCTGATAAAACATTTTTATCCGGATATGATAGATCTGATTTCTGTTATTCACGTTGGACGGAAAAAACATTATGATGAGTTTTTAGCTTATAAAGAAGGAGTCGATTACTACATTGCAGTCAGTCATGATATTTGTACTGCTTTAATCGGGAAAGGCGCCGAACCACAGAGAGTATTTACTATGACATGTCCCTTTCAATGTAATCAGTCATTAAGCCGTACTTATACAGAAAATGAAGCGAAGCCAGTCCGTATTGGATATGCAGGCCGTATGGACGGAATGGAAGGATCCCAGAAAAGGATGGATCTGGTCTTAAAGCTGATAGAAACACTGGAAGAAAAAGAAGTGGACTACCAGTTGGAACTTGCTGGCAACGGTGTAGCGCGAAAAGCTATGGAAGAATTTGTCCGTAGCAGACACTTAGAAACGAAAGTACAATTCTTAGGAACTCTGGAACGCACGGAATTGGACCGGTTCTGGCAAAGACAGGATATCTGTATTAATCTGGCAGATTTTGAAGGAAGAAGTATCAGTATCATAGAGGCGATGGGAAACGGAGCCATACCGGTTGTAACGGCTACTTCAGGTGTCCGGGATGATATTACGGATGATATGAATGGTTATATCGTAGATCTGGAAGATTATCTTTCAATGGCTGACAGAATAGAGTATTTGGCTAAACATAGAGAAAGGCTGCACATTATGGGGCGGAAAGCACATGATGTCGTGTATCCGAAAAGCCTGATGGAACCGCATCTCAGATTCTGGAAAAAGGTTTTAGGAATCGCAGAGAAAGGGGAGAAAGATGGATGTAATAGATAAGGCCGTAAAAAATGGACTGAATATTTCCAGGATCACCAGATTCAATGGTCAGACCTGGCAGTCATACGAAGAGGCGGTGAAAGGGAAAAAGGTATTTTTATTTGGCGTAGGGCCATGTGCGAAGATCTTTTTTGAACACTATAAAGGCAAGGATATTAACCTGGAAGGCGTTATTGACAACAACAGTGAAAAGTGGGGGCTGCGGGTAGAAGATGTTGTTTACGAAGCTTTTCGTTCCGGTAAAGGCGGACTTCGGATTTCGGGAATGGATGCTCTGGATTCATATGCGGCGGACGAGCTGGTTGTACTGGTTTCCAGCACGAAATATTATGAGGAAATGGTCAGTCAGTTAGAGGAACTGGGAGTCCGAAACTGTTTTATATTGTTGATTATGGAAGCGAACAGGCGGCAGGAGGATGTCGGCAGGGAACAAAAACCGAGGGATTTTCTTTCAAGAAGAAAGGAATATCTGGAGGAATGTGGGAAAGAGGAGATTGAGGATAAAAAGATTGTTTTTTATTCTTTTGGGAGTTATTCGGATCACGGGAAATATATATCGGAAAAACTGAAAAGGATCAGAGACGATCTGGATATCGTATGGCTGATGAATGATACCTCGGCAGAACAGGTGGAGGGAGTAAGGTTTGTTTCTGTCTTAAACTGGAGAAAATACATATATGAGATGAGAACGGCGAAGATCTGGGTGTTCAATGTCGATGTACCGGATTATATAGAGAAGCGGGAAGGTCAGATATATGTTCAGGTAAAACATTGGGCTGGTGTTACCTTGAAAAGGTGTTATCTGGATTCGGCCACCATCAGCGAGGCTCCGTCATATAATAATTGGAAACGCAATGGCAGGATGATGGATTATATGATTACAGGAAGTGAGTTTGATACGGAATTCTGCAGAAGGGCATTTGCGTTCGAAAAAGAGATTGTTCAGATCGGTTCGCCGCGTTCGGATGCGGTTTTCCATGAAAAGGCAAACAGGGAAAAAATATGTGAATGCTATAGAATTGATACAGAAAAGAAAATATTGATGTATGCGCCTACCTTTCGATTTCAGGAAGGAAGCTGCTATGAGCAGAAAGCGCCCCGGATGGAACTGGATTTTGCTATGTTAAAATCTGTTCTTGAGGAACGGTGGGGAGGTAAATGGTGTATCCTGTTGCGGCTGCATCCAATCGTTGCCAGGGAGAGTAAGACTATGAAGTTTCCGGAGTATGTGACTGATGTGAGCGGGTATAGTGACAGCCAGGAACTGGTGGCGGCTTCGGATGTAGTGATATCAGATTATTCAAGTATTATGTTTGAACCCGCATTTGTAAAGAAGCCGGTTTTCCTGTTTGCTCCGGATCGGGAGAGTTATATTGATAAGGAATATGACCTGCTTATGGATTATGATTCTCTTCCGTTCCAGATTGCGGAATCAAACGAGGAACTTCGTCAGAATATCCTGACATTCAGAGAGAAGGATTATGAGGAAAGGCTGAATAAGTTCCTGGAAAAATATGGTGTTTCCGAAGACGGACATGCCAGCGAAAGGGCGGCACAATTTATAGCTGGTCTGATATAAGTTTAAAGCAGCAGTATTTTGGAAGAAACGGAAAGGAAAAGTATGATTCCCAGAATAACAATCATTATGCCGTCATTAAATGTGGCAGATTATATCCGTCAGTGTGTAGAAAGTGTGCAGAGGCAGACGCTTAAGGAAATTGAAGTTCTTGTAGTCGATGCAGGCTCAACGGACGGAACATTAGAAATTCTGCGTGGATATGAACAGAAAGATCCGCGGATTAAGATTATCAGATCAGAAAAGAAAAGTTACGGATATCAGCTGAACAGAGGGATTGCTCTTGCCAGGGGTCAGTATGTCGGCGTAGTAGAAACAGACGATATTGCAGAGCCGGATCTGTGCGAGAGGCTGTATGAAGCAGCCAGGGAGACAGGCGCAGACTATGTGAAAGGAACGGCAGAAGGTTTTTTTTCAAGCCTGACAGGCGAAGAACTCCTTTATCCGATGAAGGTCTTTACCCAGGAAGAATACAACGGGTGTGGAGGAACAATCACAGTCGTGCCGAGAAAAACACCGGAACTGGTATTGAAGGATTATTATGTGTGGGATGGAATCTACCGCAGAGAATTTATCCAGGGAATCCGGCTGAATGAATCAGGAGGCGCAGCTTTCCAGGATATCGGATTTATGGCACAGGTTCACCTGAAAGCCGAAAAGGCGGTGTATCTGGACAGACTGATCTATCATTACAGACGAAACAGCCTGAATTCCTCCTGCGGCAGTAAGAATACGAATGCATTCCGTTATCTGGTTCAGGAGTATGAGTATGTAGATACACTGATTCGGGGAAGAAGTGAAGAATGGCAAAGGGTTATGGCACAGAAGATGTTCCGCCAGACAATGGTACGCTTCCGGCTTATGGCGAGAAACGGGGAGTTCTGGGAAGCGTCCCTTCAGGATATGGAGAGATTGGGGAGGCGCGTGGAAACGGCGGTTTCCGATGGAATATTAACGAGTTCGAGCCTTACGGAAATAGAATGGTATCAGGCCATGTGTTTATGCGCTTCTCCCAAGTTACTATATGAGGCCTGTGAAAAAGCGGTTCATGACAAGATCAAGGCCGTACAGGACATCATAGATGGAATGCGTGACAGACAGGCGGTTATATTTGGCTGCGGACGTCTGGGACGGTATCTGCAGATACTGCTTGGAAACCAGAAGCCTGGACAGATTGCCGCATACTGTGATAACCAGTGTGGGGAAACAGAGGAATCTGTTCAGGGAATCAAGGTATTTAAGCCGGAAGAAGCAGTATTAAAATATCCGGGCGCAGTATATATTATCGCAAACAGGCTTCATGGGGACGAAATGAAAAGCCAGTTACGCAGCTATGGAATAGGTGAGGAAGATATCTATATCTATGCGGGAAAAAGAGACTGGATGCTGGTTGAAAAATATCTGTAGATGAATCCCGGGCCTGAAGAAAAGAAAATCAGCAAAAACGGTCATCTGTACCGTATCTGCAGAAGGAGAAGTATGGATATTGTAAATCAAGATATAAAAGTGTCGGTAATCATTCCGGTTTACAATGAAGAAAAATATCTGGAAGAATGTCTGGACAGCGTACTTGCACAGACCCTGCGGGAAATAGAGATTATCTGTGTAGATGACGGTTCTGACGATGATTCCGTAAAAATACTGGAAGACTATGCAGGACGGGATTCCAGGGTGAGTCTGCTGAAACAGAAGAACCGCTATGCCGGGAATGCCAGAAATCTGGGAATGAGTAAGGCCGTTGGCAGATATCTGTCCTTTCTGGATGCAGATGACATCTTCTCACCGTTTCTTTTAGAAAAGATGTACGATGCAGCGGAAAAAGAGACGGCAGACGTGATCATCTGTAATGCCAGGTATTATGATTCAGAAACCGGAGAAATAACAAGGAGAGAAAAATGGGAACTTATGCCAGAGGCAGGCTCCTGCTTTTGCGCAGGGGATATACCTGGCCTGCTGTTTCAGATTACAAACGGCTGGGCATGGGATAAATTATTTTCTGCGGATTTTATCAGACAGTGTGGGTTATATTTCTCTGGCACCAGAACGGCAAATGACGGATACTTTGTGTATATGGCTCTTGCACAGGCGGGAAGGATTGTTAAAATAGAAGATCATCTCGTCTGTCACCGCTTTAACAATGCAGCGTCTCTGGCCAATACAAGAAATAAGTCATGGCACTGTGGGTTTGAGATGCTTTATGATATTAAAAAAGGGCTGGAAGAACGGAACTTATATCAGCAGTTAGAAAAAACATTTCTGGACTGCGCTCTTTATTATCTGATCTGGTCTGTTGAGAATATGAATGCAGTTGAAATAAAAAAGAAGATATACCAGTGTATACAAGAGGAATGCAGGCAGATCATTCCCATATCCGGTCTGCCAGAAGAAAGATATTATCATACGAACGAGTATGAACAATATCGGTATATCGAAACACATTCCTTTGATGAGTATCTCACATTGCTGCTTCAAAGAAATGAGAGGACGATTCAGTCGCTTTCTAAAGAATGCACAAGGCTGCGAAAACGCATACAGCAGAAAATATGGCCATTTCCATACAGCAGCATAGAAAAGAATTCCCAGGTTGTCCTATATGGAGCCGGAAGGGTAGGACAGGACTATTACCAGCAGATCGTAAAAAGCGGTTACTGCAGGCTGGTACTATGGCTGGACAAAAGATTCGAGACAGGTGGCAGAGAACTCTCCATCCACGGCTGGAGAGAGGAGTTGTCCCAGATCTCCTTCCATAAAATAATCATTGCCCTTCTGAAAAAAGAAGAAGCAGAATCCGCAATGAAGATGTTGAATGAATGGGGAATACCGGAAGAAAAAATACTCTGGGAACCGGAGGAAACATAAATGCATACACCCAAAATATCCATAATCGTACCGATTTACAATGCCCAGGACTACCTGGAAGAGTGCCTGTCCAGCATCCGCACACAGACATTAAAAGACATCGAGGTCATCTGTGTAAACGATGGCTCCACAGACGGCAGCGCAGAGATCATCGAACGGTTTGTAAAGACCGATTCCAGATTCAAGGCCATCCATAAGGAAAACACCGGATACGGCCATACCATGAACACCGGCCTTGCCTGTGCCGCCGGAGAATACATCGGAATCGTGGAAAGCGACGACTGGATACCCGGAGAGATGATGCAGACCTTATACGAAGCGGCGGAAATTTACCAGGTGGATTTCGTGAAAGCGGATTTTTACCGTTTCGTCAGACAGGCGGACGGAACCATACGGAAAATCTATAATCATCTGGCGTGGGACATCCGTTACTACAACCGGGTGCTGCGTCCCATGGATGAGACGGAGTCTTTCCGGTTCATCATGAATATCTGGAGCGGCATCTACCGGCGGGATTTCCTGAAAAAAAATCAGATTTCCTTCCATGAGACGCCGGGAGCCTCCTTTCAGGATAATGGATTCTGGTTTCAGACCTTCGTGCTGGCGCAGAGGGTGGTTTTCCTTAATAAACCATTATACATGAACCGGAGAGACAACCCCGGGTCATCCGTCCATTGCCCGGCGAAGGTCTATGTGGCCTGTAAAGAGTATGACTACATCCGCAAATGGGTGAAAGGGCTTCCCGGGAAACATAAGGGGCATGAGTACCTTTGTTCCGAGGGGCGGATCCGGAATTACCTGTTTACGATCAGCAGAATCAGTGACGAATATAAGGAAGAGTTCTTTATCCGGTTCCGCAAAGACTATCTGGACTTGCTGGAACAGGGCGAGATTGCAGAGACGCTGCTGCCTCCGGCCTGGAAAGAGCGCATTGGCCGGATTGTCAGGGATCCGAAAGAAGCCTGCCGTCTGGAGACGGAAGAACGGAACCGCTTTTTAAGGATCATAGGCGGATATAAAGACCTTGTGATCTACGGTGCAGGAGCATATGGAAAAAGAGCATGGCTTACACTGAACCGGCTGGATGAGAAAAACAGGATCGCATACTTTGCGGTGACGGAAAAGGCGCATAACCCATCGGAACTGTTTGGCGTTCCAGTCGTAGAGTTAGCCTCTCTGCCGGAGGAATTCCGGAAAGAAGCATTGGTAATCATAGCGGTAAAAGGTGAACTTCGTTTACAGATGATCAGCAACGTCCGAGAAGCCGGATTCCTACATTATACGGACAGCATGATTTTCTTTGAATAACATTGGGGGTTATGATAATGAGCAAGTATATAATGCGTCTTGATGATGCGGCGGACAGGAGGAATATCAAACGCTGGGATTCCATTGAAATGCTATTGGATAAATATGGAATCAAACCTCTGATAGGTGTGATTCCACAGTGTGAAGATCCGGGAATGAGTGATTATGAAATTGACACAGATTTTTGGAAACGTGTCCAGAACTGGATGGAAAAAGGTTATAGCATTGCAATGCACGGATATCAGCATGTACATATGACAGGCGAGGGGCGGGAAGGAATGAACCCTGTGAATAAAAGGTCTGAGTTTGCAGGAGAGCCCTTAGATGTTCAATGTAAAAAAATACAGAAGGGGGTACAGATATTTAGAGAACATGAAATAGAACCTCAAATATTTTTTGCACCATCGCATACATTTGATTTCAATACAATAGAAGCATTGAAATTGAATAGTAATATCCGTGTTATTTCAGATACGGTTGCCAACAGTCCTTACTCCCAATATGGAATGACCTTTATACCGCAGCAGACCGGAAGGGCCCGGAAGCTGCCTTTAAGCGTTATTACATTTTGCTATCATCCAAACCAGATGGAGGAGCCGGATTTTCAAAACCTGGAAAAATTTCTGCAGCAAAATTATAAACACTTTATCAAAATTGATGAATGCCTGAGTTCTGCAAGAAAAAAGAATGGCTATGATAAGGCGTTAAGCTATTTATATTTTAAGATCAGGCAATACAGGAGCAGCAGGTAATGTTCGAATATTCCTATTATGATAAAAAAATATATAATACATGTAACGATCTTTCTATATCTGCCTTGCCGGATTCGTTTTTAAAAATTACCGATATAGAAGCTGTCCGGGTATCATGCTGGGGAGAGCACTGCCTGGAGTGTGGTGCACCGGAATGTTATGACAGCTGTGAAATGTATGAGGCCCGCCAGGATCAAAGGTGCAGAAGATTCGTATACGGAATGTGGTATCGTAATGACGCAGAAGATGTATATGGCATAGACATAAGATTAAAAAAATGGGCAAAATTAAGAACCATTATAAGAAAAGCCTCTATAGAGCCGGACAAATCAGTAAAGTTGGATAGAATTACCAGACGGCTGGGGTTTACAGTGAGAATCATATCAAATATACTGTCTCCTGTTATTAAAAATTACAAATTGAGCAGAGGGGTTGAATGGTACAAAGGGAAAATAGCAGAATACATGAATGGTACTAATGCGGATACTGATATTTTCTTGTTTCATGCGTACCTGTACGGCAGAGAAAACCGCAATATGATGGTTGAAGTGAATGTGGGACGCACGCCGGTATTTAAGACATCCATGCATCTGACTCCGGGATGGAACGAGAAAATCATAGATTTAAAGTCAGCGATAGACAAAGTAGATTCATCGGAACAAACCAGCGACCTGATTCTGTATCAGGAGGGAAATGAAGAATTAGAGATACATATTGGATTTTGCGACATTGTAAAATTAAGAAAGAATATGAAGCATAAATATCCTGCAGCCAAGGTTAAATGCGTGATCTGGGATCTGGACCGGACTTTATGGAACGGCATACTGATTGAAAGCAGCCCTGATGAGCTGGAACTGAGAGAGGGTGTATTAACAACATTAAAGAGTCTGGATGAGCGGGGAATTATTCAGGCTGTCGTAAGTAAAAATAATTATGATGAGGCTGCAGATGTGCTGAAAAGACTGGGGGTATCCGAGTATTTTGTCGCTTTGATGATTAATTGGAATCCCAAAAGTGACAATATCATAAAGTTAGAGGAAATGCTGAATATCAACCGTGATACCTTTGCCTTTATAGACGATTCCATTTACGAAAGAAAGGAAGTAAGTTCTGTAATAGAAAATATAAGAGTATATGACGAGACTATGATACCTGGTTTACTGGATTTTCCTGAGTTTGATGTAATTGTGACTGAAGACAGCAAAAACAGGAGAAAAATGTATCAGACAGAAGCGGCCAGGAATAGAATCAAAACAGAATATAAAGATAATCTGGCTTTTTTAAGGCAGTGTTCCCTTTGTTCAGAAGTAAAAAAATTAGAAACAAGAGATGAACTCAATAGAAGCTATGAGCTTATAAATCGTACAAACCAGCTGAATTTATCAGGGAAAAGATATTCATTTGATGACTTTTGTGAAAGAAATGAAAAATCTACATTTTATATTGTAAGATGTTGGGATCAGTATGGAGACTATGGGCAGATTGCTGTCATCCACTTTGCCGTTGAAGATGACCGTCTGATTGTGGATGAGTTTGCCATGTCATGCAGAGTTGCAAGAAAGTATGTGGAAAGCGCATTGTTAAATTATTTTATGGATGAGTATGACAAAAAAGGGATCACAATGATAGGAGCAAATAACAGGAAGAACAAGCTGCTCATTGAAACATTAAAGGAGATAGGGTTTAAAGATAAGAGTAATAGTGAAGAAACCTTAAGGTTAGAGTTTTCAGATGGGATGTTGCTGAACAGTGACATAGTAAAGATTCAAGAGAAGGCTGATACGGCGGAATGAGATGTAAATGAGGGGATTTTTCAGTGAAACTATATAGCTTTGACATATTCGACACGTTAATAACCAGAACTACGGCGACACCCAGAGGGATTTTTGCCTTAATGCAGAAATGCCTGAATGAAGACAGCAGCTACTCTGATATTCCGGTAAATGTAAGAAATAACTTTTATCATCTGCGTATACAGAACGAGGCGGTGGCCCGTAATACCTTTCTCAGCGATACCGTGAAGGACATTACCCTGGAACAGATCTACCAGTGCATGAAAGGGACGGCAGATCTGTCGGATGTACAGGCAGAGAGGCTTGAGGAACTGGAGATTCAGACGGAATGTGAAAACAGTATTCCCATAGAAGAAAATATCTGCCATCTGAAAAATTTAACAGAACAGGGGAAGCGGGTGATCCTGGTTTCCAATATGTACTTATCACAGGAAGTCATCCGTCGTATGCTGGTGCAGGCAGACCCTGTATTTGCGGATATCACCATGTATGTATCCAGCGAATCGGGAAAGACCAAGGGAACCTGGACCTTGTATGATTATGTAAAACGCCGGGAGCAGACAGAATATGGGGAGTGGGAACATTTTGGCGATCATCCCATTCTGGACGTGGAGATTCCCCGGAAACTTGGCATGGCGGCCAATCAGTATACTCCGGCGGTCTGCCTGCCCTGGGAGCAGGAATTCCTGCGTGACCGGGAGGGAAACGCCGCACTGCAGCTGCTGATCGGGGCCTCCTTAAATGCCAGGCGCAAAATGAAAAAGGGATATTCCTACACGGTGGGCGCCGGATATGGCGGCGTTCTCTTTTATCCCTATGTGGAATGGCTTCTGCAGGAAAGTCTCAGAAAAGGGATACGCCGTCTGTATTTTATTGCCAGGGACGGATATGTGCTGAAGGAAATCGCAGACAGGATCATTGCGTATCGAAAACTGGGCATCAGAACCTGCTATCTGTATGGTTCCAGAAAAGCATGGCGGCTGCCCTCTGTGACCGTGGAAGATTTTGATATGGAAGAATTTCTTACCTGGAACTATCCCGGGCAGATCTATTCCTATGAAGGGATTGCGCAGATTTTTGAGATGACCGTCTCTGAGCTTCAGCAGTTTCTGTCATTTCCTGTGGAAGAGAACGCAGAGATTTCCCAGGAGATTGTCCGGGAGGTTTTCCGGATGCTTGCGGCCAATCAGAAGGCAGTTGCGGACTATATCCGGCAGCGGCAGAGTGAGAAAAGGAACGGAGCCGCAGAATATCTGAAGCAGGAAATCGGCAGGGAGGAAAGCCGGTTCGCATTTGTTGATCTCATCGGAAGCGGCTATACACAGAAATGTCTGGCCGGTCTGCTGTCCGGCTGGTATCGGGGCATGGTGGAGACTTTCTTTTATCGTCTGGACAGCTGCCGGACCTATGAGAAAAACAGAAATTATTCTTTCTATCCGAACCGCTTGAAACTGGGAAACATCATTGAGGTTCTGTGCGGGGCAGATCATGGGCAGACGACCGGGTATATCAAAGGGCATGACTCCAAAGAGGCGTGGAAGCCTGTGCTGGATGAGGATGAAGGACAGTTCCTGAACGAATATGGGTTCCAGGAATATTTAGAGGGAATCCGTTCCTATACGGATGAACTGGTTTCACGCCATTTCTGGAATGATCCGTTTCTGCAGGATCTGAGCGTACCTACGCTGTATTTTGCATATATGGCAAATGCGAAGGATATGGAATTATATCAGTATGTGGCAGATATGCCCTATGCAGTCCGGGGAACCGGAAATGAAGTAAAATGCTTTGCACCGGCGCTGTCTGACAAAGCGTTGAGACAGCTATATCTGTTTCATAAGGGGGAACCGGTAAGAAAGTATTATTCCGGGTATTCCCTGGAATTTTCACTTCTGCGGCTGACGGAGAAACAGAAGAAGAAAAAAGACTGGTATGAAAAATATGGAGAGGCAGCAGTCTTCCGATGGATCCGGAAACAGATCGTAAAACGGTCGGGGATCCGGAGAATCACCAGTAAGTATGAGATGATTGCTGACCGCATTATCCTGTATGGGGCAGGAAAAAGAGGACAATTATTATATCAGCAGCTAACAGAAGGAAAAGAATACCATGCGCAGATACTGGCCTGGATTGACCGGAATGCAGAAGCGTGCAGGGAGAACGGGCTGGATGTGTGGGGGATAGAAAAGATTTCTGAGGCGCCGGCCTATGACCAGGTGGTGATCGCAGTACTGGACAAGGGGGCGGCGGAAGAGATTATGAAATCGCTGACAGATTCTGGAGTTCCCGGTTATAAGATCCTGTGGATCCGGCCGGATCCAATGGTGAGATGAGTGTAGCGGGAAGGTGGAGGATAATGTGATCAGTTGGTGCGGCGGAGATTACAAGAGGATTGATTTATGCTTTTGAGTGAAAGGATTGGGAGAATGGCGGAATTGCATATAGATCATAAAAAAGTGAACGGACAGAACGGTACGGAGACAGACAGGATGATCTATGATTATCTTGAGGCCGGGATCAAGGATTATTATGACGAGGAGATTGCAGATGAGCCGCATTTCCAGGTCTGGTATCAGCTGTCCAGCCTGCGGACAGGACTGTTAAGCTGGTATCCCTTCCGGGAACATGCAGAAGTTCTGGAGATCGGCGCCGGATTCGGCGCTCTTACCGGGCTTCTGTGTGACCGTTGCGCCCATGTGACGGCAACGGAACGTTCGGCTTACCGGGCTTCGGCGCTTGCGAAGCGGTGGAACGTTAAGAACAATCTGGATGTTTACGCAGGTGAATGGAGCGAGATCCGGTTTGATAAGAAATTCGATTATATCGTACTTACAGGAATTCTGGAAAGGGTATGCAAAGGTTCCTGGATCCGCAGGGATTATGCGGATTATCTGAAGAAAGTTTCCGGGCTTCTGAAAGAGGACGGACTTCTTCTGATGGCTGTGGATAACCGCCTGGGGCTGAAGTATTTCTGCGGAGCCCGGGAATCCCACGGCGGGAAGGCTTTTGAGGGAATTGACAATTATCCCCAGGGAACCAGAGGGTATTCCTTCAGCCGGGAAGAATTAAAGGACATCCTTACGAAAGCCGGCCTTGGAAAGCTGCGTTTTTACTATCCTCTGCCGGATTATAAGCTGCCGCAGATGGTTTATTCAGACGAACATCTGCCGGAGCCGGGGCTGAGGGAGAGGCTGATTACCTATGATCTGAACCACAGCTCACTGGTGGCCGTGGAACGGGAGCTGTATCGGGATGTGCTGGAGAATGGCGTGTTTCCGTTTTTCGCAAATTCTTTTTTTGTTGAATGCGGGAAAGACCGGGTTCAGGAAGAGCCGGGGATTACTTTATGCGGCTTATACGGGCAGGCTGTGGAGACAGCTATGAAAAAGACGGGGAGAGAACCAGAGGCAGGAATACCGGAACCGGCCGCCGGGGCAGGGTCCCAGGTAGTCTATGCCGCCGTGTCAACGGACCGTGGAAGGAAGCGGGGATATGCAACCACGATCCGCACAGATGGAACCGTCAGAAAGACGCCCCTGTTTCCGGAAGGAAAAGAGAATGCGAGAAACCTGTATGACAATATCGAAGATCTGAGGCAGCATGGGATTCCGGTTGTGGATCATCAGCTGTTACCGGATGGAAGCCTGGAAATGCCGTATATTTCATGGCCTACTCTGTCAAACTATATCAAAGAGGTTATAAAAGAAGACCAGGAAGCATTCTTATCTCTGATAGACCGTATTTATGAGTATATCTTAAAGTCATCTGACCAGGCGCCTGATTCTGAGAATGCTTTGCTGTCTGTGCGGCCAGACTGCAGCAGCCAGCAAGACTGCAGCAGCCAGAAAGACGGAAAGGAAGGAAACTGTAGTCTGGGCGCCGGAGGTTTCGGCCCGGTTCTGCGGAAAGCTTACATGGAATTAATTCCGCTTAACTGCTTTTATCACCCGGATACGAAAGAATTCCTGTATTTTGACCAGGAATTTGTCCGTGAGAACTATCCGGCGAAATACGTGCTGTTCCGTGCCATTCACTACATTTACTGTTTTACGCCCAATGCAGAGCTGTACTATCCGAAGCAGAAGCTGATTGAAAAATATGGGATGAAAGACACCTGGCAGCTTTACTGGCAGGAAGAGCAGAGGTTTCTGGATGAGGTGCGCAACCACAGGAAGTATCAGCAGTTTTACCGTTGGGCGGCCATAGACAGAAAACGGATCCAGGCCAATGTAAAACGTCTGGAATCCGAGGAAGAAACCATTGCAGACTACAAGATTTCCGATAAGATGAAGAAGACCTGGAAGGTGGAGCTTGATATGCTGGACGAGGTAAACCGTATCTGCCGTAAGTACCATCTTACCTGGTTCCTGGTACACGGAAGTCTCCTGGGCGCAGTCCGTCACAAAGGGTTTATTCCGTGGGATGATGACCTGGATATCGCAATGCCAAGGAAGGATTACAACCGTTTTTTACGTGTGGCCAGAAAGGAGCTGAAAGAACCGCTTTCCATCCATACGCCGGAGACAGAGAAGGACATCTTCTGGGGCGGATTTGCCCGGGTGCGCAATAGCCGGACCACGGGGATCGAGGCCAGGGAACTGAGCCATAAGGGAAATCTGGGGATCTGGATTGACATTCTCCCACTGGACGTATGCACCATGGATGAGAAATTGTTTGAGAAGAAGGAGAAACGGATCCGTCACTGCCACCGCCTGCTGCTGGCGAAGATTTACGGAAATGATTTCGAGCGTTACATGGACATGGGGCCTCTGATGTGGAACGGATACCGGCTGCTTTCCCGTCTCTATCCTCACAAAGTGCTGTGCCGTATGCTGAACCGGGCGATGCTGTTATATACGGATACGCAGTCAGAGGATGTGGCCATGTTTACTGGATATTATAAGCACAGGCGCCTGAGTGCCGGGGATTTTAAAAAGCCGGTTCTTCTGGAGTTCGAACAGCGGAAATATCCGGCGCCCGAAGGGTATGAAAATTATCTGTTTATGAGTATGGGAAAGGATTTTATGAAATATCCGCCAAAGGAACAGCGGAAACCGAAGCATACGGGGATCTTTGACCCGGAGAAGCCCTATGAAGACTATCAGAAGATGCTGACGGGTATGTTTGAGAACGTGAAGGGCAGGAAAATTATTCTGTTCGGTGCCGGTATGATGATGGAAGATTATATGAAGAAATGGGGGAACCGTTACCGGCCGGATTTCCTTGTGGATAATGACGAAAATAAATGGGACAGGCAGCGTTTCGGGATTCCCATCAAGTCGCCGGAGGAAATTCTTAAGATACCGGAAGGAAAGCGGCGGCTGATTATCTGCAGCTTTTATTATAAGGAGATTCAGAAGCAGCTGGAGCAGATGGGGATTCATGACTATTGCGTCTATGTGCAGCATGTGGAATGGATTGTCAAGTCGGAAGAGTCGTAAAGGTCTGCCATAAAGGTCTGTGGAACCATTGTAGGCGAACCATTGTAAGCGAATCATTGTAAAGGAGAGCAGGAACAGAATGCAGAGCGGAAAAAAATATAAAAAAGGGTATGTACCTGGCGTATTTGACTTGTTCCATATCGGACATCTGAATCTGATCCGGCGTGCAAAGGAGCAGAGCGAGTATCTGCTGGCCGGAGTTTTATCAGATGAACTGGTGGAGCATTTCAAAGGGAAGAGGCCGTACATTCCTTTCGAGGAGAGGATTGAGATTGTAGGCGCAATCCAGGGAGTGGATGAGGTGGTAAAGGTTGATTTTTTCAATACGGTGAAAATGGAGGCCTGGAAGCTGTATCATTATGATGCGTATTTTTCTGGGGATGACCACCAGAATCAATGGGAAAGGGAACAGAAGGAACTGCGGGCGGTAGGGTCGGATATTGTCTATCTGCCCTATACCCGGAGTACCAGTTCAACGATGATTAAGCAGCAGATACGGGGAACGCAGAAGAAGGAGCGTCTGTATCTGTTTGGTGCGGGCAGGATCGGGCAGAAGGCACTGGCAGAGTGGAGAGAGGATGAGAAGAAGCGAAGCCGGTGGGAGTTCGCCGGATTTCTGGATAACCAGCCTGAGAAGCATCTGACACGGATCCAGGGGCTGCCGGTGTACCGGCCGGAGGATTTAAAGCGGCTGGAGGAAACCTGCGGACTGGGGGAGAAGCAGGAGTTCTCGGTCGTGGTTACTATGAAGGATAAGGAAGAGGCGCTGGAGCAATTGCGGGAGTGCGGGATTTTTGCATTACGAACTTACTGTAATGAGGAAGGAGATACGCTGTCTGGAGCTTTCAAGACAGGAAGAGATTGATTTCAATTAAGGATGACTAAAATATTATTATTGCTGTGTGAAATAACATTGGGCTGTATTCATTAATTATCAGCCCAATGTTTTTAATACAATTTACTCTCTGCTTAAGATCTCCTGCTTCATCCTAAGAACTTCCGGATCATCCGGCAGAAGCGACAACAGCTGCACCATAACCCCTTCCGCCTCCGTCCACTGTCCCTTATCGATCATCCCCCGGAGAACCTGCTTTACCTGTCCGCCGAGTATTTCAAACTCTTCCGGAACAGAAGGGGTCTGTATCTGCTTCTCCAGATACCGCAGCAGAACGCCTATGGCCTCTGACATTTCGGGATAAAACCGGACCGCCTCCTTAAAAAGCGGAAAGCTTTCGGCAAAACGTCTCTCATCAATGAACTTCAGAGCCTCCCCGGCCATCACTGCAAACCGGTACCTGGACGGAAGGGCATAGAATTCCGGATCGGCAAGCGCTTCATCCCGGTACAATGCCGCCGCCTCACTGCAGACACTCCTGCAATACTGCTGCAGAACTCCCGCCAGTTCTTCCGGTTCCGGCAATTCCCGTGTCAGCATTCTCTCCAGAAAACTCTGTTCCAGCTTCCGGGCATAGAAAGGACGCATTTCAAGCAAAGGTATGATACTCCGGCGGAATGCCTGCAGATCCCCCCATTCCTTACGTTCTGTCACTGTCTGTGCATACGCATTCCAGGCCTCTGGCGGCATCTGTATGATCAAAGGTTCCAATGAAAACTGATTGCGCACGGCGGCCTCAATCAGTTCCCACTGGAATCCTGCCGGGCAGTCCCTGGCACATTCCTTCCAGAACGCTTCCGCTTCCTGCATATGGCCTTGCTTTTCGGCAAAAAGCATTTTCTGGATACGCACATAGTCATTGGCTGTGTTCAGCCGGCTGTATTCCCTTAAGATGGCCTCCGTTTGCCCCTCATAAGACTTTTTCCATTCTTCCAGGCGTGGGTAATGGGGCGTCACCCGGTCCCGGTCCTCCCAGGGGATCCAGGAAAGTATCTGTCTGGCCATCTGAAAGTCTTTTGCCTCTGCGGCAAAAAACAGCCCGTCCATGTACACGGGTACAGCTTCTTCTGCGGCCTGTTCAAAGGTCAGCCCCGCCGCACTCTGGATCCGGGCTTTTTCCGTGTGCTTCAGAAGATAAGATAGCTTTTCATGATACAGGCGGACATATTTCAGCCCTTTCCGGGGTTCCTTGAGTTTCCTGCATAAGGAAACCATGGTTACACTTAGGTGAAGCTGGCCCGCCTCCAGGGTGCGGGGATGTTTCAGAATGCTTTCCCCTTCCTTTAATGCCAGTTCCAGGTCCCCTGTATAGGAAATCAGAAGCGGCAGGTTTGCCTGCATCCATAACTCATAGTTATAGATCCGTTCTTCTTTTCTTGCCAGGGCAAGCCCTTTCCTGCAGTATTCCACTGCCGGTTCAAATTCAAACACACTCCGGTATTCCTGGGCAATCTGCATGCAGCACTGGGGAGAATCCGGGTCCTTCTCATACATTTCCAGAAGAAGCGGGAGATTCCGGCTGGTTTTTGTCTCCTTCTGTTCCAGTTTTTCCTTCCGTGCATAGCCAAAATGATGCACGAAAGCCGTCATCCTTTTACAGGGCTCCTGGAACGGAACCAGATTTTCATGAACCGGAAATATGAACTTTGTCTCCGGAGTTAAACGGCACATCCGTCCCACATCACCGTCAGAAAAGCGTTTTCCCTCAAAATCCATATAATTGCGCTGTCTGTAGAGTGCGGAACCATACTGCCTGTATTCACCGCTCTTAAAAAAACGGATGATCTCCCCTGTGTCATCAAACCACTCGTCATCATCAAGATAGAGAAACCATTCCCCTTTTGCCTCCCGCAGCCCGGCGTTCCGCGCCTTTGAAAAGTCATCGCACCAGTCAAAGGGGATGATATGGGATGTATACTGCCGTACAAGATCCAGCGTTTCCTGATTTTTACCGGTAAAAACAACGATCAGTTCGCTGTCCATCTCCCGGAGAAACGGTTTCAGCGAAGCAAGGCATTTCCCAAGAGTCTCCATCCGGTCTGATACCAGCATGGAGATGGTAAGCTGAATGTTCATACTTTTGTCCTCCTTATGACTTCCTGGCGGATTCTGATTAATTCCAGGTCATCCGGCAGCAGCGGCAGGAGCTGGTCCAGGATGGCAGCCGCCTGTGCCGTCTGTCCGGAAGCCATCAGCGTGCGCAGCGTATCCTTCATCCGGCCTGCAAGCTGAAGAAATTCCGCATCCGCATGCTTCGCCGGATCATTCATTCGGTATACGGCCTGCCGGGTCAGCTCTATGATCACGCCGGTCATTTCCGGATAAATGTGGAATGCGTCCCGAAGCAGACGCACCGCTTCCACGGTCTGTTCCGCCCGTAATGCTTCTAATGCTTTTAAGGAAATCCGGGCAAAGCCGTATTCTGCGGGCAGAAAAGCAGCGTTATCCTCTGTCAGCCATTCCTCACGGTACAATCCCCGGTAAAACTCCAGGATGCACCGGCAATAGTCCTCCAAAGTTTCTGTTAATCCGCTCCACAGAGGAAAGCCCTTATGCAGCTTCTGCCCCAGTCCGTGTCTTTTCACACATAAGCTGTGAAGAGGAAAGCGGTGCCCAATCTCTTCTGCGCATTTCCCCATCCGGCTGTTCAGGGCGAATGGAAGTTCATCTGCCGCTGTCTCCCAGAGATGGTTCCAGGCGCCCAGATCCATCTGCGCCGCAAGAGGGACGATGCTGGTTTCATGGCAGAGGGCTTCATTCAGGCACAATTGTCGTAAATAACCGTCTTCCATATGTACCATGCAGTACAGGATCAGATTCAGCCCTTCTTCCTGTTTTCCCCCGTTAAAATCATCCCGTGCCTTCTGAAGCAGAAGGTAAGACGGGATCCCGGTCTCCTGACACATCTGTATTTCTGACACATCCCCTATCCCGCAGACAATGCACCGGTCTTCCAGTATCTCTGAAAGCATCCGGGGAAAATGAGGGGAATACTCCTCTTTCCATTGTTCAAAAAACGGATAATACCGCTGCAGGATATCTTCGGTTTCCCAGGGGAAGAGTTTCAGAAAATAAAGTGCAGCATCCCAGTCCCGGGTTTTCAGTGCGCAGGCAGCACAGCCGGCCCTTGCACCATAGAGGCGTTCCGGACTTTTAATATAATTCTCATCAAACTCACCATAGCCCTGGCGTGTCCAGAGCCCCCCGGTTTCATCCATGTGATCCAGAAGCCCTTCAAATTTCCGGCCATACTGCACAGCTTTCTTTGGTTCTTCTTCTGCGTACAGATGAACCAGCTGCTGGTACAGGACCAGGCGGATCAGTTCAGAGGGCTGCTCCCGGGAAAGGATTGTTTCGATCTCTGAGATGCCGGAAGCATTCCCTGGATTCTCTGAAACCAGACAGGACAGAAAGGCCAGCAGCCACCCTTTTAACCCCGTGTCCTTCTGAACGCCCCTTTCTGCTTCCCGGCAGATTTCCAGTCCCATCCGGCAGTATTTTTCCGCAGATTTCCGGTCTCCCGCCAGGTCGGATTCCTTGGCAAGCTGGATATAATTTTTTACTTTTAGCGGGTCATTTCCAATGGCCCGTAAAAGCAGCGGGATATTCCGGGAAGTCTTGCGGAGGCTGCCGGAAGATTCCACGTAGCCATAATGATGGACGCAGGTCCCGAAATATTTACAGGGTTCCATGCGGGGGGTTATGAATGGTACCCTGGAAACGGGTTCCGGGAAGTCTTCGGACCATCCGGAATGCGGAAAAATCGGAATACTGCGTCCCGTTCCAGTTCTGGTAGTTCCGCTGTATGTAATGTGCGCTGTGATAATCCCTGTATTCCCCGCTCAGGAAGAACTGGCAGATCTCTTCCGTGTCGTCAAACCACTCGTCATCGTCAATGTACAGGAACCATTCGCCCTGCGCCGCCTCCAAACCGGTATTTCTGGCAGCGGAGAAATCGCTGCACCAGGAAAACGGAATGATCTGGGGCGTATACTGTTCGGCAATCCGGCGGACGGCTTCCTCCGTACTGGTCAGTATGATAATTAATTCGGCCGGGATCCTTGCAAGGAGCGGCTTTAAGGAATCCAGGCAGCGCATCAGGGATTCCTTCCGGTCTGAGGCGAGCAGGGATATGCTGAGTCTGATATCCATAGGTTTTGTGTTCCTCTCTGTTTTTTGCTTAAAAAGAAAACGCCCATCCAATGGACTGGCGTTTTCTGTGATTATTTTTTTGAAAATCCGCACAACTGTGATCAGATGTAATCAGATTACTGTAACAGCTGAAGAACTCCCTGAGGAACCTGGTTAGCCTGTGCAAGCATAGCCTGGGAAGCCTGAACCAGAATGTTGTTCTTGGTGTAAGCCATCATTTCCTTAGCCATGTCAACGTCACGGATACGGGACTCAGCAGCAGACAGGTTCTCTGTCTGAACACCCAGGTTGTTGATGGTGTGCTCCAGACGGTTCTGTAATGCACCGAAGTCGGAACGTAAGGATGATACAGCGTCGATTGCAGCGTTGATCATATCAACGGCAAGTCTTGCCTGAGTCTGTTTAGAGATATCAATATCGCTGGTCTTTACTTCCTTCTCAACCATGTTATCATTTTCATCTCTAACCTTTGCCTTTACGCCTGCATATCCATCTGCGCTCATTGCTTTCAGCGTAATCTTAATCTGGTTGTTGGTAGAACTGGTCTCACCTGCATGAATTGCAACAGCCTTCTCTGTGAAACCATTAAATAATGTTGTACCATTGAAGTTAGCAGTCTTGCTGATACGGTTAATTTCAGCATTCAGTGCCTTAATTTCCTTCTGCATCTCACCACGGTTAGCAGTAGAATAAGTTCCGTTCGCAGACTGTGTAGCCAGCTCAACCATACGGTTCAGCATGGAGTGAACTTCTGTCAATGCACCTTCAGCCGTCTGTACAAGAGAAACACCGTCTTCGGAGTTCTTCTGTGCTGTCTGAAGACCTGTGATCTGGGCACGCATTTTTTCGGAAATTGCAAGTCCGGCAGCGTCATCACCAGCGCGGTTGATTCTATAACCAGATGACAACTTCTCCAGGTTCTTTGTTAAAGAAGAGTTGTTGTTTGTCAAATTCCTGTGTGAATTTAAAGCCGTAATATTATGTTGGATTCTCATAGTTTTTCCTCCTTGAAATTCGTCAGGGAATTCCTTTTCCCTGCATAATTATTCATTATTTACTTGTGTGTCCGAAGTAATCGGGAGTGAAACAAATGCGTCTTCCGGACCTGCCGGCAAACCGTCCAGAAAAGTACACTTATTTGGACTGCTCCGAAAACTTCTTGACACTTATATTATCGTATCTTTTCTCCAGAACTTAAGTCTTTTTTTTAACTTTTTTAAATAATTTTCTGTACCCTCTCCAAGGCAGGCTGATACCCTGCCTCTGCCGCCATCTGATAATAAGATAACGCTTCCTTGGTCTTTCCATTGACCTCAAACCAGACGCCCAGGTTGTATGCGGCCTTGAACGAACCATTTCCAAGCACCCCCTCATGCTCGGGCACTTCCCCGATCTGAAGGCAGCGCCGGTAAGATTGTTCGATTTCCGGGAGGTATCCGATATAGCGCTGGATGTCCGAGAAAATCGCCTGCGTGTAAAAGGTTCCGCATGCAAAATGATAATCCGCATAGGCAGCCAGCCTTTCCTTTTCGTCTGTAATCACCTGAAACCCTTTCTCGTATTTTTTCAGTTCCAGCAGATTGTAAATATAAGCAACTACGCCATTTGTACGATATCCCGTACCGGTTTCCGGTACAAGCTGATAGAATTGCCCGAAATATCCGTCGGCCCGTGCAAATTCCTTCATAAGCCAGAGAGTCCGGGATACCTGGTAGAGGATGTAGGGATCCTGCGGGTTTTGTTCCAGTTCTTCCAGCAGAATCGTAAGATTCCGTTCCCCTTTCCCGCCCTGAAGATACCCGTCATGGTCAAAAACCAGCGGAAGGGGCACAATCGGAAGGTCGCTTATGATCTGTTCATGCACTTTTCCTTGATAAAACGTTCCTTTGGGAACCAGACGTGTGGTAAATACACAGCTCTGGCTGATGGTTCCGTTTTCCTCCCTGTAACTGTCATGCCTTTCAATTGCCCCTGCACGGCCGCCTTTTTCTACAAATCTCTGCAGATCTTCTCTGGTTCCGGAAAGCAGATATTCATCCGCATCCAAGATCAGGTTCCAGTCGCAGGGGGACTGTTCCAGGGCATAGTTCCTGGCTGCCGAGAAATCATTACACCATTCGAATTCTGAAATCTGTGCGTTGTATTTTCGTGCTATCTCTATGGTATGATCGGTTGACCCGGTATCTGTAATATAGATTCCATCCACCAGCTTTTCCGCCAGTGACAGACATTTTTCCAGACTGCGGCTTTCATTTTTCACAATCATAACAAGTCCTATTGTGTTCATCCTTTTCCTCCCGTTGATTTGATTTTTTTATTATAACGTTTACCAGACAGGAATACAACTGCCAGTCTCTGCAAATCAGGATTGAGCCTTTCCGGTTCTTTTCTGTATACTCAGAAACAGGTAAATTCAATGTAGGAGGTACGAAATGAATAATAAGGTATACGGTTATATCCGGGTTTCTACGCAGGAGCAGAATATTGAGCGGCAGATGATCGCACTCCTTGATACAGGGATTGACAGGAGGGACATTTATATTGACAGGCAAAGCGGCAAGAATTTTAAACGGCCGTCTTATGCCAGAATGCTGCGGCGTGTACGGGAGGGGGACTTGATTGTTATCAAGAGTATTGACAGACTGGGAAGGAACTACCAGGAAATCATGGAACAATGGCGATCTTCTGGGAACGTTCATCAGCGATGTGGTATTGCAGCTGCTTTCTTTTGTAGCAGAAAATGAACGGGATAACATCCGTCAGAGACAGGCAGAAGGAATTGCGGCGGCTAAGGCCAGGGGAATCCGGTTTGGCAAACCGAAGATTCCCGTACCGGATAATTTCCCTGAATTATACAGACAGTGGATCGGGGACGATATCACTAAGAAAGAGTTTGCGGCATTTTGTAAGATGGGGCGGAGCACTTTGTATAAACGGATCCGGGAATACCGGGAACCGACTCAGACGGGCCAGACGACGATTTATCCATAAATGCCTTTGCCTCCTTGCCCTTTTTACTTCCCCGTGCTATTGTATATGCAAAAGGAGTTCATGCGATTATGGGAATCTATTTAAACAGCAAAAGTCCCTTTGGACAGTTTCTGGACGAAGCTGCCGCAACATATTTCGTAGATAAATCAGAGATGCTGACGCATTTAATCCCTCTGACATCCTGCAGCGGATCTTACATCGGCCAGGCAGGAGGCAGCATAGGGAAAAGCAATAAGTATATATGTATAACAAGACCCAGGCGTTTCGGGAAAACAATAACAGCCTGTATGATTGCTTCCTTTTTCGGAAAAGGAACTGACAGTGGTTCCGTATTTGAACACTTAAAAATATCATCACATGAGAAGTTCCATTGTCATTTAAACCAGCATAATGTTATCTATATTTCTTTTAATGAATTACCGCAGAACTGTACGGACTTTCACAGTTACATCGGGCGGATTCAGAAGATTCTGAAAAAGGACCTGAAAAAGGAATTCCCCGATGTGGAGATACATGAAGACGATGCAGTGTGGGATATTCTGAACGCAGTGTATGAGACGGAGGACGCCCGGTTCATTTTTGTGCTGGATGAATGGGATTATATTTTCCACCGGGATTTTGTAACAAACCGAGACAAATCCGCTTTTCTGGAATTTCTCAGCAATCTGCTGAAAGGAAAGGCTTATGTAGAACTGGCATATATGACGGGAATTCTTCCGATTGCCAAATATTCCAGCGGATCCGAACTGAATATGTTTTTTGAATATACGATGGCAACTAAGGAAAAATATAGTGACTGTTTCGGTTTTACAGATTCGGAGGTGGATGAATTGTACCAGCGGTATCTGTCTGTGACACCCGTACCACGGATTACCCGGGAAGATTTAAAATACTGGTATGACGGATATCAGACGGTATCCGGGAAGAGATTGTACAATCCCCGGTCTGTATTCGGCGCCTTAAGTGATAACCAGACGGGGAGTTACTGGACAAGTTCCGGGCCATATGACGAGATTTTTACTATATCAGACAGAATGTGGATGCGGTGAGGGATGATCTGGCGCTTATGATATCCGGGATTCCCGTCCAGGCCAGAATACAGGAATACGCAGCGACATCTATGAACCTGAAAACCCGGGATGAGATTTATTCTGCCATGGTGGTTTATGGTTTCCTAAGTTATGATAACGGCAAAGTATCCATCCCCAACAAGGAGCTGATGGAACACTTTGAAGAGATGCTTCAGAAGGAGCAGTCTCTTGGCTATATCTGCCGGTTATCCCAGGTATCTCAGCGAATGCTGGCAGCAACCAGAAGTTGTGATACAAAAACGATGCTTGAGATTCTGGAATATGCCCATAATACGGAAAGCCCGTTATTAGAATACAACAGCGAGATTGAACTGACGGCTGTCATTAACCTGGTTTACCTTGCGGCAAGGGATACTTACCGGGTTGAGCGGGAAGACAAGGCAGGGGGCGGTTATGTAGATTTCATTTTCTATCCGTTTGACAAGACCGACGATTGTATTATTCTGGAATTGAAGGTGGATGGTACGCCGGAAAGTGCGATCCGGCAGATCAAGGACCGCAAGTATGCTCTTCGGTTCCGGGGGCGGTCAGGGGATATTGCTCCTTTTACGGGACGGGTTCTGGCTGTGGGGATTGCTTATGACAGGAAAACTAAGAAGCATGCGTGTGAGGTTGAGATATTATAGTAAAATATTTTATTTGGAATTTTAATGTGCAGAAGTGCCTTCCCGGGCACTTCTTTTCGTATTTCCGATATAATTGGACGCAAATTGCGTCCAATTAGGTGTACTTTTCCAGACGGTTTGCCGGCAGGTTCGGAAGACGCATTTGTTTCACTCCCGATTACTTCGGACACACAAGTAAATAATGAATAATTATGCAGGGAAAAGGAATTCCCTGACGAATTTCAAGGAGGAAAAACTATGAGAATCCAACATAATATTACGGCTTTAAATTCACACAGGAATTTGACAAACAACAACTCTTCTTTAACAAAGAACCTGGAGAAGTTGTCATCTGGTTATAGAATCAACCGCGCTGGTGATGACGCTGCCGGACTTGCAATTTCCGAAAAAATGCGTGCCCAGATCACAGGTCTTCAGACAGCACAGAAGAACTCCGAAGACGGTGTTTCTCTTGTACAGACGGCTGAAGGTGCATTGACAGAAGTTCACTCCATGCTGAACCGTATGGTTGAGCTGGCTACACAGTCTGCGAACGGAACTTATTCTACTGCTAACCGTGGTGAGATGCAGAAGGAAGTAGATGCGTTAAGGAAAGAGATTAACAGAATCAGTAATACCGCTAACTTTAACGGAACGACACTGTTCTCCAAGCTTGGTGCAGGCGGTACAGCTACTAAGGCTAAAGTTGCAATTCATGCTGGTGAGACCTCTAAGTTGGATAACCAGATTGCAATTACCCTGCAGAAGATGGATACAACCAGCATGGGTGTAAAGGCAGATGGAACAGCAATTGACATCAGCAAGCTTACTGTTAATGATGCTACATCAGCAAGACTGGCTATCGATGTAATCAATAGCGCTATTGACGGTATTTCTTCTATGCGTTCCGATTTCGGTGCATTACAGAACCGTCTGGAGCACACCATCAACAACTTAGGTGTTCAGACAGAGAACTTATCCGCTGCTGAGTCCCGTATCCGTGACGTTGATATGGCTAAGGAAATGATGGCTTACACCAAGAACAACATTCTGGTTCAGGCT
>CAJULU010000030.1:0-8179 GCA_910587575.1 uncultured Dorea sp.
GAAAATTGCTATGCCACAGCCTTGGCAGGCCATCGCGCAGCGATTTTGTTCAATTTGTATTTGTCATTGTGTTTGCAGTTTTGGCAAGAGAACTGGTTACAGCCTTACCAAGCGTATTAGCCACTGCTGTTCCCGTAGTCTTTGTAACCGTGTTGGAAATCGTATTAGTAATACCTTTTGTCAATGTATCCTGTGCTGTCTTTCCAAGTGTTTTAGTTAAACTCTTATTCCACCCATGATTGTAACCGCCTCCGACATAGCCACCGATTGTTTTTTTATCGCCTATACTAATCCCTGCATTTACACCGACAGAATCATTTGACCCTTCTGATTCTGCTTCACTCTCATTGATTCCATCCAAATGCGATTTCGACTCACTCTGTGCCTTTGCATCTCCTTTAGCAACCGACTCACCTTCATTCTGTGTATTTGTAATCGCCTCATTTCGGCCTGTACTGTCTGTTACCGTATGCCCGCTGCTTTGTCCATTTTGTACCCCGGCACTTGCTCCGACATTTACACCAATGGTTGCAGATGAGCCGTTTGCGACACTGTCTGTATAATGGAAATCCTGTTGCCATTCTGCATATGGCTTTAGGCCCGAGTAGAATTCTCCGAGTCTCAATTTTCTCTCTTCAACATCAAGAATCGGTGTTGCTAATAAAACAATCGTATATTCTCTTTTTGAACTGTCTGGTATAATTCCATCCAGCAATTTTTCAATGGTCTGACTGAAAAATTTTTCTGATTTTTCAGTCGGTATATTAGATGCCGTTGCAACAGAATAAGCCTTATCATTATCTAAACATGGAATCACCCCAACACCATCATTTTTTAATTCTGCTCCCGGAAAGTTACCACGTATAGCTTCCTTAAGACGATCGCGATAAATATCGGCATCTACTCTGTTATTTCCGTTTTTCAAATTTACAACTGCCAGATATACATTTGTTTTTTCCTGTGTACGATGAAACACAAGTGCAATATTACAATCCTCATTAGATAGTACCGCATAGACATTCACCAGCTTTTCAAGACTGTTTTCTTTCTTGTCTGTAACCCATTTTGTAATATTAAAATATCTGATATTAAAATCTACGTCAAATTCTTCATCATATTCTGCTATTTCCATCATCGGAAGATATAAGTCCTTAATCTGCGCCAAAAAGGCATTAAATACTTCAATGCTGGTTGCTCCCATCATTTTTTCTGTCATAACTCTTGCCACTTCATCATCAGGATTGGGCATTTCTAATAAATATTCTTCACGTTTAGCCTGAATATCAATGATTTGAGACGGGCTAAGCCTTGATAATCGAGCAACTTTGTCTCCCGTTTTTTCTCCAATTCTTCTTACAACATTCTTTACACCCATTTTATTTTCTCCAAATCTTATGCAATCGTCTTGAATGCAATTAGATTTTCAATCTCGCTCAATGCGTTTCTTATTTTCTGTTGGCTTGTTTCCAGATTACTGATTTTTTCTGTCTCATTGACAATAGAATCTGAGAGCACTTGCAATTCTGGATTAAGTTCAACAATATTTTTCTCAATCACTGTACTTAACTCATCCTGCCACTTTTTATAACTGTTATAATAATTCTCATTCATATCAGTTGCTATTGTTTCTATATTCTTTTCTACTGTTTTATTGTATTCTTTTGCCAGCTTTCTGATATTTAATTTTTCAACTGTAAACAAATCTAATCCAAGCAAATGACCATGCAAAAATTTAGGTTTCACAAAAATGCTGCTTGCATTGTCATCAAAAGAAACATTTTTATAATTAAAAATCAGTTCAGACAATGTTTGTTTCTGCTTTTCAGACAATGCATCACTAACTGTCACTATGTCAATCAGTTCTTCTTTTAAAAGTTTAGAATTATTCTCCCAATAGTTACATGCAATATGATTAATCTTTCTAGTTGCATCAGCCATACTGGATTTGTAGGTTTCAATTACTTCCTCCAATACTTCATCTGCTGTATCTGTCGAGGCATTTTTTTGCGTTGAATCCAATTCCCTTTTTGAGTTATAGATAGACTCAACTCCCTTTTTAGTATCTTCTGCAAACCCGGATATTGCCCCTTTTAAATCGTTAAACGAAATATTTTTCACACGGTCTTTTAAATCACTAATCATCTTTTCAACCGCATTATCTAAATTTTTCTTTTTCTCATCTAACTGATATTCCTGATCATTCTTTGCAACATATTTCTCATTTAACATATTCAGATCGTCCAACGGATAGTCATAATTCAAATGAGTATTCGCATATGTATTGATTGAATTATAGGATTGTGTAGAGAAATCTTTTTCAAGTTCTGCACTTTTATCCCTCATTATATTAATCAGATCCTGCTTCTTGTCTTCAAGATCATCTATATATTTATCACGAAGTTTTCTACGGGCTTGCACTCTCTTTACAATTTTCTCAGTTGTCTTCTCAATATGGTTAAGAAGATGATCGAACAGCAGGAGTATATTATATTATTTTCACTTGCAGAATATGTAATCACTTCTTCCTTTATCTGTAAAGGCATAATATTATATTGATACAATGTCACATAGTCTTCATCTTCTATATCTGTAAAGGAATCTTTCTGAAGTTTATATATTTTTCTGTAATATTTATCAGCTAACGCTCCATTATTCTTTGCCCCTAACCCCATAATAGAGGATACAAAGAAGATACCGCTTGCATACATTTTTTCTACAGATTTAAACTCTTTAATATTCTTAATCTGGTTTTCATTGAAACCATTCTCGGGTAAATCCGATACATCCGCTTTGTTCAGAACAATCATAGTAAATCTTTGGTCTAAGGCATCTATATCTAGTATGCTATTACACAATGCCTTGTTATCCATTGTATCAATCGCTTCGTATTGAGATACCCAGACTGGAATTCCATTTGAAAAGCCTTCAAGAGCTTCTTTCAAAACCTCTATATGACCGTCATTCGTTGCTGTGTTAGAGCCCGGTGTATCAAATATCACAAACTTATTCTTTGAACGGCCTAGAATACCATTTTTAGAAAAAGCAATAGTCAACTCAATCATATTTCCAAGCTCTGTTGATGTGCTGTCCCGTTTTTCATATGCATTTATGAACTCAAGCGCCATGGAAACCTTTTGGTACATAGAAATCATTTCCTTTTCTTTCAAGACAGAAGCCAAATCCTTTAACATTTCATCATTCGTATTCCCTTTTACGACACGATAGACCCCATCTTCAAACGATAATTCTATGTTATCATCCCAATGTCTGAATCTGATACGTGCAATATCTTCCTGACTGGAACTTTGTATTTTAAAAGCTTTTGCTGTTACAGGATCCCCGCCGCTTGGTAATACTTCACGGCCAATTAATGCATTGATAAACGTTGATTTTCCAGCACTATAATTGCCAAAAACACAAATAGGAACAATATCATCAAGGGCATCTGTAACTTTTGCAAGATTTTTTGTTATTTCACATTCATCTCTAGTCACTTCCTCAATTACTGGTTTTACCTCTGCAAATATTTCCTTAATATCACTTAAAATATATTTACCATTATCAAGAACTCTGTTGGAGCAAGAAAGCGTAACCTTCTGTTCTAAATCTTTACTCTGACACACTCTGGTTAATTCATAGTATTCTTCTTTTGTACCTTCAAAGACAATTTCTACTGAACCTTTTGTTTCAAGATAGTATTCATTAACAATTACTTCTAAAATTTCTTTCGCATTAAACGGTAAAAAACATTTCCGGACACTTTCTTCCTTTAGTTTACTGTTAGCTTCATGGAGTCCGATATTCATCCATTCATTTGTAGTTTCTTTGTATGCTTCATATTCAATTTCTTGTTTGTATGGATTGCTTATAATCTTAATTCGAGCCATTGTACTTCTCTCCTTCAATCGGATTATTCCTAAAACATATTACAATATATTTAAATTGTAACAGTTTTCACAAAAAAATCCACCTATAAAAGGTGGATTTTTTTATTTCTTATGTTTTTGACCATACAATCAACACTTGACCAGCTTTCATAAGAAAATGGGAAACGCTCAACATTCGAACCAATCTTCACATCTTACTCAGCTACATCCTTCATACTGAACGAAAGCCGCCCCATCTTATCTTTCCCCAGGCAGACTACCTTCACCACATCCCCCAGTGTCAGTACGTCCTCCACCTGTCTTACTCTCTCTTTGGAAATCTTGGAAATGTGTACCATTCCCTCCTTGCCCGGTGCAAACTCAACAAATGCGCCAAACTCCTTAATGCTGACAACCTTTCCTTCCAGAACCTGTCCGGCCTCGAAATCCGTCACAATAATATAAATCAGCTTTCTGGCCTTCTGCATTGCCTCGGCATCCGTGCCGCAGATAGATACTGCGCCGTCATCGGTAATATCAATCTTTACTCCGGTCTGCTCTATAATCGCATTGATTGTCTTTCCCCTCTGTCCGACCACATCGCCAATCTTTTGTGGGTCAATCTGCATCTGGATAATCTTCGGCGCATAAGGCCCTACCTCCGGTCTTGGATTCTCGATGGTCTTCGCCATAACCTCGTCCAGAATATAAGTCCTTGCCTTCTTCGTCGCCGCAATGGCCTCTTCAATGATCGGCCTTGTCAGCCCATGGATCTTGATATCCATCTGAATCGCCGTGATTCCCTTGTGAGTTCCGGCAACCTTGAAATCCATGTCCCCGAAGAAATCTTCCAGTCCCTGGATATCCGTCAGTACCAGATAATCATCATCTGTCTCACCTGTGACCAGTCCTGCCGAGATCCCGGCAACCGCCGCCTTGATCGGCACGCCCGCCGTCATCAGCGACATGGAAGAGGCACAGATACTTGCCTGTGACGTAGAACCATTGGACTCAAATGTCTCGGATACCGTACGGATCGCATAGGGGAACTCCGTCTCGCTTGGAAGCACCGGAAGCAGCGCCCGCTCCGCCAGTGCGCCATGCCCGATCTCACGCCTTCCCGGACCTCTGGACGGCCTGGTCTCTCCTACCGAATAGGACGGGAAGTTATAGTGATGCATATATCTCTTGGAAGTCTCTGCCTCATCAAGCCCGTCCAGCCTCTGAGCCTCTGCAAGGGGCGCCAGGGTCGTAATGGTACAGATCTGCGTCTGTCCCCTGGTAAACATGGCTGACCCGTGAACCCTTGGAATCAGATCAATCTCAGCCGCCAGCGGACGGATCTGGTCGATGGCCCTTCCGTCGGGACGCTTGTGATCCTTCAGAATCATCTTGCGCACCGTCTTCTTCTGGTACTGGTAGACAGCCTCGCCAAGCACGGCCAGCCATTCCTCATTCTCTGCAAAGGCTTCCTCTAACTTCTCCGTAATCTGGCGGATATTCTCCTCCCTTACCTGCTTCTCATCGGTAAATACCGCTTCTTCCATCGCTTCCGGGGAAACAATCTCACGGATTGCCGCAAACAATTCCTCCGGAACCGCACAACTCTCATACTCGTGCTTCTTCTTCCCGCATTCAGCCACAATCGTGTCAATAAATGCAATGACCTTCTGGTTCATCTCATGTGCCGCAAAAATAGCCTCAATCATCTGCTGCTCCGGCACCTCATTGGCTCCCGCCTCAATCATGATGACCTTCTCCTTCGTGGAGGCCACCGTCAGCGCAAGGTCAGACAATTCCTTCTGGGCAGCAGTCGGATTAAACACGAACTCTCCCTCGACCAGACCTACCTGTGTGGTGGAAATCGGTCCGTCAAAAGGAATGTCAGAAATACTGGTGGCAATGGCAGCGCCCAGCATGGCCGTAAGCTCCGGGGAGCAGTCCTGGTCTACCGACAGCACCAGATTCTCTAAGGTTACGTCATTGCGGTAATCCTTAGGGAACAGCGGACGCATGGGACGGTCAATGACACGGCAGGTAAGGATCGCATTCTCGGATGCCTTGCCCTCTCTCTTGTTAAATCCCCCCGGAATCTTTCCAACGGAATACAGTCTCTCGTTATATTCTACACTTAAAGGGAAGAAGTCAATCCCCTCCCTAGGCTTCTCGGAAGCCGTTGCCGTACATAATACAGTCGTCTCTCCATAATGCATTAATACGGCGCCATTGGCCTGCTTCGCCACTCTGTCCACATCTACGCAGAGCTTTCTTCCGGCTAACTCCATCTCAAACTTCTTGTACATACGAATTCTCCTTCTATTCTGGATTTTATGATGGATGAAAGCTGCCGAAACTACTGAAAAACACACTTACCATTGATAAAAAACAAAATATGCTTTTCAGTGGTCTCGGGCAAAAAACTTCCACCCACTAATTAACTGCCGAAATACAACTGATACCAGAAGCAGCAGCCATTTTTCGACAGTTTTGAATGAAGGACGCAGCAAAACCAGTCTGCGCCCTTCCTTATAACTATTTTCTAAGTCCTAATCTCTCGATCAGTGAACGATATCTCTCGATATCTGATTTCTTCAGATATGCCAGCAGTCCTCTTCTCTGTCCGACCATCTTGAGAAGACCTCTTCTTGAATGATGATCCTTCGGGTTGTTCTTGAAATGCTCGGTCAGGTCGTTAATCCTCGCTGTCAGGATTGCGATCTGTACCTCCGGTGATCCGGTATCTCCCGGTGTCCTGCCATAATCTGCTACAATCTGTTCTTTCCTCTCTTTGGAAATCATGTTCTAATCCTCCTTCTACTTAAGTAACGCCGGATATTAAGTAAGGGTTGGAGTCTCCCATTACCGAACATCGGCTCTCACACCTGTCAAGTATAGCACAGAGCCTGTCACATGTAAAGAATTATTTCACGAATTCTATTCATCATCATCATCGTCCGCAGACTGTGCGGGCTCTAAGATTGCAAAGGCAATGTTCGTCGCATGGTCGCCCACACGCTCCAGCCCGGAAACCGTATCCGAGAACAGCATTCCCGCTTTAGGGGTACATTTATTCTTCGTCAGACGCTTTACATGGGCATTCTGCAGCTTCTTCTCCAGTTCGTCAATCTCGTCCTCCAGACGCAGGATCTCCGCCATATGCTTGTAGTTCCGGTTCTTGAACATTTCCAGGGAATACTCCAGGATCATGACCGCCTTCTCCGTCATCTCCTGAAGCTGCCGCTTGGCCTTATCGCTGAAATCAATCCCCCAATCAAGCCTGGTCTTTGCGGAATCTGCGAAATTCTCCGCATGATCACCGATACGCTCAATATCATTGACCACGTGGAACAGACCGCCAATCAGCCGTTCGTCTGCAATCGGAAGCACCAGTTCATTGGCCTGCACCAGATAATCCGTAATCCTGCTGTTCATATAATCAATGTATTTCTCCCTCTGGTAGACTGCGCTGATCTTCTCCTCGTCGGGATTACACAGCACCTCCATGGAAACCCGCAGATTTTCCGTGGCAACCTTTCCCATGTGCTCAATCTCTGCAATTCCGTTCACCACTGCCGTTGTGGCAGACAGAATCTTTCCGGTACCGATAAACGGCAGTTCGTATTCATCCTCCGCCGTCTCATCTTCACCCGGAACAATCCGGTAGGTGGCTTTCACAATCCATCCCATGAACGGGAACAGCATCGCCACTTCAAAGACCTTCATCAGCGTGTGGACATTAGCCACCGCCCTTGCAAGATTGCCGCCGGAAATATAGAGCATCAGATCCGTAAACGGATCGATGGCAAGCAGTAAGATCATAAACATCACGGCAGACCCGATCACGTTAAAGAGCAGATGAATCATGGCCGCCCGTTTCGCATCCTTCTTCCCGCTTAAGCTGGCCACCAGCGCAGACACACAGGAGCCGATGTTGCACCCCAGGATCATAAACGGACAGATTGCAAATTCCAGAAGATTCTGGGACACCATCAGAAGGATAATGCCCACGGTCGCCGAAGAACTCTGCAGCACCGCCGTAATGGCAAATCCTGTCAGAATTGCGGCAAACGGATTGGTCAGGGATGCAAGGAAATCAATAATCTGCGGCGACTCTTTCACCGCCTCCATGCTGTCCCCCATAATACTGAGCCCCATAAACAGAATACCGAAGCCTAAGATAACCTCCCCGATCTTCTTAATCCCCTGCTTTTTGCAGAACATAACCATCACCACGCCTATGATTACGATCAGAGGCGCAATATCCGAAAGATTGAACGCAATGAGCTGTCCGGTAATGGTCGTACCGATATTCG
>CAJULU010000030.1:8189-51608 GCA_910587575.1 uncultured Dorea sp.
ATTCGCACCCAGGATGACCCCGGATGCCTGCATCAGATTCATAAGCCCCGAATTCACGAAGCTGACGACCATGACCGTCGTCGCATTGGAAGACTGGATGATGGCGGTAAACACAATTCCCACCACCATGCCGATGAACCGGTTCTTGGTAAAGAATTCCAGTATCCCCCGCATCTTTGCCCCGGCTGCCTTCTCGAGTCCTTCACTCATCATCTTCATCCCGTACAGGAAGAATCCCAGTCCGCCGAGCAGCATAAAAATTGTCGTGATCCTCATTTGTATTCTCCTTTACTCTACATTCGCAAAGAAATGTTTTCCGTATTCAATATCCCTGTCAATGCATGATTTCAGTTCCGCAACGCTTTCAAACGCACGCTCCGGCCTCCGAAACGCAAGGAGATCAATGGTCACTTCCTTCCCATAGGCATCCCCGTCATAACCAAACAGAAAACTTTCTATCAATACCCTTTCCTCTCTACTCACCGTGGGCTTAACGCCCACATTGGAAATCCCGTGAAACCACTGGCCGTCCACCTTTATATTACTCAGATAAACTCCCCTGGGCGGCACAATCTTATACTCTGGCCACGCCACGTTCAGCGTAGGGAATCCAAGCGTCCTCCCAAGCTTCTTCCCATGCTCCACCTTTCCGGTAATTCCGTACGAATACCCAAGAAGCCGGTTTGCCAGGGAAAAATCCCCCTGGTTTAAAAGTTCCTTGATATAGGTACTGCTGATAATGCGCTCCCCATAGCGCTCCTTCTCTATCACGATCAGATGATACCCGTACTCTTTCTCATACTGCCTGAGCAGGTGGATATCCCCCTGTTTCCCATAGCCAAACTGAAAATCTGTCCCGACTACCACATACTTCGCATGAAGCCTGCGGCTGATGATGTCACGGATAAAATCTTCCGCATGAATCTGACTGAATTCCACAGTAAACGGACATTCAATCAGAATGTCCACCCTGCCCTTCAGCCTCCTCTGCCTCTCTTCCCCAGTCATCAGTATCTGCGGTATTCTGCCCATACGTTCCCACAGGGGCTTCATTTCAAATGCACAGACAATGCTGTCAAGCCTTTCTTCTTTCCCAAGCCTCTGCACCTGATCCACCAGCTTCTGGTGTCCTGTGTGCAGGCCATCGAATTTGCCGAAGGTCACTGCAGATTCCTTCCTGTTTTCATAGTCAGACAGTTTATTGATATATTGCATATCTGTCCCTCTTTACTTTACTCCACATAAAACATCTTGACAATCCGATATTCTTCCTTCTCCTTCTGCCAGCGGCAGACTGCAATGAACCGGCCTTTCTCATCATAAATACGCACATAATCCGGATCCTCCCCGGACGATGCCGCCTTCCATCCCCTTGGATCCGAATTGTCACAGAATGCCTCCCCTGGCAGCGGATTCCCGTTTTTCGCCAGAGATTCCCATGGCTCCCGCACCGTCATCCCCGGATAATCATCAAACATCCGGTCCATCGGAACCAGTACGTCCGAAAGGCTTCCATCCCTGTATTTTTCAGCGATTCTGTCAAGCGTCAGACTTTCTTCCAGCGAAAACCTCCCCACGCAGGTACGCGTCAGTTCCTCCATACACCCGCCGCATCCAAGCCTCTCTCCGATATCATGGCATAAAGTCCGGATATACGTGCCTTTGGAGCATTTCACCCGCATACGCACTCTCGGAAGTTCTGACTTCAGGATCTCAATCCCAAAAATCCTGACTTTCCTGGCCTTACGTTCCACTTCCTTCCCTTCCCGGGCAAGTTCGTACAATTTTCTGCCGTTCACCTTAAGAGCTGAGTACATCGGCGGTATCTGTGCATACTCTCCGGTAAACCCCTCCGCTACCCTGCAGACGTCTTCTTTTTGCAGGCCGGACGTATCACTGGTCTGAAGCGTCTTTCCGCCGGCATCCTGGGTATCCGTAATCCGGCCGAGAAGCAGAACGGTTTCATAGGTCTTATCCCTGTCTGTAATCATATCGCACAGCCTGGTAGCCCTGCCAAGGCATACCGGAAGGACACCGTCTGCGTCCGGATCCAGCGTCCCCGTATGGCCGATCTTCCTCTGTCCGGTAATTCCTCTAAGTTTTGCCACCACGTCATGGGACGTATATCCTTTCTCCTTTTGCACATTCAGAATCCCGTGTATCATATGTATCCCCCGATCTGTTATTCCGGTCGTCCGTCTTCTTCTATTCTTCCATCTGGATCTCGATCTGCGCCGACAGATTGTTGAGCACATCATAGTAAGTCCCTGCCATGGTAAGTCCCGCCGCTTTCTTATGACCGCCGCCGCCGAAATATCTGGCGACTTTGCTCACATCCACCTTCTCCTTGGAACGCAGGCTCACCTTGTATATATTGGTCTCAATTTCATACATGAAGATTGCCACCTCTACATCCTTCGTAACCCTGAGCTGGCTTACTATCCCGTCCAGATCCTTGACCCCCACGCCATAGAAATCCATGGTCTTCTTTGTCACATAGGAAGCGATACAGGTCTTATTCATGAACAGGATACTCTCCAGCAGAGTCCTTCCCAGGATCTGGTTCTGGGCATAGGTTTTCTCATAATATGTGTCCTGTACGATCTTTGCACCATTCACTCCCTTCTCCAGAAGCTTTGCCGCCATCCGGAACGTGGACGGAGCCGCAGAAGTATACTGGAACACTCCGGTATCATGTACAATCCCGAGATAAAGAGCCTCTGCCGCTGCAAGGGAAATCTTCTCTTCATCCATGAACTGGTATACCAGTTCGCAGGTGGAACTGGCATCCGGTTCGGTAAAATCCTCCTGTGCAAATCCTGTATTGCTGACATGATGATCAATGCAGTAAGTCCTCTTCGCCCGGTCGAACAGGGGAACAGAGAATCCCAGACGTTCCTTGTCACCGCAGTCCAGGCTGATAAACAGATCGTAAACTTTATCTTGCGGAATTTCATGACGGATCACTTCCGTTGATTTCAGATAGTAAAACTTATCCGGCATCTCTTCCAGATACACATCCACCTTTTTGTCTTTAAAGTTGTCTCTGATATAATGGTACAATCCCATGCAGGAACCCACACAGTCCCCGTCCGGACGGATATGTCCGCCAATTGCGATTGTCTCAGTATTGTTCAGAATCTTATTCAGCATCAGTATCCCCTTCCGTTGAAATATTCCTGGTCACTTCATCAATCTTTCTGGACATATTTACGCCGTACTCAATCGACTGATCCAGTACAAACTGTATCTCCGGCGTATTGCGCATATTCAATGTATGGGCAAGTTCACGCCGGATGTACCCTTCCGCCTTCTTAAGCCCCTCAATCGTATCCTCCTGTTCTTTCTGTCCTCCAAGCACGCTGATATACGCCTTACAGGTCTTAAGATCGGGAGCCACCTTTGCCGCAACCACGGAAGTCCATGGTGCGACCCGGGGGTCTTTCAGATTTCTGATAATGTTGCTCAGTTCCCTTTGTACCCCGGTACTGACCCTGGTATTCTTGATACTTCTTTTTTTCATTTCCAACACCCCTATCTCGGGATCTCTACCATCTTAAATGCTTCCACAAGGTCGCCTTCCTTGATATCGTTAAAGTTGGCAAACACAAATCCGCACTCGTATCCCGCTCTTACTTCTTTTACATCGTCCTTGAACCGTCTGAGGGATGCAAGCGGTCCTTCGAAGATCACGATTCCGTCCCTGGTCAGACGTACGGAACAGTCTCTCTCGAAAATTCCGTCCTGCACGTAAGACCCGGCAATGGTTCCGACGCCGGAGGCTTTGAAAGTCTGGCGCACCTCTGCATGACCCAGCACCTTCTCCTCGAAGACCGGATCCAGCATACCTTTCATGGCAGCTTCCACATCTTCAATCGCATTGTAAATGACACGGTACAGCCGGATATCCACGCCTTCCCGGTCTGCCGTCTCCTTCGCCGTTGCATCCGGACGCACATTGAATCCGATGATGATGGCGTTGGAAGCGGACGCCAGGCTTACGTCGGATTCGTTGATCGCACCGACTCCGCCATGAATGATCTTCACCACAACCTCTTCGTTGGTCAGTTTCAGCAGGCTCTGTTTCATAGCCTCCACAGACCCCTGTACATCTGCTTTCACCACAATTCCCAGTTCTTTTAAGTTACCCTCCTGAATCTGGCTGAACAGGTCATCCAGAGACAGTTTTGACTTCGTATCTTCAATCAGCTTTGCTTTGCCCTGAGAGATAAATGTCTCTGCAAAGTTTCTCGCTTCCTTATCATTCTCGCATGCCACAAACACTTCGCCCGCATTCGGTACGTCATTTAAGCCCAGGATCTCTACCGGCATGGAAGGTCCGGCCTCTTTTACGCGCCTTCCCTTGTCATCCATCATGGCTCTTACCTTACCATGTGCCGAACCTGCTGCAATGGAATCTCCTACCCGGAGAGTTCCCTTCTGTACAAGGACGGTGGCCACCGAGCCTCTTCCCTTGTCAAGCTGGGCCTCAAGCACCAGGCCTCTCGCGCGGCGGTTGGAATTCGCTTTCAGTTCCAGCACCTCCGCAGTCAGAACGATCATCTCCATCAGATCCTCAAGACCTTCTCCGGTCTTGGCAGATACCGGAACAAAGACCGTGCTTCCGCCCCAGTCCTCCGGGATCAGTTCGTATTCGGTCAGTTCCTGTTTTACTCTCTCGATATTGGCGCTTGGCTTATCAATCTTATTTACCGCAACCACGATCTCAACGCCTGCCGCCTTGGCATGGTTGATCGCCTCCACGGTCTGGGGCATCACGCCGTCATCCGCAGCAACCACCAGAATTGCGATATCCGTGGAACTTGCCCCACGCATACGCATGGCCGTAAACGCCTCGTGTCCCGGTGTATCCAGGAATGTGATCTTCTCTCCGTTCACATCCACCACATAGGCGCCGATATGCTGGGTAATCCCACCCGCTTCCTTATCAATGACGTTCGTATGACGGATCGCATCCAGAAGAGAGGTCTTACCATGGTCAACATGACCCATGACACAGACTACCGGCGGACGCTTCTCCATAGTGCTTGCGTCTTCCTCGTCCTCCTTTAAAAGTTCTTCGATCACGTCTACGACTTCTTCCTTCTCACAGAGCACGTCGAATTCCAGTGCAATCCCTTCCGCAGTCTCGTAGTCAATCTCCTGGTTCACGGTTACGATCTTCCCCTGCATAAACAGTTTCTTGACGATGACGGAAGGCACGATCTTCATCTTATCCGACAGTTCCTTGATCGTAAGAACCTCTGGGAGAACGATGGACTTAATCTCTTCCTCCACCTTCTGCTCCCGCTGCTGCGGTTTCTGGAACTGCTGCTTCGGCTCATTCTTTTTCTTACCCTTTGCGCTTCTTCCTTCTTCCTCTTCCCTTCGGTAATCCTTCTTCTTATGGTCTTCTTTTCCTTTTCCCTTGCTGCGCTGCGGCTTCTGCCCTTCTACAGCAGGAGCCGGGATGCCGGAATTACCGCTTCTCTTATCACTGCCCCTGCGGTCGCCTCTCTCGCCGGGTCTGCGTCCCTGTCCACGGTCTCTGTCACCTCCGCCCTGGAACCTTCCGTCACGGTCTCTGTCGCCTCCGCTCTGGAATCTTCCGTCACGGTCTCTGTCGCCTCCGCTCTGGAATCTTCCGTCACGGTCACGGCTACGGTCACGGTCGCCCTGGAATCTTCCGTCACGGTCACGGTCACGGCTGCGGTCACGGTCGCCCTGGAACCTTCCGTCACGGCCACGGTTCCGGTCACGGTCGCCCTGGAACCTTCCGTCACGGTCACGGCTGCGGTCACGGTCGCCCTGGAATCTGTCCGGCCGTCCTTCCGTTGAGCGCTGGCCTCTGGAATCCCCCCGCCTCTCGGAGATACGGTCTGGGCGGTTTCCTCTTTCACCACGGTCCGGGCGGTCAGAACGTCTCTGGGCCGGCCTTCTCTCGGAAGCCGCCTGCCGGTCCCCGTTCCTGTCCGGAGTTCTTTCTGCCGTCCTGTCTGTTGCCGGTACATTCTGTGCCTTCTCATCCGCTGCCGCAGGCCGCTTCTGCACCGCTGTCTCATCCGCCGTCATTGCCGCCTGACGCCTGACTGCATCTTCCGGTTTCGGCGCCGCCGGTCTTTTTGCAGGCTCTGCCGGTCTTACCGCTGCCGCAGCGGCTCCCGCAGGCTTCTTCTCAGCTGCGGCCGCTCCTGTTGGACGGGCGGGAGCGGCTTTGGCGGGACGGCCGTTATTCACCTGCATCGGTTTCCCCTGGGGCTGTGCAGGACGGGCTGCGCCAGGCTGCGCTGACCGGCCGCCAGACCGCCTTCCCTGCCTTGCACCGTTCTGCGTATTCTGCGGACGGAATACATGCACGATATTCTTCTTCTTCGGTGTCTCCTGCTCAGACTTTGCCGCTCTGGCCTCGCTTTTTACGAATCCTTTTCTCACCACATTCGCATCCGCCTCCTCCAGCGCACTCATGTGATTCTTTACTTCTATATTCTTTCCGCCAAGAAATTCAAGCACTTCCCTGCTCTGAACGCCTAATTCCTTCGCCAGTTCATATACTTTGATTTTTGCCATATTTACTACCTCCTCTATGCAACTGTATTATCTTCTGCATCCATACTCTCTCTGATTCCCTTTGCAAACCCCTGATCCAATATTGCCAGAGATGCCCGGAACTGTTTCCCCATTGCATGCCCCAAGGTATCTTTGTCTCTATAAAAACAGATCGGCACGTGATAAAAATCACACATATTCCTAAACTTCTTCTTTGTATTATCAGACGCATCATCCGCTATGATCACCAGAGAGGCCCTGCCGGATTTCACTTCTTTCTCCGTACAGAACTCCCCGCTTACAGTCTTTCCGGCTTTCGTAGCCAGGCCGATGAGCGACAATGCCTTACTCTGAGTCAAGTAACCCCATCTCCTTTTCCAATGCTTCATACACTTCTGCCGGAATGGGCTGTCTGAACGAACGCTCCAGCCCCCTGTTTCTGACGGCTTTTCTTAAGCACTCCCCGGACGGGCAGATGTAAGCGCCCCTTCCGTTCTTCCTGCCGGTCGCATCCAGAAGGAATTCTCCCTCCTGCGTGCGGATTACACGTATCATTTCCTTTTTTCCCTTCATCTCCTGGCAGCCTACGCATCTACGCACAGGAACCTTTTTATTCGCACCCAAATAATCACCTAATCCTCTGCTTCCTCAAATATAATTTCGTCTTCCTCACCGTAACCGTCATCTTCATATTCGTCCCGGCCAGCCCCCGGTTCCTCGTCCTCTGGCTGAAATTCCCCGTATTCTTCCTCTGGTCCGTCTTCCAGGCCGGCTTCCTCATAAGGCTCTTCATACTCTTCCTCGTACACGCCCTCACTCAGTTCCAGATAGTTCTCCGGAAGGTCGCCGGACTCGATCGCCTGTGTCTCGCTCTTGATGTCAATCTTATAACCGGTCAGCCTTGCTGCAAGCCTTGCATTCTGCCCTTCCTTGCCGATCGCCAGTGACAGCTGGTAATCCGGCACGATCACGCCTGCAGTCTTGTCATCCGGATCCGCCATAACGGAAATGACTTTGGCTGGGCTCAAGGCATTCTCAATCAGAATCGCCGGATTGTCACTCCAGTTGATAATGTCAATCTTTTCTCCGCGAAGTTCATTGACAATGGCATTGACGCGGGATCCGTTCATGCCGACGCATGCGCCCACCGGATCCACGTCCGGGTCATTGGACCACACCGCAATCTTCGTCCTGCTTCCCGCTTCCCTGGCAATACTCTTGATCTCTACCACACCGTCCTTTACCTCGGTCACTTCCGCTTCAAAAAGACGTTTCACAAGTTCGGGATGCGTACGGGAAACCAGGATCTTCGGACCCTTCGTGGTATTCTTGACCTCTACCACATACAGCTTCACACGCTCGGTAGGCTTAAACACTTCTCCCTTCACCTGTTCGTTCTCCGTCAGCATTGCATCCGCCTTTCCAAGATTAATGCTGACGTTCCTTCCAATATACCGTTGGACGATTCCGGTTACAATGTCCTTCTCCTTCTCAAAATACTGGTCATAGACCACTTTCCGCTCTTCCTCACGGATCTTCTGGAGAATCAGATTCTTCGCATTCTGGGTGGCTATTCGCCCGAAAGACTTGGACTCGATGGGAATCTGCACAATATCCCCCAGTTCAAACTTCCCGTCAATGGCCCTGGCATCCTCTATACTGATCTCTTCTAACTTATCCTCAACTTCTTCTACTACCGTCTTCTCTGCAAACAGCCGGTAATCACAGGTCGTTCTGTCCATGATCAGCCGGATATTATCGGCTTTCCCGAAATGATTCTTGCAGGCGTTGAGCAAAGAATTCTCAATTGCATCCAGCAGCGTCTCTTTACTGATCTCCTTTTCTTTTTCCAATATATTCAACGCTTCTAACAATTCCGTATTCATCGTAATCTCCTCCTAACTCTGACATTGAAACGCATTCTCTAAAAATCAAATGCAAGGCGGATCAGCGCAATATCGCTCTTCTCAAATGTTCTCACATTCCCGCCTTCCTCTTCAATCGTTACCGTCTTCTCATCATATTCCTTCAGTATCCCTGTAAATTCCTTCTGCCTGCCGATCATGCGGTAAGTGCGGATCTCCACCTCTTCTCCCTTGCTCCGCCTGTAATCCTTCTCTTTCTTAAGAGGTCTTCCAAGACCGGGAGAGCTGACTTCCAGAATATACGCATCATCGATATAATCCTTCTCGTCCAGAATATCCGAAAGCCTGCGGCTCACTGCTTCACAGTCGTCAATACAGATCCCGCCCGGCTTATCAATATAGGCCCTTAAATACCAGGTACTTCCTTCCTTCACATACTCCACATCTACCAGTTCAAATCCATACTCCTCTACAATGGGATTCAGAATCTCTTCTGTCTTCTGTTCATAGATCTCTCTCTTCGTCAACGGCAACTTCCTCCTTACCAACAAAGAAGAGTGAACCTTCGTTCACTCTTCTGCCGATTTCCTTATGTAACTGTAGTCAGTATAGCACCATATCCCTTGAAAATCAAGGCTTTTTTCAAATTAATCAGATCTTAGCCGTGAATCTGCAGAAGCTTCGACTTCAGTTCCTGTTCCAGACGCACCATTTCCTGTTCCGCCTCTGCACGTTTCTGCCTTCCTTCCCTCTGAATCTGCATCACTTCATCCAGGGTGGAAATCAGCGATTCATTGGTGTGCCGCAGAGTTTCGATCTCCACGATTCCCCTCTCCGATTCCCTGGCCGTCTCTGTGACCGCCAGTTTCAGCCTGTCCGCATTCCGTCTCAGAAGTTCATTGGTCATATCCGTCACTTCCCGCTGGGCGGCTGCCGCCTGGGAAGAATGCTCCACGCCAAGAGCCAGCACCATCTGGCTCTTCCACAGCGGAATGGTATTGACAATCGTAGACTGGATCTTTTCCACCATCAACGTGTCATTCCCCTGCACCAGCCGGATCTGCGGAGCCGTCTGCATGGAAACCGTCCGGGTCAGTTCCAGATCATGGATCTTCTTCTCAAACCGGTTGCACATCGAGTCCAGATCCCTTGCCGCCTGGGCATCCTCTGCAAGCCCGGTCCGGGAAGCCTTCTCGAGAAGTCCGGGAAGTTCCGCAGCACGTACCTGGGAAAGCTTCTTCTTTCCCGCCAGGATATACATGGACAGTTCCTTGAAATACGTCAGATTCAGTTCATACATCTTATCCAGCACCGCCACATCCTTAAGCAGCTGCACCTGATGGGACTCCAGCACTCTTACGATCTGATTGATATTGGTCTCGGCCTTCGCATACTTCGATTTCATGGCCTGGATCCTGCCGGAACTTTTCTTAAAGATTCCGAGAAACCCCTTTTCTTCCTCTTCATCAAAACTGCGCAGTTCCTTCACCACTCCCGAAAGCAGGTCGCCTATCTCTCCCAGATCCTTGGTCCGTACATTCTCAAGGGCCGCTTCGGAAAAATCCGCCATCTTCTTCTGTGTCCCTGCCCCGTACTGCAAAATCGCATTGGAATTCATCAGATCTATCCGGGCGGCAAATGCATCCACCGCACGCCGCTCCTCTTCCGACAGAATATCCTCATCCAGTACAGGCGGTTTTTCTTCCTTTACGGCCCGGGACTCAGGTTCCTCCTGGAACGGTTCCAGCGTCAGTTCCGGAACCGTCTGAAAATTCTCAAATTCATTCTTCATTCTATCTGTTACCCTCCACAATCATTCCCTGTAAAATCCTGTTTCTCTCTCAATCTGTTTCTGAAAGACTTTCTGAACTTCCTGCCCTGTCCCAGGCTTACTGCGGTCTGTGCAGGCCGTCATCCGTAAGTCCCTCCTGGGCAAGCATGGTATGTAACACCGAGATATCCGAGGACACGTCCCAGGCCGTCTCCTTAAACAGGCCGTCCAGAAGCTTTTCAAATGCAAGGTTCAGCGTATCCAGGGTTGCCTCGATCTCCCGTTTGGAAGAACGGATATTCTCACCGTCAATGGGCTGGGCATCCAGTTCCCGATAGGCTTCCAGAAGCTTCACCGTTGTTGGCAGATAATATTCCATCAGCCTGCGGATATCGTCTACCGATTCCGGATCCTGCTCCACCCGGTCGAAAATCTTGTCCACCAGCATCTCCATGTGGGAAATCTTCGCAGAAATCTCCGCCCCGCAGATTGCGTCATTGCAGGCATGAATCTTCCGGATATAGGCATCTCCCTCATCGATTACCCGCTGCACCTCTGGCGGCAGCGTAGTCTGATCGCTGCCTGCTGCCGTACGGCCTTCCTGCTTTACTTCTGCTTCTTCCGGCTCCTCTGTCTTCTGAACTGCCTGTCTGAGTCCGCTCCTTTGCCGGTCTTCCTGTATCTGCCGGTACTGCCGGTACATTCCATGACTTGTGATGAGGCAGGTCTTTTCATCGTCCAGATGTCCTTCCAGAAACCATCCCCTGGCAAACATATATTCCAGATCTCTGACTACGAATTTCACGCTTTTATGAACCTTGTCCGCCAGTTCACGGATATTGCAGTATTCCCTCTGTCCAATGACCTGCATATAGGTCCGGAATCTTCTGACCCTGGCCCGCAGGCCCGTTCCGCATCCACAAACCACGAATCCCGCCACTGCACACATCAGAAACATGGCGGTCACCATAATCTCGGGGATCCCGAATGCTCCGGCCAGCAGCGCCGTGACAACAAAGACCAGCATGGCTGTAGTAAACATCCCGCCTGCAACCGCCCCCAGCACGGTAGTAAGGATCCCTCTCACCTGTACTCCGGCGGGCTTCCGGTAGAGAGCCGGGAGCTGCTTTCTGCTTCCATAACCATACTGACTCTTCTCCTGTGCAGGCCGTCCGCCGCAGGAATATTCCCAGGCGCCGTTCCCGTATCCCGCAGCTTTCTTTCCAGATCCATATGCGCCCGGCCCGCGGTTCCCTGCAGAACGGTCTGCGCCTCCCTGCATGGCATCCCGGAAACCAGCTCTTCCGTTCCCGGGGGATCTGCCCCAGGGCTGGTTCTTCTGCACATTTCCTATATTCCTTGACACGCTGTCAACGGCATGGTTGATTGTGTCCGTAATCGTCTGATTCAATTTCCCGAAGTCCTGGGCATCGATGGCATCCTGTACGGTCTTACGGATATCCTCCCCGAACTTCTCCCAATCCCGGTTTATCATCTTGTCCTCCAAATCTGCTGCTCGTATTCGGAACCGATTGTAAAGCGGTATACGGTTCCTTCGTTCAGGATGGGAATATTGTATCACATTCGTTTCCCGACAGCAAGATTTTCAAAAGATTTCCGGGTGGAATCTGTCTTACAGGGAGAACTGCGTGACAGTCCGGGTCAGAATTACTTCTTTTTCAGTTGTTCCCACACAGAATAAATAAGTTTCTCCAACAGCCAGTTCCGGAGAGGACAGTGCAAACCACTGGGCGTTTTTCTCTGTCACGGTCTCCGCCAGTGTGTTTCCGGCCTGATCTTTCAGAGAAACAGCCGTTCCGGCCCCGACGGCGGTATTCATGCAGAAGACAGCCGTAACCTGTGTGGAATCCTCACTCGGATTCTGTGCCATGCCAGAACTTCCGGTTCCTGTAAATGTACCGCCTGTGATTCTGCAGGACGTGGCATAATCCAGCGTACCGTTTCCACCGTCGGCAGGGCCGTGTACTGTTACCGTCCCTCCATTGAGGAAAATATCACCGTTCGCATCAAGTCCGTCCCCGTTTGCATTGACATAGACCGTCCCTCCATTGACCGTCATGGACGCCCCCTGGTCTTCGTCTGCCATAAACGTCTGTCCCTTATGTCCGTCCCCGGCGTCCGGCTCTGCAGCGCTGTCGTCATCTCCCGCCGCATTGATCCCGTCATCCGAGGAAACGATCTTTATGCTTCCGTCATTGATCACAATGTCAAACCCTTCCAGCCCTTCATAACTCTTCTGGATATCAATACTTCCGCCCTCGACAGTCAGTGTTTTATCTGCGTGAATTCCGTCATCTCCCGCAGAAACCGTGATCACGCCTCCTTCCACCGTTACATTCTGATTACTGTGAATACCGTCATCCTGTGAATCCAGACTGAAATCTCCTCCTGCTATGATCAGTTCCACATAGGACTTTAATGCTTTTCCGTTGTCAGATTCCGATGCGGCGTCTCCACTTTCGTACGGCATTTCTCCTTCCAGGCCTTCTTCTGCCGGCCTGTCTCCCTCTGGCGGCTGCATTTCTTCCTCCGACATTTCTCCTTCTGGCGGCTGCATTTTTTCCGCCGGCACATCTCCCTCTGGTGGCTTCACTTTCCCTTCTTCCAGGGCATTCCCAGCTCCCGGCGGTTCCATTCCCTTCTTAAGCCTGCCGCCCTCCGGCGGTTCCCCGCCTTCCATCATCCCACTCTCCGGTGTTGTCCCTTCCGGCTCCCTGGCAGCAGGCGGTGTCAGACGGTCCGAAACCATTTCCGCATTCTGGCTCCCTCCTCCTGCCGTGATTTCAAAATTTCCGTCATTGACCCGCAGAAGCGTCTCTGCCTGGATTCCGTCTCCTTTGGCATTGATCTGGAAAGATCCGTTTTCAATCAGAACATATCCCTTGTCAGAATCTTCGGTATTGGAGGCCCTGATCCCGTCATCACCGCTTTCAATCGTGAAACTGCCGTCCCTGACAGACACACTGTCTTTTCCCACAATTCCGTCATTCACCGCCGAAACGGTATAAGTACCTGAAACAAATTTCAGATCATCTTTACACTGGATTCCATGGCCGTAGTTTCCGGTGACAGACAGAGTCCCGGTTCCATTAAAAGTCAGATCGTCTTTGGAGAAAACTGCTGCTTCCGGCTCCTCTTCTTTCCCGGACCTGTCGTCCCCGCCATCCCCGATCCTGTTATCCGTGCCCTCTTCCAGAGTAACAATCACATTGCCGCCCTTACTGTAAACAGGCGCCGAATAGCTGCAGGAAAGAGAGATTCCCCGGAAAATCAATCTGACCGTTTCCTCTTTGTCCGCATCTATGATCAGTTGTCCATCCTCCAGGGTGCCGGACAAAACATAGGTTCCGGCCTGCCGGATAACAGCAGTGCTTCCCGTGGCCTCCACTTTCTCTTTAAGGGCAGTTTCTTCGCCGTAGTCTGAATCTGCCGCTCCCTTTACAGAAATCTGATCATTTTCTAAGGTAACATATACCGCCTCCTTCTCATCCCATGTATCATCCAGCTTTTCTTCGCTGAATTTTCCCTCCGTCAGCGCAACCGTACTGACGGACGCATGTGCGGCCCCGGAAATGCCGGCCGTTTCCTGTGAACCGGTATCCGTTTCCTTCTCCTTCTGCCTGCATCCCCACATGGTACAGACAAGTATTACACTCAGCAATACCGAACCAATCTTTCTTTTCTCTGTATTCATCTGCATCCGCTCCTGACTTTCTGAATTTCCGTCTGACTGTTACAACCCTTCCTGCAGTGTAGAACGCCGCCCGCAGATCACGGTCAGGTTCCCGTTTCTGCAGCGGATCGCATCCAGCATTTCCTTCTCCTGCCGCCGGTCTTTCAGCGTGATATGATAGTCCAGTTCATACATGCTGCCAAGGTTCGTGGTTTTTACTTTCTGGAGACAGCATTCGCTGGTATAGTTCTGAAAAATATCATCGAAGATCTCCGTATAATCCAGATGTTCGGCAATCGTGATTCTGAGATCCTTCTGCTCCGGCTTCCCTTCTCCGAAACAGGATTTCTCAAGCGCCAGAAACACGATTCCCACCACAAGAGTCATGACAGCGGCAAAACTTAAGAATCCGGTTCCTGTCGCCAGACCGGCCGCCATGGCAAAGAAAATGACCGCCATCTCCTTTGAAGAACCCGGGACAGAACGAAACCGCACCAGGCTGAAGGCTCCGAGAACCGCAACACTGGTTCCGAGATTCCCATTTACCAGCATGATCACCATCTGCACCAGCACTGGAAGCAGAACCAGCGTGATCATGAAATTTTTGCTGCACGCCCCCTGGACTCCATAGATACACGCTATTACAAATCCCAGAGCCAGGGATACCAGGGCGCACAGCAGCGCATTCTGGATGGTCAGGCTTCCTTCCATATTGTTTAATATACTTGTAAACATATCTGCCCGTCCTCTCTTTCTGATTCTTTCCTCATTGCCTGTGCATATACGGCGCCGTATTTCGAGAAGGATGACGGATAGATGTCAAGTTTCCCAAGAAGATCTGCAAGCCATATAGGATAGGCTGCATTTACCTTGATCTCCATGAGATATTCTCCCGGATTCAGTACCGTACACTCCCCGTCATAGGTCAGTTCCAGCCGGTGGCTGCGGCTGCGGATGTTACGATCCACCGTAATCCGTAAGCCGTCATCCTCGTTTCCTGCGAAAGCTTCCCTGTCATATGCCAGATACACCCTGGGCCTGGGACGGTAAAAACGGAGAAAATAATCAATTTCCTCCAGTATCTGATTTTTCTGCTGTTCCCTGATGCCCGTATTCAGATAGGTACGTGCCTGCCCCAGGGCAAGCTGCGCCCTCCGCTTATAGACCACGCCCTGGTACTTCTTCTTGATTTCCAGAAACACCGGGCTGTCTTCCCCGATCTCTCCATACCCGCGCAGCCGGAGCTTTTCCTTGTATTTCGGCTTGTCGGCTGACCTGCGGATCAGCTCATAATCCGGCGTGTCATAATAAATATTACGGATGGTATGCAGACCGTATTCATTCATATGGATCCGGTCCGCCGCACCGTTGAGGAATAAATCATACTGTTTCTGGTTCAGTCGGTATTTCTTTTCTACCCGTTCAAATACATTCTGGTTTCTCATATCTGCTCTCCCTGCTGAAATATTACCTGGTCATTATAATCAGAAATCGTGGGAAAACTATGGTGAAACTGTGAAAATATAGTGAAGACGGGACAAAAGAAGTTCATTCTTTTGTCCCGTCTTAGATCCGGTCTGGTAAGCCTCACTCATGCCGCACCGTTCTTCTGCCAAGCGACAGATATACCTTCGTTCCCCTGCCCGCCTCAGATTCAATCCAGATCTGATGCCGGAGTCTGTCTATTACCGTCTTGCACAGATACAGGCCGATTCCTGTGGATTTCTTATCAGTACGCCCATTATAACCCGTAAATCCTTTTTCGAAAACTCTCGGCAGATCCTCCGGCCAGATTCCAATTCCATTATCTTCTATCACAAGGCAGCTTTTCCGGATTCCTCCCCCGTTGTCTCTTTCTTCATGTACCGGATAAGAACCGTCTTCCAGATAAATGGATATCTTCCCGCAGGATTCCTCCCCTCCCCGGATATATTTCAACGCATTAGACAAGATCTGCTCCAGCACAAACACCAGCCACTTTTCATCCGTCAGAACCTTCCTCTCAACCGGTGTATAATCAAGCTGGATCCTCTTGAGGATGAACATCTGTGAATACTTACGGACCGCCTGTCTGATAATGGAATCCAGGGAACAGACCTCAAATGCCAGGTCAGAAGTCATCTCCTCCATCTGGAGATAAGTAAGCACCATTTCCACATACTGCTCAATCTTGAATAATTCCATCTTCAGCTCTTTTGTATATTGCTGCACAGATGACAACGGGCCGTCTTCCTCCATATCACCCTCAGCTTTCAACTGTAAGCCCTGAAGCGCCTGCAGCAGCACATCCATGGCGGCAATAGGGGTCTTGATCTGATGTACCCACATCCCATAATAATCCACCATCTCCTGTCTGGCTATACGCCCTGCTGATTCTGCCTCAGTCTTCGCCTCATAGAGTCCTGTAATAATTCTCTGATAATCCTCCTCGATCAGTGTCTTTGCTTCCGGCATTCCTTCTATCCCCGTATCATAATTTTTTCCCGCCTCAAGCAGTCCCTGATGCTTTCTTACATATCTGATGTAATTAGGTACAGCCAGGACCAGCAGCCAGACTGACAATAACAACAAGGCATACTTCACCGCATCCATACGGACACTATACAGATAAGACACTCCCACAAAAGTTCCGGTCAGAACCGCACAGATCCAGATTTCCCGCTTCCGTTCTTTCAGAAATGCTCCTGCCGTCTTCATTGCTCCACCATATATCCGATCCCTTTCTTCGTCCGTATCATCTTCTCAAGCCCGATCTGTTCTAACTTCTTCCGAAGTCTTGCAATATTCACCGTCAGTGTATTATCATCAATAAATTCATCACTCTCCCATAGCCTGGTGATGAGACTGTCCCTGGATACGATCCTTCCTGCGTTTTCCAGAAGCATCTGAAGAATCCGGAATTCATTCTTCGTAAGTTCCGTCTTCTGGCTTTTATTTTCCAGAGTGGCGTCGTTTAAGTTCAGCACTGCTCCATGATACTCCATCCTGTTCACCGTCCCCTGGAAAGAATAAGAACGCCGCAAAATTGCCTGTACCTTTGCCGTCACCACATTCATGTCAAAAGGCTTTTCGATAAACTCATCCCCACCCATGTTCATGGCCATCACAATGTTCATGTTGTCATTGGCAGATGACAGGAAGATAATCGGCACCTCCGAGATCTTCCGGATCTCCTGGCACCAGTGAAACCCGTTAAAGAAAGGAAGCATGATATCCAGAAGCACCAGCTGGGGGTCATACTGCCGGAACTCATCTGTAATATTTTTAAAATCATCCACACATTTCGTCTCATAATCCCATCTGGAAAGATGGGAAGCAAGGGCTTTTGCGATTACCCGGTCATCCTCTGCAATCAATATCCTATACATCTTCACTCCCCCCTCTCACATTCCGGCCTTTATTCCGGATACGGCCCGATACCGACCAGATAAAGCGGAATATTCACCATCCAGTCCTGTTTCCGGTAATCGGACATAGATGTCCTTACCGCATAATCCGGATGATACTTTTCACAGAACAGTTTCAGGCTTTTCGCCTGCAGATTTTCTTCTGCCTTCACTTCTACCGGTATGATTTTTTCCTCGTTCTGCACAAGAAAATCAATCTCTGCCGTTCCGTTTTCAGAAGACCAGTAAAACAGATCATTCTCAGGATTGACGACCAGCTGCTGCAGAACATACTGCTCTGTCAGCGCCCCTTTAAACTCTTCAAATAAGCGGGTTTTCTCTAAAATCACCTTCGCATTTAACCCAGACATGGCTCCCAGCAGGCCGATATCCAGAACAAACAGTTTAAACGCCTTAAAATCCTGATAGGCCCGTAGAGGGAACCCTGGTTTATTCACACGGTTAACCTTATAGACCAGGCCGCAGTCCATCAGCCAGGTAACCGCCACCTCGTATTCCCGTGCTCTCGCTCCCTCCCGTATCAGCCCGTAGATAAATTTCTTATTCTCTCTGGCAAGCTGGGTGGGAATGGAATTCCAGAGCATTCGTATCCGTGTCACAACTTCCCTGGGCGCATGTTTGGAGAAATCATTCTCATAAGCTGCAAGCAGACGTTTCTGGATTAAACGTACCTTCTTCATATCCCTGTTTTCCACAAAAGCCCCTACTGCTTCCGGCATACCTCCAACATAATAATAATACTTCAGGTAATCGGTATACTTACTTTTAAAACTGGAAATAAGCGTATCGTCTTTTGCCTCCATCAGTCCTGCCAGACCATCTTCCCGGCAGGCCTTTAAAAACTCCCAGAAATCCATAGGATACAGATCGCAGAATTCCACCTTGCCCACCGGAAATGATGTTCCTTCATGTAATGCCACTCCCAGAAGAGAACCTGCAGCAATCACATGGTATTCCCGTGCATTTTCACAAAAATACTTCAAAGATTTTAATGCCCTCGGTATTTCCTGAATCTCATCAAATATAATCAGGGTATTGTCCGGTTCTATCTGAAATCCTGCCGCAATCCCAAGTGCTGAAATAATTCTTGGAATATCAAATGCATCCCGGAACACCTCTTCCATCACTTCATTTTCATCCATAGAAATATATGCATACTTCTGATAACAGGTACGGCCAAACTCTTTCATAATCCATGTCTTTCCCACCTGTCTGGCCCCTCTTATAATCATCGGCTTGCGGTCCCTGCTCTCTTTCCATCTTTTTAATTGCTCGGTTAATCTGCGATACATCTCTTTCCCTCCAGGAAAACATTTGTGTTCTTACAAAATTGATTATAATTTATTATGTGTCTTTTTTCAAGTAATATACACATTTTCCCAGGGACTTTTCTTTATATCTTACACATTTTCCTAAGGACTTTTTCTTATCTCTTCACATTTCCCAGCGGATCACAAGTACAAAAATGGCGTAAGCGGTTCCTTTCTTCCGCCTACGCCAGGAATCAGACTTCTATATCTTATTCACAGCCGCCCTCAGATACTCATTGCTGACCTCATGGAACTTCTCATTCTCCACGGCCTGCGCAAGCCCTGCGTCAACCGGCATCTTTCCTAATACCGGAATCCCAAGTTCTTCTGCCGCCTGGTCAACATGGCTCTCTCCGAATACGGAAATCTGTTTTCCGCAGTCCGGGCACACCAGATAGCTGTAATTCTCTACGATTCCCAGTACCGGAATATTCATGGCTTTTGCCATATTGTATGCCTTCTTCACAATCATCTGCACCAGATCCTGGGGAGACGTCACGATCACCACGCCATCCACCGGAAGGGACTGGAACACCGTCAGCGGCACGTCACCGGTTCCCGGCGGCATATCCACGAACAGGTAATCCAGTTCGCCCCACATAACGTCTGTCCAGAACTGTGTCACCACACCTGAGATCACCGGTCCTCTCCAGATGACCGGGTCAGACTCATTCTCAAGAAGCAGGTTCACTGACATTACCTTTGTACCGTCCTTCGCCTCACAGGGAAAAATCCCCGCCTCGTCACCCTGCGCTTTCTCATGGATTCCATACATCTTCGGGATAGAAGGACCCGTCACGTCCGCATCCAGGATCCCGACAGCAAATCCCTGCTCCCGCATAATCCTTGCCAGGCTTGCGGTCACCAGTGACTTGCCCACACCGCCTTTGCCGCTGACAACGGCAATCACTTTCTTAATCTTGGAAAATGGATTCGCCGGTTCCCTAAGATCCTGGGGCTTGCTGCTGCATGACCCCGCATGGGCACATCCGGCGCAGTCAGATGACGTACAGCCATTCTGCTGTTCTTCTGCCATAATTCTTACCTCTTTTCTTCTTTCAAATAATCCCGTTACTCGCCTACAGCTGCAATCAGTTCCACTTCACATTTCACATTCTTCGGCAGCGTCTTTACTGCCACGCAGCTTCTTGCAGGCCTGGATGTGAAATACTTTGCATAAACTTCGTTAAATGCCGCAAAATCTCCCATATCCGCCAGGAAACAGGTGGTCTTAAGCACTTTGTCAAAAGTGGTTCCGGCTTCCTCTAAGACTGCGCCCAGGTTCTTACATACCTGCTCTGTCTGTCCCTCAATCGTGTCTGCCTCCACTGCACCTGTGGCCGGGTTAATCGGAATCTGCCCTGCGGAATAGAAGATCCCGTTATGCACATATCCCTGTGAATATGGTCCCAACGCTTCCGGCGCTTTCTTTGTAGCTACTACTTTCATGATTATCTCTCCTTTACTTTTCCCTATATTTTTCTGTATCATACCTGTTTAAAACCATCCTTACTTATTGTACTACTTTTAAGGCCGGGTTATCAACAGTTTTTTTTCAGATAATATACGGCTAACTGTGTACGGTCCCTAAGTCCCAGCTTATCCAGGATATGGCTGATGTAATTGCGCACCGTCCCCTCGCTTAAGAACAGCTCTTTCGCAATCTCCTTATTACTGAATCCTTCCGCCACCAGCGACATGACTGTAAGTTCTTTCTCACTGATCTCACAGGCCGCCCAGTCAAACGTCTTCTTCTCCTGTAAAAGCTGCGGGATCCTTCCGACAATCTCTGTCCCGAATACCGTCTGCCCTGTGCAGACCGCCCGGATTGCCGGAAGGATACTCTGGTAATCCTGCTTCAGCAGATACCCTTTTACCCCGTACTGCAGTGCTTTCACAATATATTCATCATCGGCAAAGGTAGTCAGAAGCAGAATCTTCGCCTGGGGATCTTCCTCAAGAATCTGTTTTGCCGCCTCAAGGCCGCTGACCTTCTGCATCCGGATATCCATCAGCAGTACATCCGGCCTGTGCTTCTGATACAGGCTCACCGCCTCGCCGCCATCCTGCCCTGTCCCTGCAACGGTTACGTCTTTGTCTGCTTCCAGGATCGTCCTGAGTGCTCCTGCCACCAGTATATCATCATCTACAATTACAATCTTCATGCATGATTCCTCCGTCTTTTCACTTCTTCGGCACCGTAATATAAATCCGCCATCCCTTCTGTGTCTGAATCTCAAGATTACCGCCAAAGGTATCCACCCGTTCTTTCATATTGCGGATTCCAATCCCCCGGTTCTCCTCCTGCTTCCCCGGGCCGCAGATTCTCTGTCTACCGTTATCCTCCACAATCAGCTGATAAAATCCCGGATGTTCCCTGGCGACTACCCTTACCCGTGTGGCATCGCTGTGCTTTGTCACGTTATGAAGAGCTTCCTTGACAATCGCAATGAATCCATACCGGATTTCCGCTGGTACATCATATCCCATGTCATACTCAAGATCCGCCTGGCAGAACGTGAATTCTTCTGCCAGGTTCTCCAGCGCTTCCTTTAAATTCACCGCCTCGTCGTGAAGATCGTGTACGCTTTCCCGGACACTGGTCATAGCCGCATTCAGAGTATCCTCTAACTGGCATAAGGATTCTTTCAGATTTCCTTCCCCGTGCACCGCCCGCAGCGCCCCCACCATCAGAATAGAACGGGACAGCATATGCCCCACATTGTCATGAATCTCCCTTGCAATCCGGTTGCGCTCCTTAAGGGTTGCCGTATAGATCTCATAATCCTGGTTCTTAAGGATACTCTGATTCTTCTCCCGAAGCAGAAGGTTCTTCTCCATACCGTCGTCCCTGGTTTTTCTGAACCGGATGTCCAGGAGGGCATACCGCCGGGTCTGATACTGAAGCAGGCATGCCAGCACACAGCCAACAGCCGCAAAACAGACCAGAGCCTTGCTGGAGGAAACAGAAAAACCTGCACACAGGCAGATGACGGCCGCCCCAAGGATATACCTGCGCTTATCCATACTACCATATCCATATGATAAGCCGCAATCCAGAATTTCTTCCCTGTCTGACGGCTGGACTTCGTCCAGCAGGATATAAAACGAAAGCGGCACAAAGATCAGAACGGGCGGACAGATGCCGGATAAGGCCAGAAAGACCGCAGTCAGGCCCGTCCTTCCCCACCCCGGAGGGGCCAGACAGCCGCCGCACACATACACAACCGCCCCGATGGCCGCCACTACAAAGGAAGTGTCAACCGTTATAAAGATGGCCGACACCAGGCAGTATATCCATAACACAGCCAGATCTATCGCTCGTTTCATTCCACTTTCTCCTGTTTTCCCAATTTCATTACATTTGTCACATTCCATTCTGACTTGTGACACTACCATTATATACGCCTGCACTTTATACTACAAGTATCAGATAAGGAGGCGATTCTATGCAGTCAACCAATATCATACAGATTGAAAATCTGGTGAAAAGATACCAGAACCTGGTGGCCCTTGACCACCTGTCTCTTAGCATACAGGAGGGAGAAATCTTTGGGCTTCTCGGTCCCAACGGCTCCGGCAAGACCACAGCCATCAACTGTCTGCTTGCGCTGTTGAAATATGACAAAGGTACGATCACCATTTTGGGAAAAGAAATGAATCCCAACAGTTATGACATTAAGAAACAGATCGGCGTCGTGATGCAGAATGTGGCCGTCTTCGAGCAGATGTCCGTCCGGGAGAATATCGACTATTTCTGCGGACTCTACATCCGTGACAAAGCCAGGCGGCGGCAGCTTGTGGAAGAAGCCATTGCCTTTACCGGCCTTGAAGATTTCACGAAAATGCGCCCGAAGAAACTCTCTGGCGGCCTTCTCAGGCGGCTGAACATTGCCTGCGGCATCGTCCACAAGCCAAGGCTGATTATTATGGATGAGCCTACCGTTGCCGTGGATCCCCAGAGCCGCAACAAGATCCTGGAGGGGATTGTTGAACTGAACCGGCAGGGTACCACCATCATCTACACCTCCCACTATATGGAAGAGGTGGAACAGATCTGCACCCGTATCGCCATCATCGACCATGGTCGTGTACTGGCAACGGGAACCACGGAAGAATTAAAGCAGATGATCAAGACAGGCGAAACCATCACCATCGAGGCCATTGCACTGGATGAATCCCTGCTTGCCGGAATCCGGGGACTCCCCCACGTCTTTGACTTAAGCTATGAAGACCAGACCTTAAAGATAAGGCTTGGCACAGCCCGGCACAATCTGGTGCGCATCCTGAATTATCTGCAGGAACAGGACTTAAGCTTCGGCAGGGTCTTCTCGGAACTGCCAACGTTAAATGACGTATTTCTTGAAATCACAGGCAAAGAATTAAGGGATTAGGAGGGATATGGAATGTTACATTTACTCAGATACCGGTTCCTGCAGACCATACGGAATTTCCCGATTATGTTCTGGGCGCTTATTTTCCCGATTATACTCGGCACTTTCTTCTATCTTTCCTTCGGAAGAGCAGGCCTTGAAAGTACAGGCGAATCCAGCTGGGACGAAATCAGGGTAGCCGTGGTCAGGGAAGGAAATTCCTCGGAAAATGCACGTGCCTTTGAAAAATTCCTGGAAGAAATGGACGGCGACATGCTGGATATCCAGGACATTTCCCAGGAAGCAGAGGCCTTAGGCGCCTTGAATGAGGAAACCATCTCCGGAATCTTCTATGTCAGAGATACTCCTTCCCTGACCGTTGCAAAGAACGGGCTGAACGAAAGTATCCTGACCTCTGTCCTTAACAGCTACAACCAGAACGCCGACATGTTCCGGAAAATCGCAATGACCCATCCCGAAAACCTTCCGGCTGCCATAGAAGCCCTTGAGGATTACCGGGAGACTACCTCTGAGGTATCTTTAAACGGCGGTGACCTGAATCCCAACGTCCAGTATTTCTTCGCACTGATCGCCTATGCCTGCCTCTCCGGAGCTTTCTTAGGCGTCCAGTCAAGCGAGGACGGACAGGCGAACATTTCCGCACTGGGGGCAAGACGCAGTATTACGCCCACTCATAAGCTTACGCTGATTATGATAGACATGGCAGTGCTTTTTATCGTCCATTTCTTCAATATCCTGATCCTGTGCCTGTACATCTCCAAGGTGCTTAAGATCAGCCTGGGGAATGATACCGGCGCCCTTCTTCTGGTGGATTTCATGGGCAGCATGATCGGAGTCTGCTTAGGAGTCGCCATTGGCTGCCTGGCCCGGATATCTTTCACGATGAAAACGGCCGTCTGTATTCTTTTTACACTGTTCCCGGGCTTCCTTGCAGGCCTGATGTTTGGAAATATGAAGAACATCATTGAACTTCACTGTCCTGTCATCAACCGGCTGAACCCGGCTGCCGTGCTGAGTGACGCATTTTACTGCATGGGCATCTACAACGACATGGAGCGGTTTACCAGATGTCTCCTGATTCTCGCAGTCATGAGCGTATTGCTTCTGACCATCGCATTCCTGGGCATAAGGAGGGAACGTTATGACAGTATATAAAGGATTTCTCACAATTACCAGACGGAATATCCATATGATGTTCCTGTATCTTGCAATCTTTCTTACCATTGCAGTCATGGTCCAGAAGATGACGGGCGAAAATACGGCAGATTTTGAACAGGTCAGCCTGGACATTGCCATCATCGACCGGGATGGCGGAGAACTTGCCCAGGGGCTTGCCGGTTATCTGGGGCAGTACCACACGCTGGTGGATCTCCCCGACGACCCTTCCATTATCCAGGACCGGATGTTCTACCGGGAAGTGTACTACGTCGTGACCATCCCGGAAGATTTCCAGAAACGGTGTCTGGAAGGAGAGGAACTGCTTCCGGTTACTAAGGTTCCGGGCAGTAACAGCGGATTCTATGTGGATCAGCAGATCGGCACCTTCCTGAACGATGTCAGGATTATGGAAGAAAGCGGATTTTCCCTGACGGAAGCCATTGACGAAGTTATGGAAAGCAGCCAGGAGCAGGCAGAAGTAACTCTCATCGACAAGAACGGGTTTGGCGGCGAACGTCCCATTCACGCCTTTATGTACCAGTACATGCCTTATATCCTGATCTCCATCCTCTGCTATTCCATGAGTTATATCATGATAGCCTTCCGCAACCCGGATGTGAAGAGACGGATGGCGTGTTCCTCTGTTCCTGCCCGGAGCCAGAACTTCCAGATTATACTGGGCTACGCTACGGTAGGCATTGCCGTCTACGGCATTGTGACCGCCATGCCTGTCCTGATGTACGGAAAGACATTTTTAAACGACCCGAATATGCCTGGTTATCTGCTCAACAGTTTCCTGATGACGCTGGTTTCCTTGTCGCTGTCCTTCCTGATCGGAACCCTGGTCACTCGTGAAGAGATCATCAGCGCCATCGTCAATGTGGTCTCTCTTGGAATGTCATTCCTGTGTGGCGTGTTCGTTGACATGGAGATCCTGGGAAAAGGAGTGCGGACATTCGCACAGTTCCTCCCGGCGTACTGGTACGAGATTGCCAACGGAATCCTGGCGGGCAACAGTTCCCTTAGCCCTGCGCAGCAGACGTCGCTTTATACCTGCTATGGCCTGCAGATTTTATTTGCAGCAGCAATACTGGGAGTGGCTATGGTAATCTCACGGATCCGCCAGACAACTTAAACTATATTTTCGTGCTTTGTGTTGACAAAGCACGAACTTTGTATTATTCTATTTCACAGAAAGGAGCTGACATCTATGGCTAACTTAAACATCCGTGTTGATGATACCTTAAAGCAGCAGGCTGAGTTGATTTTCTCCGATATTGGAATCAGTCTTTCAGCCGCAACCACAATATTTCTCAAACAAGTAGTGCGCTGTAACGGCATTCCTTTTGAACTTCGTGCAGACCCTTTTTACTCAGCAGAGAATCAGGCCCGTCTCCTGGCCTCTAAAAAGCGCATGGAGCAGACAGGCGGCACAATTCATGAACTGATTGAGGATGACGATGATTAAATCATGGGATGACTTTGCCTGGGAAGATTATTTATACTGGCAAAAACAGGACAAAAAAACATTAAAACGGATTAACCAGCTGCTACAGGATATTGACCGGAACGGACATTCGGGTATTGGAAAGCCCGAACCGCTCAAGGGCAATCTGCAAGGTTACTGGAGCCGGCGGATTGACGACACGAACCGTCTGATCTACCGGATTCATGAGAACAGGATTGAAATCCTGCAATGCCGTTCCCATTATGGTAATAAATAATCAGGAGATCCCTCTATAGACTTTTGGGCCAGTCACTATAGAGGGATCTTTTGTTTATTTCTCTTTCTCCAGATACGCTTTCCCAAGCACCTGTTTCACGGCAGGACAGCCGTCAATCAGCCCATAGCGGAAATGAATCGTTCCTCCCACCGTCTCACTGGCGTCGCAGGCTTCCATCTGCCTTTCCACTTCCCCGCCGCCATACCAGGGATTATTCCCGTCCTCCCCGGCTTCCACGGTCTTATAGTCAGCAATCCCCACATACAGTTTCACCTCTTTTTCCTCCGCCTGTTTTACCACGTCTGACCACCACTGAAGCAATGCCGTAAAGTCCGCTTTCGCATGTCCCATCTCCCAGTATAACTGCGGGGCGATATAATCCACCCACCCTTCCCTCACCCACGTTCTGCTGTCTGCATACAGGGAAAAATAAGAAGAAAAACTGCTGGTGGTAGCGCTGCCCTCCGGGTGCATGGTATTGCTCGCCCAGATTCCCGCAGGGCTGATTCCGAACTCCAGCTCCTCATCCACCTGGTGAAGGGCAGTATCCAGACTGCTTACCAGAAGATTCACGTTGTTCCGCCGCCAGTCTCCAAGATCTGTAAATTCCCCTCCGTAAGCCGCAAAGGAATCTCCATCGTTAAATTCTGCACCGGGATAGAAATAGTCATCCAGATGAATCCCGTCCACCTGGTAGTTCTCTGCAATTTCCACCGCACCGTCCACCAGCATCTGGCGGACCTCCGGCAGCGCCGGGTTGAAATAGTACCCTTCTCCATACTGCACCACCCAGTCCGGATGCTGTCTTGCAGGTGAATGTTCCGCCAGACTTTCCCATTCGGAAAGATCCCTGGCAACCCGGTAGGGATTGATCCAGGCATGTAATTCCAGCCCTCTCTTATGGGCTTCCTCTACCCAGTATGCCAGGGGATCCCATTCTGAATCCGGCGCCGTTCCCTGCTGTCCGGTCAGATAACGGCTCCAGGGATAGATCCTGGATGGGTAAAAAGCATCGGAACAGGGACGCACCTGCAGAAATATGGTGTTAAATCCGCATTCACAGGCTCCATCCAGCACACGGTCTGCCTGGGTGCGCAGTTCTTCTGCCGAAACAGAAGGAGTCACCGGATAATCCAGATTCTCCACACTGGCCACCCATACCCCCCGCATCTCTCGGTCTTCTTCCCTTCTCATAGCCGGTTCCTCTGCCGGTTTTTTTTCGGCCTTTTTCTCGTGAATCCCGAATACAGCCATTGCCAGAATAATCAGAAACAGGCTGATGGCAGTCTCCGTCAGAATCCTCTCTAGTCTCTTCATCCTCTATGTCCTTTTACTTCTTGTCTTATCTATACTCTATTCCGCAAAGAAGCCTTTGATGAACTTAATCATCAAAGGCTTCCTTCATTTTATCCATAAAACCTTTTCTTTTCTTCCCCGTTTTCGTCTCTTTTTCGCCAGAAGCGGTATTCAGCGTATTCCCGGATAGTTCGTCGAACCTTCTAAGCGCTTCTTTCGCCTCTGGACTCAGATGATCCGGTGTCTGGATTACCAGTGTTACATAGTGATCCCCCCGCACCTGGGAATTGCGCAGAGACGGAACTCCCTTGCCTTTCAGACGCACCTTGGTGTCCGTCTTCGTTCCCGGCTTCACCGTATAGAGAACTTCTCCGTCTACCGTCCTGACCCGGATCTCCGCACCAAGAGCCGCCTGGGCAAATGAAATCGGCACCGTTGAGAAAATGTGCATATCCTGTCTCTGGAAGATGGGATGCCTGGAAACCACAACCTCCACCAGAAGGTCTCCCCTGGGTCCGCCGTTTACACCCGGCTCCCCTTTCTCTCTGATCCTCACACTCTGCCCGTTGTCAATTCCTGCCGGAATGGTCACGGCAATCTTCTTTCTGTTGGACGTAAAACCGGTTCCGCCGCAGTCCGGACATTTATCTCTTATAATCTTACCGGTTCCGTTACAATCCGGACAGGTCTGGACATTCTGCACCATTCCGAAGAATGACTGCTGGGTATATACAACCTGGCCCTTTCCACCGCACTTCGGACATTTTTCCGGTGACGTTCCCGGCTTTGCCCCGGTTCCGTTACACTTGGGACAGGGATCCTTCAGCACCATATCCAGTTCCTTCTCACAGCCGAACACAGCCTCCTCAAAGGTAATACGCACGCTTTTCCGGATGTTCATCCCCTTCATCGGTCCCTGGCTGGCACGTCCCCTGCGGCTGCCTCCGAACAGGTCGCCGAAAATATCGCCGAAAATATCGCCGAAGTCTGCACCGCTGAAATCAAATCCGCCGAAGCCGCCGCCACCTGCACCGCCTTCAAATGCCGCATGGCCAAACTGGTCGTACTGACGCCGTTTTTCCGGATCGCTTAACACCGCATAAGCTTCCGAAGCCTCTTTGAACTTCTTTTCTGCTTCTGCATCGCCGGGATTCATATCAGGGTGGTACTTCTTGGCAACCTGTCTGTATGCTTTTTTCAGAGTTGCATCATCAGCATCCTTGCTGACGCCCAGCACCTCATAATAATCTCTCTTTGATTCTGCCATTGTTTCTCCCTTTCTTTTCTCACGCAAAAAGCCTGTGAAACGTTATAGCACGCAATTATGAGGAAACGTATTCTGTTTCCCCATAATTACCCGTGTCTCTTTCATGAACTCTTCATGAACTGCCAAAGTTCTTTAAACCTCTTTGTAATCCCCGTCTACAACGTCGTCACCCTGGAAACCTTCCGGTGCCGGGCCTGCTCCCGGATTCGGGCCTGCTCCCATATTCGGGTCTGCTCCCTGTGCCGCCGCACCAGCCTGCTCATACATCTTGGTAAATACCTTCTGTGCACTTCCCATTAATTTCTCTTTTGCAGCCTTGATCTCAGCGATCTGTGCATCCGACATGTCATCCATGTTCACCTTGTCAAGAATCTCTTTCAGAGCCTTGCAGTCGGCTTCTACCGCAGACCTGTCTGCTGCGTCAATCTTATCTCCGACCTCGCCTAATGCCTTCTCGGTCTGGAACAGCATGGAATCCGCTTCATTCTTGGCATCGATTCCTTCCTTCCGTTTCTTGTCCTGAGCCTCAAAGGCTGCTGCTTCTTTGACTGCCTTATCAATATCTTCATCGGACATATTGGAACCTGCCGTAATGGTGATGTGCTGCTCCTTGCCGGTTCCAAGATCCTTTGCGGATACGTTTACAATACCATTCGCATCAATATCGAACGTAACTTCGATCTGCGGTACTCCGCGGGGAGCCGGTGCGATTCCATCCAGTCTGAACTGGCCAAGGGACTTGTTGTCTCTTGCAAACTGCCTCTCACCCTGTACCACGTTGATGTCAACAGCGGTCTGATTGTCTGCCGCCGTAGAGAAGATCTGGCTCTTCTTGGTCGGGATGGTCGTATTTCTCTCGATCAGCCTTGTGGCAACGCCGCCCATGGTCTCAATGGACAGTGACAGCGGAGTTACATCCAGAAGAAGGATATCTCCTGCGCCTGCATCTCCTGCAAGCTTACCGCCCTGTACGGATGCACCGAGAGCTACACACTCATCCGGATTCAGAGATTTGCTTGGCTCTTTGCCTGTCAGTCTCTTTACTTCTTCCTGAACTGCCGGAATACGTGTGGAACCGCCTACCAGCAGTACCTGGCCAAGTTCGGAGGAATTGATTCCTGCATCGGAAAGCGCTCTCTTCACCGGCTCAGAGGTCTTCTCAACCAGGTCGTGGGTCAGTTCATCGAACTTCGCCCTGGTCAGATTCATATCGAAATGCTTCGGTCCTTCTGCCGTCGCCGTGATAAATGGCAGGTTAATGTTGGTCGTGGTTGCGGAAGACAGTTCTTTCTTTGCTTTCTCCGCTGCCTCTTTCAGTCTCTGAAGCGCCATCTTGTCTGTAGATAAGTCCACGCCTTCCTGCTTCCTGAATTCCGCAATCATATAATCCGTGATCTTCTGGTCAAAGTCATCACCGCCCAGACGGTTGTTTCCAGCCGTTGACAATACCTCGATGACTCCGTCCCCAATCTCGATGATGGATACGTCAAAGGTACCGCCGCCCAGGTCATAGACCATGATCTTCTGCTCTTTTTCATTGTCAAGTCCATAGGCAAGAGCCGCTGCCGTAGGCTCGTTGATGATACGCTTTACGTCAAGGCCTGCAATCTTACCCGCATCCTTGGTTGCCTGCCGCTGCGCGTCGTTGAAATATGCAGGTACTGTGATGACCGCCTCTGTTACCTTCTCTCCCAGATACCCTTCTGCATCCGCCTTTAACTTCTGAAGGATCATGGCAGAAATCTCCTGGGGAGAATATTTCTTCTCGTCAATCGTTACTCTGTAATCGCTTCCCATCTCTCTCTTAATGGAAGAAATGGTTCTCTCGGCATTCGTTACCGCCTGACGCTTTGCAGGCTCGCCGACCAGACGCTCTCCCGTCTTGGAAAATGCCACTACGCTTGGTGTGGTTCTTGCGCCTTCTGTATTGGCGATGACCGTTGGCTGGCCGCCTTCCATAACCGCTACACAACTGTTTGTTGTACCTAAGTCAATACCTATGATTTTGCCCATTTTTATTTCCTCCTGTTATTCATTTTACAAAGTTGTATGTTCGATTCTCTAGGCTCGAAAATACCTCGCCAAGTTCATCGAACGAGCTTCGCACTAAGCTCGAAAGTACCTCGCTAAGTGCTCAGACTCAGTTAGCTACCTTGACCATGCTGTGTCTTACTACGGAGTCACGGTACATGTAACCCTTCTGGAATTCTTCGGCTATGATATTTTCACCGAAGTTCTCATCTTCCACGTGCATGACTGCATTGTGGAAATCCGGGTTAAATTCCTGTCCTACTGCCTTGATGGGCTTTACGCCCACTCCCTCCAGCGTGGTCATTAATTGTTTATACACCTTCTCCATCCCCTGAATAAAGGGATCTTCTTTTTCCTCTTCCTTGACGGCTCCAAGCCCACGCTCAAAGTTGTCAACAACCGGAAGAATCTTATCTATGATATCTTTCGCACCAATCTCGTACATCTGGGACTTCTCCTTATCCGTACGCTTGCGGAAGTTATCAAACTCTGCCATCTGCCGGGTAAGCCGGTCTGTCAGTTCTTCAATCTTCTCATCTTTCTTATCCTTCTTATTCTTCTTGCCAAAAAGTTTCTTGCCGGACTTCTGCCCGTCAGCGCCGTCCTTTTCATCAGAATCTGCAGATTCATCTGCCGCATCCTCTTCATTCCCGCAGCCGTCCTGTTCTTCACATTCCTCCTGCACCTGATCTTCTTCAGAGCCATCCTCTGAATCTGCGGCTTTCTTTGCCTCCTCTACGGCTTCTTTTACCATCTCTTCCTGGCTTTTCTCCTTATGCTTATCCAAGGGTTATTCCACCTTTCTATTCTTTTTTATGAAACATATGATCCAGTTCATTCTGGAGCCGTTTCATTGACTTCAATACATGCTCATAATCCATTCTCTTTGGCCCGATAATACCTATGGTTCCCTTCATACCGTCGCCTAATTCATAAGTTGCAGTAACAACACTGCAGTCTTTCATGGTCTGAACCGGAGTCTCATCTCCAATATATACCTGGATTCCGGTATTCTCTTCCTTCGCCAGAGTCTGCGTCACAAGTTCCGTCAGCTGCTGCTTTTCCTCGAAAGCATGGATGATCTCCTGGGCGCTCTGGTTGTCACTGAGTTCCGGATACTTAAAAATATTCGTTGCACCGCTGGTGTAGATCTGCATATCGTCATCAATCTGAATGGTATCTGCCACTGCATCCAGAACGTTGCTGATCACACTGCTGTGGATTCCCGCCTGCTCTTTCAGCCTGGCAATCAGTCCCAGGTTAATCTCTTCAATGGACATACCGTTCAGCGTCGTATTCAGAAGCATATTCAGCTTCAGCAGATTCTCATTGCTCAATGTCTCCTCCACACGGATGATCTTATTCTTGATCACATTGCCGCCCAGCACAATGACTGCAATCACCTGCTCTGCGTCTACCATGGACAACTGAATAAACTTGATTCTGTTCGCATGATTCATGGGAGTGGAAACCATGGTTGCGTAATTGGTATTGCTTGCCAGAACCCTTGCCGCCTGCTTCAGAAGCTGTTCCATCCTGTCTGCCTTATCAAGCATCTGCTCCTGCATCTCGTTCAGTTCCTGTTCCTTCTCCTCCATCAGCATATCTACATAAAGTCTGTAACCCTTATCCGAAGGAATCCGTCCGGCTGACGTATGAGGCTGCATGATATATCCCAGTTCTTCCAGGTCTGCCATCTCATTGCGGATGGTTGCGGAACTTAAGTTCAGATCCGTATACTTGGAAATGGTTCTTGACCCCACCGGCTCGCCTGTCTCAAGATAATTCTTGATTACTGCATGCAGAATCTTCATCTTGCGGTCACTAAGGCCGTGTTCTGCCACTGTCTGTCTTCCTCCTTTCGGATTCTTCTGTTAGCACTCTACAATTTTGAGTGCTAACATCTTCGTTTATTAATGTATCACTACCTTTTTCTTTTGTCAACACTCTTTATATTTTTTTTATAGTTTATAGTCCGGGACATGGTAAAATTGCATTTTTTATATCCCAAACCGGAAAATGTCCTGTCCCCGACACCCGGGCACAGGACATTTCTCTGAACATCACTTATTAACTCAACTCAATCTTCGCCGCTTCCTCCGGCTTGAATTCATTCTCCAGATCGTAGATATTGTGTCCGGTAGACTCCCCCAGCACTCTTCCTTCCAGTGAATAACAGCGGATGAACCTCTTGACGTCAATGCTTGACCAGTGTTCCACGTCCCAGCTCATATAGCCGTCCGCATCCGACTTCTTCTCTTTCAGATAAAGATCTACCTGACGGCCATCCCGCATAATGTCAATCAAGCCCTTGGTTCCATTGACTTCCACCTCTGTTTTTTTGACTGAATCATACACTTTCATCGTTTTTATTCCCTCCTATGTAAGAACACTCTGTTTCTATGTTTCGATTATACTATTTGGTAAATGAAATGTAAAGCCCTCCCGGCACACCATCTAGGAATCCTTCCGGATAAACGCCATCCATTCCCGGATCTCCTTCTCATACCCGTTCATCCCCGGCTCATAGAATCTCGCATCCCGGATCTCGTCCGGAAGATACTGCTGCTTTACAAAATGGTTGGGATAGTCATGTGCATACTGATATCCGATGCCATGTCCAAGCTTCTGCGCTCCCTTATAATGGGCATCCTGAAGATGGGCAGGTACCGTTGTCTTATGGCTCCTTACATTTTCTAAGGCGGCAAATACAGCATTGCAGGCAGAATTGCTCTTTGGCGCCGTCGCCACATACAACACCGCCTGGGACAGAATGATCTGTGCCTCCGGCATCCCGATCCGTTCCACGGCCTGGGCCGCCGACACGGCAACCGTAAGCGCCATCGGATCCGCATTTCCTACGTCCTCGGATGCACAGATCATAATCCTCCTGGCAATAAACTTAATATCCTCCCCGGCATACAGCATCTTCGCCAGATAATAAACCGCCGCATCCGGATCCGACCCTCTCATACTCTTGATAAAAGCGGAAATCGTGTCATAGTGGCTGTCTCCCGTCTTATCATAACGCACCACCCGTTTCTGGATGCATTCCGAAGCAACCTCCAAAGTAATATGAATCCTGCCGTCCTCACTCCGGTTCGTCGTTAAAATTCCCAGTTCTACCGCATTTAATGCATTTCTTGCATCACCGCCTGAAATATCCGCCAGAAATTCCAGCGCATCCTCATCGATCTTTGCCTCATAACTTCCCATTCCTTTTTCTGTATCACAGACTGCCCGGCGAAGGATTGTCTTAATATCTTCCTTATCAAGCGGGTACAGTTCGAAGATACTGGATCTGGAAATCAAAGCGCTGTTTACTTCAAAATATGGATTCTCCGTCGTAGCGCCGATGAGGATAAGCGTTCCGTCCTCCACGAAAGGCAGCAGATAATCCTGCTGGCCTTTATTAAAACGGTGGATCTCATCCACAAACAGGATCGTCTTCTTCTGGTACATGCCAAGGCTCTCCTTCGCCTGCTGCACCACAGCCTCCATGTCTTTCTTTCCTGCCACCGTTGCGTTGATCTGGGTAAAACTGGCGCTGGTGGTATTTGCAATCACCTTTGCAAGCGTGGTCTTTCCCGTCCCCGGCGGCCCGTAGAATATGACCGAACTCAGCTTGTCCGCCTTGATGGCCCGGTACAAAAGCCTGTCCTTCCCGATAATATGCTGCTGGCCCACCACTTCATCAAGAGTCGCCGGACGGAGTCTTGACGCAAGCGGCGCCTCCTGATCCATATTCTTCGCTCTTGCATATTCAAATAAATCCATAGTCTGATCCTCTCTCTTTCTTTCCCGGACAAACGGCGCCGGACATTTTCTGCTTAAGAAATACCTGCAAGTTCCCGGATCACTTCCCCGGCAATCAGAAGTCCCGCCACAGGCGGGACAAAGGAAATGCTGCCCGGTACCCTGCGTCTTTTAAGCCCTCCTGTTTCCTCCTCCGACACAGATATTGCTGGGGGAACCGGCTTCTCCCGGGAATACAGCACCTTCAGATGATCAATTCCTCTGGCACGCAGTTCCTTTCTCATGACCTTGCACAACGGGCACACACTGGTCTTGCTGATATCCGTAATTTCAAACAGCTCCGCATGCAGTTTATTACCGGTCCCCATGCTGCTGATCAAGGGAATCCCGCAGGATGCCGCCTTCTGTGCCAGGGCAATCTTAGCGGTCACCGTATCAATCGCATCAATGATGTAATCCGGTTTCCTGGCAAAGATTTCCTCTATATTCTCCGGCAGCACGAAACATTCGTAAGTAACCACCTTTGTCTGGGGACTGATATCCTCAATCCGTTCCTTCATAACCCTGGTCTTATAGCGTCCCACCGTACTGTGCATTGCAATGGACTGACGATTGATATTGGTGATGGAAACTTTGTCATTGTCCACCAGGATCAGCTCCCCTACGCCGCTCCTGGCCAGCGCCTCGATACAGTGGGATCCGACCCCGCCTACGCCGATCACCATCACCGAAGCCGACCGGAGACGGTCTGTTCCTTCACTCCCTATCAATAATTCCGTCCTGGTAAATTCCTGTTCCATCTTCTCTCTCCTGTCCTATCTTCTGCCGGCCGCCTGCTAATCCATAAGCAGTTCATCCACAGTCACAAACTCAAAGCCTTTTTTCTTCAGTATATCCACGATCCGAAGGGCTGCATCCCCGCTGGAATCATAACAGTCATGCAGAAGTATGATATCATTTTCGTCCGTCTCCGTCACTACCTTATTCACAATCTCTTCCACATTCTTCGTCGTCCAGTCCAACGGGTCCACGCTCCACATCACGGGCATCACGTCCAGTTCCTCCTCCAGATTATCCTGCCACAGTCCAAAGGGCGGACGCATATACTCCACATGTTCACCTGTAATGGAACTGATGATCCGGTCCGTCTCCGTAATCTCCTTTTTGGCTTCCTCATCCGACAGCCTGGTAATCTCCACATGGCTGTAGGTATGATTTCCGATGAGATGGCCTTCCTCATGAAGCCTCCTGACCAGTTCCGGATTCTTCTCCGCATTCTCTCCAATCAGAAAAAAGGTTCCCTTGATCCCCCTCTCCTTCAGTCCGTCCAGCAGCCGCCCGGTACAATGGGCGCTGGGGCCGTCGTCAAAAGTAATGGCGATCTTAGGAGCCTCCCCTTCCGTAAAAGCGTCCTTTCCTTCCGCCGTTTCCCCTGCCACCTCCTGCATATTCCCCTGCCGCCCGCCATCCGGCTTAAGGGAGATTCCCCAGAAATGAAACAGGCAGAACATATAGAGCAGGCTGCATAAGATCACAATACCGCAGTATTCCTTTTTCTTCATATCACATTACCTCAGATTACCATATCCTTCCTTACTATATGTATGTAAGGGGGACGTAGTAAAATGCAGATTTACTACGTCCCGGATTGAAAAATGTGGCGTATCTACCGTTTCTTCACGCTGAACCCGAACTTCCCAAGCGCCTTTCCAAGCCCCATATATGTTCCGTGGGAATACGCAAGAAGCCCCGTGGAATTCAGTTCAAACTTCCCGTCCTCCTTCAAATATCTTTCATCCACCTGGACCGCCGCAACCTCTGCCAGAAACATATCATGGGATCCAAGCTTTTTCACCTCTGTCACCCGGCATTCGATATTGACCGGACTTTCCAGGATCACCGGGGCATGGGAAAGCTCTGCCGCCGGCCCGCGGGTCAGCTTCATCTCTTTCCATTTATCCACGTCTCTTCCCGACTTTACCCCGCACCAGTCTGTTGCAGTCTTAAGTTCCTCGGTAGTCAGATTGACCACGAATTCCCCCGTCTCCCGGATCATATGATGGGAATAACGCTCCGGCCTCACGGAAATATAGAGCATGGCAGGATCCGAGCAGACCGTACCCGTCCACGCTATGGTCAGAATATTCGTATTCCCTTCCAGATCTGCCGTACTGACCATCACAGCCGGAAGCGGGTACAGCATATTGCCCGGCTTCCAGACTTGTCTGTTTTCTGCTGTCTTCATTTGTTTTCTCCTTAATGATTTACTGCTGCAACGTCCCCACCAGCGTAGGAATGAGCTGCTTCTTCCTGGAAACAACCCCCTTAAGTACCACCTGTTCGGTATCCTCATTCAAGTCAAAAGCATCAATAATATATTCCTTTGCATTATTCCCCACGCAAAGGAGTTCCGTAGACTCATCCAGAATATCCGTCAGCATGAAATACACCATCTGCAGCTGATTCGTATTCAGGACCTCCGGCAGATGCGGCAGCAGAACCTCTTTAATCTCCTTTAACTCCTCCCTGTTCATGGAGTTGATCTGCCCCACGCCAAACACCACGTCGTCCACCGTAAACTGTTTAAAATCCTGGAAACAGATCTCTTCTGCACTCTTCCCCGCCAGACTGCTTCCCGCCTTGAACATCTCTCCCGCCATCTTCTCCAGGTCAATATCCGCAAGCTTCGCAAGCTTCTTCGCCGCCTTCTCGTCCACCTGGGTGCAGGTAGGCGAACGGAACAGAAGCGTATCAGAAATAATCGCAGAACAGAGAAGCCCGGCAATGGTGGGCGTAATCTTCACTCCATACTCCTCATACATCTGGTAAACGATGGTTGCCGTACATCCGACAGGCTGGTTGCGGAAGAAGACCGGTCCCATGGTCTCAATACTGCCAAGCCTGTGATGGTCGATAATCTCTACGATCTCCGCCTCTTCAATCCCGTCCACAGCCTGGGATTTCTCATTGTGATCCACCAGAATTACCCGTTTTTTGCTCACATCCAGAAACCGCCGCCTGGAAATAAATCCTTTGAAACGCCCGTGCCTGTCAAGAATCGGGAAATCCCTGAACTTCTTCTTTGTCATGGAATCCTTGATATCATCCACATAATCCGTCATACGGAAGGTCATAAGAGGCGCCTTCGTCATAAAATGCTTCACCGGGATACTCTGGTTAATCAGCCTCGCCACCGTATAGGTATCGTGGGGCGTACTGATAATCACTATACTCTGTTCCTGCGCCCGCTTAATCAGCCTCTTCGACACTTCCGCTCCCTGGCATACCACCAGGCAGCTCACGTCAATGTCCACCGCACACGCCTGGGACTCATAGCGGTTGCTTAAGATAACCAGATCATCCTTCTCGATAAATTCCTCCATCAGCTCCGGGCTTGAGGCTCCGATGGTCACCTTTCCTTTCATGAAATATCCGTGCTCATTGCCGCAGATCAGTGTCCCGTCCAGGGTATCCACAATATTCTTATACTGCGTCTTCGCCTCTGACAGAATGTTGTTGTCATACACGTCCATGTAAGAAGTCGCAATATCTCCCGTGGAAATCACGCCCACCAGTTCCTCGTCCTTCAGAATCGGAAGAGTCTTGACATTCTGTTCCTTCATCTTCTCCCAGGTAGCTTTGATGGATATATTCGGATCCACGCCTTCAATCCTGTGAATATCAATATCCTTTACCTGTAGTTTTACGTTCGCCAAAAGTTCCGGCGCCTGCACCTTGAACCGCTTCAGCACATAGAGCGTCTCCTCATTAATCTGTCCCGCCCGCCTGGCCACATATTCATCACCCGTAATCTCCTTCTTCAGATTCGCAATTGCGGAGCAGATCGAGTCCGTATCCGGATTCTTATGCCCCACGACATAAACCTTCCCAGTCTTCTTTCCCATAGTCTCACTTCCCCAAAATCAGATTTCTTTCGCTGCTAATAATAAGAGTGCCATTTTTTTCGTCTTTCGTCAACCATAATTTTCATGAATTTCCATTGCAGAGATTTTACAGGTTTATTTACTTTGAAAAGTGTCCGGAATCTCGGACACTTTTGGTTTTGTCAGATTTCCAGTCCAGAATTCAAAATTGAACAACAAATTATGTATCGTCATGTTGACACGTAATAAATTATGTATTATACTATTTGCATAAGGAGGACATCATAGTGAAAAGTTACTCTTCAAGAGAAGTTCTGAAAATCCTCAAAGATGATGGCTGGTATGAAGCTGGATGTGACGGAGACCATCATCAATTCAAACATCCAACAAAAAAAGGACGGGTTACAGTAACCCACCCAAGAAAAGATATTCCGATTGGAACACTAAAGAGTATTTCAAAACAATCCGGGGTTATCTTTGAATAACTTCTCTTCTCTCGAATATTACAGATTGGAGGAATCATGACAGTGAAAGACAGATATTCTTATGTGGCCGTATTTGATTATGCAGATGATGGGATTAACATTGAATTTCCAGATTTAGAAGGATGTTGTCCCTGTGCTGACAAAGATGATACTGATATGGCATTAAAAAATGCTCAAGAGGCTCTCGGATTACACATCTGGGGAATGGAACAAGACGGCGAAATACCTCCTGCTCCATCATCAATTACAGATATCGAATTGTCCAAAAAACAGATTCCAGTGCTGATTAACGTTTTCATGCCGCCGATCCGGGAACGCATCAACAGTAAATTTGTTAAAAAAACGTTATCCCTTCCCGCCTGGCTTGCGGCCCAGGCAGATAAAGATGGAGTGAACTGTTCAAAATTATTTCAAAATGCGTTGATGGAATATCTGGGAATCAAAAAAACGGCACAACCTTTATAATTGATTCCCTTTTCGTGGATATTCAGATAATCGAAATCCCCGCAGATTCAACACCTGCGGGGATTTGTACATCTCTTATACGATTCCCTGTGCGGTCATGGCCTCCACGACCTTTTCAAAACCTGCAATATTCGCTCCGACAACATAGTTCCCCTCTGCGCCATAGCGTTTTGCAGCATCATCCATATTATGGCAGATATTGACCATGATATCCTTAAGCTTTGCATCCACTTCCGCAAACGTCCAGCTTAAGCGTTCGCTGTTCTGTGACATCTCAAGAGCAGACGTTGCCACACCGCCGGCATTCGCAGCTTTTCCCGGTGCAAATAACACGCCGTGCTCCTGCAGATACTCTGTCGCTTCCAGAGTCGTCGGCATATTTGCGCCCTCAGCCACTGCCATACATCCATTCTCCACCAGCATCTTCGCATCTTCCAGATGAAGCTCGTTCTGTGTCGCACATGGAAGCGCCACATCCACCTTCACAGACCATACGCCCCGTCCCTCATGATATTCAGAATCAGGACGGTACTTCTTATACTCTGTCAGCCTTGCACGGTTTACTTCCTTAATCTCCTTCAGCGCCGCCACATCAATTCCCTCCGGATCATATACCCATCCGTTGGAATCACTGGCCGTTACAACCTTTGCTCCCAGTTCCTGAGCTTTCTGCGTCGCATAGATCGCCACATTACCAGATCCGGATACTGCAACCGTCTTGCCCGCAAGCTCTTTCCCGTTCAGTTTCAGCAGCTCCTCTGTCAGATACAGAAGCCCGTAGCCCGTGGCCTCCGTTCTTGCAAGCGACCCGCCGTAGGTTAATCCCTTTCCGGTCAGCACACCTTCATATAATCCGCGGATTCTCTTATACTGTCCGAACAGATAGCCGATCTCTCTTGCCCCTGTTCCGATATCTCCCGCCGGTACATCCGTATCTGCACCGATATATTTACAAAGTTCTGTCATAAAGCTCTGGCAGAACGCCATCACTTCTCTGTCTGACTTGCCCTTGGGATCAAAATCAGAACCACCCTTTCCTCCGCCAATCGGAAGACCTGTCAGAGAGTTCTTGAAGATCTGCTCGAATCCAAGGAACTTGATAATGCCAAGATTCACTGACGGGTGAAGGCGCAAACCTCCCTTGTAAGGCCCGATTGCACTATTAAACTGTACTCGGTAACCGGTATTCACCTGAACCTGTCCCTTATCATCTACCCACGGTACGCGGAACTTAATCTGTCTCTCCGGCTCTACCAGTCTCTCAAGCAGGGCATCTTTCCTGAACTTGTCTTCATTTGCCTCAACCACTACTCTCAATGATTCCAATACTTCCTTAACTGCCTGGTGGAATTCCGGTTCGGCAGGGTTCTTCGCCACTACCTTTTCCAGGACTTCATCAACATATGACATGCCTTTCTACCTCCTAAATCTCTTTTTCTCCTACATTTTAAAGGTTTTTGCCCCGGAACACAAGACTTTTTTATCACTTTTTTCACTTTTTTGCAATTTTACTTTTCTATTCCTTCATTTATATCAAAATATTGTAGAAAATACACGAGCAGTTCCTGGAATTCCTGCAACAGAGTGTACTCAAAATTTCATTTCTTCACAGACTCCTCTCAGCATAATTCCGAAAGGGGCTGTCAGAAAATGAGATTTTCTGACAGCCCCTTTTATCATCAGGCAAGCTTCTGAATACAGTCCATAGCAAGCGTATAATCCTTCTTCACCTGCTCCAGAAGAGGATTGACGTCCTCTGCGTACTCCTGGCCGTCTCTTAAGCGGTCAGCCAGTTCTGCAGCGGACTGGTAAAGCGGAGTAACCGAAAGATTCTGGCAGACTCCCTTCAGTGTGTGCGCCGCCCGGAATGCCTCACTCATATTACCGGATTCCATAGAACTGATCAGCAGATCATAACTCTTGTCATTCAGCAGTTTCAATACAAATTTTCTGATTCTCTCGTCTGTTCTGAGCCTCCCTGCCACGTCCTCATAATCCGCCCCCATCGCTTCGTAACATTCTCTTACAGTCATCGTTATCTTCCTCCTAACCTTCTTTGGAAACTTTATTTATGGTAAAAACAATAATTATTCCTTCCGCTTCTCTTAACCTCATACAGCGCCTCATCCGCCATATGGAATAAAGAATCATAAGTGCCGTCGCAATCCTTTGCGCATGCAATCCCCATACTGACGCTAATCGGAAATTTCTCATACTTCGTTGACAACAGTTCAAAGATCCGTTTCACCTGCGGCTCCATACTGTCTTTGTAGGGCATGAAAATCAGGAACTCATCGCCCCCCATCCTGGCAACAATGTCGACCGCCCTGGTATTCCTCCGCAATTTCTCGGATACAAATTTAAGCACCTCATCGCCGAACAGATGGCCGTATGTATCATTCGCCAGTTTAAAATGATCCAGGTCAAACACAAGCAGCAGAAACTTCTTCTCTTCATCTTCCGCCATACGTGCAATGATCTGGGATTTGGCCGCCTTATGATTCAGAAGTCCTGTCAGGGAATCATGGGCCGCCATCACTTCCAGATGGTTCATCTTCTCCATATCCTCATGGATATCCACAATCTTACCGATTGCTCCCGTATACTCCGGCGGCTCCCAGCTTCCCCACATGGAACGGGCAATTACCTTGCTCCATCTCTCCTGGCCATTGATGTTCAGCAGATACTTTTGCTCTACCACCGGCTCCTCGGGAGTGGTCTTCTCAAGCATATTCAGCAGATGCTCGAAATCATTCTGGGTAAATACTTCTGTACCAAAACTGTCCTTTCTGGGATTCATGATGGTCTCCGGCATACTCAGATAATTCGCTCCCCACTCGGAAAGAATCAGTATTTCCGGAGAAACCGTATATTCAAACTGTATCTCCTGGGAGAGTTCCGCAAAGAACTGGTATTTGACACGCTCACGCTCCAGCAGCTTCAATGTCCGGTCCGAAACATCCAGTTCGCCCTTTTCCACCATCTTCTCTACCGCATCTATGACCTCTTCCTGCATCTTTTTCCCTTCGGAACGCACCCGCAGCTCTTCCTTCAAGGTGGGGGCAACATCCCTTAAACAGTCCATGAGCAATGGATTGAATACACCGCACTCGCCATTGAGAATCATGTCAACAGCCTTCTCGTGAGAATATGCATCCTTATAAACTCTCTTGGACGTCAATGCATCATACACATCCGCCAGAGCCACTACCTGCGCCGCAATGGGAATCTCATCCCCTTCCAGTCCGTCCGGGTAGCCTCGTCCGTCATACCGCTCATGATGCCATCTGCAGATCTGAAAACCGAGACGAATCAGAGGTTCATTCTCCCGGAAAGGAATATTACTCAGTATTTTTGCGCCTTCCGATGCATGTTCCTTCATAATCTCATACTCCTCATCCGTCAGACGCCCTGGCTTATTCAGGATTTCCGGTGGAATGGATATCTTCCCAATATCATGAAGAGACGACGCATTACAGACAAGAGAAACATCTTCCGGCGATATCCGGTAGAGTTTCTTCTTAATCAGCCATTTTAAAATCAGCTCCGTCAGCATTCGTATATGAAGGACATGCAGACCGCTCTCACCGTTGCGGAATTCCACAATATTGGACAGAATCTCAATCATGAGTTTGTTGTCGTTCTCTTTCTCCAGGATCTGATTCGTCACCATGTGCGATAACTCTTTCTGCTTGGTAAAAAGAATAATCGTATTAATGACCCGCCGCCTTACGGTTCTCTCGTCAAACGGCCTGCTGATATAGTCCTGCACGCCCAGATCATAAGCCCGGTCCACATATGACGGAACATTCTCCGCAGAAATCATAATCACGGGAATATCCTTGATCCATCCATTCTTATTCATGATTACCAGCATCTCGAACCCGTCCATGACCGGCATCATAATGTCCAGAAGCACCAGTGCAATCTCCTGTTCCCGGTCATGCAGGATTGCCGATGCCTCCATTCCGTTTTCCGCTTCTAGAATTTCATATTCATCAGAAAGCATATCTGACAATAATGAACGGTTAATCTCTGAATCATCCACGATTAAAATCTTTTTCTTTTCAAAAATTTTCCTTTTTTTACTCATCAAAATCTCTTCCTTAAATCTAATTGATCTCACACTATTTCAAATAGGTTTTCAAAAGCTTCATGAGTTTCTGAATGTCAATCGGCTTTGCAACGTGTTCATTCATACCGCAGTCCAGACAGTGCTGGATGTCCTCCGAAAATGCATCCGCCGTCATGGCGATAATCGGCAGGTCGGCATCGGGTCGATCCAGTGAGCGCAGAACTTTTGCCGCTTCATATCCGTTCATGACGGGCATACGGATATCCATCAGCACCGCATCGTAATCACCCG
>CAJULU010000030.1:51618-54222 GCA_910587575.1 uncultured Dorea sp.
CTTAAATTTCTCAACACAGATCTGTCCGTTCTCCGCCCAGTCCACCTCAAAGCCGGCTTCCGTCAGGATATCCTCCGCAATCTCCCAGTTCAGCTCGTTATCTTCTGCCAGAAGAATACGCAGCCCTTTAAAATCCACTGACTCCGTCTCATGCCGTTCCTCCCGCGTGCTTCCGCACATATACCGGCTAAGGCCCAGATACAGATTCGACTTGAACAACGGTTTGGAGATGAAGCCATGGGCTCCGGCGGCAAGCGCCTCGTCCTCTATATCGCTCCAGTCATATGCTGAGATGATAAAGATCGGCAGTTCGTCTCCTACGATCTTCCGGATTCTTCTGGTGGTCTCAAGCCCGTTCATCCCCGGCATCTTCCAGTCCAGAAGCACCACGTCATAAGCCGTGTTCTTCCCACAATGCTCCTCCACCATCCGCACCGCATTTTCTCCGTTCAAAGCCCATTCTGCACTCACACCGATCTCTTCTAAGGCCGATGCCGCACTGCGGCACAGGTCTTCATTATTGTCTACCACCAGCAGACTCCACGGCGGAAGCACCATATCCATCTCCTCAACCAGCGCTTTCTCAAAGTCGGCCACAATATGGAACTCACTTCCCACTCCCTGCTGGCTCTCAACCTCAATGGTTCCTCCCATCATATCAACAATTACCTTGGTGATCGACATACCAAGACCGGTTCCCTCAATCTTCTGTACCTTAGACTCTTCTCTGGAAAAGGTGTCGAATATCTTCTTCTGGAACTCCGGCGACATCCCGATTCCCGTATCCTTTACCCTGAAATGGCAGCGCACATAACTATTCCCCAAAGGCGAATTCTCCTGGGACAGATACACGTTAATCCTGCCGCCGGCGGGCGTAAATTTGATGGCATTGGACAGCAGATTAATCAGCACCTGGTTCAGCCTCACACCGTCACAATATACATTTTCTGCCTGGATATCCCGTATAAAGATGTCAAAATGCTGCTTTCTCTCACGAATCTGCGGCTGTACAATATTCACGATACTCTCCATGGCCTCTCTTAAGGACAGAATATCTATATTCAGTGACAGCTTCCCGCTTTCAATCTTCGACATATCCAGTACGTCATTGATCAGCCCCAGCAGATGACGGCTGGAAAGACTGATCTTCTTGAGACAGTCACGAATCCGGTCCGGATCCTCCACATTCGCCAGGGCAATCGCCGTCATTCCCACGATTCCATTCATAGGCGTTCTGATATCATGGCTCATACTGGACAAAAATTCACTCTTGGCCTGACTCGCCTGGAACGCTTTCTTCTCTGCTTCTTCCAATTCCCGGAGCTGCTGCTGCGACAGCTTAAAATATCGGAAAAAGATATATGCAAGCGCCAGGAGGATCACGCCGCAGGCCGCCAGTATGATAATCTGCTGTCCTCGGTTCAGTTTAAGAATCACGCCGTCTAAGACTCCATAGGGCATCACCGATACCAGGTACCAGTCTGTACCTTCCAGCGGAGCCGCATACATATGCTGGTGGACATTGGAATTATCCAGTATCAGTACAGAATAATCTTCCTCCTTGTCTATCGCTTTCTGAAACTCCTTCACATATTCCCCTGGGCTTTCCTCATTCTGATCGGAAACCGTCTCTTCAATACGCTCAAAATAATTCTCACGGAATGCTTTTCCTGTCCTTACCACAAATTCTCCGTCTCTGCGGATAATATGGGAGTACACCATCGTACCGTCTCCCTCAAGGACAAGCGCCGTCTCCAGATAATCCATGGGAAGGCCTGCCACCACAACATCGCTGGTTCCTCCGTCACCCATGGGATACGCCGCATCTACCACGATCAGAAGCAGCTTTGTGCCGCTGGCACTGTAACCACTGGTAATGATCTTTTCTTCCATATTCAAAGTATCCTGAAATTCTTCCTCACTCAGGAATTCTATTTCTTCTCCGTAAACCGTCTCATGCGCACCGTCTTTCCGGTACATTCCAAAATGTTCGAACTCCCTGACCTCCGCACTCAGACACAGTTCTTCCAACATCTCCTCCCCATAGACAGCCTGATCGGGCGGTGTCCGCTTAATCACCGCCTGCACCCTGGATTCCTGAAGATCAACCACGGCATTGAACTTCTGCTGCAGCTGAACACTCATCTCTGACATATAAAGCATACCCACTTCGTTAATCGCATTATAACTTTTCCGGCTCATTACCGACCCAAGCATGAAAAAGATAACGATACATAGTAGCACCAGACCGAAAACACTACTGATCAGAAATTTTTTTGTCTTCTTAAACATCCTTATTTCCCTCTTCTTAGTTCTTACATTCCACGGATATTTCTGCACTTTCAGGTTTTGCCGTGTCACATTTCAAAAAATTAAGGCATAAATCTGCCTATACCATATCAGATTTATTATAAACAATCCTTTCCATGAAATCAATTCCTTTCTGAAATTTCTCCAATTATGACTTTTTTCATAATTTTAAACATTACAATCCGTCACCTTTCTATTACAGCTTTGACGCTTAAAAAATTTTCATAAAAAAACCTCCTATTTTACGGGGAAATACGAGATAATAGAATTAACGACAAACTATTTTTTCGCAGT
>CAJULU010000031.1:0-50347 GCA_910587575.1 uncultured Dorea sp.
AAATTCAAATTTAATTGTTGGATTGATGTAATTTTCGGACAGTCTGGGGGGGGGGGTATTTTGTAAAATGGAATGAGTTATGCTTCTTGGTACATAATAAGAAAGAAAATAAAAAAGTAAAAACAAATAGAGAGAAAAAAGAAGAATTATCAGATTATAAGGTTTTATGCTTCAATGGCATTCCTAAATTAGTTGAAATTCACAGAGGGAGATTTAGTAGCTGTCATACTCAGGATTTTTATGATACTGACTGGAATAAAACAGATTTTGTACAGTCTGAGGATCCGCCGTCAGACGAAATTATGTCGAAACCTGTATTTGCAGATCAAATGTTCAGGCTGTCTGCAATGCTGGCACGGGGAATCCCACATGTAAGGATTGACTGGTACTATGCAAACGGCCATTTATATTTTGGGGAAATGACGTTTTATGACGGTTCTGGATTCAGCCCTTTTGCAGAAGGGCAGGATGAGATCCTGGGCGGATGGCTGGATCTGCCGCAGAAATATGATTCAACTACGAAGGAGGAATAAAAAATGTTTGAAGTATATGAGAAAAATGAGTCTATTGTCCGTTCTTATTGTAGAAAATACCCGGTTACATTTGCAAAAGGCCTTAATGCCGAGTTATATGCACAGGATGGAACAAGATACATAGATTTCCTTGCCGTTGCGGGTTCCATGAATTATGGACATAACAATCCAGAGATTAAGTCTGCAGTCATGGAGTATTTATCAGAGGACAATGTTATTAGTATGATGGATATGTATACTCCTGCAAAAGAAGAATTTCTATTAACGTTCTCAGAAAAAATATTACAGCCTAGAGGATTTAATTATAAAATTATGTGTTGTGGACCGACGGGAACAAATGCTGTAGAAGCAGCTCTTAAGCTGGCCAGAAAAAATACCGGGAGAACAGAGATTGTGGCATTTGGAGGAGCATTTCATGGTATGACGCTTGGGTCTTTAGCTCTTACTACGGATAAAGTTAGTCGAGAGGGAGGCGGAACTGCACTTCCTAATGTGACACATATACCCTATGAGGGAACAGAAGGTCTGGATTCGTTAGCATATTTGAGGTGGGTACTTGAGGATGACCATTCGGGAATGGACAAACCTGCGGCAGTTATTTTAGAAACCATTCAGGCAGAAGGTGGTATTAATGTTGCAAGTACGGAGTGGCTGCAGGAAGTAAGAAAAATATGTACGGATCACGATATCCTTATGATTGTAGATGATATTCAAGTGGGAAATGGAAGATCTGGGTACTTTTTTTCATTTGAGCGCGCTGGGATTATGCCGGATATGGTTGCGTTTTCAAAATCTATTAGTGGTTTTGGAATGCCTATGGCAATCCTTTTGATCAAGCCGGAACTTGATATTTTCAGACCAGCAGAACATAATGGAACATTCAGAGGGAATCAGCTTGCTTTCGTTGGAGCAACGGCAGGAATCAAATATTTTGTAGAACACGAAGTGGATAAAGCGGTACGCCGAAAGGCGGAAATAATCAAACGATTTCTAAAAGATGAAATTATGCCGATTGATAAACGAATTTCTTTCAGAGGGATTGGTCTTATCTGGGGGATTGATTTTAATAAAATTGATTCAAGGCTGGCTCTTGCGGCAGTGCATGCAGCTTATGAAAATCATTTGATCATGGAAGTTGCTGGCAGAAAGGATGGCGTATTGAAAATCATGCCGCCGCTGACGATCCAAGAGGATATACTTATGGAAGGTCTTCAGATTCTTAAGAATGTTGTTAAAATTGTAATCTGAATAAAAAGAGGTGCGTATATGTCTGTGAAGATTTTAGTAGGTGCAGATCTGGTTCCTACGGAAAGGAACTTTAAAGCTTTTAAGAAGGGAGATACAGAAGCGCTTATTGGAAATGAACTGAAAAAAAGGCTGGATGCTGCAGATTTTACCATATTTAACTTAGAGGTTCCATTAGCAGATAAAGCAGAACCGATTAATAAGTGCGGACCAAATCTGATTGCTCCTACGGATACGATAAAAGGGTTACAGGCTATTAATCCGCATTTTTTTACATTGGCAAATAATCACATTTTAGATCAAGGTAAGCAGGGACTGGATTCAACGATTAAGATTCTTGACAGAGTTGGAATTAAACATGCCGGAGCAGGCGTAAATTTAAACGAGGCATGTATGGCTCATGTGGAAGAAATTCATGGAATCAAGGTGGGCATATATTGTTGTGCAGAGTATGAGTTCACAATTGCCGGCAGGAACAGGGCAGGCGCTAATCCTTTTGATCCATTGGAAAGTCTGGATCATGTGGAACGGCTCAAGGGAAAAACAGATTATGTAATGGTTCTTTATCATGGCGGTAAGGAACATTATCGCTATCCATCCCCTCATCTTCAGAGAGTATGCAGAAAACTAGTGGATAAAGGTGCAGATCTGGTTGTCTGTCAACATAGCCACTGCATAGGTGCAATGGAACAATGGAAGAACGGAACCATCATCTATGGACAAGGTAATTTCCTGTTTGATGATGATGAGAATGAATTCTGGCAGACAGGTTTGCTGATAGAAATTGATTTAGAAAAAAGTAAAAAAGCGCTTGAATCAAGGATAATTTATTACCCTTTATGTAAAGCAAAAGAAAAAGTGAGGCTTTCAAATAATAAGGAAAGAGAAAAAATTCTGTCTGACTTTTCGAGTCGCTCTAAGGAAATTGTAGATATAGAAAGGGTGGAAGAACTTTACCGCAAATTTTCAGATTCAATGATTATGAATTATTTAGAGGCGTTTGCAGGGAAAAGAACCAGACACATAATATATAGAGTTATAAATAAGATTTCAGGTCATCGTTTTGGAAAATGGTATCTGAATCGTATTTATAAGAAAATAGAGAAGACAAAGTTGAGAAATTTTGTAGAATGTGAAGCACATCGAGAACTATTAATAAATGGTCTGGGGGGGGGGTGGAACAGAAAATTAAATGAGATTCTGTCTGCCAGGATATTAGGCAAAAGAAGAAATATATATATCCCCGAAATGGTGGATAAAAAAGTAGTAGAACAGGAAAAAAGCAGAGAACTTAGATTTTATATATTAGTACCTGTATATAAGGTGGAAAAATATATCAGTAATTGTATTGAATCAGTTTTGCAACAGACGTATCAGAATTTTCATATGGTTTTAGTAAATGATGGAAGTCCTGACAACTCAGAAAAAATATGTAAAGAATATTCTGAAAGAGATTCACGTATTACGGTAATCCATCAAGATAATAGAGGGCAGATAGCCGCCCGGGAAACAGCCGTCAAATATGTAAGAAAGTTATCTGGATTGGAAAATTCATATATCATTTTTTTAGATTCAGATGATACATTAAAAAGAAATGCATTAGAGATTATACAAAATGCAATAAATACTACTGCTTGTGATATGGTCATTTATGGGTGGGATCGTGTGCAAAATGGTATTGTTGTTCAACCATATAAGTCTAAAATAAATTTTTGCGGAGTTGTGGAAGAAAAGCGGGAATTGTATAGGATTGTGTTTAATGATGCAGGATATAATTCGCTTTGCAGAAAGGCAATCTCTGCAAAATTGCTGTCAGATGTAGACTATACCGAGTATTATCATGTTAAGTATGGGGAAGATCTTATTCAAAGTATAGAGTATTTTAAGCATTGTAGGAGAGTGTTTTTTTTAAATAGAAGTTTATATAATTATACGATTAATCTTGATAGTATTACACATTCTGAATCGTCTTTTGAAATTGATAATACAGCTCGGGAGATAACTTACGAATTTCTAAAAAGAGAGAATGTATTTACAAAAAGTGATTGGAAACAGTATCGTACATATTGTATTTCCCGGATTATATCGGATATAAAAACTATACTTTTGCTACATGCAAATACTACTAAGAAGAAGTGTTTTTTTCAAGAAATTTATAAATCAGATTACTACAATAAGTACATAAAAGGTTTTGAGTATGACAAAATGTCTCTGGGAATAAGAACAGTTGTATATTTGTTGTTCAAATATAGAAAGTATAATATTCTCTTATTGATTGGTACAGTTTATAATTGGGTGGAAAGAAAGATTTATAGATTTTGCCGGAGGTAACGATGGAAAACAACTATGACACAGTATATGAAAATCTGAAATTTTATATATTAATTCCGGTATATAATGTTGAGAATTATATAAGAGATTGCATTGAGTCTGTCTTGCGGCAGACGTATCAAAATTTCCATATGATATTAGTAAATGATGGAAGTATTGATAAATCTGGAGAAATTTGTGAAGAATATTCTGAAAAAGATTCCCGTATTACCGTAATTCATCAAAAAAATCTCGGTCAGTTAGCCGCCCGGGAAACAGCTGTCAAATATATTAGGCAATCTTTAGAAGTAAGGAATACATATGCTGTTTTTTTAGATTCCGATGATACATTAAAAGTCAATGCATTAGAGACTATTTTAAAGATAGTTCAAAAATATGCCTGTGATATGGTTATTTATGGAATGGACAGAGTATCTAACGGAAAAGTAATTAAAACATATGATAATAAAAAAAAGATATCAGGTTTAATTGAAGATAAAAGGCTTTTATATCAAATTGTATTTTGTAATAGTGAATATAATTCCTTATGCAGAAAAGCAATATCAGCAATGCTGTTATCTGATATTGATTACAGAAATTATTATCATTTATTGCATGCGGAAGATTTGCTTCAAAGTATATCATACTATAAGAAATGTAACAAAGTATTTTTTTTTGATGGAAGTTTATATAATTATACTGTTAATCCCCATAGCGTTACACAAACGGTAACAGATAAAAATTATTATACAGATTTTACAATTCGTCAGAAAATCATTGATTTCATAAAAAAGGAAAATATTTTTTCAAACCAAGATTGGATAATATATAGATCTCATTGTATTTTATTAATATTAAGTGAAATTAAGATAATATTGAGTTTTAATCTATCCTTAAGTGAAACTACAGATTATTTTAATCAGATTTGGTATTCAGAGTATTATCAAAATAATATTTATTCAAAAAAATTTGACGTTTCTGTATTAAAGTACAGGGCTATTTTTTATTATTTTTTTGAAAAACAAATATATTTTCTTATTTTTATTTTGGGGAAAGCATATCGAAAAATCAGAAAAAGAGGTGTTAGATAAAATGAATAGAAAGATTATTTCGTGTATATTATTTTTTATGACATTCACAATGATGCTTTTTATTGTATTTACAAAGATCATAGGATATATAGAAAATAAAAATAGCGAAACAGTTGCCAGATGGGAGGCGGAAATAGATTTTCCTATAGAAGATACCCATATTGAACTTTCGCAAAAGAGTAAAAGTAATATATACGAATATGAGAATACAGTAAATGGCATTACTGATAAAATTGAAAATATTTTTACTACAGAATTCAAGTATAGATATTTTTTTGTAATATTAAAAAATCAATTTTTGAAATTATTAGGACAGGATATGACAGTTGCTCTGGCGAATGGACAGGATGACCAGGATCTTGTGGTGCATTATCAGAATTCAGAGGATTCCCTTTCGATGCCAATGCATGATGTCAATATTGACAGAAAAGTGGAAGCGGTTATTGAATTTGGTAAAGGAATTGAAGAGAAAGGCATTAATTTTCTCTTTTTTGAAGTGCCGGATAAATGTTCGGGAGAAGGGATGTATTTAGATTATTCTCAAGAGAAAAATGTTCAATTTCATGAGGCAATGGAAGAGGCGGAATTAAGGGTTCTTACTGTGAAAGATTATTTTAACAAGCCTTCTGAAAGCTATTTTTATAAGACAGATCATCATTGGCTTCCGGAAACTGGAATATGGGCAGATAAGATTTTATGTAATTATATGAATTCTGAATTTGGATATAGTGTTAATACTGAAATTTATGAGTGTGGAAAATATCGTACAGAAGTGTTTAATGAGCCATTTCTGGGTAGCCTTGGAAAAAAAGTTACACATGTTTATACAAATGCGGATGAATTTAAAATTATATATCCGCAATACCAGACTGATCTGACGGTTTTTGTATCAAATCAGAATAAAATTTTTTCCGGAAGTATAGAGGAAACATTATTTGACTATTCTGCGCTTGAAAGCAAAGGACTATATGAAAATAATTTTTATGCTTTTTATGGATATGGAGATAATGCATGGATTAATATTCATAATAATATGTTACATGATGGAAGCAGAGTTCTTTTGCTCAAGCAGTCCTATGCAAATTGTATGTATCCCTTTCTTGGTTTTTCTTTTGAAGATATGGATGTGATTGATCTAAGGCACTTTAATGGGAGTCTGGAAAAATTTATTCTAGATAGAAAGCCGCAGACAGTAATTATCTGCTATGGGATAGATTCTTTTAGTGAAAAAGGAAATGAAAATAGTTTATTCGATTTCAGATAGGAGGCCGTAGGTATGATCTTTTCTAGTTCAGTATTTCTATTTCTTTTTTTCCCTATTGTGTTGATCATATATTTTATCATACCAGAGCGGTTCATTAAAATAAGAAATTTATGGCTTTTGATAATGTCGTTAATATTTTATGCATGGGGAGAACCTCTTCATGTTTTTTTAATGTTGCTTTCTATTGTGTTTAATTATTTTCTGGGTCTGTTAGTTTCCCGGTCAAGAAGAAAAATATATGTTGGAATTTCTTGTGTATACAATCTTGGTATACTTTTTGTGTTCAAATACTGCGATTGGATTCTTGGACTGTTTGGATTGGCGGGGGGGGGGTATAATCTGGCTCTTCCTATTGGGATTTCTTTTTATACATTCCAGGTATTGTCATATGTGGTTGATGTCTACAGAGGTGAATGTGGTCCTCAGACCAATATGTTGGACTTGGGACTGTACGTTTCTTTTTTTCCGCAGCTTATTGCGGGACCAATCGTTAGATATAAATCAATTGCATTACAATTAAAAAGACGTAAACATTCTTTTGATGATTACTCAGAGGGAGCGTGGAGGTTTACGATTGGATTGAGTAAAAAAGTATTACTGGCAAACCAGGTGGCACCGGTGGCGGAGAAAGCATTTTTATGCAATAGGGATGATTTCTCGGTTGGATTTGCATGGATAGGGGCAATTGCTTATACATTGCAGATTTATTTTGATTTTTCGGGATATTCGGATATGGCGATTGGATTAGGACGTATATTTGGATTTAAGTTTTCAGAGAATTTTAATTATCCTTATGCGGCAGATAGTATAACTGACTTCTGGAAAAGATGGCACATCAGTCTTAGCGCCTGGTTCAGAGATTATGTGTATATTCCACTTGGAGGATCACGAGTTACTGTATATAGACACATTATGAATCTTGGTATAGTATGGATTCTTACGGGAATATGGCATGGAGCAAATTTTACATTTATATTGTGGGGAATACTGTATTTTTTTGTTCTTATTCTAGAAAAATATGTAGTAAAACCAGAGAAAAGAAGTAAAAATGTCAGAGCTTTATATAGGCTATTTTCAATAGTGTTTATTATTTTGAATTGGGTAATTTTTAATTCTGAGAGTGTACAGATTGCCGGAGAATATATAAAAACAATGTTTTCCTTTGGCAATAAAGTCTTTTGGAATGCTTACGGAACATATTGGACGGGTCAATATAAAGCCTTTTTGATTTGTGCTGCTGTATTGGCATTTCCAGTGGTTCCATATATAAAAGACAGAGCAGAAAATCAAGTTTTTTTAAGAGTGATCAGCGGGATGTTAATGATTGGATTATTGCTGCTGGATTTGTGTTTTGTCATATCGGGAGGGTACAACCCCTTTTTGTATTATAATTTTTAAAGGAGTAAGGAATGGATATAAAAAAGAATAATCTCAAATTTTATGCGTTATATTTACCTCAGTTCCATCAGATTCCGGAAAATGATGAGTGGTGGGGGGAAGGATTTACAGAGTGGACAAATGTAAAATCTGCTAAATCCCAGTCTAAAATAAAAAAATATCTTCGTACTCCTAAAAATAATTTTTATTATGATCTGATGAACAAAGATACCGTTTTGTGGCAGTCTGAATTAATGAAAAATTATGGTGTAGATGGTCTTGTTTATTACCATTACTATTTTAAGGGGAAATTATTACTTCAAAAACCTGCTGAAAATATTCTGAAATGGAAAGATATAAATCAGAACTTTTTTTTCTGTTGGGCAAATCACGACTGGAACAGAAGCTGGGATGGAACAAGAGAATTGCTGGTACGGCAGGAATATGGAGAGAAAGATGACTGGGAAAAACATTTTCAATATTTACTGCCATTTTTTAAAGATGACAGATACAGTAAAGTAGATAATAAACCTATGTTTATGGTATTTAAGTCAGATATTCCAAAGAAAGAAGAAATGTTTATTTACTTTGAAAAAAGATGTAAGGAATGTGGATTTAATGGATTATATCTAATTGAAACATTTTGGTCAGCACACAAAAATATAGACTGGGAAAATGATTATCAGATATTTAAGAAACAATGTTCCAGTGTTACAGAACGTATTTTTTTGCGTGAATTTTCTACAAGCCAGCAAATATATTTTTATTCCAGAAAAAGAGATTTACTGAATAAAATTTACCGCAAATTAAGAAGAATGATCGGCGAAATGACCGGGGAAAAATATATATGCAAATATAATGGAAATAAGTTTGTATCTATTATGGAAAAAGAGGAAGCAGTTGATGGAATGGCCATGAGGGGACTTTGTTTTGAATGGAATAATACTCCCAGGCATAAAGAAAGAGGAACCATTGTTTCAGCACCATCTAAGGATCGGATTATGCACTATTTAGATTCAATCAAGAATAGTGATTATGTGATTATTAACGCATGGAATGAATGGGCAGAGGGAATGATTTTAGAACCTACTGAAGAAACCGGATATAGATACCTGGAATGGATCCGGGAGTGGAAAATGGGAGTGAAAAAATGATATGAACAAGAAAACTACGCTTTACTTACCTTTTAATCTGGGAAGTGGAAACAGAGGATGTGAGGGAATTGTCAAAGGAATCCATTCTATAATGGGAGAAGAGTTTCGATATACCTTGCTGGATAGAGATATTGAAGAAAAAGAACGGGATATTTTCATGGGAATAGAGACATTTGCGGATATTTATGTAAATTCTAACTTAAATGAATTTGGACTGATTACAAGATATCTGCATAAAATTATCCGCAGGTTGGGATTTAGAAAAGAATTTTATAAAATTTTCCCATATTTACAATTTTTTCAAGAGTGTGGAAAGAATGATATCATTTTATTTACAGGAGGTGATTTATTTTGTTATGATTTTATGTCAAGTGTAAATGCAAGTCTTCATAAAGAGATGAAAAAAAGAAATCTAAATACAGTTTTGTATGGCTGTTCAATATCAGAAAATTATTTGAGTAATTTTGTTTTGGAGCAGTTAAGAAGGTTTGATTTAATAATATGTCGGGAAAATATAAGTGTAAATAATCTGAAAAAGCATGGAATTATACATAATGTACTAAATTGCCCGGATCCTGCGTTTGTCCTTGCACCAGAAAAATGTAGTCTGCCAAAGTGTTTTCAAGAAGAAGTGGTTGGCATAAATCTGAGCAGTCTGGTAGGATTTATAACATCTATGGATTCCATGTATGCCAGAAATATTAAAAGGCTTTTAGAATATATTTTGGATTATACGGAATATCATATTTTATTCATTCCGCATGTAACGTGGAAGGAACAGGATGACAGAGAAATCTGTCAATATTTCTATGAATTATACCGAGATTCTGGGAGGGTGTCATACCTTGATATTGTTGAATTATCGTATATGAAGATACGATATGTGATTTCCAGGTGCAGTATGTTTATTGGAGCAAGGACTCATTCTGTGATTTCTGCCTATTCTACATATGTGCCTGCACTGGCGCTTGGATATTCGGTTAAATCTGTAGGGATTGCCAGGGATCTCGCCATTGAGGAGAATTATGTCCTGGATTGTAAAAATCTGGGACATGAGTATGAAATGGTGGAGAAGTATAAAATACTACAAGATAATAAAGAAAATTTCAAGAAGCATTTGATAGAGGTAATCCCTAAATACAGAGAACGGGCATTTGATGGTGCGAAAGCTATAAAACAGATAATAAATCAATAAATATGGATTGGAATCAAAAAATGAAAAGTGCAATTTCAGTGTCAGATAAAAAAAAATGTTCGGGATGTTGTGCGTGTACTAATATTTGTCCAACTGATGCGATTAAGATGACAAGGGATCATGAGGGATTCTCTTATCCTAAAGTGGATGAAAATAGATGCTGTAAATGTGGAAAATGTGTATCTGTATGTCCATATAATGAGAAATGGGAGCCGGGTGAAGATTTAGAGATTTGTTATGCTGCATATAATAAAAATGAAAAAATCAGACTAATAAGTTCTTCCGGAGGTATTTTTGCCTTACTGGCAAAAAGGATTATAGAGAAGGGCGGGATTGTTTTTGGAGCTGCTTATGATGATGAATTTCTGGTATATCATAAAGGGGTTGAAAAAGAAGAGGACATATTGCAGCTAATAGGATCTAAATATCTGCAGAGCAGAATCGGAAATTGTTACAGACAGGTAAAAGAAAGGCTGATATCGGGACAAATGGTTTTATTTGTCGGGACTTCATGTCAGATTGGGGGAATTAAAAAATATCTGGGGAAGGAATATAATAACTTAGTTTGTGTGGATTTTATCTGTCTGGGTGTTCCATCTCCTCAGATCTGGAGAGACTATCTTAATACTTTTTTTGATAACAAATCAATTACATATATTAATTTTAAAGATAAAGTTTTAGGATGGGATAATTTTTCGCTGACAATTGAGGGAAGCGAAAGATATTCGAAAGCTGGAAGAAATACTTATTTTTTTACGGGATATTTTAAAGGATTATATTCTCGTCCGTCCTGCAGTGAGTGCATTTTTAAGAAAGGGAACCGGGTCAGTGATATTACAATATCTGATTGTTGGGGATACGCTCAAATAGCACCGGAACTAAAAGATAACAAGGGGTTGTCCAGTATCATATGCCATTCGGTTAAAGGATTAGAAATTATCGAAGAAATTAAGTCAGAAATGTGCTGGAAAAAAGCCGAAGTTGCAGATGTAAAGAAATATAACAGTAATTACTGTACATCTCGGTCTACAGGAAAAGAGAGGGAAGTTTTCTGGATGGATTATGACAGGATGGAAAAAAAAAGACTTTTTAAAAAATATTGCACACCTGAAAACAATAAACGATGGAAGAAAAGCATTCTTTTGGTAAAGAGAGCAATAAAAAAGGTAATACAATTTGGAAGGAGATAAGAAGGAATATGCTTATCTATATTATCATTATTTTGACAATATGTCTATTGCTTTTTCTGGTATGCAATTACAGTTATAAGAAAACAAATGATTATCTGAATTCTCAGCTGGATATCAGAGGATTTATGGATGGTATACAGGACGGACTGAGACTGGTAAATACGGGAAGTACATATTCTAAATTTGCATTTTCATATTTAAAAGGAAACAATTTTAAATATGCAGATTTTTCCCTGCGATCACAAAGCTTAGAAATGGATCTGGCCGTTTTACGTCGGTACGTCTGTCATATTGCAAAGGGTGGAGTTGTTGTTGTTGTTGTTGTTGCACCATGTTTATTACTCTTTAGAGAAGAGGGGAGAAATCTTCAGTATTATAGTATTTTGAAGAGTTCAGAGAATCCTCAGTTCCATAAAAAGGATTATTTAAAGAGCCGATTCCCATTGGCTGTTAATCCCAAAAAAATATTACGCCTGCTGGTGGATCAGAAAGAGATAAAGAGTATTTATGAAACCTGTCCTAATCAGATTTCAAAGCAGGAATCAGAAGCGGAACTGGATAATCTTTGCAATGTATGGAGAAGATTATTTAATATAAAAGATTTTGTTAAGGTACAGTTGTCTGAGGAGAACAAAAAAAATATAGAAAGAAATAAAAATATTCTGGCAGATATTCTGTATCTTTGTAAAAGCAGGGAACTGATCCCGGTTGTTGTTGTTCCACCTTTTTCGGAAAGATTAAATAAGTATTTTTCCCATGAATTCACAGAACTTGTACTGGAAAAGAATATTAGGGAAATCACAGAAAAATGGAATGTACCATATCTGAATTATCAGTTTGATGAACAGTTTCAGAATTTGCCGGAGTTATTTGCGGATGGAGGATTCAGACTAAATCGGCGTGGAAGCCGGATTTTTGTAGATCGTTTGTGCAGGGATTTGTTTCAATACGGAATAAAAATAGACAACCATGGTTTAGGATGGAGTAAGTGATTGGAGAATGGATGCCATGAGTATTATAAAGAAAGTAAGAAACAGATTTAACTATGTTGAATACTCCCCTTTAATTTACTCGGAAGAATTGAGAGAGGCATATCTGAGTTCCAGTGTTGTAGGAAACAGATTAAACAGTAAAACCGTGTTTATTACCGGAGGAGCAGGAGGTATTGGAACTGCGATTGCTCTTCGGTTTGCCAAAGAAGGAAGCCGGGTAATAATTGCTGGAAGAAATGAGGAGAAACTGAAAAGAACTATAGAATATATAAAAAACAGGGTTATCGATTGTGAGGCTGGATATAGAGTTTTGGATATTGAATCGCTGGAAAATATTCATTCTGTAGTGGATGGATTGAAAAATCAGAAGGGATATATTGATATTCTGGTAAATAATGCAGGTATCTATATGGAGGTAGATAAAAAAAGAAAGTTTAGAGATGTTTCAGAGACAGAATTCCTTTCTGGATGGAGAACCAATTTTGAGGGCACTAAAGCAATGATGGATGCAGTTGCTTCTGTTATGGATGAGAGGCAGATCAAAGGGAGCATTATTAATATCTCATCAATATGTGCGGATTCAAGAAAATTTCAATATACACCATATGGAATGGCAAAATCTGCAATGGCAGAATATTCGGGATATATGCGAAAAAAGTATAATTCTCTGAATATTTGCTGTATAAAACCGGGAGCTGTTGCCACGGTAATGGGAAATCTGGGACTAGGAGATAATATTGTGAGAACCTGTAATGTATTAAATCATCCTGCCTTGCCAGAAGAAATTGCAGCCTGTACAGCATTTTTAGCTGCTGGCTTTGGAAGATATTTGAATAAAACCCATGGGGAAATTACTGTTTCTGCCAGTGAAAATCTGTAGTGCGGGAGGAGATGATAGATGAGTATATTTCAGAAGATTCGTAGAGTAATGGGAACTGCTCAGATTAAAGAAGCTATTTCGGATCCATTTATTTATAAGGATAATAAAAAGAGTTTTGCTGGAAATACGTTGGAAGGGTCTAATGTGCTTATAGTGACGAATTGTAAAGAAGCTTCTTCTGAAGTTATGAAAATCAAAAAATTGCTTGATACAGAAAAATGTAATTTTCGTTTTATATATGTGGGAATAGAAGAGTTTTGTATATCGCAGATTGAAGAAAGTGTTGGAAATTTTATAGGACGGGTAGATCATATCATTAATATTCTGGATGTAAATATTCTGCATGGAAGAGCAGTTATGCAGATTTATAAATGCCTTTAGACAGAAGCAAAGTATGCAATTGATAAAATTTGCAGGGGAGGGGGTATTTGCGTGACAGTGAGATATGATTCCAATACAGACCCGGGCCTGCAGGCAGAGATTAATGCTATTTCTAAAGCAGTTAATGGTCTTGGAATGGTAATGGCTGATCACGACATTATTGTAAATGGAGCAGTTATCCAAAAATCTGTTCCATTAGAGGACGAATTGGCAACGGTAATTTTTTTATGTAGTAAATATGGACAGATTCTGGCTGGGGAAGTGTTGGAAATGTCTTAGTAAGGGGCGGAAGCAGTGATGGGAAACACAAGGACTCGAAACTCTATACTTATTATGGCCACAAGCGGATTAAGACAGATAGCAACTTTGATATTTACGTTTATAAGCAGAACTGTTTTTATACATATCCTTGGAGCAGAATATCTGGGATTAAATGGATTGTTTTCTAATATATTGTCAATTCTTGCCTTATCAGAACTTGGCATTGGAACAGCAATATCTTTTTATCTGTACAGGCCTGTTGCTGATCGCGATATGGAGAGGATAAAATCTTTAATGCATTTTTATAAAATATGCTATAGGATAGTGGGAATAGCGATTATAGGTATCGGTCTGTTTCTTATGCCATTCCTTCCGTATATGGTAAATTTTGAACAGGATATTCCAATTAATTTGTATGCAGTTTTTTTTCTTAATGTACTGAATTCCGCAATGAGTTATTTGTTTTTTGCTTATAAACAGGCATTGGTATCTGCAAATCAAGAGCAATATAAAATTGAAAAAATTAATATTTTTTTTGTAATCGTCAATTGTCTTGCCGATATTTGTATCTTGATTGTTTTCCGTAGTTATATTGTTTATCTGATAACGAAAATAATATTGACATTTGTAAAAAATATCATAATAGCTTATAGAATTGATTGTGAATATCCGTTTCTTAAAGAAAAAAAATATAAGCCGATCGAAAAAGGAGAAATAAAATCCATTTTTAAAGATATTGGGCAGATTTCTATATTTAGGATAGGAAATGTGCTTTTTGATGCAACAGATAATATTATAATATCTATGTTAATGGGAACCTTAGTAGTCGGATATTATAGTAATTATTTAATGATTATTTCACAGGTCAAAGTCGTTATTAATCTGATTGTCAAATCTTTTATTGCAGGAATCGGTAATGTAGCAGCCAGGGAATGTAAGGAAAAGCAATATAATGTGTTTTTAGAATTAGATTTTGTTGTTACTTTTATGTCAACAATATGTACGGTCTGTCTGTTCCAGTTATTGAATTCATTTGTTATGCTATGGATAGGAAATGTTAATAAAGATTATGTTTTGTCACAGTATGTTGTGGGGTTTTTATGTATCTGTTTTTTTATAGATTGTACAACTCAGATAGCAAACGTATTTAGAGAAGCGAGCGGAAACTTCGAAACTGGAAAATCGCTGCAACTGATAGGAGGAATTATAAATATTTTGCTTTCTATTGCTTTTGGGAAAGTATGGGGGCTGGAAGGAATATTCGGCGCAACGGTTGTAAGTAAGTTCTCTATTACTCTGATTCCTTTTTTTGTCGGTGTAAGTCGAAATGTTTTTGGGAAAGGCTCCTTTGAACTTTTGAAAAATTATATGCGCAATGTGATTGTTATGATAATTGATATAGTGATTTTATGGAGAATGGCATTTAAACTTCATATGACAACGATATCGGGATTCATTTTGGAAATTATTTTGTCTGCATTTATTTCGGTAATTGTAACTGCATTAATAGATTCGAAAAGAATGGAGATGAAGTTATTGTTAAAAAGAGTATCTGGAATTTGTATTAAAAGGAGGTATTGAATGTGAATAAAATAAAAAAAATATTGAACCTCGATTTTTACAGATTAAATAAGGATTTTAAGGAATATATTGCATATGACTATAAGTATAATGCACGTTTTCGCGGAATAGAAAAATTATCAAAAAAATTTCTCAAAGGGTATGAGTGGAAATATATATGTCTTTATAGGAAATACCAGTGTAATAACGGAAATCTGTGGGAGCGTCTTTATTTATATAAGATGGAGAAACTTGAAAAGAAAACGGGATTTAGTTTTGAAGGAAATAAATCTATTGGGAAAGGGCTGATTATTGGACATTGGGGGAAAATTGTAATTAATGGGCAAGTATCATTTGGTTCTCACTTTTTTGTGACACATGGCGTGACAATTGGAAGAGATATCCGCGGAAAACGAAAGGGCGTTCCTTGTTTTGGAAATCAAGTGTGTGTACGTGCAAATTCTACAATTGTCGGAAATGTCCGTATAGGAAATGATGTATTAATAGCACCTAATACGTTTGTAAATTTTGATATACCGGATCATTCGGTCGTAGTAGGAAATCCGGCAATTATTCATTACCGGGAAAATGCAACAGAAGGACACTTGCCGGAAATATAAATCACTTTATACATATATGTAATGTTTATTATGGGTTTTTAATGTAAGGTTAATAATAGAAAAAGGAGTAAGAAAATGAATACGGATGATAAAATGATAGTAAATGTGATGGTATGTGGAAAATCAGGCGTCGGAAAAACGGTTCTGATTAACCATCTGATTGGGGCCGAAGCCGGAAAGACGGGCATAGGCAAGCCAATTACAACTGATATCACATCTTATACTGTACCAGGCTCTGCTCTGATTTGCTATGACACGCCAGGATTTGAAATTAAACAGGGGCAGGTGGGGAAGGCAATCGAAGATTTTTGTAAAAAGATTAAGGAACTGCAGATTTCGATGGATGGTAACAAAATGATCGATGCGGTGTTGTATTGTGTCTGTTACCAGGGAGCCCAGAGATTTGAACCGGATGAGGCTAAGTTTATAGCTCATTTGTCCAATGACATGAAAATTCCTGTATATATAATTTTTACACAATATTCAAATACCCCTGAGGCCTGGAATAATGATGAATATCATCAGAAAGTAGCCTCGCTGTTGAGCGAAGCGGGGTGTGTGCTGAGAAAGAATCACTTTTGCCCTGTCCTATGTTATGATATGCCTGTGTATAATGGCAGATTTACAATTCCGGCGTATGGGCTTGACAAATTGATAGATCTGATTTTTGAAGAGGCGCCCATGAACCGTGCAGATAAAATTGCCACTGCTAAAATAATCAATTTAGGCGATGCATGTGGTGTTGCAAAGAACTGGGTGATCTTTTATTCTGGATTAGCTGCGGCAGAAGTTGCCGCTATTGCGCTTCCTGGAGCTGATATGGCCGTCCTTGCGACCAATGAAACGGTTATGGCAAAACATATATATGATATTATTTACAAAAAATCAAAGATAGGAGATTACGATGAAAAAAGAGTCGTTGAAGCGTTGTCAAGATTAGCGGTTCCATTAATCGGAACGATTGGGGGACCGATAGTTTTTAATGAAGCAATTAAGTTTTGGCATTGGTACTGGCTCCGGTTACGTTTGGGGGAAGTGAAGCAGTGGCTGTTTTAGCAGGCGCTGTAGTAGGGTTTGGCGTTACATATGCATTAGGAATCACAACCATTGATATATTAAAAAAGCTATCTACAGGAAGTATTACGATAGAACAGCTTGAATCTCGAAATCCAAAGTTTGTTGCAGAAATGGGAAAAAGGGCAAAAGAGCAGTATGAAGCTGGCAAGAAGTATGCAAAAGAGCACCCTGAACAAATCCGAACGAGGAAATTAGGAAAGTTGATTAAGAGAAAAGTCAAGAAACAGAAGAGTTTGTCGCTAAATTAACAAAATCTATTGCACATTCCCCACTTTTAGTGTAAAATCACACAAATTTATAAAGTTTCTTAAAATTTGCTGATTTGCATGAAAAATATGCATATATGCATATGGATGGTTTTTATGAAGTGAGTAATATTCAGAAACAGGAATCATATTATGGCAGAAAGAAAACAAAAAGAGCAGACGATCCAGAAAGTCCTGCGGGCGATAGAACACAAGCTGGACGAGAAACGGATCAGGCAAAAAGAATTAATAAATTTATGCGAGCAGAAAGGATATATGATTTCTCAATCTGAACTCTCCAGGATACTGGCGCATAAAGTGGCGCTGGGTCTGTATCCGGCGCTGGCATTGTGTGACGTGCTGGAAATTGATCTCAATCAGATCTTACATCCTGAAAGAAAGGAAAGAGACAGATTCAATCTTTCACAGAAGGCATTTGTAACGGATCCGGGACGTTCGGAGATTAAGAATTACCTTGGATGTTATCATGCATTATTTTATGCAACAGATTTCCGGGAGGATAAGCTGCTGCATGGAAGGCTGAGACTGCTGCCGGGAAGTGATGGAAACCATACATATTGCTCTGCGTTTTTTCTGCTGGACACGGAGGATACCGATATGAGAGGAAGGCCGATTAGAAAAGAGTATTTTGGGCAATTTTTTGTATCTCCGCAGATGGGTATAGCTTATTGCTTTCTTGTGAATAATAAGCTGGGAGAAGTCTGTTCCATTGAATTCAGACACCGTACCTTTTTTTACAAGCAGGTAGAATGCCGCCTTGGCATGGTATTGACGACGTCAACCGGTGAGAAAAAAACGCCGGCCGCACACAAGATGGTCATCTTCCGGGGAAAACTGGAGGATGCACAGGAAGAGCGGCTGGCGCATATGCTGAAACTGGATAATACGGAGGTAAGCATTGAATCTGGTATACTGGGGAATATAGGAGAAACAGAAGAAGAAAAGGAAGTTTTCCGCAAGCTGGCAGAACTCCTGCCGCAGACGGCATACTGCACGGTCAATACGGCTCTTTTGAAAAGTGTAAACCGGAAGCTGAGCAATGTGCAGATAAGTTCTCTGTTTTCGAGAATGAGGCAATATTCGGAGGAAGATTATACGCTGCATTTGGATGAACTGGAAGACGAGATGGTCTTCGATCTCCTGCGGCGCGACCCGGACATACTCGGGAAGGTTCCTTTTCGGCACCCCGGCGCATTAGGTGATATGGCGAGTCAGAAGAATAAGCGGGGAAGAGAGTGAAAAATGTGAATAATATAAATATAATATGCGGCGAATCGGAAAATGAGATTTTCTTGTTTTTTGCAGAATTTTTTAAATCATGCGGGATTTATGTAATAAAAAGTGTTGGTGAAAGCTATGAAAGCTATCAAGAGGCAGAAGAGACGGAAGGATTTATTCCGGACGGCGTGCTGGATATAAGGTGCGGATTCCGGTGGCTGGATGAGAGAAGGAATGATAAGAAAAAAGCAGAGCTGCTAAATGCTGTGTTAGAAAAAACATGTGCTGGAAATGCTGCACTCTTAGATGAATTGGAACAGCTTGTGACAATTTATGTAGAGAATGCTCTGGTGCGCCATAATATGATGGAACGTTATTTTTATGCACCGGACTCTGACAGGGTAAAACAGTGCCTGTCGGGATTCTGCAAGGCGTACGAGGAACTTAGGCAGATAGAAAGAAAAGGGAAACATAGCAGATATTTTACGATTATGTGCCAGCATAAGATTAATTCATTGTCAGGGAAATTGAGAAAGAAAAAAGAATATGATGGATATACGCTGATTAAAGAGGCAGTGCAGCTGAATGAAGATGATTCAGGGTTTATCCAGGGATATATTCTTGCGGGGATTATTGCGGACGGAGATCTGAATTATCTCACATATAGTATTGATTTCTACGAAAAGGCTCTGATGAGGACGCAGGAGAAGGATCCCATAAGAGCATATATCTTTTACCGCAAGGGAAGATATTATGAGAAGATTGACCATAATTATGAAAAGGCCTTAGAAGATTATCGGATGGCATACCGGTTATCACCGGACAATTACCGGGCATTATATAAAGTGGCTCTTCTGGAACTGCAGAAAGGATATCAGCAGGCGGATATCAGTTGTATTATAAAGGCAGAACGTAATTTTTTCAGATTACGAGACTTGATGCTGGAAGATATAAAGAATCATGACCTGGAGCCAATACAGCTGGAATATCTGACGAAGGCTTATAAGAAATTGTATGAAATCAATGATATATGGCTGGATGATAAGGAGATAGCGAGACTGGTGTTAGAACTGCTGGGCGGTTTGGATGTGATCATCAATACGGATACTTTTTTTGATAAATTTTTCTGTGCAGAGGCGGAAAACGAGAGGAAGATGCTGATTGAACATTTAAATATAAATGCATACAAAAGAGAACGCTTAAAGATTGTTAATAGCAGTCAAAAAGATAAAAGGAATATAGTATATGCGGGATAAGAGTTATATTAATATTGAGAAAAATTATGAAGAATATATAGAGAAGATTGATGAATTTGAGAATTCTATATTCGTAGATGTATATAAAAATTTATATAAGATTTTAAATGCGGCAGTGTTGGAGAAAGATAAGAAGCGTGGATGTATTATTACGGTCCTGGGAAAGAGAGGAAGCGGTAAGAGTTCCCTGCTGTTATCCTTTGTCAATTCTTTAGGAGATGCTTCCGGAGGAGAGGATTCCAAATACAAAACAGATAAAGCACAATTTAGCATCATGAAGTGTCTGGACGCTTCCATGCTGGATTCCAGTGAAGATGTTTTTGATATTCTGTTGTCCAGAATGCTGAAGAATATTGAACAGTATATTGAGGACGGGAAATTCGACGTCCTGCAGAACCGTAAAGTGCAATATGAAATACTGCAGCAGATCGATGAAATATACAAAATACACCAGATGATCAAACTTGGAAAAGCACGGGGGAAAGATGTGGAGCTCTCAGATGGATTTTCATCTTTTTCAGCACTTAGGAATTGCCCGGACAGTCTGGAATTAACCAGTAAATTTGAAAAGTTAGTAAAAAATTATCTGGAAATGATGTTAGGGAAAAAATGGAATGAGGGGGCAAAAAAGCAAAACAATTATCTCATAGTGCCTATCGACGACCTTGATATGAATAATGATAAAGGTTTTGAAAGTCTGGAACAACTCTATCGGTACGTGGCGGTTAAGAATGTGATCGTAGTCGTTGCCGTGAAGTACGAGCAGATTATGTATCTGGCGGAAAAAAACGGGTATGGGTTATTTCCGAAGATAGACAGAAAACTGAGTAAATCCAAAGTAAAGTATGTGAAGGAGTATGCGAAAGAATATCTTGCCAAACTGCTTCCGATACAGGGAAGGGTTTATATGCCGGATATTGTCACGAATCAGCAGGAAATCCGGAAGAAATGGTATGTCAGAAGAGGTGAAGGTGGGTACACAATTAAGGAAAGCCTGTTCTTTATGATAAAAGAAAAAACAGGGATGTACTTTGACATATGTGGGAAAAAGATGCATTTCCTGGAACCAGAATCATTGAGGGAACTAAAAGGATATTATGGATATCTGAATGATAAACTGGAAAACGACCGGTTAGAGAATTGTGAACAGTTTGTGAGCGATTTCCTGAACCGTATCACGAATAAGAAATTAACATACTCAGACAGGAAAGAAGTGCTGTTTCTCTGTGAATTAGACTATGCAGGAATTAATAACCGCCTGCTCTTAAAACTTTCGAAAAATGAGTTATGTAAAACTTCCCGTCATAAGTTTAAAGAAGGGTATGGAGAACTTCTTAGGTATTTGTATCTGACGAGCAGAAAAAAGCAGGAAGACAAACAATTTGCTTATGCGGTTCTTGTCTTTTATACATATCTTGCGCAGCGGGAAAGGCTTAAGACAGAAAAAGGCACAGAACAGTCTGACAAAAAGAGTGACATGAGAGAATTATTCATTAATAGCTGGGCAGGCAGCTGGTCGAATGATCTGGTTCCAAAAGTCCACGAGGATAATATAGGAGATGAAGAAAATATAAAAAATCTGTTTGCGTTAAGAGAAAAGATGTGGGGGTGTATGGAAGACATTGACGCCTCGGTTGCCAGGATTGGCATTGAGTGGGAAGACTGTATGGTAGGAATTCCAGAGGTCTGGATTGACGAAAACAGAGAGAAAATCGAACAACTGGAATGGATGTTTTTCTTTTTTGAAGAATTCTATTCAGACATGTACGAAAAAGAGGAAATCTGGCTGGAAATGGAGCAAAAAGCAGATGGAAGGCTGGAATGTACCATCGCAAATGCAAAATGTGATTTTAATATTCTGGCGTTTATCAAGCATTCCTACTATTATGAGGAATATTTTGATGGGTTGTACACAGCGATTGCTGAGGCGCTGATAGGACACAGTGAGGGTGGCTGGGCACGTGTGACAAAAATGATAGAGCGGTTGAAGAAAAATTCAAAGCTTTACAAAGCATATAAAGAATGGGCTAAAACCAGTGAAGGAATTGCGATGCCGTTTCAATATACAGATATTTATTATCATATTCTGCACCGTGCACAGAATCAGTCCAGGGATCAGACCAGGGCAGCGGTTACATGCGGCGAAGTGTTTAGCGTGCTAAGTACTTTGTATCATCGGCTGAAAACAATTTTATCTGATGAGGACGAGGGATATAAAGAAATAGGAGGAACCAATTTTGCAGAAAATTTTGCGAAGTGTCCGTTTATTGAGGTGCTTCTGGGAAGTGTAAAGAAGAGAATTAAGATTGATCGGATAAGTTTTGGAAAGATGGTAAACCGTTGTGCTTCATACAGTAAAAGCAGCAGAAGAACTATGAGAGAAGTAGAAGATCTGACGACCAGCGACCAGGTTGGTTTTGATACATATGATTGGTAAAAAGCGCTATGAGAAATGTAAAGAATGTAATTGAAATGTTTTTGAAACATATATCTGCCAGAGATATTCTGCAGGATAAGATCTTATACGACAGACTGTCTGAGTCACTATTTCTGTCTGTTGCACTGCCATATATGAAGGAATATACGGAAAGTGAACTGGAGAATATCTGTGCGGCGGTAAAGGATATGGTGGCGACAGAATGTGATAATCAGTTTATACGAGGCTTCGAAGCGGCTGGATTAAGAAACCAGCCGCTTAATCTTTATGGTCTTTTATTGCTTGCAACAGAAAAGATGCTGCGGTTTTATAATAATGAGGTGGTATGCTGTTATCAACATCTGTTAGAGTGGCGGCAGCTGACCGTGAAAATCAGTGAGGATACCTTTACAACAGCGTTTTGTGCGGTTGAGGATCTGAAATCCAGAAAGAACAGAACCAGATTCGACTGGCCGACGGTAATTGGCCATGACAATTCTTATCTTAATAAATTATTGCAGCAGGAATTATCTGATAATCATTTTCATCTGTGGGCCTCTTCTCCACATTTTACCCTTAGCTGGATACGGATCATGAATGATACGGACAATCCGGAAATCAGAAAAAAATTAAGCGATTTGGATTCTCAGAAACTCAATGTCAATCTGGCATATTACCAGGAGTTCGGGGAGAATAAGTTTGAGACTTTGTATCTGCAGGCAGCTCTGCTCCGCCTGTATCTGTATTCCTGGGCGAGCGGGCGGGAGATTTTTCTGAAGGAGTATCAGCTTCGCAACCATGTCAGAGAAAGTGTTTTACATCAGATCGGAAATGGAATGAAGCCCTGTTATCTGGAAATATTCCGGCAGTGGCGCTGCCGTGAGGAAGGGCTCACATGGCAGGAGGAATTCGGGAATGAACGGTATGAGACCGGTCTGTTTTCTAACGGAACACAGCGAAGGGATATAGGAATGTTTTTAAGCAGGCTGAGTGACAAAGAGGCAGAGATCCCAAGAAAAAACGGCCGGTCATTCTGGCAATGCATGGAAGATTTTATACAGGAAAGAAAAAGATTTCCGCTATACCCATTAGAGCCGGTTATGGAAAAGGACAGTTACAGACGGTTATGGCAGATGTGTACCTATGATACGGTGGAAGCCTGGACAAAGAATGAGGCAACACTGCAGATGAACAGCCGCAACGTCCAGCTGGCCGTGAATGCGCTGAAATGCGGAAATGGTCTGTCAGAAAGACCGGATTATGTTTTGTGGAGCCTTCCGGCAAGGGAGCAGTGTGAGAACAAAGTGCGGTGGGAATTGTGCGGAGAAAGGTATTTTTTATACATGATGTTCCGGCGGGCATATCAGGCAAATGCCGGAGATAAAAGGCAGATGAACCTTTTCTATGCATATCTGGTGATAAAGGAGAACTTCCGGAGCGAAATTGTCCAGGTGAATGACCGCATCGGTTTCCGTAATTTTCAGAGGTATGACAGACGGAAAGGGATTCTGCTGGAGAATTCTTCTTTTGGGGATAACGTGCCTAAGATGGCGATAGAAGATACCTTGTCAGACCCGTGGATCAGGAGTTTGGAAGTGCGTATCGTGCCCAGGGACACGGTATGGGAAAATGTGAAGTATATCCGTCAGATTGACGGCGTACAGAGTGATAAGACGGCTCGTTACTATTTCGTATATCATTTTGTAAAATCACCGGATGATACGCCGAGAGAATGTTATGGAGATTCCTGCAGGCATGAAAGAAAACGGGGGCAGATCAGAAAACAGGCCTGCTGTATTACCGGCCTTAGAGAGCGTTTTCCGCAGAAGGCAAAACGTGTCCTTGGAATCGATGCCTGTTCTCTGGAAATAGGCTGCAGGCCGGAGGTGTTCGCCCAGGCATTCCGGTATCTGAAAAGTCATTGTGTGACAGACCGCTGGAAAAGTGATGACGAGAGAAATCTTCCGTCTCTGAAGGCCACTTACCATGTAGGAGAGGATTTTCTGGATATTATAGACGGGCTGCGGGCAATTGATGAGGCGGTCCATTTTTTGAATCTGAACTGCGGAGACCGGTTAGGCCATGCCCTTGCCCTGGGACTTGACATAAAAGACTATTATGCGGGAAAGAGAAATGTAATCTGCCTGCCAAAACAGGATTATCTGGATAATCTTGCATGGATTTATAACCGGATTACAAAATATCGTCTGGGAGTCGAACTCAATAATCTGCGTAATCATGTGGAAAAGGAGTTCAGCCGGTATTTCGGAGAAGTGTATGACGATTTGGCGCAGCTGCATAATTACAATATCCGTACCTATTTTGAGGCATGGAAACTGCGGGGGGATAAGCCGGATTATTATAGATTCGGAAGTTTTAACCCGCCGGCATGGCAGAATGAGACAGAGGGGGAATACCGGTCATATGACAGCTATGCCGTCAATTATCAGTTTCCCAGAGAGTATAGAGTTCGGAATGTGGAAACCGTTGCCTATCTGTACCATGCGTATCATTATGATGAAAATGTGAAGATCCGGGGCGAAGAGAAGAAGGAATTCCATATACCGGAATGCTGGATTGAGGGGGCGGAAAAACTTCAGAAGATGCTGCAGCAGGAGATTGCAGCCAAGGGGATTTCCATTGAAAGCAATCCTACGTCAAACTATATGATATCGGTTCTGGACAGTTATGTGAGGTGGTACAATCATCATCTGGAACACGATCCGGAGAAGATCGCATTGTGTCCGCAGCTGTCTGTGTCAATCAATACGGATGATAAGGGCTGTTTCAATACTTCGTTGGAAAATGAATATGCGTTAATGGCATGTGCACTTGAGAAGTCGAAGGATGAGAACGGATGGCCCCGTTACAGCCGTACGATGATCTATGAGTGGCTGGAGGAAATCAGAAAGATGGGTAATTTACAGAGTTTTCAGGAAAGAGGGGAATAGGATGCACGATTATGCGATAGATGTGAACAAAAGAAGAGCCGTGAATGCGGTTATTATAGGAATCTATATACTGCTAGTCTTGTGGATGGTAATCTGTCAGGATAATCCCATGAACAGACTGCTGGATCAGGCGCAGGAAGGTTTCAGCCGGTATCTGCCGGAGAATGTATCGGCAGATGTAAGTATGATGTTAATAAAAGTGATATTTTCCACCTTTCTTCCAGGAATCGGGATCGGCGCATTCTATGCGCTTTACGACCACCTTCTCTGGAAATGCAGACCCTTCCTATTACTTCATAAAATTCCAAACCTTAATGGAAAATGGACTGCGACAATCAGTTCTCCTTTAAAAGGCGATCATCATCCGGAAATTCAGATGGAGATTAAGCAGACATGGAATAAGCTTCAGGTGAATGGGATTTCCCAGTCTCTGACGACTACGGTAAGTGAGTCGGCTTCGATCCTTGAACAGCACGGACAGATTTTTTTCAGCTACTCTTACTGGATCCATCAGTTCGGCGGACAGTGCTATCCTGGATTCAATTCTTTGAAAGTGAATGGGAACCGAATGATCGGGCAGTATTTTTCTGCGAAGAATGTAGTGGAAGAATTTGAAAATGGGTGTACATACCTGCAGAAAAGGGAGAAAACCAGGAGACAGGTGTTAGGCCTGGCGAAAGGATGCGGATCAAAGGGGATGATTGAATTTACAAGGCAGTGAAGTGCAATTATCTTAAATCATTCAATTTTTTTGGCTTAGAAAGACTTATCATGGAGGAATAACCGATAATGTAAACAGAGAGGAGGTTCCAACCCTCCTCCCTTCAGTCTGCCAGTATCTCAACCATACACTCATGTTTCTTACTCTTCCTGTCATACCCAATCCCCACAGCAAGCCGTCTTCCCGTATACATCAAAGGTTCCCCGGGCTTAGGAGCAAAAGCGAGCGCATATTTTTTGTTTTTAATCTGCGCCACTGCATGTTCTGCCGAATCATCAACCTTTAATTCCAGAACGATACAATCATCATTCTTATTTACCGCCGGATAAAAGAGAAAATCCACATATCCGGTTCCGCCCTTATTTTCCCGTACTACCCGGTAAGAATCCCGTGCGGCAAGATATACAAGGTTTATAATTGCCGTAAGTTCTACTTCGTGATTATAGCTTAACAGAGGAATTTCTATATTATGAGCGTATTCCAGAATCTCAGCCATGGCAGAAGTATCCCCGGCCTTTGTGGCTTTCAGCATCCGCTCCGACTGAACGGAAAGCCTGTGGACATACCCCAGGGAGGATTCTCTCATCAGCATATCATCGAATTTCTCCATTAACTCCCTGTTCGGAATGGAAACAGAACCATTTTCATAATTCAGAAAACCATAGACAACCATTGCCGAGAAAATTTCATCCCTGGTAGTCAGGTTCATGGAAGCGGCGGCATATTCCCGGACTTTTGCGGAAACCGGGATGCCGGAAACCATCAAGGCAAGATCATCTCTGACTGCATCCACATTTTGCGAAATATAATAAGAAATTTCATCATAAGGCCCGGAACTTGTCCAGTAGTTTCCGAGATTATTGTTAATCAGTGCGGCGATAACAGAACGGGGATTGTATACCTGACCGCCCGACTTTGTATGGTATCCATTGTACCAGATGCGAAGCCCCTCTCTTGTAACATGAGGGTTCTTTTCAAGGGACAAATACCTGGAATACAGAAGGCTCACTTCAATTTCCGTGAAGCCAAAATATTCACTGTATTTTTCCTCGGATGCCATCGTGTATTCCAGAAAATTATTCAGTTCCGTACCGCTTGAATACTTGGCAATCGGCATAATTCCGGTCATATAAGCGAATGCCACATAGAACCGGTCCCTGAGAAGTACTTTGAGAAAAAGGAGGTATTGTCTCCGCTCTTCATCGGAAATAAAATTAAGTCCAAATACCATGTCCCATTCATCCAGGATAAAGATAAACTGCTCCCGTGTCTTCTGGTTAATACATAACAAATCCTCGGAAATGGTTGAATCTTCATCAAAGGAAATCTTAGGGTACGCATCTCTGAGATCTCGTTTCAGCCGTTTTTTTATCCGTCCAATAAATGAATGATAATCCCTGCAGGCATCATCCATGTCACTGAAGTCAATGTATATGACGTTATATTGATTTAAATGCAGCGAATATCCTGAATCACCGGCAATGGCAAGGGAATCAAATACATCTGCCGATTCACAGGCTTTTGAAAAAAAGGCTCCAATCATATTCGCCATGGTAGTTTTACCGAAACGCCGGGGCCTTGTAATGCAGACGTACTTTTGAGATGTTCTGATGAGAGGAATGATTTCCGTGAGGATAACGCTTTTGTCTATGAAATATGTCCCGTTCACAACTTCAAGATATTTGAGATAAGGATCCTCATTATTCAGATAGTATCCCATAGCTGAAATTCCCTCCTTGAAAATAATCATTTTCTTTCATAAGTATAAAGTAATCTGCCGGAGAATACAACCGGAAAGACGAGTTGACAACAAAAAAGGCAGTGAATAAAATAAGAATACGATTTGCTGTGCGGAAAACGGAGGTGAAATTCTGATGGGAACTTATCTGAACCCTGGAAACAGCGGCTTCACCGGAATTTTAAATGACCAGTACATTGACAAAACCAGTCTGATCGCTTTAATAAATGAAACCATCGATACTCCAAGAAGGCTGACCTGTATCAGCAGGCCAAGGCGGTTCGGGAAATCATTTGCGGCACAGATGCTGTGTGCGTATTATGACAAAACATGTGATCCGTATGGAATTCGGGGAAAAGAAAGCATACGTGTATGATAGAGAAAATTTCTTTTGCAATTTCAGGACAACTATGCTAATATAGTAGAAGGTCGATCAATGGTAAGGAGCTTAGGGGAAGCAGATTCTCCTTGTTTTCTTACCATTTTTTGGAGTAAAGAGTTTTTACTTGAATTTTTACTTGAATCTGATAGAAAATTAATAATAATTGTGTTGAATATTTTAATTTGGAAGCGTATTATAAAAAGAGGATAGAATCCATGAATGAGCAATATGTAGAAAAAAGAATCGAAGAGTATTCAGAAAATAGAGAGACATATATTGAATTTGCAGATAAAATTCTGGATATAATAAAATTGCTTGTAAAACGGGATTATCCGGATATAAAAATTGCATCTTATTCCAGACGGGCAAAAGAAATCGAGAGTTTGAGGAAGAAACTCAGCAAAGATAAGTATAATGAGAACAGCGAGATTACTGACTTGGCTGGAGTCAGAGTTATAACATACAGCCGGAAGGACATTGAGGCTATAGCAAAGATTGTTACAGACAGTTTTCAGATAGATGAGATAAATTCTGTTGATAAGGCATCAAAGTTAGAGGAAGACAGGGTGGGGTATCGGGCTACTCATTATGTTGTTTCGTTTGGTGAGGATAGGATTCGTATGCCGGAAAATCAGATGTTTGAAGGATTAAAATGTGAGATTCAGATTACGAGCCTGATTGCGCATACCTGGTCGGAGATTATCCATGAGAAGGGCTACAAATTTGAAGGAGACCTGCCGAAGAAATTATCGCGAAGGATGAATCTGCTGGCAGGAATGTTGGAACTGGCAGATTTGGAGTTGGATGCGTATGTGGAATCATATGATAATTATGTCAGTAAGATTGAGAAGGAAATCGAACAAGGATGTTTGAAATATGAGATAAACACTATGTCATTGGAGAGGTTTATGGCATGGAAGTTTCCTAAAATGTCACCCCAGATTTTCAGAGATATGGAATTGATCCTTCGGGAATTAAAAGCTTTCGGTTTAAAGACGATTCAGGATTTGAATAATATTGTCCGTACCGAATTTGAGGAAGAGATTTGTAAAGGCGGCTGGAGATCTCTGGATGGCATTATACGCAATATTTTAATTATACATAATGCTGATAAATATTTTGCGGAAGTATGGAATCCGTCAATGAATCAGATGAATCGTAAAAATTATAAATTATATCAACAATTTGGTGTAGAAATAGACAGAATATGCAAAGAATATAGTATATCTTTGATCTAAGGAGGAGGGAGAACGGTGAAAGAAGAAAAGAGGTTTTTTGGTTATGGGGAGGAGCAGATTCGGGAGATTTTCCGGAATGGGACTGATCAGATGGACTCGAACAGCAGAATTGACGGTACTCCCACTTTGTCGCAGCTGGCAGAGTCAAGCGGCAGGCTGTTAAAAGAAAACAGGGATTTTTTGCATATGATTTACAATGACTTGGATGAATAACCTGGAGGCATGTTTTTATGTCAGATAAATACCAATGGATGACAGAACAAGAGTTTATAAACGAGGTGCAGGAATTAGAAAAACTTTTGCGTGATTTTTGTGAAGGAAGCGGTTTATATCCTTATGAATCAGTCAGAACCAATATGAATGCTTTGAAGGATATTATCGTCAGGGTTCATAAGAGAAAGCACTATTTTAAGGTATTTCATAATGAGATGAATATTTCAGAGTATAAAGAGACGGCGTTATATTGTTACTGGGTTTTAAAATTACGTCCTTTTTGGATAGATCCAGCTTATAAAAGTTCGGAAAGAATTAACGAAAAGTTTGCTTTACACTTATATGTATCACTTTTGAAAAAGTATAATGAGGATTTTTCGCAAGAAGATGGAATTAACAGAATGCATATTCGAGAACTGCTATATTCATTTCGCTTTAGAGACATAACAAAGGAATCAATGATTTTAATGTTGGAACCATATTACTATGAATATCTTAAGAAGAACGACGCTGTATTTTAGTGAATATGAAAGGCTGCCGTATCAGTCATCTGTACGGGAGCCTGTTTTTATAAATCTGAAAATGAGGAAGGGAATATATTAAAGATATGTTGAACAAAAATGTAGATTTAAACGGAAAGATGATATTAGTAACCGGCGCCGCCGGATTTATAGGAGCCAATCTAAGCCGTGCACTTCTTGGAATGTTTGAAAATATCAGGATAATAGGAATCGACAGTCTGAATGATTACTATGACGTATCTCTGAAAGAATACCGTCTCGAGCAGATCCGGCAGGAAGAAAAGGCGGCGTCAGGTGAATTCATATTCCAGAAGGGGAATCTTGCCGATAAAGGGTTTATTGACCAGATTTTCCAGAAATACCAGCCGGACGTTGTAGTGAACCTGGCTGCTCAGGCAGGAGTGCGTTACAGTATCACCAATCCGGATGCTTACATGGAGTCGAATGTGATCGGATTTTATAATATCCTTGAGGCATGCCGCCATAGCTATGACAATGGAAACAGAGGTGTGGAGCATCTGGTATACGCCAGTTCCTCTTCGGTATATGGAAGCAACAAGAAGATTCCTTATGCCACAGAGGACAAGGTGGACAACCCGGTTTCCTTATATGCGGCTACGAAGAAATCGAATGAACTATTTGCCCATGCCTATTCCAAATTATATGACATCCCCTCTACAGGGCTGCGCTTTTTCACGGTATACGGGCCTGCAGGACGGCCGGATATGGCTTATTTCGGATTTACAGACAAACTGGTGAAGAACGAGACGATTAAGATTTTTAATTATGGAAACTGTAAGCGGGATTTCACGTATATCGACGATATTGTAAAGGGGATTGTGGAAGTGCTGCAGCGAAGCCCGCATTCCAACGAGGACGGGGTGCGGTATAAGGTGTATAATATCGGCAATAACCAGCCGGAAAATCTGCTGGATTTTGTAGAGATTCTGCAGGAGGAGTTAAAGGCTGCGAAAGTGCTGCCAGAGGATTATGATTTTGAACGGCATAAAGAACTGGTAGGTATGCAGCCGGGGGACGTGGAAGTGACTTATGCGGATGTAAAGGAACTGGAGGAGGATTTTGGCTTTAAGCCGTCAACCAGCCTGCGTGACGGATTACGGAAGTTTGCACAATGGTATCAGGGGTATCTTGCGGATATTTTTGCATAGGAGAAAGTAAAAAGAAGACTTTATATGAGAACAAAAGATAAAGGAATGGTAATCTATGTGTAAACTAATTAAGAAAATCTTCCGTTGCTGTGAAAGTGAAGAGTTTTTTGACCAGATTGATTATGGAAAAGATCCGGCAGAAATCTGCCGCCTGAGGACAAAGGGATGTCTGGAATGGTATATGCGCAAGGCCATTTTCTATAAATATCTGTTTTATATCCTTTCGCTGGTCAATCTGTCGCTGCCCCTGTTAAGCGCCACGATTATGGCAGTGACGGATAAGAAAGATATAGGAATTACACTTGCATCGATCACCTCGTTATCTGCTTCATTGCTGGCACTTTTTAATGCCCGGGACCGATGGACGAATTACCGGACGGCAGCAGAGAATATAAAAAAACAGTACTCTCTGTATTGCGGAAAGGTCAGGCCCTTTGATGATGAAATGGCACATTCAAACTATCTCTATCTGCTGGAAGAGTACATGACGGAGGTGCATACGCACTGGTATCAGACGCAGATGGATGAGATACATGTCGTAATAGATCAGATTCTGTGATATAATGTATATGTTTTCAATGGTAAGGAAATAAGGGGAAGAGATTTCTCTTTATTTACTTACCATTTTTATTTTATGAAACTGAAAGCAATACTGAATGCGGAAACACATAAGGAGGATGGTTATGAAAGCATTTCGAAGTGATATCAGCCCTGACTACGATACGAATGAATTTGTAGAGATTTTCAATAATCTGGAGACGATGAAGAAATTCTATCCCGAGACTTACCAGGCCTATAACAACACCAGGTCGGATATCAGAGAATGTAAATCAGAACTTCACAATGAATTCATAGATATGGAAATCATACATGTCGGCTATGCCAGTGAAGACAAGAAAGCCATCGTGATAGAGGTAACCGGCAATGCCTGCAGCGCAGACGGATACTGTATACTCAAGCCCACGATACAGAACCGGGCGGGGAAGAAGCTTGAGTCCGTGGCAACAGACAATTTCTTAGGCAACTGCCAGCACGCCAGTATCTATGTCCCGCTTTCGCAGACAGACGGGGAGCCGCAGGATCTTGATCTGGTCACATTTGCGTATACGGTGGATGACCAGATTATCCAGTATACCAGCAGAATGAACCTTTCCCCCTATATTCTGGACTTTACTGCGGAGTTTACGGTTGAACATCCCAAGATTCAGCGAACCGTTGCAAAGGATGGCCTTAAGCCCACGGATATCAATATCTGCTATTTACTTAAATTAACAAATACAGACTACTATTATTCAAAGAGCGAATTGACAGACAATAATCTCTTTATTCCTGGCAAGGGACAGATTAAAGTGGAGGGAATTAATATCACCAGTATCCAGAACGTGAGTCTGAGTGCCGAAAATGCGGCCCATACGAAGCGGTACCACACCAGTGCAGGAGACGGGGTAACTCTCTTGGACAACCAGACCATCGCCTGGGATATTTCGGATAACTGGGGATTCCCATACAAAACCCTGCTGGTGGACATCTATGAATATATCACCTACACTCTGACAATCACGGCCAACTGCCAGGGACAGCTTGCCACGTTCGTCATAACGAATGAGGAGGAGACGTCAGACGCCATGAATAAAAAGCAGATTGAACAGATTCATATCTACCGTGACTGTTTCGCAAAGGGAACAGAGATCCTGCTTTCCGATGGCACGAAAAGGCGGGTAGAGGAATTGAAAAAGGGGGACGGATTAAAGTCCCAGGACGGAAGAAACGCCGAGATTGCTGACATCGCCGGACAGGCGTCGACCCAGCTGATTGTCCATATCCAGACAGAAAGCGGAGGTGAACTGTTCTTGACAGAGTGCCATCCGGTAGTGACAGACCAGGGACTGCGCTGTGCCATCCGGCTGGAGAACGGGGATACACTGATGACCATAGACGGGCCGGAAAGGATCAGGCAGGTCTGCGCCATTCCGGAGGGAGAAGCGAGGTGTTACAGTATGACGCTGACAGACAGTACCCAGAGAATCTATGCCAATGGAATCCTGACGGCAGACGCAGTGGCGGAGAGGACGGAAGCCGAGAAGGAATTAAGCGAAAAGTACCAGATTCCGGAGCGGTGGCGCCAGGACTATGAGGGATGGAAGGCGAGGAACAGAGGTGAGCATGCATGAGTGTGAGTGATATTATCAATGTGGACATGTCGGATGACGGGGATGGGAACTATTCCTACACGGTTACTGTAAAGGAAGCGTGCAGCGGGACGGTTAAGGTGTGCCTGAGCCCGCAGAACACAGGGGATGCAAAAAAACGTCTGAATGTTCAGTCCCAGTGGTACGGCACGGCGGGTTCGGCCACAGTGGAGAAATCTTTGCTGGCGGATCAGACAGACCTTTATATTTATCTGCTGGATGAAGATACGGGGGTGAACAGTACCATTGTCAAAGTTTATTATGAACCGTTTACCTTTATGCGGCTGGTCATTTCCCAGGAAGGGTTTCTTACGATATTTCCGGACCGGGGAAGGAGCGCCTGGCAGATTTCCTCGGAAATCATCTGTGAGTACGAGGACAGGGAGGGGATTCAGAATACATACCGGATTGCCCTGCCGTGTACGGCGCTCAGACTGTCAGAATTCGACGTCTGGAAAGACACGCCGAAGCTTACCTTCCAGATGCGTTATTATATGAAGAACCAGAAGGCAGAGGTGTTTGGGGCATTATCGGAAAAGGTGACGCTTTATCTTGCGCCGCCTGTGGTTACCGGAGCCGCTTTTGAAGGGGATACGCTTTCTGTTACCGGAACTTTTACAGAAGGAGCCCAGGTGAATGCACGGATCATGTCCCGGGAGACACCGGTTTTTACCGGCACATTATCGAAGGAGGGAACCCTGGACGTCTCGTCGGTGCGGTTGGAAGAGAGCGGTTCCTATACACTGGTTCTGTCCCACAAAGGCAGCTGCTGTGATTCTTACGACAGCGTCCCTGTGCCCGTCATTACCGGTCTTCCGGAAGTGACAGGCTGTGAGTATGCGCAGGATCATGCCGTCGTCAGGATGGAGCGTGACGGAATCTACCAGGTAAGCTATGGCAGCGTCTGTGGGGAAATCACAGGGAAAAGCTTTACGGTACCGAAAGAGGAGAAGGCTGTTAAGGTCTGTATGGCAGGCTTTTGCTGCGGCGCAGTCTCTACGGGACCGTCTGTGGAATATACCCTTAGAAGCCCCGGCTTCTATCCGGTGAAGGCAGAGAACCGGGTCTTTTATGCATGGCAGGAGAAACCAGATTCCTTAAAGGCCGACAGTGATATTACGGCAGAGATTACCGGGGCTGTTTCCAGGGCAGAGGGATATGCAGGCGCTTACTTTACCACCCGGAAGGGTTCTGACTCGCTGACGCTGACCATTAAGAAGGAGATTTATGCGGCAGCAGCCCCAGGTGCAGTGCGGGACGATTATAAGGCATTGCTGCTTCATTATCAGCAGGAAAATGATACCATATCCAGGCTGAAGCAGGCTTTGAGGGAGTACCTTCCCATGCAGAAGGAGGACTTTCTGTTCTACCAGTATGGTTTTGCTTCCGGCGACGGGTATACGGATATCACTGAGGGGATGCAGCTGTTAACGGAATATACTCTTTATCAGAATATTCCCGATGCAGATAACAAAGTGTCCGGGACGGAGTCGGCATTCGCTGATTTAAGCGGATTTGCCGGGACGGGCGTGGCTTTTTACCAGGTGGTGGGCCGGGACGGGAAGCTTAAGGTGGAGCCGTTTGCGGGAAGCATGGATTTTCTTGTGGAACCGCCTACGCCTATGACCGGGGATAATAAGCTGTGCGGCGGAGCGGGCGTGGCTGATCTGCTGTATACAGGATTTGCCAGATCCTATATGCGGCTGGTGTACCCGGCGGTGTTTGCCAGAAGAAACAGTGTGGGCAATCTGGATTATTCCAGAAACATCTGTCTGATTACGGCGGACAGCCTGAAACTGTTAGAGGATGCAACGGTGAACTTAAGGAGAGGAGCCCTTTCCCTGTCAGATGTGTCCTACCATTATTTCCGGGGGCGCAGTGTCATTGTACCCAGGATCGGCATACTGATTAACGGGAAGCTTGAATGGGTCTCGCTTGGCACAACGCTGGGAGATGTGAAGAAGAGCCTTGGCATGAGTACGGAAACACCTGTACTGAAGCGGCGGCGCCAGGGCGGGATTTACCCTGTTTATGGTGCGGATGACCAGATTCCGCTCTTCCAGGGGGATTGCGTGGACATATAAAACAGTCCATGAAATATGCGGAGGGTAAGGCAGATGTATATTTATTATGGTGCGGGGACGGGACCAGAGGAACAGGAAGAGCTGTACAGAAAAGTGGAAGCACAATACGGCAGTTCCAGACCTTCGATGGTCTGGACAGACGGAGCTGCAGGGGACGGATTGCTTTCGTATCCTTTGTATATGGAGGGGGATGTTCTGGCTCGGGATGTCTTTCTGCCCTTAGGCCAGTATCTCCTGACATTGCATAAAGGCGCAAGGATTCTTGAAGATCATCCCCAAGGGCATACAGTACGCTGTTCCCTTGGGGATGTACCTGCAGATATCCAAGGGTGCGGCGCATGCAGCAGGAGCGAATGTACTCCGCTGCCTTACAGTACTCAATGTTACAGAACTGGATATATCCAAGGGGATGATACGTGCAACGGTGGCGAATGTACTCCGCCGGGTTACAGCACTCGTATCTGCATAGAAGGAGGCTTCACATATAGCAGAGGCGGGTATTCCTGGGAAGGGAAGTCTGTGTCTGTGGATCCCGAAGGATGTCTGACCTTCGGGATTACAATCCGTTCGATGGAAGAACTGGATATGGGGCTCTGTTATCATGGGGTGCATTTTGACCAGAAGACAAAGAGAGACGTGATCAGCCGTCTGTATTCCCCGTTCTGTAAGCTGCCGGAAGAGACGGATGTGGAAATCAGTTTTTACCCCGCTGTCTCAGGAAATGATACCTCAGACGCAGGCCGGAACAAAGTAAGGTTCCAAAAGGAATGCACACTAGAGACTTATTTTACAAGCATCTATGCCGAGCCGGTAACCATGTATTTTGACCGGGACTTTTCTTTTGTCCTTTCCCAGAGGGCCGATGTCAACGGATATCCGGTCTGCTATTATGCGCCGGAAGGGAAAGCCCGGGCCCGGGGCGGGAAGAAACTGATGCCGGGCCTGTCGGGTGCGGAATATATTCAGCTTGAGGAAAATGCCGGGATAGAGTTTCTGGCGGGTCAAAGGGCGTATTTTGATCCGAAGAAAATCCAGGCGCAGCCCACCACTTCCTACATAAGTGCAGAGGGTGCAGTCTATTTTACCCAGCCTCAGTTATCTGATTTTTTTGAGGACAAGGCTGAAACAATCTGTGCATACACCGATCTTCCCGGTGTCAGGATGAAGTCGGCGGCATTTCCGGCATTTCCTTATGCAGATGATACAGAAGGGAATTACGGCGTAGAAATGGCTGTGTACATTGAGAACACATATCTGTCGCAGGTCCGGCAGGAGCAGATTGCGGCTGTCATCCCAAGGGATGGGGAAGACTGCGCTTTCTTCTGCAGAAATCCCCTGGTACAGACCTTTGCCGTTACCCGTCATGGAATGAAAGCCGCTATGGAGGGGGACAGGCTTTTGTGGCTTCGTGTGGCTTTTGTGGACGGTATGGAGCCTGGGATTGCCTTTACGAACCTGAACCCGTCTTTTTACCTGGGGCTTCTCTCCAACAGTCTGTTTGCGGTATTCAACAGTCTGGAGGGTTATGCGTCCACGCCCTTCGTGGTTACGGAGGCAAGGCTTTCTATCGCCGGGGCAAAAGGCTACGGAGAGGGCGGAAAGCTTGCGGGGCTTGTGGGGCATACATATCCGGACCGGAAAAGTTTTACGGAAGCGGTAAAAGGCCAGGAGGCAGGTGTGGATGACCGGATTCTGGAAGCCTGCCAAAGCTTCAATATCAGCATTGCGGGCTGGAGGTTCTTAATGTCCCCGGACAGATGGAAAGAGAACGGTACGGTTTTTCTGACCAAACTTTCCATGGAGCATTCGGTAAGCGAACTGATTACCATGGAAGATTCCTGGAGTATCCGGCCGGAGGCGGAGGCTGTCAGAAAGATACAGAAGCAGATGGAGTCCCTGGAAAAGCAGAGTAAGCTGCCTGGATTTGAGGTGCTGGATGGGATTCTGCACGACAGAGACTGGCGGGGAACCGTATTTTTCTCGGCGGCAGTGGATCTTGCCGCCATACCGCAGGAACTTCAGTTTCTGGCAAATGGCATTGACCGGACAAAGTTTCGGGCAGCCTATGTGGCATTTCCGGCGGCGGGTGCTGACGAGAGTGGGCAGGCGTCTGTAAACGCACTCATTGCTTATGAGGATTCTGTTCATCTGAATTTTGAGGATGAGCGGGAGTTTGGGTTTAAAGTCCTTTCCCTGCGTCTGGAGATTAAGAACGGAGTGACAGGAAGCTTCCGTGCGAAGGTGGAACTTCTGGTCAACCGGCTTTTTGGGAGCAGATGCAGGGGATATGGAAGTGATACCGGGAGCAATATCGTCTTTGACGGCAGTTATCAGGAGCACGATGGCGGCGGTTTTTATTCTTTCGTCATTGCATCTCCTCAGAGTTATGCGCTGTCGGAAAGTGCAGTGACGGATCTTATGGTAGGGGAAGCCTCCCTGCAGGCAGGTGTGGAGGAATATCAGTTTGTGCTGGGAGGAAGCATTGCCTTGCTGGAGCATCCGGGGATGGATCTGTTTTCTTATGACCGTATTGCATTTCGGGGATTTACCATTTCTATGAGGCCGAAAGGCGGGGAATATGAATTTGCCCCGCATGCTGAAAGCTTCTGTCTGTGCCAGGATGAGAGTGTGTGCCGAAGCAGTTCGCTGGCTGCCACATTTCCGCTGAAAACAGCCGGGATTGTGGAGATGGCCGCAAGGAGCATTACAGAATGCGGGTATTCCCCTCTGAAGATCAGAAACGGTACGGATGAAGCGGAATTTGGGAAAGACTGGATGGGGATGGTCTGGGAACTGGAGACCGGCAACCTTGGGGGCCTGGCGGCTTCTACGAACCTTACCTTAAAGATTTTAACGGCATGGAACTCTGCCCCGGATTCAAAGGATCCGGATTCATCGGTGCTCCGGGTGGCGGCAGGAATCGCAGTCAGTACCAACGGGGCGCAAAACGACTGGGCGCTGCCTCTTCAGGGAATCATTACCCTGGGCTTTGACGCCATTGAGCTGCATTATGAGGAAGACTTTTATTTCAAGTTCCGTAATTTCTCGGTAAATATACTGGGAAAGCGTTTTCCGGATACCAACAATGACATGTATCTGACCGGCGATGGAGAAGGGAATCTGGGATGGTATGGAACGCTGTAAAAAGTAACAGTTTCTAAGGGAGAAGGAGGCGTGCGGCATGGGATTTAAAGTGGAAATTACACATCTTTGCATGGGGCAGGGACTGTCGGTGGTGACGGATATTACCTATCCTGAAAGTAACAGATATCTGCTGCTTTTTGATCTGGGTTCCATCCTTGGAGGGCGGCCCTTTTACGGCGAGGCGCTGCGTACGCTTTCTGAAAAGATTGGTGCGAACCAGGATACCATCAACTATATGCACATTTCCCATCTGGATAAAGATCATTACAACAGACTCCAATGGCTTGCGGCGGTCCATGGAAGAGAGATTACGATAGACCGTCTGGTGATTGGAGGCGTTGGAAACAACGAAGTTATGCTTGAAAAACGTAATAGGAATCTGGAAAGGGAGCTGTCAGGCTACATGGTTAGAGAAAGTTACTACGCTGACTGTCTGGTGGGGCGGGGCTGGCCGTATGGCATCAGTGATCATCCGCAGTTTCCTTCTGTTGATATTGACTTGGGGGATGGCTATTCTTACCGGATGAATCCCCTTTTGTACCGGGCAGACATATATCCAGGGTATGGGACGCTGGAAGACAGCGTGGCCATCAACACCGGTTCTTCCCTGTTGCTGTCGTCTGTAGTCAAGGGCGCCCAGCCCTGTGTGTCTTACCTCTTTACCGGAGACGCCACCAGATATACGATGGAAATTTTTTTGAAGAAATGTGACCTCAGAATCGGGGCTGAACAGAAGCTGCTTACCATATCTCATCATGGAACGAAAAAGAATGTGGCAGACGACGATAAGGGTAACTTTAACACCTTGAATCAATTTCTTGATAAATATACACCGGAGTATGCTGTTGTCAGCGCAAAGTGTAAAAACCAGGCCGGATGGGCGCACCCTGATATTAATACGATAGAGGCTTATGAAAAAAAGGTTACTGGCAAAGCCGCCTATCATACCGTGACTGCGTTCAATGACTTCCGCGGAAGCATCCGGACGGCGCCAATAAACGTGGAGAAAGCAATCTACAGTACGTTTGGGATTTATAACGCAGGATCCAATGAAGTCTACGGTACTTATGCGAATAACTTCCGATGTCATCAGAGGTACATCTTTCAGGCCAGCGTTGAAAAGCCCTATGGGCCGGACCGGTTTATCGCATTTCCCAAACGTATTCCATAATGGTTTCAGTGCAGGAGAATGAGCCGGCAGGATAAGGAGAGACTTATGGCAGATATCAAGGAATTTTACAGTCATATTTGCAAAATGGCAGGAAGCGGCGTTGTGGTATTGGACGGAGGGAAGCCTTATGATCTGAGTCCGCTGTTAAACCAGCTTCGTCTGCCCGAAATACGGATACAGGAACCGGCCGTGTCGCCGCTGTCCATTGACGGGCGGTTTGAACTGACGGGCGGGTTTGAACTGACCGGAGGGGCTGGGTCAGGCCGACCGGCAAAGTACCACTGTCATCTGCAGTTTACCGGGAACGGAGACCGGACTGACTGCGTACTGGCTGCGGAATATGAACCGCCTGAGGGCACGCTGCTGGGTGACTTATATCCGCCTGCCAGGGCAAGGATTGCAGAGAACTTCTATGTCAGGCCTGTGGATGTTTTCGAGAATACTTATGTGAACTTTGTCTGCATCACCGGTGATACCAGAAAGGCCGGTGAGGAAGCGGGTCTTTCGCTGACCCTGTATTATACGGAGGAATGCCCGCTTTATCAGCTGTACGAGTATTTCATCCCACAGGCAATGGAGGAAATCCGGTTTGAAGGAACTGCCGGGAATCCCTTTGGCGACACGGAATATATCCTGCAGGCCTCCTATCACAAATCCGTCAGCCTGCCGTTCCTTGAGGGGGACGTGGCGGTAAATGAATTGCAGCTGATCTTATGGAGCCATGTGGAGGATCTCTATGCACTGAATACGGAGGAGGATACAAAGCCTGCGCCGTCCATGTGCAGGCTGGAGCTTGGTATGCGGCTGCCCCTTTTGGCCCTGTCCGGAAGGGAAGCGACCCTTTCGTATTGTCTGTTTGGACACAGTCAGAGTTTTTTCCTGAAATGCAGCTTTGGGGAGCGCGGCCTGTCACCGGGGGATGCGTTCCGCCTGATTGCCGGCCTTACCGGGAAGCAAGAGACGGCAGAATTACCGGAGTGGATTGATACGGACAGTCTGACACTGAAGGGAATGACCCTGCGCTTTGAGAAAGATATCTGCGCAAAGAGACATGACAGGACTGCCAGGGAAAGGACGGATGTGTTTTCGGTGGAGGCACCTTCGGCGGGAGGATTATTCATCGGCGGCGCTTTTTACTTTAATCTGAATCTTCCTTCTCTTCCGATTCCTTTTTTTGACCGGACCGAAGGGAGTGGAGCCCAGGTACAGCTTTCTGTGCAGTGGGATTCGCTGGATATCGGCGGGCAGCTTACCATGTATGTAGGATTCCGGGCCCTTTGGCGGCGCCACCGGATCCTTCTGAATATTGACATTCCTTCTCTGTATTTTCGGGGAGAGTACGCTTATCTGCCGGCTTCTTTGGAGGAGGGAGAGCCCAATAACATTTTTCCGGGTTTTCTGGATCTTGCGGTCAGTGATATCCGTCTGTCCGGCTCTGTCAGAAATAATACTTATCTGCTTGATATTGACCTGGTCAATAACGGCGCCCACCACCTGCCGGTGGGAAAAGCGTTGTTTCAGATTGAATATATTATGGGCAGCGCCGCTTATGCACCAGACGGAGTTACCTTAAGTCTGGAACTTGGCATTACGCTTTTTACGGCATATTTTTCCCTCTATGCAAAATACGCCAGAAGCAAAGAAGAACAACTGCTGACCATCCGGGGAGGGCTTAAGGAGGAGTTCCGTCTTTCCAATCTGATTGCGCTCATCACGGGAAGAGAGATGGATTGCAATGAGATGGATTTCGCTGTCAAGGAATTAGAATTTTCGTATGTAACCGTGCTGCCGGGGGAAGAGAAGGATGGGGCTGCGCCGCTGTATGCGGAAGATTCCCTGGGGACGGTGCGGGAATTTTCTTTCTTATGTGCGATTGAATTTTCGTGGACCAGTGGCAGCATCGGAAGCACGTTTCACATGCAGTACAAAAACCCGGCAGATACGGATGAAAACCAGCTGGCGGACGGCGGAGAATATACTTACAAAATATCCGCGCAACTTGTATTGCTGGATTATTTTCTGTTTGCCGCTTCCTGCACAGTCCTGGTTACAGGGGGAGAGTATACTTTTGAAAATTTTGAATTCAGGACGAAGATCCGGACGGTGGAAGTCATTGCCACTTATGCAGATGCCGAGAAGAACCTGACGTTTACCATCCTGAATTTTAACATGGGAGAGCTGCTCGAAGGGCTGATCAGTCTGTTCCATCCGGATCATAACTGGTATCTGCCCTGGCCCTTTACCATATTGAAGCAGATTACCATCAAGGAACTGGAGGTGCTCGTGGATACGAAAAACGAGACCATCAAGGCCCGGCTGATGATCCGTTTTAAGCTCTTGTTTCTGGAGGTCGAATTTATTGAGTTGTATTATGACCACAGGAATGAAGACTTCTGGGTAAATATTAAGGTCAATACGGAGGTCGGAGCGGGAAATGAACAGAGAATGGCTGATAGTGGCGATCTGCTGAACTTAAATCTGCTCAAGGATCTGTTCCCTTCCATCGAAGGGATGGGCAGCCGGCTTCTGGATATCCGGTATCTGGCCGTGGGACAGCATATAGATGTGGAGATACCCGCTAATTTTGATGAAGCCCAGTTCCCGGCTGTTGTGGAAAACATGAAGAAAGGGATAAAAAAGTCTGGCCGTCCTTCCCTGAATGCGGACAATAACTGGGTCTTTGCGCTGCAGTTTCAGCTGATCAAGGCAATTGATGTTACCATCCTGATGTGCGACCCTGGCTTTTACGGGGCAGAGCTTTCCATCTCCAAAGGCTCGGAATTCACGGACAGCCTGGCAGGCCTGAAAGTCACTGTCTTATACAGCAAAATCAATGAAACCATTGGAATGTTCCATGCGAAGCTGACGCTTCCGGAGGTGTTCCGGGTCATTGATCTGGGCGCAGTGCAGATTCGGCTTGGCGAGATTGCCCTCTCGATTTACACCAACGGTAATTTTAAGATTGACCTTGGTTTCCCTTACAATAAAGAGTTTACCCGTTCATTTGGACTTACCTATCTGTTCTTTACCGGCAAGGGCGGCTTCTATTTCGGACTGCTGAACGGCGATACTTCAAGAGCCGTACCGCAGGTGTCACGAGGCCATTTTGAGACGGTTATTGAACTTGGAATCGGAATCAGTGCGGGAGTGGGAAGGGAAATATCCATGGGGCCGTTAAAGGCCGGGGCTTATATCATGATTGTGGCGCTCTTCCAGGGAGTGTTCGCAACCTATGTCCCAGGTGATGAGGCAGGAAACTCTTACTATTATAAAGTACAGGCAACGGCGGGGGTTACGGCCTCTGTCTATGGCTGTGTTGATTTTGCGCTGATTAAAGTGGGATTCAGTGTGAATGCTTCCTTTCTGATGGATCTGACGTTGGAACGTTATGAACGGACGGTTCTTGCGCTGGATCTGGATATCTCGGTGGAAGCGTATATCAAGATTTTCTTTATTAAAATCAGCTTCAGCTTCCGGTTTCACTGGCAGGATACGATGGAACTTGGCAGCAGGTCCACACCGCCCTGGGAGATTGCACAGAATGTGGATATGGGGAAAGAGGCGGCCCGGGAATATTCGGCTGAGTGGTACGAGGGAGCGGTGTTTGAGACGAAAAAGCATCTGTTTATTGATGTGATTCCTTATTTTTCGTATAATCATGTGGCCCTTGATGAGCCGCGAAGCGGTACGCCCCAGATTGCTTTCCTGGGAATGATGAACGGTTTTCAGGATCACAGCTATAAACTTCTTCAGTATGCCGGGATTGAGGATACGCCTCTGCCGGTGCTGGCGGAGGCTCTCTTAAGAAGGCTGATCCGATCGGTGCGTGTGAACGGGGAGGCTGTGGAGGAATTGGACCGGCCTTTGCTTGAATGGCTGCATGGGTTCCTGGATTCGCCGGGTGTATATGAGACGGGATTTCAGCCGGAAATGGTGGAAGACTTTCTGCATCAGAATGTGTATCTGAATTATGCAAAAGGTGAAAATGTTTTCGGCGGGGATATTCATGGAATTCCGTTTCCACTGCCCCGGGATCTGAAACTGACCTGGTTTTCTGCGCCGGATAAGACGGAAATCTTTGATCTGTCGAAGGAGCCGGTAATAGATGCAGGATTTTTTGAACGTATGGAAGCCTATTACGGTGAATTGTATGTGGATATCAAAGCGAAGGAGAGGCTTGTGAATGAAAGGGCAGCCGACTCTGTCAGCGCATATCTGTTTACCCAGTATTTTTATATGGCAAGTAAGATTGTGCTGTCTGCCGTGATGACTAATTTTCCGGAAGAAGAGACGTTGCTGCCGCTGGATTCGCTGGTGGAGATCATCAGACAGGAACCGGTGCTGGATACGATAAGCGGTATGATTTCCCGGTTTTGTTATGGCGGAGTCAGGGGAGTCATGAATGACCAGAAAGATACCATAAGCCTGTACAGCTTTGCCTGTCAGCAGTTTGACGCCTTGTCTGGGGTGGGCTTTGCACCCAATACGGTGATCCACAGCATGAAGATGGAGTTCTTTCCGGAGCCAGGAAAACCTGCCAGGCTGTTGGGCAGGAGGGGATATCTGAACCGCAGGGAAGAATCCGGAACCATCCTGGAATGGGAATTTAAGGCTGCAGACCTGGCCTATCCGTCGGGAACGCTGCAAATGAGCAGTACGGCTTCTTTACAGCCTTTTTATGTGCCAAGACCGCATACCATTGAACTGAAAAATCCGAACAAAGCTGCAGGGCAGCCTTCGGTGACATTTCTGGAAGCTGCATCGCCTCTGCCGGAAGAGTTCTCTGTGGTTTTAGGGGCAGGGGAGGAGGCTGTGGACGGGATGGAGTTTACGGCAGGTACTCTGCTTCATTTGTCGGCACAGGCGGCGGGGAAGAATCTGTTCTGCATCGGAAGTATCGGTGTGGATAACATCGTCAGGCTGAATGCGCTGAAGAGGGAGACGGATCTTACGATGGAGCTATACAGGCTGACGAATCCGTTAGATTCGGACAACTGCGGTTTTGCGCCCCTGGACGGTGAGAACGTGCTTTTATACCGTACCAATCTGTGTCTGGAGGCTGAAAAACCGTTGCTGTCCCGGGCGGCGGCAGATCTTCCTTATGAGAACAGTGCGCTTCTTGCGGAAGGACAGGCATTTCTCAGTCTCCTTGGCGATGCGGCCCTTGTGAATTCCAAAGGTTATTATCTGCAGCTTGAACTGGATGAACCCCATGCCATACAGGACGGGGAAGTACGGCTGGTCTTGTTTGCTGCCTCGCGGCAATACCGGGATGCGGTGAAACTGTTGACGGAGTATGACCCGGAGACACAGAAGCCGACAGTGTGTACCAGTGATACTTACTATGTGCCTGCCTATGATCCGGGAACCCTGGCATTTGTACTGCCTGCGGAAACGCCGGACGATGATCTGAAGCGTGCCTTTCAGATGCTCCGTTATCAGATTGCGGGCAATGAGTATTTCCGGGAGAGCAATGAAAGCGCTCCGTTAATTGCACGGCCGGATGAACCGGGTCGGGAAAGGCAGATTTTTACGCAGATTGTGCCTGCAGGCCGTTTCGCCTGGGGGGCTTCTGAGGCGGATGCTGTTGGCTGCGTGGATTCGGTTACAGGAAGAGCCCCCGGCCAGATGGACTCAGTTACAGGAAGAGCCGTCGGCCAAACGGCCTCTGCGGATGAGAATCCTTACCGTGGGATTGTGGAGAACAGCGTGCTCTCACTTCGGTTTTCGCTGCTGGATATTCTGGGAAATGAAAGCGATGCGGGACAGGTGTTCCATATTCCTTATGGCTATACGGACAGGCTGGTATCCCCTGCCGTATATCCTTATACAAAATGTACCTATTATGTGGAGGACGGCGGCAGTTCGTATGATTTCTATGTGGAATTCTGTTATAAGGAAGAATCACAGGAATCGCAGACGGATCAGAGAAAACTGGTCAGAGAGGCCTACTGGCAGCTGATGTGTGAAGACGTCCGGCTTTCCCTGTATGTCCTGGGGCTGGAAAAGGAACTGGATCTGGCGCCGCTTAGAAATTATCTGGAGAAAATGTATCTTGGAAACGAGACGCCTTCACCGGTTCTTTATCATGTACAGACGCCGAAGCCTGAGGCGGACTTTCTGGCGGCGGATCTACGGATCGGATTATCAAGAAGGGAATCGCTTCTGGCAGAGAGCCTTAAGAACCGGCCTGAGGCAGAGGGAGTCTTGCGGGTGTGCCAGGAGGTCAGGGCGGATGAGGAGAAAATGAAGCAAAGCTTTCTGGCCAGGCGGGGCAGGGACGGGCAGCTGTTTCTCATTAAAAATGGCAGGATCAAGGTTTCAGATTCCGTCAGCTTTACGCTGCCGCCTCTTTGCAATAAACTGATCCAGCTTAATGATATCCAGGTTCTGGATATGGATGGGAATGAGAGGGTTGAAAGTTTCCATGATATTGATCTGGAAGTATGGGCGGATTACTTTCTGTATGATTTTGAGAATTTCGTGGCTCCCGGCTCTGTCTACAGCCGGAACAGGAGGCTTTTAGAGGACTTGCTGCAGGTGAAAAAGAGGTTGGCTGCCAGGATTTCCAGGCATGTGACTTCGATAACAGAAAAGAAGGCAGAGAAATCCTGCTATGAGAAGGCAGAGGCATTTTATGAAAATGAGATGCTGCGCAATCTGTATTACGGCAGAAAACTGGATGCAGTCTGTCTGTTACTGCCGGAACAGGGCAGCTTTCGGCCCGGGGAAGGAAATGCACTTTGCTTCAGCGTAAAGGAGGAGAGCGGGGATATCACCGTAAAGGCCGGGAAAATGGAACAGGACGGCCTGACTGCACTGGGGATCCGGGCCAGGGATATTAGGGGAAGTATGAGGCTTCGTACGTCTGTAAAGCTGTCGGTGACAGATATTGAGGTGACCGGTGATGAGCAGTATGAATATCTTACGCTGTTAAAAAGTGCGGAACAAGACTTTGATTTTAACTGTGCATTGCCTTACAAACGGTTTCCTGGCATGCCGGTTCTGATAGAACAGGATTATCGGATATCCGGCAGCAGGCAGGACTATTTCGGATATAGTTATCATCTGACGTGTTCCCATGAAGCGGCAGACCAGGATCTGATTACTGTCAGGCTGGTGATGGAGCTGGCAGACAGGAAATCTTATGACAGACTGGGACTGCCGGAGGCGCTGGCGCAGTATATGAGCCTTCGGGAAGGGTTCCTTGCAGCTGGGGAGGGGGATCAGAAGGCTCAGAATATGCTGCTTTTTACATGCCAGAGGATTCTGGAGAGCTGGGATATTCTGGAATCTGTGAAAAGATCGGAAAATGCCCGCTGTCATTTCCTTACTTTTTCTATGGATCAGCGTAAAAGATGTCTGTACCTTGTGGATACGGATCTGGAGCCGGAGCGGATTGAAATCCAGATGCAAAAGGAAGACGGAGAGTTTGTGCTTCTAAAACAGCAAGGGGAAAGGTGTGTTCCTGGGTATACCCGGGGAGAAACCGTGCTGCATACTTTGCAGACGGGTGGACTTCGTTCAATCAGGTATAAGATTCCGGATGCGGTGTTGGCAGAACCCTATGTGTTTGCCTTCAGGTTTCATGGCTTTGAGGTAAAGAAGCAGAGCAGTATCAACAGCTATGTATCGGTGAAACGCAACCAGAATATTGAGGATATCCGGCCGTGCTTTGTGTATGAGACGGAGGAGGCTTCATTTCCGGAACCTGTTTCGCCTTTCATCTGGAACCATGAAACGATCCGGCTTGGTGAATTTGAACGGGCTCATTTTATCGAAAAGCTTCGGGAACTGGGGGAGGGCTTCGGAGGAGTGAAACTGGAGATTTACTGTGGAATCCGTGTGAGCCGGGACGGCCTTACGGCGCTGTATTCGTATCTGCCGATGTTCTATGTTCCGTGGGCCGCCTGGGAAGAAATGGAGGATGTGACGGTGCAGCTGTATGAGAAAGTACAGGCGTGGATGGACAGTCGTTTCCAGAAAATAAGAGAAGGTACGGTAGTGCGGGTGAATATGTCTTTCTATAACGGCGGCGCAGGGAGGAGGAATGTGGCAGAGTTTACATCTCTTGTTTTTGACAAGAGCTGATCATTGTGAAAATTCATTGTTATGGGGTGTGGGAAGGAATCGGTTCAGACGTTTCCTGACAGCCCCATAATTTTTTTCTGTATATCTTTCTTTTCATTCTCTGAAATATCATAAAGTATCTGGAGTTCTGTAAATATCATATGCATATATCCTGGTCAAAATGCTGGTTTGAAGATTTTTTTTAATTAAATGTGTCATAATGCCACGCCGTTTCTCTTCTTATATAATCATTAGAAAAAAGAGAGGAATGATTACAAATGAGAAAACATCAGAAATTGGAGACAATCGTACCACAGTGGCTGGAGAATTCGAAGATGCGTGTAAAGGAGTCTACCTATGTGAAGTATGTGAACCTGACGTCCAACCACATTCTGCCGCTGCTTGGCGATCTTGAGGCAGAGAAGCTGACCACAGACCGGATTGAGCAGTTTATCCAGAGCCGGCTGGAGGCCGGAAATAAGCAGGGCAGGGGCATGGCGGAGAAGTCGGTGAAGGACCTGCTCATTGTGCTGAAGGACATCTGCCGGTATGCGGCCCTTTATGATGTGAATATTCCGTGCCGTTTTGAACTGATCCGCATAAGGAACAATGAAAATGAAATCCAGATTCTGGATAAACAGACCCAGCTTCGTCTGGAACGTTTTCTTATGAGAGACGTCTATAATCTGCGAAAGACGGGGATTCTGCTCAGCCTGTGCATGGGGCTTCGCCTGGGGGAAATCTGTGCGCTGAGAAAAGGACAGATTTTATATAAGGAAGGGATATTGCAGGTGCGGTCCACGATGCAGAGAATCCAGAATTTTAATGCTGAGGTTGACTGGAAGGGCAGGGAGAACCGGAAGACCAGGGTGATCATCACTTCTCCGAAGAGCGCCTGTTCTGTAAGGGATATTCCGATGCCGGGATTTATGATTGACCGTCTGCAGAGACTGAAGACTTCGGATGATGATGTGTTTGTGCTGACTGGTACTTCCAGAAAGTTTATTGAGCCAAGGACGTATGAGAATGTTTTTAAGAGATATCTGATGGAATGCAATATGGAGATCGTGAATTTCCATGCGCTCCGGCATACATTTGCCACCAGGTGTATAGAAAAGGGGTGTGATGTCAAGACTCTCAGTGAGATCCTGGGACATGCGAATGTAAACATTACTCTGAACCGGTATGTGCATTCTTCCATGGAACAGAAACGGAAATGGATGAGTGAGATGACACTGGGAGTCATGTACTAAAAACCGGGAAATTCGCTGTAAAAAAGCGGAAAAACCAGGAAAAACCCCTTGACAAGGGGGAACATTCGTAATAAACTAATTTAGCGTGCATCGTGATGCATTGATATTGATGCAGATGCATTTTTAAAGAAACAGCACGCAGTTTGGCAACAGAGTGCAACTTATTATAATCGTAGGAGGTGAAAGAGAATGCCAACATTTAACCAGTTAGTAAAGAAAGGCCGTCAGACATCTGTAAAGAAGTCTACAGCTCCAGCACTGCAGAAAGGGTATAACTCTTTAAGGAAGAGAAGTACGGATGCGTCCGCTCCTCAGAAGAGAGGGGTATGTACCGCAGTTAAGACAGCCACACCTAAGAAGCCTAATTCAGCGCTTCGTAAGATCGCCAGAGTACGTCTGTCCAACGGTATCGAGGTAACAAGCTATATTCCGGGAGAAGGCCACAACCTTCAGGAGCATAGTGTTGTTCTGATCCGCGGCGGAAGGGTAAAAGACCTTCCAGGTACAAGATACCATATCGTCAGAGGTACGCTTGATACGGCGGGTGTCGCTAAGAGAAGGCAGGCACGTTCTAAATACGGCGCCAAGAGGCCGAAAGACGCTAAAAAGTAAGAATTTTAAGTAGTCACAAACAGAACTATGATTAAGTAAGTTGCAAGGATATAGATTGCACTACACAGTATCATTAGAAAGACACATGTGAGTACCGATGAATTAATCAGTGCATTTATGAAAAAGCACAATTATGTTTAAGGAGGGAAGGACCGTGCCACGTAAAGGACATACCCAGAAGAGAGATGTATTAGCAGATCCGTTGTACAACAATAAAGTGGTTACAAAGCTGATTAACAACATCATGTTAGACGGTAAGAAAGGTGTAGCGCAGAAGATTGTATACGGAGCGTTTGACAGAGTTGCAGAAAAATCCGATAAGCCGGCAATCGAAGTATTCGAAGAGGCAATGAGCAACATCATGCCTGTACTGGAGGTTAAGGCAAGACGTATCGGCGGAGCAACCTACCAGGTGCCGATCGAAGTAAGAGCTGACAGAAGACAGGCTCTGGCGCTTCGCTGGCTGACATTGTATTCACGCAAGAGAGGCGAGAAGACGATGGAAGAAAGATTGGCGAACGAGATTCTTGATGCATCCAACAACACAGGCGCATCTGTGAAGAAGAAGGAAGATATGCACAAGATGGCTGAGGCAAATAAGGCAT